>DCLA01000019.1:137017-137476 GCA_002320815.1 Myxococcales bacterium UBA1660
CGCCGAAGCCGCGGGCGCGGCCGATGACGCCGCGGCGCTCCGGGAACGTAGCGGCAACTGGAAGAACCTCTGGTCCCCCGAGCTCGAACTCCTCGTCGGGCGCCACTCGGATGGGACCTTCGCCGAGGTCGAGCGCCTCACCGACTGGCCCGACTACTACGCCGAGGGGAACGTGCGGCAGTACCTCTGGTACGTGCCCCACGATCTCGAGGGCCTGATCGCCCAGATGGGCGGCTGGGACGTCGCGCGAGTCCGGCTGGACGAGTTCTTCGACGACGCCGAGCCCACGCCGACGCTGCCGCCGGCGGGATACTGGCAGGGCAACGAGCCGGACATCCACGCCCCCTGGATCTACGCCGCGATGGACGACCCCTCGACTACCGCCGAGCACGTGCGCTGGGTCGCGCGCCACCTCTACGGGACCGGGCCGCGCGGTCTGCCCGGCAACGACGACTCGGG
>DCLA01000019.1:137786-138108 GCA_002320815.1 Myxococcales bacterium UBA1660
TCTGCCCGGCAACGACGACTCGGGGACCATGAGCGCGTGGCTGGCCTTCGCGATGCTGGGGATCTACCCCATCACCGGCGAGTCCCACTACCTGCTCTCGGCGCCCTTCTTCACCGAGGTCACGCTCCACCTACCCGGCGGTGACCTCGTGCTCGATGCCCCCGGCAGCCACGACGGGAGCCTCACCGTGGACGGCTTCGCCTTCGACGGCGCGCCGCTCGAGCGGGCCCGGGTCGAACACGCCGCGCTCGCGGGAGGCGGCACGCTCCGCACCGAGCTGCGCTGAGCGCAGCGCTCAGGCGTCGTCGTCGTCGTCGCCCTC
>DCLA01000019.1:138398-143530 GCA_002320815.1 Myxococcales bacterium UBA1660
ATGAGAAGGAAATGACGGAGATTAATCTTCGTCCTCTTCGTCTTCGTCTTCGTCGTCGGGCAAGGCGAGACCCAGGCTCCCGGCGAGGCCCGCGAGCTGGTCCGGGTCGATGGCGCCCTTCATCGCGCCGGCCTTGGCCAGGAGCTCGGGGTCGGCCTTCTCGGCCATCTCGCGCGCCGCGCCGAAGAGATCCTCGGGCGCGCCCTTCCCCCCGAGGAGCTGGCCGGCGAGCCCCTGGATCATCCCGCGCATCTCCTCGTTGGCGAGCAGCCCCTGCGCCAGCTCGGCGAGCCCGCCGGGCATCGCCTCGCCGTCCTCGTCATCCTCGTCGTCCTCGCCGCCGGCGGTCCCCCCGAGCATCGCCTCGACCTGCCGGAACATGTCGGGCCCCATACCCGCGGCGAGCCCCTGGAAGATGCCCATCGCGTCCGCGGGTCCGACCCGAGCGTCGGCGGGCGCGGGGACGGTGATCCACATCCCGCCCTCGCCGAGCTCCTCGAGAGCGGCCTCGTAGGTGGTCGCCTCGACCTGAGCCACGCTCGGGAAGACGAAGACCCCTCGCGGGTCCCCGTGGACCTCGATCAAGTCGCCGAGGTCGCGCCGCAAGACCGACCCCAGCGTGGCCTCTGGGGTGTCGAAGCGGAGGGCGAGGTGAAGCGCCGTCGCGTCCTCGAGGGTGCGGGCGGAGAGCGAGCGGCCGGTCACCCGGAAGACGATGCCCTCCTCGGTCTCGTCCTCGACCCGAAGGGCCTGGGCGAGCTGGTCGGTGGAGAGGCGCAGGAGGGCGATGGCGTCGAGGCTCATGGAGCCTTTCTGCTCCGGTGGCCCAGCGCCGTCAACGGTCGGCGTCGGAGCCGATCTCCCGCAAGACCAAGCCGACGAGGCGCGCCTGGGAGTTCGCGCCGGTCTTGGCGTAGGCCGCGCGCAGGTGACTGCGCACCGTGTGCACCGAGATCTCCAGCTCCCGCGCGATCTCCTTGAGGTCCAAGCCGTCGGCCAGCAGGAGCGCGATCCGAGTCTCGGTGAAAGTGAGTCCCAGCTTCTCGGCCAGGAGCTCGGGCGGCACCGAAGACCCGTCGGTCGCCACGCTGTACTCCGTGCGCAGGAGCTCGACCAACTCGGAGCTCGCCCGATCGAGAACTCGGCGACCGGCCTCCAAGGCCCGGTCGAGGGCGGTCGCGGGCAGCGCCAGCTTGGCGACCAGCCCGCGGGGCCCGATATCCCGCACTTCGACCGGCGCGGCCTGGGCCCCGAAGAAGACCGGGAAGTGGCCGAGCTGGCCGATGATGATCCGGAAGAAGGGCTCGTTGCCCTCGGGGACCTCGGGGGCGAGCTCACACCGCAGCAGGAGCCCGCCGGCCACGACCTCGGAGGTCCAGCTCAGGTGGGATCCCACCCGCTCCGCCGCGCGCCAGAGGACCCGGGTGGCGACCCGGGGCGTCGGGAGGACCCGAGCGCCCAGCATGAGGAACGCATTGGACTCCACCGTCTCGCGCCCGAAAGCCTCGATCTCCTCGGGGCTCATGCCCGCGGTCAGGCGCTCGAGATAGGTCACCACCTCGGTCCATGCGACCGCCGAGGCAGGGCGCTTGCCCTCGAAGCTCAAGCCGCGCTCCGCGGCCACGGTCGGAAGACCACAACGCCTTCCGGCGTCGCGGGTGGTCTCGATCAGCTTTCCGGAGATGTGGGCCATCGGAACGGCGCAGGCTCTATCATCTCCCAAGATGGGGTAAAAGTCATCCCACGCGCATTGCCGAGCGCCGGGGCCCATGCCAGCACGAGCGGCGATGATCCGAGCCGAAGCGCTGCGCGTCTCGTTCGCGAGCCGGTCGAACGGCGCGGACACGCTCGACCTCGGGGATCTCACCCTGGCCGCCGGAGCCCGGGCGTGCGTGGTCGGCGGTTCGGGCAGCGGGAAGACCACCCTCCTCCACGTGCTCGCGGGGCTGGTCCGGCCGAGCGCCGGCCGCGTCTGGCACGGCGACACCGACCTCTTCGCTCTCCCGGAGGCGGTCCGCGACCGCTTCCGAGCCCGCCACGTGGGCTATGTCTTCCAGAGCGCCCAGCTCCTGCAGGCCCTGGACGTGACCGAGAACGTGGCCCTGGCCGCGACCCTGGGCGGCGCGACCAGGCGCGAGGCGCGGGACCGAGCGGAGGCCCTGCTCCAGCGGGTCGGGCTCGGTCACCGGCGAACCGCGCGCCCGGGGACACTCTCGGTCGGCGAGCAACAACGGGTCGGCATCGCCCGGGCGCTGGTCTCCGGGCCGGCGGTGGTCCTGGCCGACGAGCCCACCGCGAGCTTGGACGAGCGCCGCACCGACGAGGTCCTCGACCTCTTGGACGAAGTGGTCGAGGAAGCGGGCGCCACCTTGCTCCTCGTGACCCACGAGCCCCGGGTTCGGGATCGCTTCCAGACCGTCCTGTCCCTCGACGAGGGTCCGCTCCGGGGAGCCCCATCGTGACTCTGCTGGGTCTCGTGTGGCGCAACCTCCAGCTGCGCGCGCTCAGCTCGACGCTCACCGCGCTCGGCGTGGCGCTCGGTACGATGCTGGTGACCGCCATCCTGATCCTGCAGGCCGCGCTCGCTCAGCACTACGAGGCGCCGGGCCGTGGCTACGGCATCGTGGTCGGCGCCCCCGGCTCGGCGCTCCAGCTCGTGCTCAGCGCCATCTACCATGTGGACGACGCGCCAGGCCTGATGCCCATGCGCGTCTGGTGGGAGCTCGAGGCCGACGACTCGGTGGCCCTCGCCGTGCCCTACGCCGTCGGCGACGCCTTCCGCGGCTACCGGGTGGTGGCGACGACCGACGCCTTCTTCGATCGGCGCTCGCCGCAGCCCGCCGGCGAGGGGGCGGCGAAGCTCGCCGAGGGGCGCCCCTTCCACTTCGACCGCGCGCGCCTGGACGCCACCCTGGCCGCGCTCGGGGCCGAGCTCGGCGAGGACCCGGGGCACGTCGGCGAGGACCACGAGGACGGCGAGGACCACCGGGACGGCGAGGAACACCAGGGTGACGACGACCGCTTCGAAGCCGTCGTCGGCGCCGAGGTCGCGCGCGCGCTGGGCGTCCGCGTCGGGGATCGCATCGAGCCGACCCACGGCGTGGAGGGCGGCCGGGTCCATGACGAGGAGCACCTCTGGGAGGTCGTGGGTATCCTGAAGCCCACCGACACCGCCGTCGACCGACTGGTGCTCATCCCCCTGGACAGCTTCTTCGCCATCGAAGACCACCGCGGCGGCGCGCTCCTCCCCGGGACCCGCGAGCCCGGGCTCAGCGCGGTGCTCGTGTTCCCGCGGCCCGGGGTCCACAAGGTGATGCTGCTCTCGCGCCTGAACCGTCGCCCCGAGATCCAGGTCGCCGACGTCCACGAGGAGGTGCGCAACCTCTTCGCCATCGTGGGCAGCGTCGACGTCCTCTTCCTCCTGGTCGCCATCCTGGTGGTGGTCGTCGGGGTCCTCTCGGTGCTGGTCGCCCTCTACAACTCGATGAACGAGCGGCGGCGGGAGGTGGCCATCCTCCGCGCCATCGGCGCGCCCCGCCGTTGGGTGCTGGGCTCGGTGGTCACCGAAGCCATGGCCATCACCGCGCTGGGCGCCCTCGCCGGCGTGGCCCTGGGTCACCTCCTCGTCGCCGTGAGCGCGAGCCGCGTCGAGGCCACCGCCGGCTTTCGGCCGGCGGCCCTCACCTTCGTCCCCGCCGAGCTCGCGGTCATCGCGTTGGTGGTGGTCGGCGGCGCCCTGGCCGGCCTGGGGCCCGCGTGGAAGGCTTACCGCACCGACGTCGCCGAGAACCTGCGCCCGACCTGATCATGAGCCGAGAGTCCGAGTCCGAATCCCCGTCCCCCGAACGCGCCGCGCCCACCGAGCCCTCCGCGCCCGCGCAGCTCACTTCCGCCGCCGGCGCGCCCGAGCCCAAGGTGAAGCGCAACGCGATCGACAAGCTCATGCGCGGCGCGATCTTCGTCGGCCTGGGCGTCCTGATGACGGCGCCCTTGTGGTGCACGGACGAGATGACGCGGAACTTCCAGCCCACGACCTTCCGCGCCGAGCGCCCGGAGGAGGTCGACGAAGCGAGCGCGCAGGCCCGCCTCGCCGGGATCCTCGAGGACGTGATCCGCAAAGCCGCCGGCGACGAGATGGTCGAAGAGGACACCGTCGCCACCGAGATGGCCGCCATCCTGGCCGAGGACGACCTGGGGGACGACGAGAGCCGCCACGCCGAGTCCCTGAAGGCCATCGGGGCCATCGTGGCCCGGGCCGCGGAGGCCGACGGGAACCGAGGCCTGAGCTCGCTGCAGGAGCAGGCCATCGCCGGCCAGGCGCGGATGATGGCGCGGACCCTGGTGATCAGCCTGGGCGGCCGCGTCGAGAACGCCGACGTCGCCATCCCCGAGGGCGAGTGGGTCGACGCCGCCTGGCCACTGCTCAAGGGCTTCCCCTACGAGGAAGGCGCCGAGCTCCCCGCCGAGGTGCGCGCGCTCGACGGGCAGAACACCAAGGCCTGGGGCTACCTCATCGCGCTCGAGCAGAACCAGTATCTGCTGGTGCAGTCGCTCTGGAGCTGCTGCTTCGGCGCCCCACCGGAGATCAACGAAGCCATCGTGGTTCGGGTCTCGGACGAGATGGATCGCAACGTGCGCCAGATGGAGAACCAGGGCGTGCAGATCTTCGGGCGCTTCGAGGCCAGCGAAGCCTACGAAGAGGGCTACGTGACCAGCCTCTACCGGCTGGACGCGAGCCACGTGCTTCCGCTCTGATCCCGGCTCGGGGGCCGCGAGCTCAGGGCTCGGCGACCTCGGGGGCGCCCGGGGTCAGCGAGTCCGGGGGAGGATCGTAGCCGCCTTCGGCCAAGGGGTGGCAGCGACAGATGCGCTTGGTTCCGAGCCACCCCCCGCGGAAGAACCCGAAGCGTTCGATGCACACCGCGGTGTAGCGGCTGCACGAGGGCTCGAAGCGACACACCCGCCCGATCAGGGGCGAGAGGGTCCACCAGTAGAGGCGGATGAGCGCCAGGGCGAGCCAACGGAGCACGAGCCCCAGGTTGGGCCCGCGGCTCCCGCCGAGCAAGCCCAGCGCGGTCGCGCCCGGCGGAGCGCCAGCCCCGGAAGGGCGCCGCTCGGAAGGACGCCGCTCG
>DCLA01000081.1:0-4042 GCA_002320815.1 Myxococcales bacterium UBA1660
GGGGGGCCCAGGTCGGGCGGGCCGCCGTCGGCGCCGAGGTCGTCGAGACCCGCGTCGGTCCCCGCCCCCGCGTCCTCCGGCGCGCCGAGATCGAACGGGCCCAGGTCGACCGGGCCCAGGTCGCTCGCCCCGAGGTCACCGCGCGGCTCGGCGTCCCCCGCGTCGAAGGGCTCCGCGTCCCGGACCGCGCCGCCATCCGCGGATCCGGCGTCGGCATCCACGCCGACGTCGTCACCGCAGGCGACGAGGAAGATGGACGCGAGACAGAGGAGTCGGAGGGCCACGTCGCCTCTTACGGCGGGCGCCCCCGAATCTCCCATCAGAAGGTCGCCGGCTGGACCCCAGCGCCCTGCAGCGTCCGGATGCGCGCGTCCAGGGTGCGGACGACCAAGATCGCCGCGACGGCGGAAGCGATCTCCGCCACTCCGGCCACGGTGAAGACCGGGGAGCGCATGTCCTGCGCGTCCGCGATGGAGGTGGCCAGGAAGAAGGGGCAGGCGCGTCCCAGACACCAGAGCACCCACCACGCGAGCAGCAGCGGCGACGTGCCCGATGCCCCCGCCGGGTCCGTCTTGCGCCACATGTCCGCCGCGATCTGGTACGGGCGGACGAGGTTCAGGAGCGGGACGAAGAAGGACCAGACGGCCTGGTCCGGCGGGTAGAGCGTGTTCTCGGCGGCCGCCGTGGCCTGGTAGGCGCGGAAGAACCACACGAGGAAGGCCACCCCCGTGACGGCCAAGAGCGCCAGGCTCCCCAGGGACGACCAGACGCCGGCGTCGGGCCGGCCGAAGGAACCGGCCGCGAGGAGCTTCCCGACGAAGACCACGATGTGCCATGCGAGCATCGACGCCAGGGCGCCGATGGTGACCTTGGCCGGGACCGCTCCGGTGTACGTCGCCCACCCGTTGGTGGGCTCCGAGGCCGCGCCACCGACCTCGTAGAGGTCTTCGTACACGCTCGGAACTCAGTCCTTCACGTCGCCGCGCGCGAAGATGCTCGCCACGTAGGCCAGCACGTCCGTCGCGCTCGCCTCGTTGTACCCGTAGTACTTGATGAGGCGGTTCTTGATGACGTCGATCTTGTCCTGCGTCTCCTTGTCGATGACGTTGGAGACGAAGCTCGAGAGCTTGATCGAGTCCTTCTGGTCCTCGAAGAGCTTCATCTCGAGCGCGCGCCGCAGGCGGTCGTTGGTGTCGTAGGTGAACTTCTTCCCCTCGAGGGCGAGGTGGCCGATGAAGTTCAGGATCTCCCGCCGGAAGTCGTCCTTGCGCGAGTCGGGGATGTCGATCTTGTCCTCGATCGACCGCATCAGGCGCTCGTCCGGCTCCTCGTCCTTGCCGGTGTAGCGGTTCTTCACCTTCTGCTTCATCAGGTAGGCGCGGATGTTGTCGATGTAGTTCGCGCTGAGCCGGGCGATCGCTTCCTCGTCCGCGCTGATGGCGCGCTGGACCTCGTTCTTCACGATCTCGTCGTACTCGCCCTTCACCACGCCGATGAGGTCGTTGTACTTCTTGCGCTGGTCCTCGGCGCTGATGAGCGAGTGGTGCTTCAAGCCCTTCTCCAGCTCGTTGAGGACCATGAAGGGGTTGATGTACCCCTCGGTCCCCTCGCGGACGAGCGCGTTGGAGATCTTGTCCTGCACGAAGCGCGGCGAGATGCCGTCGAGGCCCTCGCGGTTGGACTCCTTGCGCAGCTCCTTGACGTTGTCCTGGGTGTAGCCCGGCAGGATCTTCCCGTCGTAGAGCTTCATCTTCTGGAGCAGCGAGAGCTGGTGCTTCTTCGGCTCTTCGAGCCGGGTCATCACCGCCCACATCGCCGCGACCTCCAGGGTGTGCGGCGCGATGTGCTTGCCCCGCAGCTTCTCGGCCGAGAAATCCTTCTGGTAGATCTTGATCTCCTCGGAGACCTTCGTGATGTACGGGATGTCGATCTTGATCGTCCGGTCCCGGAGGGCCTCCATGAACTCGTTGTTCAGGAGCCGCTTGTACTCGGCCTCGTTGGTGTGGCCGATGATCACCTCGTCGATGTCCGTCTGGGCGAACTTCTTGGGCTTCACCTTCTGCTCCTGGGTCGCGCCCAGGAGGTCGTAGAGGAAGGCCACGTCGAGCTTCAGGACCTCGACGAACTCGATGATGCCGCGGTTGGCGACGTTGAACTCGCCGTCGAAGTTGAACGCGCGCGGGTCCGAGTCGGAGCCGTACTCGGCGATCTTCCGGTAGTTGATGTCGCCGGTGAGCTCGGTCGAGTCCTGGTTCTTCTCGTCCTTCGGCTGGAAGGTGCCGATGCCGATGCGGTCCTGCTCGCTCAGGATGAGCCGCTTCACCCGGATGTGCCCGGAGACGACCTTGGACCAGTTGCCGTCGTAGCGGTCCATCAGCTCCTTGAAGATGAAGCGACAGGCCGGGTTCAGGTCGCCCTTGATGCGCACGCGGTGCCGGTCACTGCCGAGCTTCAGCTCGGCGACCGCCTTGTCGCGCCACTCGATGGGGATGAGCCGCAGGGGCTCGTCGTGCATCGGGCAGGGGAAGACGTCGTCGCCGCCGGCGAGACCGGTCTCGGCGAGGTTGGTCCACTCGTAGGTGTAGATCGCGCCCTCCTGGGTCCGCGAGTACCCCTCGATGCCCTTCTTGAGCAGGCGCGCGATGGTGCTCTTCGACGAACCGACCGGCCCGTGGAGGAGGATGATGCGCTTCTCGGGGCCGTAGCCCTGGGCCGCGGCGCGGAGCACGTGGACCAGCCGCATGAGCGGGATGTCGAGCCCGAAGATGGCGTCTTTGCCCTCTTCGATCGGGTCCTTGAAGAAGGGGTAGCGCACCAACCGCTTCTTATTGTCGATGTACTCCTCCTCCCCGTAGCTCACGACCATGTCGTAGAGCCGCTGGAAGGCGTTGCGGGTGACCTCGGGCCGCTGCCGCACGATGTCGAGGTAATCCTCGAAGGAGCCCTCCCAGTGGAGGTCCCGGTACTTGTCGTAGTCCTGGAGCGCGGCGATGCGCGCGACCATCTCGCTCATGACTCCAGCGTATCAGTCCCCGTTCGCCATTGGCCACCCTCCCCGCTCGGCGCTCCGTACGGCTTCGTTGCTGGAATGAGGGACCCCGGATAGTTTGTTGCCTCGGCGTCCCCGCCCTGCCTCGCCCTCGATGCCTCCCCTCGAACCGCCCTCGCCCCGGCCGACTCGCCCGCTCCGCCGCCTCCGGCCGCTGCTCGTCCTCGCGCTCTGGCCCCTGCTGGCCTCGACGACGACGGCCACCCACGGCAGCATCCCCGCGATGGCCAAGGTGATGAACGGCAAGGCGGGCGAGGTCCCGGAGGACTCTCCCTTCGTGCAGGTGCGGGAGCACGAGGTGCTCGGCTACCGGGTCACCGAGGTGGTGCTCGGTCGCACCGAGCTCGACGCCGAGCTCCCGCTGGTGGTCCGCTTCCATGGCCGCGGCGACCGACCCCACGTGCCGAGCGGTGACCACTCGGGGATCACGCCGGTGCGCCTGATGCTCCCCTGGGCTCCCGACAAGCTCGGGGACGGCTTCACCTGGTTCCCGCTGAGCGTCACCGAACGCAAGCACCCCAAGGTGCTCGGTCACTACGTGCGCGAGCGGACCAACGAGTTCGCCAAGGTGCTGGCGACCTTCATGGAGCGCCGCCCCACCCGCGAGGCCCCCAGCCCGAACGGGCCGCGACCGAAGGCCCTCGTCGCCGGCTTCTCGCAAGGGGGCATGATGACCTTCGGGCTCGCGCTGCGGCACCCGGGGCTCGTCGAGGCGGCCTTCCCCGTCGCCGGCTGGCTCCCCGAGTTCTTCGTCGACGAGGCCCTCCAGCCGAAGCGCACCTACCCGCCCATCCGCGCGATGCACGGTCGCGAGGACCCCATCGTCCCCGCCGAGCCCGCGATGGCCATCGTCCGGAAGCTCCAGGACCGCGGCCTCGACGCGACGATCGAGGTCTTCCCCTGGGACCAGCACTCGATGAGCGAGCAGATGTGGCGCCGCCACGACGCCCAGATGCGCGTCTACCTCGATCCCCCGCCCCCCCCCCCCCCCCC
>DCLA01000081.1:4393-37085 GCA_002320815.1 Myxococcales bacterium UBA1660
CGTCGTCATTGTCGTCATTTCGCCAGCGCACGACGACCGGCCGCCCATCGGCCACCAGCGCGCGACCCCGGCCCTCGCGATACCCGGCGCCGTCGCGCACTCGACCCTCGGCTCCAGCCACCTGGACCCGGTCCCCCGGCCGTAGCCGATGCAGGACCACCCGGCCCCGCCGCGCGAAGATCCCGCGGGCCGCAAGGTAGTCCCGGTCGAGGCTCTCCGGATCCACCGGGTCCCCCTCGGCGCTCCCCGCGACCAACCCGTCGTGGACCTCCACCGCCCACCGCGCGGCTCCCGCAGCCACCACGAAGGGCGCAGCGTCTCCCTCGTCGACGTCGTCGCCGCCGAGGGTCCCCACCAGCCGCCAGGCGAGCACCGGATCCCCCAGCGGCGTCAGTACCTGGGCGCCCGCCGACTCGGCGACACCGTCCACCACCGGTCGCCCCTCGAGGGCCTCGGCCAGGGCGCGCGAGCCTCCGGGATCCGCCATCGCGATGCGCGGCGGCGGGCCCAGCGCTTCGAGCCCCTGCAGCACGAGCAGCGGGGTGCTCAGCGCGATGAACGCCATCGAGACGACCACGGCCGCCAACGTGAGCCGGAAGTCGTCGACCCCGTTCAACTGCAGGAGCGCGGTGACGATGAGGCTCGCGACGAACCCGAACGCACCGAAGCCGTATCCGGGTCCCATGACCACCCGATGGAGCCGGCGCATCAGCGCCCCCAAGCGACCGGTCGCGGCTCCGATGGGGTCCCTCGGGCGCGGCATGCCCGTCGACACCACCCGACGCCGCGGCGGACGCAGACGCCACGAGATCCCCTTCGCGCCCCTCAGCCCGGCCGCGAGCCCCGCCACCGCCGCCGAGGCGAGCAGGGGATGCAGGATGGCCCAGACGAACCAGAGCGTCGCCGTTCCCCGCGGCCCGAGCACCGTCACCACCAAGGCTGGCCATGCCACCAGCATGGCCAGGTAGATCCCGAGGAGCCCCACCCGCAGCCCCCGTAGCCGCCGGTTTGCCCGGATGGGCGCGTCCAGGCACGCCTCAACGCAGCGCGGGCACCGGGCCCGGTGGGTCCGGGTCGGGCAGCGGGGACAGAAGCGGAGCGAGTCACGGCGCACGGCGCGTCGATCCTACCCTCGACGGCCCCCGGCGCCGATGCCACCGTGCCCTCCATGCTCGGCCGGCTCCAGCGCAGCCTCCTCTACCCCCGCGCCTTTGCACAGCCCGACGAGGCCCTCCTCGACGGGGTGCCGGACCTGGAGCGCTGGACCCTGTCCATCCCCGGAGGCGAGGTGGAGGCCGCGCTCCTGCGCGCGCCCGGCCCCGAGCCGCGGCCGGCGGTCGTCTTCGCCCACGGCAACGCGGAGCTCGTCGAGTACTGGGCGGGCCCGCTACGACGCTACCGCGACCACCTCGGCATGCACCTGCTCCTGGTCGAGTACCGCGGCTATGGCCGCAGCGCGGGCGTGCCCTCCGAGAAGGGCCTCGCCGCCGATGCCGCCGCCTTCTACGACCGCCTGGTGGCGCGGCCCGACGTGGACGCCGCGCGAGTCATCGGTCACGGCCGCTCCCTCGGGGGTGGCGTGATCGGCACCCTCGCCGCCACCCGGCCCCTCGCCGGCCTGGTGCTCGAGTCCACCTTCACCTCGGTCCCGGACGTGGTCCCGCACGTCCCGCGCTGGCTCCTACCCGACCGCTACGACACGCGCGCCGTGCTGCGCGCCTTTCCCGGTCCGGTCCTCCTGGTCCACGGCACGCGGGATCCCACCATCCCCTTCGCGCACGCCGAACGACTGGCCGCGGTCTGCGGCGACGGCGAACTCCGTCGCTTCGTCGCCGGCCACAACGACGTGCCCCAGGACGCCCGCTACTGGGACGCGATCGATCGCCTCCTCGAGCGCGCCGGCGTCCTGCTCTGACGAACGGCGACTAGCGCGCCACGCCGCGGAGCACGATGTCGACCAGGGTCTTCGCCCGGTCGTCGTCGAGGACCTCGCCGAGCAACATCGGGTACCAGAAGGCGCCGTGGAGCACCGCGACGGTGGCGCCCACGTCGATGTCCCCGCGCAGCTCCCCCGCCTCGACCCCGCGCTCCAGGATCGCGGCCACCAACACCGCCCGCGGCTCGACGAAGCGCTCCCGGAAGCGCACCAGGAACTCGGCGTCTCCCTGGGCCGAGGCGATCAGACTCCGGATCGCCGGAGCGTCTTCGCGCAGGTTGACGAAGAGGTCCCGAAAGTACCGCTCGAGCGCCGCGCCGACCCCGAGGTCCGCATCGGGCGCCCGGACCCAGTCCACGCTCTCCAGGAAGGCATCGAGCACCAGGTCGGCCTTGCCCGGCCAGCGCCGGTAGAGGGTCTGCCGGCCCACACCGGCCCGTTCCACGATGGCCCGGATGCTCACGTCCTCGTAGCCCCGGGCGAGCACCAGCTCCCGGGCGGCGGCCATCAACGCCGGCCCTGCCGAGCGGTCCCGCGGGCGTCCCTTGGACGACTCGTCGGCGCTCATCGAGGCTCCCCGACACTTGCGAGAACGCGGTCTCGTATTACATACGGCACTGCGGTCTCGTAACATGCACCGGTGGGGACCGCCATCGACGGCGCGGAGTCTTCATGTCCTCGTCCTCCCTCTCTCGGGCCGGCGCCGCGATCCTCCTCGCGGTGGCCAGCCTCACCATCATGGTCGGCTGCGCCATCGTCCCCGGCCTCCCGCGCATCGCCCGAGCGCTGGACATGGAGGCCCACGCCGGCTGGTTGGTCACCCTGCCTTCCCTGGGCGTCGTCCTCTTCGGACCGGTGGCCGGCTGGCTCATCGACCGCGTCGGATCCCGCGAGGCCCTCGCCGGCGGCCTGGTCGCCTACGCCGCGTTGGGCCTGGGGGCCCTGGTCGCGCCCGGACCGGTGGCCATCTACGCCGACCGTCTGCTCCTGGGCGGAGCGACCGCGGTCATCATGGCCGGCGGCACCCACCTCCTCGCCGACTTCTACGAGGGCGAGGCCCGGCTGGCGATGATCGTCCGGCAGGGCATGGCCATCGAGCTGGGTGGCGTGGTGTTCCTCTTCGTCGGAGGGCTCCTGGCCGAAGTCGGCTGGGCGGCGCCCTTCGCCCTCTACGCGGTGGCCCTCGTCTTCCTCGGGGGCGTCACCCTCTTCGTCCCCCGGCCGCCTCCCGCTCCCGAGACCGACGTCGCCGCGGCGGTAGCCTCAGGGCCCCTCGGCGACGTTCTGGCGGCGGCGCTCCTCGCGATGGGCGTCTTTTTCACCGCGGTCATCGTGCTCCCCTTTCGGTTGATGGAGCTCGGTCTGGGGGAAGCCCAGGTGGGCCACTTCCTCTCCTTCGTCTCGCTGGTGGCCGTCGCCGCGGCGGCGCTGATGCCCCGGGTCGCCCGCCGAGTCGGCGGACGCTTCACCTTGGCCGTCGCCTTCGCGGCCTTCGCCCTGGGGCACCTCGCGTTCTCGGTCGCGACGGGGGTGGCGACGATGGTCGGCGGCGCGGTCGCGCTCGGCGTCGGCTTCAGCCTCTCGGTCCCGCTGGTGAACCATCTGGTCGTCGAACGAAGCGCGCCCTCGGAGCGCGGCCGACGCTTGGCGCAGCTCTCGATGGCCCTCTTCAGCGGGCAGTTCCTGGCGTCGTTCGTCGAGCTCGTCCCCGGTGGGTACGGGCTGCTCTTCGCGTCGGCCGCGGCGACGGCGGTCACCGCAGCCCTCGCGTTCGGCGGCGCGGAGCTCGCCGCGCGGAGCGCGCTCGCTCAGAAGTCGCAGACGCCGTAGGCGGTGCCCCCCAGCAAGACGGGCGTGGTGAAGCCGTAGCAGCTGTAGAAGCTGCTGGTGCAGTCCGGCGAGCTGGTGGGTGACGCGCTCGGGTTCCGGCAGAGGTGGAGACACTCGGGGACCCCGGTCCCCGGGTCCAGGCAGAGGTAGCCCGGCGAGCAGTCGCCGGTGTCGTCGCAGAGGCTGCCCTGGGTCCCGGTGCCGGGGATCTCCCCGCTGCAGTGGCTCAGGTCGCGCATCGCCCCGGTGGGCTCCTGGCCCAAGAAGCAGTAGCTCCCGGCGGGGCAGCCGCTGTTCTGCGCGGGTTCGCAGCTCAGGGTGCACACGGTGGCGCCCGGGATGGTGGCGCCGCCGGTGTCCGCGAGGTCGAGGAGGCAAAGGGACCCCGCGCCGGAGCAGTCGCTGTCCGAGTTGCAGAAGTGGTGGCACCCGCCGACGGTGTCGCCGAGGCCGAGGCAGGTGTCGCCCCCACGGCAGTCCGCGATGACCGAGCAGGCCCCGCCGGTGTCCGTCGAGCCGGGCGCGGCGCAGCTCCGGACTCCGTCGGGGTCCATGAAGCAAGCCTGGCCCGCGCCGCAACCACACTGGGGCGACACGAGCTTGCAGGGGGACTCGGAGCAGGCGGTCGTGGAGCAGCCCGCCGCCCCGCAGGTCTGCCCCGCGCCGCAGAGCGTGTCGTCCGGGGTGAACGTGCAGGAACCGGTGGCCTCGCTGCAGGCGTCGCGAGTGCAGGCGATGCCGTCGTCGCAGGGGACCGGCGCGCCCGCCTGGCAGACGCCGGCGGCGCAGGCCTCGACGCCGTTGCAGACCAAGCCGTCGTCGCACTCGGCCGCCGTCGTACAGGCGACGGGCGGCCCGAGGTCCGGATGGCCCGAGTCGGGCGTCGTCCCCGGTCCCAGGTCGATCGGGTTGGGGCCGAAGTCCGACTGCCCGGCGTCCGGAGTGCCGGTACGACCTCCGTCGACCGAGCTCCGGTCGGACGACCGACGGTCCGAGGACGCGCCCTCGGCGCACGCGACGCCGAGGAGGAGCGAGCAGGCCAAGAAGAAGCGCATGGCCCTGCAATAGCAGGGGATTCCCGATCGCGCGACGGTGAACGAGGTTCCCGCGGCGAGGGTCGAGAGCGAACGTTCTTCAGCGGAGGAGCGCCGCGACGCAAGCCACCGCGGCGCATCCGAGGACGATGAAGCGCAGCACCCGCGAGGGAGCGCGGAGCGCGAAGCGAACGCCCAGCAGCGCGCCGGTGACGGTGGAGACCGAGAGGAGCAGCCCGTGCGCCCAGCTCACCTGCCCGGCGGCGATGAAGATGCCCAGCGCCACCAGGGTGAAGACCATCACCACGACCAGCTTCAGCGCGTTGGCCTCCACCAGCGTACGGCGGGTGAGCCCGGTGAGGACCGCGATGAGCACCAGCCCCACCCCGGCCTGCACGAACCCACCGTAGACGCCGGCCAGGAAGAGGCCCGGCGTGCTCCAGCGGCTGGGCTCCCCATCGCCCTCGACCAGGTCCCGAGGAGGCCGGACCATCATGACGAGCGCGACGGTGAGCATCGAGCCGAAGAGCACCGGCGCGAGCATCTCCCGGGGGACCACCCAGGCGGCGCCCGCGGCGCCGGTGAAGGCGCCGAGCACGGTGGGCAGCAGCACCCGCAGCACGGTGCCCCAGACCACCGCGCCCGCCTTGTCGAAGCGCCAGGTCGCCGCGAGGGACTGGGCGACCACCGCGATACGGTTGGTCCCGTTGGCCACGTCGATGGGCAAGCCCACCAGCACCAGGGCCGGCAGCGTGAGGAGGGAGCCGCCACCGGCGAGGGTGTTGATGAAGCCGGCCACGAGACCGGCTCCGAGGAGCGCCGCGAGCTCCCCCGGGCCGAGGCCGAGGAGCGCGTCCACCGAGCTACTCCGTCTTCTCGATGGCGATCATGTCGGACCCGGGGTCCAACGATCCGTCGAGGGGCGCCTCCGCGACCAGCGGCTGGCTGCCTTCGTCGTCGGGCGGGATCTCCTCTTCGTCGAAGAGGCCCGCGATGCTCGACTCCGAGGCGTCGTCGGGGACCGGAGGAGGCGGCGGAGGCGGAGGCGGCGCCACGCCCTTGGTGGTCGAGGGGGGCGGCGCAGGCTGCGAAGGAGACGGCTGCGACGGCGGCGGCGGCGGGGGCGCCGGCTGCGAGGGCGGCGCGGACTCGAGGTCGGTGAAGGAGACCCGCGCCGGAGTCCCCAGCGCGTCGGCGCACACCTCGGTCAGGGCGACGGTGCGCATGGTGATGATCTGCGACGCCGAGGGGTCGTTGTCCTCGGGGAAGATGCTTCGGTCCACCATCGCCGCGGCGGCCCCGAGCTCGAGGAACGACGGCGCGTTCTCCACGTCGATGGATCCGCTGACCAGCAGCGGCACCTTGGGGAAGGTCCGGCGGATGCTCTCGAAGTAGCGCTCGCCGCCGAAGGCACCCGCCGGGTGCACGCTCACCAGATCGGCGCCGGCTCGCAGCGCGACGTGGATCTCGTTGGGGGTGAGCGCGCCCGCGATGACGGTGAGCCCGCGGCTCTTGGCCGCGGCGATGACCTCCGGGTCGTTGATGGGCGTGATGACCAGCTCGGCGCCGGCGGCCACCGCCACGGCGACCTGGCTGGCGTCGACGACGCCGCTGATCCCCACGATGAGGTCGCCGTGGTCGTCGAGCTCGGCGACCACCTCGGTCACGTTGGAGAGCGTGACCGGGATCCCCAGGACGCTGATGCCGCCCTTGGAGACCGCCAGGCCCCACTCCACGATCCGCTCCTCGATGGGAGCGTCGATGACGGCGACGAGGCCGTGCTCCAAGACGTCTGCAACGATGCTCAAGGGAACCCCGCGACGCAGTCTAGGCCAAGTGCGCGCCCGAGTCCCCATTCCTGGCGAAGCGCTCGGCCGGGCCGAGGCGGTCGGGGTCGCCGGGGCGCAGGACACGAGGTGTCCCCGCTCCCGGATCCCTCGATTCGCCAAGGGCGACCTACGCACGGCGGCATTTGCGCCAGCCACGGCAGAGACGTAGGGTCGGCCGCCGTGTCATCCGACAGCTCCAAGATCTTCGTCCTCGATACCAACGTCCTGCTGCACGATGCGCGGGCCATCTACAAGTTCGAGGAGAACACCGTCGTCATCCCGATCTATGTCATCGAGGAGATCGACGGGTTCAAGAAGGAGCTCAGCGAGCGCGGCCGCAACGCCCGCGAGCTCGCGCGGACCCTGGACGACCTGCGCGCCGCCAACGGGCACTCGCTGCAGGAAGGGGTGCCCATCCCCAGCCACGGCGAGGGACCCAACGGGACCCTGGTGGTGGCGGTCCCCAAGGGCGGCCAGGTCGACCTGATGCGGCACCGGGACAACCGGCAGATGGATCACGCCATCATGAACACCGCGCTCGAGTGGCGGGATGCCCACCCGGACCGGCCGGTGATCTTCGTGACCATGGACTCCAACCTCCGCATCCGGGCCGACGTGCTCGGGCTGCGCGCGGAGGGCTACGAGCACGGCCGGGTCAACGTGCGGGAGCTCTACTCCGGTATCGTGCAGGTGCCGGCGCCCAAGGCGTTGGTGGACCAGCTCGGCAAGCGCGAGAGCGTCGAGGTCGGCGAGCTGAACCTCCCGGAGGACCTCCATCCCAACGCCTGCATCGTGCTCGCCGAGGTCGAGCGCCCGAAGCACACCGCCCTCGGCCGCCTCGACCAGAAGAAGGGCCTCGTCGAGCCCCTCCGCGTGGGTCGCGAAGGCGCCTGGGGGATTCGCCCGCGGAACCTCGAGCAGTACTTCGCCCTGGACATGCTCCTGGACCCGGACGTCCACCTCCTGACCCTGGTCGGCAAGGCCGGCACCGGAAAGACCCTGCTCGCGGTGGCTGCGGGGCTGCAGGCGGTGCTCGACGAGCGGAACTACGCGCGGCTGGTGGTCAGCCGGCCCATCTTCCCGCTCGGGCGTGACGTCGGCTATCTGCCGGGTACGCTGGAAGAGAAGCTCAACCCCTGGATGCAGCCCATCTTCGACAACCTCGAGTACATCTTCACCGCCCGGCACCATCCGGCGAGCGACTACCGCGACTACGAGGAGCTCCTCCGCGAGGGGATGCTGCAGATCGAACCGCTGACCTACATCCGCGGCCGGTCCCTGCCCAACCAGTTCCTCATCGTCGACGAGGCGCAGAACCTCACGCCCCACGAGATGAAGACCATCGTCACCCGGGCCGGCGCCAACACGAAGATCGTGCTCACCGGCGACCCGGAGCAGATCGACAACCCCTACGTGGACTCGGCCTCGAACGGTCTGACCATCCTCGCGGAGCGCTTCCGCAACGAGGAGATCGCCGGTCACGTGACCCTGGTGAAGGGCGAGCGCAGCCCCCTCGCCGAGCGCGCCACCAAGCTTCTCTGATGAGGGTCTGGCACCCAGACCCGTCGTCAGCCGCTCCCCCGCCCATGGCCCCAGCTTCTCTGATGAGGGTCTGATGGCGCTTCCTCGGGTGCAGCGGGAGCTCGATGCGCGGCTGCGGCGGATCGCCGACGTCGCGCGGATGCTGCCGGCGCTGACCGCGCGGCACGGGCGCGCGGAGCGGCAGCGGCTGGTGCAGGCGCTGGATGCGGGCGAGCGGCTGGAGCCCAAGCTCGCGGCCGAGCCCCAGCGGGTCCCGCGGAGCGTGTGGCGCGACCTCGACGAGGCGCGGATCCTCGCCGCCCAGAGCCTGGCGAGCGACGTGCACCTCGCGCGGCTGGACGAACTCGAGCTCGAGCTGACCCTGATGGAGGTCCTCGGGGATCCCCGCCGGGTGCGGCCCATGGCCGTGCGGCTCTGGGGGACCGGCGAGCAGGAGGTCACCTACGAAGGCGCCGTGGCGAGCCTCGCCTCGGTGGCGCACACCATCCTGGCCACGGTGCAGGGCGCGCCGGAGCCGGCCACCCTCCCCGCCCAGTCGCGCACCGGGGCCTCGGCCGCCGGGGTGATGCTGGCCATCGCCGAGCGCGCCGGGCTACGCATCGAGGTGAAGGTGGAGCCACGACTGGTCGCCAACGCCGCGGCCGGCGAGCGCACCCTCTTCCTGGCCGACCGCAGCTTCGGCGAGCGCGAGGTCCGGCGGCTGGCGGCCCACGAGATCTTCGGACACCTGGTCGCCGCCGCCAACGGTCGCGCCCAGCCCATCGCGCTGCCCACGGTGGGCACCGCCGGCGCCTTCGCGGACCAGGAGGGCCTGGCCCTGGCGCTCGAAGAGCGCAGCGGCTTCATGGACGCCCACCGCATCCGAACCCTCGCCGCGCGGGTGCTGGTCACCGACCGCATGCACGCCGGCGCCGGCTTCGAGCCCACCGTCCGGATGCTCGTCGACGAGCACGGCTTCACGCCCACCGCGGCCATCGCCCTCGGCGAACGCGCCTGGCGCGGCGGCGGCGTGGCCCGGGACTGCGCCTACCTCAGCGGTTGGCTACGGGTCCGCGAGGCGCTCCGCAGCGAGGCGGCCACCGTGGACGAGCTCCGCCTGGGGCGCGTCTCCCTCGCGGCGCTTCCGGCGCTCCGGGAGCTCTTGGCCATGGGCGCCTTGCGGCCCGGGCCCTTCCGGCCGTCGCTGGAGGTCGTGCACCAGGTGGGTCCCGCCCCCCTCACCCGGCGCCCGGCCCCCCTCGGCCCTCAGCGCTGAGCTTCGATCTTCGCCTGCAGGCGGTCGCTGACCGGCCCGGGCACCAGCTCGCTCACGTCGCCGCCCAGCTTCGCCGCTTCCTTCACCAGGTTCGACGAGACGTAGAAGTAGGCGTCGTCGGCCATGATGAAGACGGTCTCCACGTCCGGGTTCAGGTGCCGGTTCATGTTGGCCATCTGCAGCTCGTACTCGAAGTCGGCGACGGCGCGGAGCCCGCGGAGGATCACCTCGGCGCCCTGCTGCTTGCAGTACTCGACGAGGAGCCCGTCGAACTGGTCGACCACGATGCGGTCCCCGAAGCCCATCTCGGCGGTGGACTCGCGGATCATCTCGATCCGCTCGTCCACCGTGAACATCGCCGTCTTGCGCGGGTTGTGGAGCACGGCGACCACGATGCGGTCGAAGGCCTTCATCCCGCTGGCGAGGATGCTGGTGTGGCCCTTGGTGATCGGGTCGAAGGACCCGGGGTAGACGGCGGTTCTCATCGGTTGGCCTCTCGGGGGGGCGGAGGGTTCAGGCGCGCGATAGCAAATCCACCGCGGTATCACCATAGCGATAGCTGGTGACCGCCCGGAGCGGGTGCTCGGGCAGCGCGTCGCGCCGGTCGCGCTCGACCACGACCAGGGCGTCCTCGGCCAGCGCCGGGACCAGCGCGGCGAGCAGCGGGCCGAGGTCCGGGACCCGGGCGTAGGGCGGATCGAGGAACACCAGGTGGAAGGGCCCGAGGTCCAGCACGCCGTCGATCTTCGCGCCGAACATGTCGTCGCGGCGGACGGTGACCCGCGCGGAGAGCTCGAGCGCGGCCGCGCTCGCCTCCAGGCCCCGCCGGACCTTGGGGTCGGTGTCGACGAGCACGGCGGACTCGGCGCCGCGCGAGAGGGCCTCGAAGCCCAGCGCGCCGGTGCCGGCGAAGCCGTCGAGCACCCGCGCACGGGCGATGGCCCCCCGGGCCTCGAGGGCCGACGCGAGGGCTTCCCGGACCCGGTCCGAGGTCGGGCGGGTGTCGCGCCCCTTGGGTGCGGGAAAGCGGCGCCCCTTCAGAGCGCCGCCGACGATCCGCATCTCACCACTCGACGGTGGCGTTCACGCCCATGTCGCGGACGCCCGCCATCCACGGCGAGATGTCCACGCGCGGACCGGAGGCCTGCTCCTCGTCCTCGTCGGCGCTGAGGCCGCGGATGAGCAGGAAGATGCCGGTGCCGACCGCGACGGCGCCGAGGCCGTACATCACGTACTGCATCACCAGGTTGCGCTGGCGGTCGTCGCAGGCGTCGCCGAGGCCTTCGACGCGGCTGGTGTCCTCGTCGCAGATGTCGCTCGAGTTGGAGGTCAGCAGGCCGGCCATGAGCGGGGTGATCTCGAAGCCCACCGGGGTGCGGCAGTTGCTGGCCGCGGCGGCGCGGTCGGCGGCGGTGATGGTGCCGCTGACGGCGCCGAGCTCGTCCTGGATGCACTGGCGATTGGGCGCGTCGACGATGTCGCCCCGCTCGTCGATCTGCTTCTGGTTCTTGATGCCGAAGACCATGCCCACCGCGGCGAGCACCACGCCACCGGCGATGACCGCCGCGCCGGGGATCCAGCCCAGGTTCGGCCCCTGGGTGCGCCCCAGGTTCGCGCGCAGCTCGGTCTGCTCGTCGGGCACCACGGTCAGCGAGCTCTCGAACTCGTCGTAATCGGCGGCGGAGATGCGCACGGTCTTGTCGCCCTCGGTCACGTCGGTGACCACGAGCGCGCCGGCCTCGTCGGTGGTGCCGACGTTCTCGCCGTCGATGAACACCGCCGCGCCCGGCGTGTTGGTGGAGATGCGCACCGAGCCGAAGCGCGCCTGGCCGGCGAACTGGGCAACGTAGCGTTCCGCCCGCGGCCGGAGCTGGTCGATGTCCGACTGCACCCGGGGGATGGTGTCGGTCAGCGAGTCCTCGATCTGCCCCTGCCCGGCGCTCGCGTTGAAGTTGTAGAGCGTGAGGGCGTAGTCGTACTCGTCGCCGGCGCCGGTCCGGCGCACGGTGCCGTAGATGATGCGGCTGGCCTCGAGCTCGGCGGCGATGTCCGCCATGCACTGGGCGTCGGGCTCGTCGCAGCCGTGGGCCACGCTCATCTGGGCGAGGGAGATGTCGGCCTCGGCCACCGACCAATCGGTGATGCCCCGGGCCTCCTGGCGGATCGCGCCGGTCAGGTTGCGCGCGAGCTCGTCGTCGCCCTCGACCGAGCGGATGCCGAGCACGAAGACCTGGCCACTCTGAGCGGCGACGGGGGCGACCCCTCCGAGGAGGCCGGCGAGGAGAAGGGACGCCGCGAGCGCGGGTCGAGTACGACTCATGGCGCGGAGATTATCGGAAAGGGGTGGGGGGCAGCAATGAGAGGATGCCCATGCACCCAGCAGGGGTCCCTTCGTGCTATGGCCGAGGGCGAGATGTTGCGCTCCACCAACACGTTCGCCGCGCTCCTGGCCCGGGAGACCCCCGACATGGGCGCGATCGCCGACCACCTGAACGGCCTGGGGAACGCGGCCCGGACCCGGGAGGCCATCGGGCTCGGCCGCCGGGACCAGTCGAAGCTCTTCGCCGCGGCCGAGGGCGTCCACGCCATCGACCCGGGCTTCCTGGTGCCGAACGACGCCGCGCCGCTGAGCGAGGTCGTCCACGAGGGCCACAACACGATGCCCGCGTTCCGGCGCTTCGCGAAGGTCTTCTGCCGGGGCCCCGAGGACGCTGCGCCCCCCGAGGAGCGCTGGGGCTACAACCGGCAGCGCCAGACGCCGATCGTGGAGACGGTGGTGGGCCCGGGGTACTTCGTCGCCGGGCCCCACTCCGTCCCCGGGGAGCTCCTCGTGGACTATCTGCGGGTGCCACCCGGCAAGCCCGCCGCCTGGCCCCCCATCCTGCCCAACTCGGCCCGGCTGAGCCGCTTCGTCTACCAGGGCACCCAGGACGTACTCCGCGGCGTCTCCGACCACGTGAGCATCGGGCGCGCGATGAAGAACGGTCGCTGGCTCCCGGCGTGGTTCATCCTGGTCCGCCAGGACTGAGCCCGGCTAGCTCGACCGGGTGCGCTGGCGGCGGAGGGCCGCGGGGGTGACGCCGTAGTGACGGCGGAACCACCGGGTCAGGTGGCTCTGGTCGGAGAACCCCGTGGCGATGGCGATCTCGGCGATGGTCTCGGAGGTCCGAACCAGGAGCCCATGGGCGTGCTCCAGCCGTCGCTCCCGGAGCCAGGTCGCCGGCGGGCGCCCGTAGGTCGCCCGGAAGGTCCGCGAGAAGTGGTGCTCGCCCAGACCGGCGACCGCGGCGAGGTCTCCCACGCCGAGCGGCTCGTCGAGGTGGGCGGCCACGTGCGACTCGAGCGCGCGGCGCTCGTCCTCGTCGAAGGTCCGGTCCCGCTCGTTGCGCTCGACCTCGAGGTAGTGGCGCAGCAGGTGGAGCGCGATGCGCTCGCCGATGGCCCGCGCGGCGCGGTCCGCGCCGAGGACCCGAGGCGCGGAGAGCTCACGATGGAGGTCCGCGCCGAAGGCGCCCAGGACGGAGTCGCTTCGGTGACCCAAGCGGAGGGGCCGGAGGCGCACCGCCGCCCCGAGGGACTCCCGGGCCAGGTCGCCCAGGTGTCCCGGATGGACGGTCACGTTGAGGACCTTCACCGCGCCCGACCAACGCCACCGGAGGGGCACCCCCATCGGGTTGACCAGGACGTCGCCGGCCCGGAGCGTCATCTCCTCGGCGGCCCCGGCCAGATCGCGGCGGATCGCGGCCTGGCCGTCGAGGCAGAGCAAGACGTGGAAGGCGTCCAAGGCGACCCCGCGGCTCTGATCGTGGGCGTCGAACTCGAAGCCGTGCACCCCGATCCGGCTGGCCGTCGCCGCGGTCCCCGGCAGCCACACCGCGTAGTTCGCGGTGTCCCGGACGAGCTCGTCGACGCGGACGAGCGGGGACGGCAGGCGCTTCATCGACTCCCACGCTAGCGCAAGCGCGCCCCTTTCGCAGCGGGGGAAAACGCGGTCGGTCATGACGCGGCGCGTCGTCCCGAACCTTCCATCGCGCGCCGTCAGCGTTCAAGACCGCCCCGAAACCGGTCGTTAGGGTCCGATGTCAACGAAGGCCTCGCCCTTCTAGACTCGCTCCATGAAGACCATCTACGAGCTCGGCCTCGACAAGAACGCCGCGAACCACGTCCCGCTCTCTCCGATGACCTTCCTCGCCCGCGCGGCGGCGGTCCATCCGGAGCGCGTGGCCATCGTCGAAGGGAGCCGGTCCCAGACCTGGCGCGAGACCGACCAGCGCTGCCGTCGCCTGGCCAGCGCGCTGCGGGCCCGGGGCATCGGCCGCGGGGACACCGTCGCGGCGCTGATGCCCAACGTGAGCGCCATGGTCGAGGCCCACTTCGGGGTCCCGATGAGCGGCGCGGTCCTCAACGCGCTCAACACTCGCCTCGACGCAGCGACCGTCGCCTTCATGCTCGCCCACGGCGAGGCCGACGTGCTCCTCGTCGACCGCGAGCTGGCGCCGGTGGCGATGGCCGCCGTCGATCGCCTGGAGCGCGAGATCCTGGTCATCGACGTCGAGGCCGAGGGCTTCGACGCGCCCGCGGGCGCCGCCCTCACCTACGAGGCGCTCCTCGCCGAGGGTGACCCCACCTTCGTCTACGAGGGTCCCGAGGACGAGTGGGACGCCATCTGCCTGAACTACACCTCGGGCACCACCGGCGACCCCAAGGGCGTGGTCTACCACCACCGCGGCGCGTTCATGAACGCGGTCTCCAACGCGCTCGAGTGGGACATGCCCAAGCACCCGGTCTACCTGTGGACGCTGCCGCTCTTCCACTGCAACGGCTGGTGCTTCGCCTGGACCGTCGCCGCGCGCGCCGGCGTCAACATCTGCCTCCGAAAGATCGATCCGGCGGCCATCTTCGCGGCCATCCGCGACCACCGGGTGACCCACTACTGCGGCGCGCCGATCGTGCACTCCATGCTCATCGACGCCGCCCCGGAGCACGGCCAGGGCATCGACCATGCGGTGCAGGCCATGGTCGCCGGCGCCGCGCCGCCGGCCGCCATGATCGAGGCCATGGAGGGGCTCGGGTTCGACCTGACCCACGTCTACGGACTCACCGAGACCTACGGGCCGGCGGCCGTCTGTGAGAAGCACGAGGACTGGACCGAGCTGCCGGTCGAGGACCGAGCCCGGCTCAACGCCAAGCAGGGCGTCCGCTACCACCTGCAGGAAGCCATCACCGTGCTCGACCCGGCGACGATGGAGCCGGTGCCCGCCGACGGCGAGACCGTGGGCGAGGTGATGTTCCGCGGGAACATCACGATGAAGGGCTACCTGAAGAACCCCTCGGCGACCCAGGCGGCGTTCGCGGGCGGCTGGTTCCACACCGGCGACCTCGGCGTGCTCGGTCCCGACGGCTACGTGAAGATCAAGGACCGCAGCAAGGACATCATCATCTCCGGCGGAGAGAACATCTCCAGTCTCGAGGTCGAAGACGTCCTCCATCGGCACCCGGCGGTGTCCGCCGTCGCCGTGGTGGCCCAGCCGGACGACAAGTGGGGCGAGACCCCCTGCGCCTTCATCGAGCTCCGGCCCGGCGCCGAAGCCACCCCCGAAGCCCTGACCGCGTTCTGCAAGGAGCGGCTGGCGGGCTTCAAGGTCCCCCGGAACTTCGTCTTCGGCGCGCTGCCGCGGACGTCGACCGGGAAGGTCCAGAAGTACGAGCTGCGCGATCGCGTCGGCTCGGCGAGCGCCATCGACGAGTAGGCGCTCTCCCCCCCAACCAAGGAGAACCAGGCCATGTCAGAATTTGGAAAGATCGAGATCACCGAGACCCCGGACGTCTTCACCATCGCGATCGGAGGCCTCGATGGGGCCACCCACGCCGGCCTGGCTCGGGTCTTCCGCCGCGCCCACGAGTCCGACTCGAAGGTCGTCGTCGTCACCGGACAGAACGACACCTTCCTCGCGCCGGAGCAGTACGAGTTCGACTGGGTGAAGAAGCTCGGCATCTACGACGACATGCTGAAGATCTTCAAGGAGGCCGAGGACATCATCCGCGACGCCATCGGCTGTGAGAAGCCGACCGTCGCCAAGGTCTACGCCCCCGGCGCCCACAGCCTCGGCGCCTCCATCGCGCTCTCGTGCGACTTCGTCTACGCCAGCAGCGACGCGACCTTCAGCGACCCCCACCTCTCCGGCTTCGGGGTTCCCCCCGGGGACGGCGGCGCGCTCCTCTGGCCCGCGCGCATCGGACTGAGCCGGGCCCGCGAGTTCCTCATGCTCGACCGGGTCGCCACCGCCGAGGAGGCCTACGACATCGGCCTCATCAACAAGGTCTGCGCGCCGGATCAGCTCGACGCCGAGGTCGACGCCCTGGTGCAGAAGCTGCTCTCCTACGACCAGCTGGGCCTCAAGATGACCAAGAAGTGGCTCAACCAGTACCTCCACCAGAACATGAACGTGGTCGGCATGGGCACCCTCTTCGCCGAGGGCATGGTGTTGGCCAGCGGCAACTTCGCCCAGAAGACCGAGGCCTACGGCAAGCAGTTGGAGGCCGAGGGCAAGCGCAAGGGCTGAACGGGGTCGACGCTGGGGCCACCTTCTCCGGAGCGCGGAGTCGGTGGCCCTTTTGCGTGGAGCCGGCTCAGCGGCGGCCGCCGGGGATCACCCGGAGCTGCGGCGCCGGCGCGTAGGCGGCCACGTGGCCGCTCTCCTCGGCGATGTAGACCCAGCCCCGCTCGTCGACGCGGACGCGGTCGGGGACCAGGTCATAGTCGATCTCGCCGAGCACGTCGCCGTCCGAGGGGCGGATGAGGAAGACGCCCGACGCGGGCACGAAGAGGGCCGCGCCGCGCAAGACCGGCTCGAGGCGCCGGGGCACTTCGTCGGCGAGGGGATCCCCCAAGGGGCGCATCCAGCGGGTCTCGCCGGTCTCGCCCTCGAGCGCCAGCGCGCGGCCGCCGGGGACGTTGGCCACCAGGAGGCCGTCGACGTCCAGGGTCGCGGCGCCGTCGCCGATGCCGGGATCACTCCGGGTCCAGAGCCGCTCGCCGGTGCGCGGCTCCCGGCCCTCCAGCGACCGACCGACGGCGACCACCGCGACGCCGCCGACGGCGATGGGCGCGGCGCGCACGGCGCCCTCGAGGTTGCGCTCGTAGCGCACCTCGCCGGACTCGATGGCGATGCCCACGATGCGGCCGTGGCGACCGCCGCTGACGGCGACCACGGCGTCCCCGACGACCAGCGGGGCCCAGCCGAAGCGGGTGCGACCCACGTGCCGCCAGAGCTCCTCGCCGGTGGCGACGTCGAGGGCGTGGAGGGTGGTGTCGGTGGCCACGAGGAGCAGCCGGCCGACCCGGGTGAGCTCGAAGCGGGTCCCCTCGGCGGCGAAGCGCCATCGGGGCTCGCCGGTGCGGGTGTCCAGCGCCACCAGGCGCGAGGTCCCCTCGGCCATCACCGCCATCGGCGGGACGTCGCCGCCCCCCACCGAGAGCGCGACCTCGCGACCGCCCACGCGCGGCACCACTCGGGCCAGGGCGTAGGGTTCGCCATCGCCCACGTCGCAGAGCTCGACGTCGCCGTCGGCCGATCGGACCAGCGTGCGGCCGGCCATGAGCAAGCTCCCGGTGCCCTCGCGGGCCCAGATGACGTCGCCGGTGTTCCGCTCGACCGCCAGGGTGTGGTCCGGCGTGGAGAGCACCAAACGGTCCCCGCAGAAGTAGGTCGCCCCGGCGTCGAGCCCGCCGAGGTCGATGCGCCAGCGCTCCTCGTAGCGGATGCCGCCGCGGGACTGCTCCAGGATGGCGCAACCCGGCGAGGTCTCGTGTTCGGACTGGGCCAGGCTGAGCGCCAGGGCCTCGGGGTCCGCGTGGGTGAAGCCCGCGCGCCGACGCCCCTTGACCGCCTTGCGCAGGGCGCGGAGCTCGTCACGGAGCGCGGAGACCCGGAGGTTCCGCGACTGGGTCTTGTCGGTGCGGACCAAGGCCCGGAGGAGCTCGGAGGCCAAGCGCAGCACCGGCAGCGCGATCTCCTCGGGATGGAGCTCGGCGGCGCGCAGCGTCTCGCCCTGGGCGTGGAGGAGGAGCTCGGCGCGCTCCTGCCGGTCGAGGCGGACCCCGATGCCGAAGGCGCCGGTGCGCAGGCGCACGTTGAGGGGCCGGCCGGTCTCCCAGGCGTCGACCAGGGCGCGCACCGCGACGACCATCCGCTGGGCCGCCAGGGCGATGGGGCCCCGGCTGAGCACCAGGCGGCGACCGCGCACCCGAGCGCTGAGCACGCCCTCGAAGAGGAGCGCGTGGATGTCGGCGGCGCTGGTGGCGCGCCCGCCCTGGGTATGACCGCTCAGGCCGCTCTCGGGGTGGATCCGCGCCTCGAAGGCGAAGGTCAGCGGCTCGTCGGTGTCGTCGTCGACGCCGTAGCTGTGCCGCTCGGTCCGCGCGCTCGACGCCGGGTCCGGGCTCAACGTGGTCCGCCGAGCCCGCTCCGCGGTGCGCACGGCGATCTGCCGGGCGACGGGGTCGTCCTTCAGCTGCGCGTCGTCCAGCGCCGCCCGGGCGCACGCCTCGAGCAGGGTGGCCAGGTCGACCGGGTGGTCGAGCTGGTGGACCTCCGGCGCGCTGGCGGTCTCGTAGATGCTGATCAACACCCGCCCGTCCCGCCGCACGAGCGCATACTCGACGGGCGTACAGGCCAGCGGCAGGAGCACCTTGCGGCGCAGCCCGCGGGCCAGGCTGGTCAAGGCCGCCGTGAGCTCGCTCAGGCTGGGGACGCCCAGCGAGGGATCGGTGGCCTTGGCGAAGAGGAGGCCGCGCAGCTCCTGGTCCGGCCGCTGGGCGGCGCGGATGAAGGACTGGTTGGCGATCTGGGGAAGCTCGGACTCGTAGGTTCGCTGCATCGTGGTCGGGCGGCTCGGGGGCCGCGAGACGCATCGTTCCGAGGGAAAGGCCGATGGATCCAGAAAGCGCGATCGGGGGTCTCCGAATGTTGACAGGTCGGTCCGCTTCCGGATTGCCCCGCCGGGGGCGAAGCGCGCGATGGTATGCAGGGGCGATGGAACAGCTCGTCGCCGTGGTGGTCGTGGTCGTTCGCGAAGACCGGGTGCTCCTGATGCGCCGAGCCGCCGAGAGCGAGGCCGGCGCGGGGATCTGGGAATCGGTCTCCGGGCGGGTGGAGCCGGGCGAGCAGCCCCGGGACGCGGCCATCCGCGAAGCCCGGGAAGAGACCGGCCTGGCCGTGGACGTCGGCGAGGCCCCGGTCGACGCCTACGCCATGGAGCGGCGCGGCCGACCGATGATCGTACTGGTCTACCGCGGGGACGCGCCCGCCGGCGAGGTCCGCCGCAGCGCCGAGCACGACGCCCACGACTGGCGGGCTCCGGAGGACGCGCTGCCGCGGATGCCGGCCCGCCTCGCCCTCGCCGTCCGCCGAGCCCTCGCCGCGCGCTGACTCAGTCCGCGAAGATGTGCGCGTCGTCGGGGATCGCGTCGATGAGCCGGCGCGTGTAGTCCTCGGCCGGGTCGGCGTAGATGGCCTCGGAGGGCCCCTGCTCGACGATCCTCCCGCCGTTCATCACCGCCATCATGTCGGCCATGAACTTCACGACGCTGAGGTCGTGGCTGATGAAGACGTAGGTGAGCTGCCGCTCCTCCTGCAGGTCCTTGAGCAGGTTGAGCACCTGGGCCTGCACGCTCACGTCGAGGGCCGAGACCGACTCGTCCAGCACGATGAGATCCGGCTTCACCGCCAGCGCCCGGGCGATGCCCACCCGCTGCCGCTGCCCTCCGGAGAACTCGTGCGGGTAGCGCGTCAGGTGCTCCGCGCGGAGACCGACCTCCTCGAGGAGTTCCCCGGCCCGCTTCTTCCGCTCGGCGGCGTTCGCGCCGATCCCGTGGATCTCCATGCCCTCGGCGATGGCCGCGCCCACGGTCATCCGCGGGTTCAGCGAGGCGTAGGGGTCCTGGAAGACGATCTGCACCCGCCGCCGCCACTCCTCGAGGTCGGCGCCGCGATGGTCGGCCACGTCCTTGCCGTCGAAGACGATGGAGCCCGCGGTGCGTTGCTGTAGCCGCAGGATGGCCCGTCCGGTCGTGGTCTTCCCACAGCCCGACTCGCCCACCAGGCCCAGGGTCTGGCCGCGGTAGACGTCGAAGGAGACACCGTCGACGGCCTTCACGTGCCCCTTCACCCGACCGAAGAAGCCCTTTCGGATGGGGAACCAGACCTTCAGGTCCTCCACCTTCAGCAGCGGCGCCTCGCCTTCGGGAGCGGTGGTGGCGTCATCGACCAGCGGGGTCCGCTCGAGCGGGTGACCGAGCTCCGCCAGCTTCGTGGGCGGGTGGAGGTAGCGCCCACGGCCTTCCCCGAACTGGTCCTCGAGCTCGGCGAGGGAGCTGGCCTTCTCGGTGATCTCTACCTTCCCGTCGACCACGTCGACGTCCATGAAGTCGGAGACCGTGGGCAGGCGGCGCCAGGTGGTGTCCAGCTTGGGCCGACACGCCAAGAGGCCCTTGGTGTAGGGGTGCTTCGGCGCGCGGAAGATGTCCCGAACGGAGCCCTCCTCGACCAGCTTCCCGCGGAACATCACCGCCACCCGGTCGGCGATCTCGGCGATGACGCCGAGGTCGTGGGTGATGAAAAGGATCCCCATGTCCCGCTCGTCCCGGAGCTTCCGGACGAGGTCGAGGATCTGCTTCTGGATGGTCACGTCGAGCGCGGTGGTCGGCTCGTCGGCGATGAGCAGCTTGGGATTGCAGCTCAGCGCCATGGCGATCATCACACGCTGCTTCTGCCCGCCGCTCATCTCGTGGGGGTAGCTGTCGATGCGCCGCTCCGGCTCGGGGATACCCACCTCGCCGAAGAGCGCGATGGCTCGCGCCCGGGCCTCCGCCTTGGAGACCTGCTCGTGCTGCCGGATCGCCTCCACCACCTGGGCGCCGACGCGCATAACCGGGTTCAGGGAGGTGCCGGGCTCCTGGAAGATCATCGCGATGTCGTCGCCCCGGAGGCCGCGCATCTTCTTCTCCGGGAGCTTCACCACGTCCTGACCCAGGAACGCGATCGAGCCCCCCTCGATCTTCGCGATCCCGCCGGGTAGGAGCTGCATCACCGAGAGCGAGGTGACGCTCTTGCCGGAACCCGACTCGCCCACCAGACCCAGGGTCTGGCCGGCGTCGACCCGGAGGCTGACCCCGTCGACGGCGACCGTGGTCCCCTCGTCGGTGTGGAACGCGGTCCGCAGGTCGTCGATCTGCAGCAGGGGCTCGCCGGTGGCCTCGGTCACGGCGGCGGAGCCTACCCCATCGCCGAGGATCGCGCTCCCCGCGCCGCGTCCCGCGGGCGGCCCAGGGGCCTCGTCACGCGGTCGGCGCTGAAAGGTCCCCCGACCCGTGATATGCCGAGCGCGAATGAACGCGCTCTACCAGTCCCTGCCCCCCTGGCTGCAGGAGTTCCTGCCCATACTGATCCTCCTGGTGGTCATCGCGCTGGTGATCCTCCGCCTGCCCAAGGTGGAGCTGGGTCACACGAAGGCCTTCCGCCGGCGCCGGGTGATGAACTGGCTGCCCCTCGGCCTGACCTACGCGTTCCTCTACATGGGCCGCTACAACGTGAAGGTCAGCCAGCACGCCTTCGGCGACATGGAGCTCCTCGGGGCCCCGCTGATGACCAACCAGGACTTCGCCACGATCTTCTTCTGGGGCACCCTGGTCTACGGCTGCTCCTTCGTGATCAACGGCCCGCTGACCGACCGCATCGGCGGCAAGAAGGCCATCCTCATCGGCGCCGGGGGCTCGCTGGTGATGAACGCGGCGATGGGCTTCATCACCCACTCCATCGTCGCCGATGGTCCCGCCGCGAGCGGTTACGCCGCCGACCTCACGGTGATCTTCAGCGTCCTCTACGCGCTCAACATGTACTTCCAGAGCTTCGGCGCGGTGGCCATCGTCAAGGTCAACGCCCCCTGGTTCCACGTGCGCGAGCGCGGCGTCTTCGGCGCGATCTTCGGCGTGTTGATCTCCCTCGGGATCTACTTCGCGTTCGACTGGGGCTACAAGATCATGGGCGCGTTCGGGCTCGAGCACGTCTTCTTCGCGCCGGCCGCGCTGCTCACCGTCTTCTGGGTCATCGTCGCCTTCGTGGTGAAGGACACCCCGGGCGAAGCGGGGCACGACGACTTCGACACCGCCGACGCCTCGAGCGGCGACGACGGCCCTCGGCTCGGCGCGGTGGCCGTCTTCAAGCTCATGCTGCGCAACCCGATCATCCTGACCATCGCCTTCATCGAGTTCTGCAGCGGCTTCCTGCGCCAGGCGATCATGCAGTGGTTCCGCACCTTCGCGAAGCAGACCGACGGCGCCCTCGGCCTCGAGGGGACCTTCGTCTACGCGAACTGGGGCATGCTGCTCTGCTGCGCCGGCATCCTCGGCGGCGTCATCGCCGGCATCATCAGCGACCGCATCTTCGACAGCCGCCGGGGCCCGGTGGCCGCCATCCTCTACGGCGCGATGCTCCTGGGCGCGGTGGTCCTGATCTTCGCCTACGCCTCGCCCATCGTCGGCTGGCTGGTGATCTTCATGTCGATGGCCGTCATCGGCGTGCACGGCATGCTCTCCGGGACCGCGTCGATGGACTTCGGCGGCAAGAAGAACGTCGGCGTCGCGGTGGGGATCATCGACGGCTTCGTCTACATGGGCACCGCGGTGATGGCGGTGACCTACGGCATCCTCCTGCCCGACGACACCCAGGCCGAGCTCGCCGCCGACCCGGCGAACTGGATCAGCTGGCCCATCGCCATGGTCCCCGTCGCGTTGATCGGGCTGGTGCTCGCCACCCGCGTCTGGAACGCCAAGCCCCAGCCGAAGAAGCCCAAGCCCGCGGTGGTCACGCCCGGCGAGGGCGACGAGCAGGCGACCTTCTGAGCGCGCCGACCACCCCCGGCGGGTAGGCACGCAACACTGTGTTTCGTCCGGGGACCGTTGCGAGCGGTCCGTGGGCCCCGACTCCCCTACGATGTCCCGGCCCATGACCCGTCGCACCGTCCTCTCCGGCTTCGTCGCCGCCACCGCCGCCCACTGCGCCCCCGGCTCTTCCACCGGCGCGAGCGGAGCCCGGGCGTCCACCGGGTCCTCCGGGAGCAGCGTCGCCGGCGCGCGCACCGAACCCCTGATCGGCACCTGCACCTGGACCCTGGGCATCGAGGACCTCGACGAGATGATGGACTTCATCGTCGCCGCGGACCTGACCGCCGTGCAGTACTGCCAGTCCCCGGACCTGCACCCCGCCGAGGCCGTCCGGGCCGCGGCCGAGGCCCGCGGGCTCCCCATCCTCGCCTACGACCCCTTCGACTGCCGGCCGCCCAGCGACGCCGAGGCGACCCGCGAAGCCGCCCTGGCGAAGTACATGGGCTTCCTCGACTACGCCGCCGCGCTGGGGACCAGCCTGACCATCCACGGTTTGACCACCTGGACGGTGAACGCCCCCGACGACGAAGCGAAGTGGGCCCTCCTCGCCGACCTGGTGCGCACCCTGGTGGCCGCCGCCGACGAGCGCGGTGTGCAGACCCACCTCGAGCCCTGCAACATCTACGAGATCCCGCTCGTCCACACCGCGGCGGACTTCGAGCGCGTCGCGGAGATGGCCGGCACCGGGAACCTCAAGGTCCTCCTGGACAGCTTCCACATGAACATCGGCGAGACCGACGAGCTGGACGCGCTGCGACGTCACGCGGGGACCATGGCCATCTACCACCTCTCCGACTCCAACCGCGGCGGCGTCGGCGCGGGCAAGATCGACTTCGAGGCCCACCACCGGGTCCTCACCGAGGCCGGCTATTCCGGCGCCCTCGTCGCCGAGGTCGTCCTCCCCGGCAACCCGGTCAACACGCCGCCCCGCGATCCCGAGGAGCGGGCCGAGCTCCAGCGGCATCTCCGGCAGAGCGTCCGCGCCTGGCGCGGCTTCGGCGCCTGACGCTCGGTCTCAGCCCATCCGGAAGTCGCCGACGAGGTCCACCTGGGCCTCGGGGTCCGGCGGCTCCAGGCGCCAGGTGTCCACCATGGCGATCTCGGCCTCGGGGAAGAACCCGCGCGCGGTGTCGCAGATCCCCGGCGCCGCGTCGAAGACGGCGATGACATCGCCGAGCTTGCGTACCTGCCGGAAGACCTTGCGCTTGAAGCTCTCGTCGCCCTGGGTCGCGTCGGGCTTGAGGGCGGCCTGGACGTTCGCCGCGCACACCGGGAATCCGTCGTCGCGCAGGCTGGCCAGGGTGCCGAGCATCATGCCCGGGATGTCCCGCCCGGAGACGTAGACGATCATCGCCCCCGCCTCGTGGAGCGCGCGCACGTAGCCGGGCGCGCCGGGGATCGGGTGATCCAACGTCGCGTAGTCGTCCGAGAAGAAGCGCTCGTGCCAGAAGTTGGTGATCTCGTGGACCACGTCCCCCTGGACCACGTCGCACTCGCGCAGCGTGGCGCTCAGCAGGCGATGGATCCGCTCGAGGCTCAGCGACGAGAGCGCGTCGCTGAGCTCCAGGTCGGTCGAGCGCACGTCCTCCGAGTACTCGAGGAGGATCTGCAGCGTGCGCGGCCGGTTGTCGTAGAGGGTGCCGTCGAGCCCGAAGACCACGATGGGGATCGGTCCCCCATCGGCCGACGCCACGGCGACCCGGTCCAGCACGCGCTGGAGGACATGCACCTGATGCGGCAGCGGCGGAGGCAGCACGAGGGCGACGGTAGACCGAAAGCCGCGCGCGCGGCAACTGGCACCGGATGGTGACGATTTGCGCGCATTCTGGACCATTTGGTCTCACCCGTTGCGCCGACCATCGTTTCCCCTTAGAGTCACCGACGCGCTCACTTCCGAGTGGGCGAGGACTCTTGGTCATCACTTTGCGGGTCGGACCCCACGAGGTCCCCGCCAAACCACTCCGACCGAGGTCCACCTGCATTCGAGAGGGGACCCATCGCCACGCGCCCGCCGCTTCGCGAGCCGTCGTGAATTCCCCGTAGTATCCCCGGCTCTCCGCCGACCCCGATGTCCCGCGACCCCGACTCCAGCTTCCCGCCCTCGAGCGACCGCCCGCCGCTGAGCAAGGCGCGCCCGAACGCCGCCGGTAGCATGCGCGATACCGCGCCCCCGGCGACCGAGGACCACGGCAGCGGCCCCATCCTCGCCCAGAGCCTCCGGCCCTGCGGGGTGCTGGTCGTCGAGTCCGACCCCGATCTCCAGTGGCGGCTGGCGCGCATGCTCACCGTCGAGGGCAACCGGGTCGTGGGGACCAGCAGCGGCGACGGCGCCCTGGCCCTGGTCAGCGAGTGGCCGGTGGACCTGGTCCTGGTCAGCGACGAGCTGCCCGGCATGGAGGGCATCGAGGTCATCCGACATCTGCACGAACGCTGCCCGGACCTGGTCTCGCTCCTCCTCGCCGACGACGACACCCCGGACCTGCGCGCCGCGGCCCGGCTGGCCGGCGCCACCGCGTGCATCCGGAAGCCCAAGGATGCCCACCAGCTCGTGGCCATCATCGGCGAGCTCCCGCTCCCCGCGGGCATCCGGCCCCCGGTCCGCCTCGCGACCGACGACGCGGCAACCGACGCCGCCGAATAGCCCGCGCGTCCCCCCGAAGAGAGCGGGCGCCATCCCCGCCGGGGTCTGCTAGCCTTCGCTCGCTTTGCGCGCTCGAATCCTCCGAGTCCTGCCCTTCGCGGCGTTCGTCCTCGCCGCCGGCGCCATCGCCCAGCAGGGGCCGTCCACCATGCCCGTGGACCAGGTCCGGCCGGGCATGACCGGCTACGGGCTCACCGTCTTCCGCGGCACCGAGCCCGAGCGCTTCGACGTCGAGGTCGTCGACGTCCTCCACGGCTTCCGGCCCGATCAGGATCTCATCCTCATCCGGACCCCGCACCCGACCCTGGAGCACGCCCGGGCCGTGGGCGGCATGAGCGGCAGCCCGATCTATCTGGAGGGCAAGCTCGTGGGCGCCTACGCCTACGGATGGCCCTTCGGGATGGACCCCATCGCCGGCGTGACGCCCATCGCCAACATGACGGCCGAGATGGACCGGCCCTACCGGCCCGACTCCTTCCCCGGCGCCCGGGAGCTCGCGCTGGGGCCGCCCCGGGCCCGAAGCGCCCGCAGCGCCGGGTACGACCGGCGACGCCTCGCCGGCTTGCCCGCCTATCGCGGTGACCGGACCGACGCCTTCGGCCCCCTCCGGGCCCACCTGGCCGGGCGCACCCCGCCCGCCGAAGGCCGCATGCGACCCGCGGCCACCCCCCTGATGCTCGGCGGCTTCACCGATCGGGTCGCGGCGATGCTCGGCGACGAGATGGAGGCCATGGGCTGGGTCCCGCTCCAGGGCGGCGGCGGTCGCCGAGCCCCGCAGGTCGACACCGAGCGACGGTTCGTCGATGGCGGCGCGATCGGCGTGCAGCTGGTCCGTGGCGACATCTCCGCGACCGCCATCGGCACCGTGACCCACGTGGGCACCGGCCGCCGCCTGGTCGCCTTCGGACACCCGATGATGAACGCCGGCGAACTGGGGCTGCCCACCGCGACGGCTCGAGTCCTGCACATCCTCGCGAGCACCGCGCGCTCCTTCAAGATCGCCGAGGCCACCGCCCCGCTGGGGACCCTGGTCCACGACCGGCAGGCGGCCATCGTCGTCGACACCGGCCTCGAGGCCGCGACCATCCCGATGCGCCTGAAGCTCAACGGGCTCGTCCAGCCCCCGCGGGACGAGTGGAACGTGGAGCTGGCCAGCCACCGGGTGCTCACCCCGACCCTCATCTTCTCCACCCTGGCCAACGCCATCGAGGCCAGCTCCAGCGACAAGACCGACGTGATGTTCACCGCCCGCTACACGGTGACCATCGACGGCCTGGACCCCATCACCCTGGAAGACCACGGCTACATGGGCGCCGGTCCCGGCGACCTGCGGGCCCTCTCCGGGCTGCGCCTCTTCGACCTGATGGAGATCGCCTACGGCAACGCCTTCGAGCCGACCCGGCTGACCGCCATCGACCTCGAGCTGGACCTGGAGTTCGGCGACGAGACCCTCACCATCGTCGAGGCCTCGGTGCCCACCCAGGAGGTCGACCCGGGGAGCACCGTCGAGGTGCGCGTCCGCATGCGCCGCTACGACGAGAGCGAAGTCGTCCGCGTGATCCCGGTGCGGATCCCCGAGCGGTTGGCTGGCGAGTCGGTGAAGATCGAGTTGAACCCCGGCTCCCGCGTCGGCGTCGAGCACGCGGTGCCGCGCAACCTCCAGGACCTGGTGAACCGGGTCTACGAGTCCTACGACGCCACCGCCGTCGTCGCCGAGCTGAAGATGCCCAGCCGCGGCCTCCGCTTCCCCGGCCACGTGGTCCGCTCCCTGCCCCGCGGCGCCCTCGACGCGCTCACCCGGCAGAGCGGCACCGAACCCGGTCGCCCCTTCGTGACCCAGGTCCGCCAGAGCGTGGACGTGGGCCACGTCGTCCAGGGCTCCGCCGACCTCACCCTCGACGTGCGCGAACGCCCGCGCCACCGCTGAGACCACCGACTCCAAACGATGACCTTCTCTCGTCGCGCCCTCGTCCTCACCGCGGTCTCCGCCGCGCTCTCGGCCACCCTGGCCTCCCTCCCGGCCGAAGCCGTCTCCACCCGCCAGTTCCGCCTCGACGACGCGGGCGACTTCGATGCCGGTGAGCTCGAAGGCGCCATGGTCCGCTCGGACGGCGCGGTGGTCCCCGGCATCACCACCACCCGGCTCGCCCTGGGTGACGAGGCCCTCGCCTACGCCATCGCGCGGGGCCCGGGCGGCGCCGTCTACGTGGGCACCGGCGACGCGGGGAAGATCTATCGCGTCCGCGGCGGCGAGGTCGCGCCCTTCGCCGAGACCGGGCAGCTCCTGGTCAGCGCCCTGGCGGTCGCGGGCGACACCCTCTACGCCGGCACCCTCCCCGAAGGCCGCATCTACGCCATCGCCTTGGGCGACGGCGCGGTCCGCGAGCTGGTGAAGCTCCCGGACACCGAGCACGTGTGGGCCCTGGTGTGGAACGGCCAGCGCCTCTACGCCGGCACCGGCCCCGAGGGGAAGGTCTTCGCCATCGAGCCCGGCGGCGCGGCCAGCGTCGTCTACGACGCACCCCAGGGTCACGTGCTCACCCTCGCCCTCGACGGCGAGGACCTCTACGCCGGTACCGACGGCGAGGCGCTGGTGTACCGCATCCGCGGCAACCAGGTCTCGGTGCTCCACGACTTCGAGGGCAACGAGATCACCGCCCTCGACGCCGCCGGTGGCGTCGTCGCGGTCGCCGCCAACGAGATGCCCGCGCCGCGCCCGGTGACCAGCTCGTCGTCGAGTTCCACCAGCCGCACCAAGGCGCGCTCCACCGGCAAGGGCCGGCTCTGGCGGGTGAGCGCCGACGGCCGCGCCGAGCGGCTCTTCCGCGACGACGACGAGCACTTCACCGCGGTCCAGGTGGTCGGCGAGCACATCTTCGTCGGCACCGGCAAAGAGGGCCGCATCCACCGCATCGGCCCCGGCCGGACCCGCGCGACCTACGTGGACGTCGACGAGCGCCAGGTGACCGGCCTGGCCCTGGACGGCGACCGCCCGGTCTTCGTCACCGGGGACTCCGCGGCCTTCTATCGCGCCGGTCAGGCCCAGGGCGAAGAGGCCACCTGGACCAGCAAGGCCCTCGACGCCGGCTTCGTGGCTCGCTGGGGCCGCCTCGACTGGCGCGGCGAGGGGCCCATCCGCTTCCGGACCCGCAGCGGCAACTCGGAGGATCCCAACGAGACCTGGACCGACTGGTCCGCGCCCATGGCTTCCCCCGGCCCGGTGCGCAGCCCCGCGGCGCGCTACCTGCAGATCCGCGCCGAGCTCGGCGCGGGCGCGGTGCTCCGTGCCTCGCAGGCCTTCTACCTCCCGCAGAACCAGCGCGCGAACGTCTCCAACGTCCGCGCCGACGCGCGCGGCAGCGACCCCGACAACCCGCCCTCCCCGTCCTCCCGGGTGAAGATCCAGTGGTCGGTCGACAATCCCGACGGCGACGACCTCCGCTACCGGCTCCGCTTCCGCGCCGAGGGCCAGGAGCGCTGGCGCCCGATGTTCGACGAGGACGTCGAGGTCACCGACAGCCACTACACCTGGGACACCAGCGGGATCCCCGACGGCTGGTACGTGGTCCAGGTCGAGGCCTCCGACGAGAACGAGAACCCCGGGCCCCTCACCTTGCGCGACGTGCGCGCGTCGGAACCCTTCCTCGTCGACGACCACGACCCGACGGTGGAGCTCACCCTCCGCGGCGGGAACCTGGCGGGCGTCGCCCGGGACGCGATGGGGCCCATCGCCAAGCTCGAATACGCCGTCGACGGCGGCGACTGGCACGTGTTCTTCCCCGAGGATCAGCTCCTCGACGAAGCCACCGAGCGCTTCACCGTGGACCTCGGCGAGCTCGAGGCCGGACCCCACGTGGTCGCCGTGCGGGCCACCGACGCGGCGGGCAACGCCGCGGTCGCCGAAATCGAGGGCCCGGCGGGGGCCGCTCCCCAGAATCCGTGATACCGTGCCGCGGCGTCGCAAAACGCGACGATGTTTCGATCAGATTGCTTGTGGGTTGCGGAACGACCGTGGTACCCCGGGCCCGCTCGATTGGCGGGCAGGGACCCTGGGAGTAGGGCCCACGAAGGAGGCACACCGGGATGGACTGGAAGAAGTTGGCTTGCATGCTCGCGATCGCGAGCTTCACCTTCGTCGGCTGCGGCGACGACGACGGCACCGATGACGGCGACGGCGACACCACCATGGCGGACATGGGCACGCCCGAGCCCCTCGACTGCGGCGAGTGCAAGTTCGTCGCGAGCACCCTGAGCGTGCCCGTCGAGGAAGACAGCAGCCCCGGCACCGTCGACGGCTTCAACCTCGACGAGACCGTCACCAACGAGGGTGACGCGACCGGCTGCGGTGTCCAGGACTGGACCGCCCCCAACGGCACCACTGGCGTCGACAACCAGCTCGCGCGCCTCGCGCCGTCGATCGAGACCCTCGCGGACCTCGACCTCTCCGCGACCATCGAAGAGGCGCTCGGCGACGGCTCGATCGTCCTCCTCATGCAGCTCGAGGGTGTGGACAGCACCATCGACAGCGACGTGACCCTGCGCCTCCACCTCGGCGCGTTCCCCGAGGGCACCGAGACCCCCGTGGCCGTGCCCCTCGCCGCCGGCGGCTCCTACGACATCGAGATGATGGACGTGGTCACCGCCAATGGCCAGATCGTCAACGGCGTCCTGGACATCACCGTCCCGTCGCTGCCCCTGTCGATCCCCATCGACGACGAGACCAGCGTCAACCTGACCATCAACAACGCTCAGGTTCGCGCCACCGTCTCGGCCTCCGGCCTGGGCAACGGCCTCATCGGCGGCTCGCTCAACATCGACCAGCTCGTCATGACCGTCGCCGCCGTCGGTGGCGACGCCATCCCGCCCGAGACCGCCCGCACGGTCCTCCAGGGCTTCGCGGACCTCAACGAGGACCCCGCCACCATGGAGTGCGCCAACCTCTCGGTCGGCCTCAACTTCGAGGGCACCACCGCCGTCTACGGCGAGTGAGTCCCGAGCAGCTCTGAAAAAGGCCACGGCGTCCGCGCCGTGGCCTTTTTCTTTCCGTCCGATGGTCACCTTCGGCCCCCCCTCGTGTCAATCGTCTCCACTTGGACACATTGGGGCCCCTGACCCCCGGGCTGCGACCCCCAAAACCTAGCCTTCACTGCCCGGAAGGGGCAGGAAGGGTAGGTTCAGAACCCACCGAAATCGTTCCGCGACGCGCGTGAACGTTGATCTATGCCCGGATGCGGGTCACCATGGAGGCCATGGGGATGCAACACCCCGCTGGGGGCCAGAGCCCTCACCCGGGACCCAAGAAGCGGGTCATCCCGTTCGGCAAGTACTTGCTGCTCGATCGCATCGCGGTCGGCGGGATGGCCGAGGTGTTCCTCGCGAAGTCCTTCGGTATCGAAGGCTTCGAGAAGATCATCGCCATCAAGCGAATCCTCCCGACGATGGCGGAGGACGACGACTTCATCGAGATGTTCATCGATGAGGCGAAGATCGCGGGTCATCTGAACCACGCGAACATCGTCCCCATCTACGAGCTCGGGAAGATCGGCGACTCCCACTACATCGCGATGGAGTACATCTGGGGCAAAGACCTGCTCCAGATCATGAACCGCTTCCGCAAGATGCGGAAGCGCATGCCGCCGGCCATGGTCGCCCACATCGCGGGCAAGATGTGCGAGGCCCTCGAGTACGCGCACGGCAAGCGTGATCGGCGCGGGCAGCCGCTCAACCTGATCCACCGGGACATCTCCCCGCAGAACATCCTCGTGTCCTACGAGGGCGCGGTGAAGCTCATCGACTTCGGCATCGCCAAGGCGGCGTCGCGGACGACGAAGACCCAGGCCGGCGTGCTCAAGGGCAAGTTCGGCTACATGAGCCCGGAGCAGGTGCGCGGTCTCCCGATCGACCACCGCTCGGACATCTTCGCCGTCGGCACCTGCATGTACGAGATGCTGACCGCCGACCGGCTCTTCACCGGCGAGAGCGACTTCTCCACGCTGGAGAAGGTCCGTCACGCGCAGGTGCAGCCGCCGTCGCAGATCGTCGCCGGGGTCCCCAAGGAGTTCGACGAGATCCTGATGCGCGCCCTGGCGCGCGAGCCCGCCGACCGCTGGCAGAGCGCCGGCGAGCTCCATGAGGCCCTGCAGGAGTTCCTGGTCACCCAGCGGCCTCCCTTCACGAGCGGCAAGCTCGGGGCCTGGATGGGCTCGGCCTTCGCCAAGGAGCTCGACACCGAGAAGTCGCGCCTCGACTCCTATGCGCACGTGGGTCGGCCCTCGGTCCTCGGCGGCGAACGCAAGCCCGCGGCCCCGCCGCCCCCGATGCCCACGGCGCGGCCGACCAAGGCGCCGCCCGCGCGCCCGGCCGCCCCGCCCCCGCGGATCGCCCCCGCGTCGACCAGCGAGCTCGACCCGAACGACCTGATGTCGGCGGACCACGAGGTCTTCGACGACGACGAGCTGCAGGGCGAGGCGACGATGATCACCTCGTCGCCCTTCGACGCCATGCAGGAGCGCGGCGGCGTCCCCGAGCCGGAAGAGCTGGACGCCGAGCCCACGCAGATCTTCTTCTCTGCCGACGACATGGAGGAGCTGGGCGCCAGCGACGAAGAGGAGCCCACCCGGGCCTTCGGCGCCGGTCCCGCCGGTCGCAGCGGCGGCCCCGCGCCCAGCCCCGGGCCTCTGGGCGGTCCGCCCGCCCCCGCGCCGATGCCGATGGCCGGCGGCCCTGCGCCCGCTCCCGCGCCCGCGCCGAGTGGCGCACCGTCCTTCTCCATGCCGCCCGCCGCGCCGCATCAGCGCGCGATGGCGACCCAGGAGATGCCTCGCGTCGAGCCGAACGAGGGTCGGGGCAAGCGGATGGCCCTGATGATCGCCGCCGCCGTGCTCATGGTCCTGGTCGGCGTCGGTGGCGCTTACCTGGCGTTCGGTGGTCCCGGTCAGGGCACCATCGAGGTCCGCACGGTCCCCGATGTCGGCGCCGAGGTGCGCGTCGACGGCATCGCCCGGGGCGTGGCCCCGGTCCGCGTCGAAGGCATCGAGGAAGGCAACCGAGCCGTCACCATCGTGGCCCCGGGCTACCGCGCCGTGGAGCGCGAGGTCCAGGTCGGCGCCGGCGGCACGGCGATGCTCGACGTGGTCCTGATCAGCGATCCGACCGCCAACGTCGCCTCTGCTCCGGCCGCGGCCGAGGAGCCGGCGGCCGAGACTCCGCCGGCGGCAGCCGAGGAATCCGCGGCCGAAGAGGAAGAGGCCGAGGAAGAAGAGGTCGCCGAGGCCGAAGAGGCCGAGGAAGAGGAAGAAGCCGAGGAGGAGGAAGAGGAAGAAGAGGAGACCCAGGTCGCCGCTGCTTCCGTGATGCGCATCCAGCGCAACACCAACTCCGGCTCCGGAGGCACCAGCGTGATGCGCATCGTCCGCAACACCGGCGGCGGCGAGAGCATGACCTCGTCGCGCGGCCGCGGGACCCTGGTGATCAACACCATCCCCTGGGCCCGCGTCTTCGTGGACGGTCGCGACACCGGGCAGAACACGCCGGTGCGCTCGCTCCGGGTCTCCGCGGGGAGCCACCGCATCGGGCTCCGCACCGCGGACGGCACCATGCACAACGTCACGGTCGAGGTCACCAGCGGCCAGACCGTACGCCTGATGCGCCGCCTCTGAACCGGGGACGATCGTCGTCATTGT
>DCLA01000081.1:37411-63888 GCA_002320815.1 Myxococcales bacterium UBA1660
CAATGACGACGATCGTCCCTGTCAAATGACGACAATGACGACGATCGTCCCGGTTGCTAGAGGGCGTCGAGGACGGCGGCGAGGGCGTCGAGCTGGGCGCGGCCGAGGGCGGCGCACTTCGCGGGAGACCAACCGACCTCGGGGTCGGGGTGGTTCGCGTCGTCCTTGAAGGGCTGCTCGAGGGTCATCGAGAGCGCGCCGAAGCGCTGGGCGGTCTGGTTGGTCGCCATGGTGAGGTTGGCTTCGCCCTTGGCGGCGCGGGGGTAACCGTGGACGCGCTGGAAGGCCGGGCACGCCGTCTCCAGGACCTCCTCGTAGCGGTCGCGGAGGCGGTGGATGGCGTCCGGGAGCGCGGCGACGCCGTCGGCGCCGGCGATGAAGTTGTAGGGCAGCCCCTCGTCGCCGTGGACGTCCAAGCAGAAGCGGACGCCGGTCTGATCCATCCGCTCCCGGACCAGGAAGACCTCGGGGCTCGCTTCCATCGAGGGCTCGGCCCAGGCGCGGTTCAGGTTGGTGCCCACGGCGTTGGTTCGCAGATGTCCGCGGGCGCTGCCGTCGGGGTTCATGTTGGGGACCACGTAGAAGCGCGCCCGCTCGAGCAGCGAGGCCGCCAGCGCGTCGGAGGGGTCCAGGAGCCGCTGCAGGAGCCCTTCGATCAGGTGCTCCGCCATGCTCTCCCCCGGATGCTGGCGCGCGATGATCCAACAGGGGACGCCGTCCTCGGCGCCAAAGGAGAGCAGGTCCATGGCGCGCCCGTCCAGGGTCGACCCCAGACACTCGAGGCTCACCCCGGGCTGCTCCTGGGCCCAGCCGAGGAGCTGCTGGTGTCGCTCTTCGTCGTAGGGGGCGAAGTAGGCGTACCAGACCACGTCGCCTTCGACCTCGTGCTCGCAGCGGAGCTCGCCCTCCTCGTAGGTGGTGGGGACCCGGAACCAGTGGACCCGGTCGTAGGAAGCGCAGGCGCCGTAGTCGGTCCAGCCGGCGGGGTAGCTCGCGCGGCTCGCGTTGGTGAGGACCCAGCGGAGCTGGCGGCCCTTGGCCCCGGCGACCCGGAAGTGGAACCACTGGAGGTGCTTGTCGCCGGCGTCGGGGCGGATCGTGAGGCGGACCTCGTCGCCATCGATGGCGACGAGGTCGCCGTTGCCGGAGTCGAAGGTGGAGCTGACCTGGAGCATCGCCCAGGGTTAGCACACCTGGCTCAGTCGCAGGTGTCGGCGGTCAGCAGAGGCTCCACCTCCGCCAGGATCCCTGCGAAGTACGAGGCGTAGTCGTCCTGGCAGATGGACCCGAGGGTCGCGTGACCGCCCTGCTCCTCCAGGAGCTGGGCGAGCTGGATGAAACGCCGGCCCGGATGGGCCTGGGTCCCCTCGGACTCGCAGGCCCGCTCCAGTTGGATACCGTCATCCGCGATCGCGATCTGCTGGGAGGGGGCGGCGAGGATGTCGCCCCAGTCTTCGCCGACCAATGCGGGCGCTACGCCGACCAGGGGAGCGAAGACGACGTCGGTGTTCCGGGTCCCGCGCAGATGGGTGAGCAGGACGTCCACGTAGCGCCCCACGGGGTGGAGGGCGTCGGGGAATCCGGCGCAGCGGAGGTTCAGATTGCCGTACTCGCCGGTCGAGTAGGTCGGATGGGAGACGACGAAGAGGTCGAGGTCCCGTGCGGAGCAGTCGGACTCGTCGCTGATCAGCGCGACGACCACTACGGAGTTGGGGCGCAGAAAGCCAGCGTTGGCGCCGTCGGCTTGGCCGTCGATGCCGGTCACGCCGCTGGGGGTGAGCGCGCGCGCCATGGCCTCGAGCTGCTGCTCGAAGCCGCATCCCATGACACCCACGCTGGCGAGGCACGCGAGGTCGTCCGCGAGCGCGTTGAAGCCGACCGAGGGGTCGAAGGTCAAGTAGGGCTCGGAGAAGGTGGAGGGGCAGCCCGCACCGCCATTGCGCACCTCGGAGATGAGGTGGCCGTTGTCTCCCGGGAGCGAGCAGTCCGGGCCCGGGAGCGCGTCGTTGGCGCCGATGTCGGTAGTGACCACCCCGACGTGGAGATCCTCCACGGGCGTGAACGCGCCCGAGGTGCCGTCGGCGCCCCGGCCGAACGCCAGCGCCTCGAGGAGGTTCCGGGCGCCCGCCCGCAGCCGTTGCTGCTCTTCGATCATCGAGCCCGAGTCGTCGATGACGAAGAGGAGATCGACCGGTCGCTGACTCCCCGGGACGCAGGCGTCGGCGACGTCCATGTCCGGCGCGGCCATGTCGACGTCCATGTCCGGCGCGGCCATGTCGGCCAGCTCCATGTCGATGGATCCCAGGTCGACGGCGCCTTCCGGGTCCGGTCGGCACCGCTGGTCCGAGTGGCAGTACCAGGAATCCGGGCAGGTGGTGTCGTCGGTGCAGGAGTACGCGCCGGGCTCCGGATCGAAGCAACCGGCGAGGCCCACCAGAAGGGTCATGAGGAGACCGCGTCTCATCAGAAGCTCCCTTCGACGGTGAGCGCGCCGGGCCCGAGCCGCAGCGCCACGTGCTCTTCGTCCGCGTCGCCGCGGGAGACCAAGACGAGCCCGACGGCGGCCGCCGCGGCGCCGATGGCCGCGAAGGCGATGCCGAACGCGCGGCGCCGCTCCATCCGATTCACGTCGGCCTCCACGGTGGTCCACGGGGTCCCGTCCGGCGCCTCGTCGGCGGCGTTCCGGCTGCCCACGGCGAGGCCCAAGGAGACCACGCCAGCCAGCAGCAGCGACCCGCCCCCCAGGGTCAGGGCCCACCCGAGCGCGTTGCTGGACTCGTCCGGCTCGGGCATGGGCTCGGGCGCGGCGACGGATTCGGCGGACTCCGGTTCGTCCGGCCGCGCCTCGATCTGCTCGCGCAGGATGCGCACCCGGCCCTCGACGTTGGCCCGATGCGGCGCGTCGGGGTTCTGCTCCAGGTAGAGCGTGTAGGCCTCCAGGGCCCGCTCGTCGTGGCGCAGGCGCTCGGCGGTCAGCCCGACGTTGTAGAGGAGCTCCGACCGCTCACTGAGCGCGTAGGCGCGCTCGAAGTGCTCGAGGGCTTCCTCGAAGCGCCCAGCCTCGAAGGCCGCTTGGCCCGCGAGGAAGAGACCGCGGGCCTCGGAATCGTGGCCCGTGTCGGCCACTGGATCCTGTGCCATGGACGCGGACGGGAGCGCGAGCAAGGCACACAATGGCGCAGCCCACCGGAAGAACATCGAGCGAAAACGCGGCATCGTCATGGTCCTATCACCTAGCGAGGGGTGTGCCAGTCCTTGGCGAAGCGCGAGCCGTCAACCCAAGTGAGCGCTGCGAAGCTGGGCCTTGGCGCCGCCGAAGACCGGGTCCCCGTGGGCCATGATGACGTTGTCGAAGTCCGCCTCGAGGAGCGCTTCGACGCTGGCCCGGTAGGCCTCGCGGTCGCGGATACCGAGTCTCCAGAGGCGGCTGCGCTTCAGGGTGTCGCCGTAGTCGCCCATCATCTTGAAGGCGAGCTTGGAGATCCCGCTCGCCTCCTGGATGCGGAAGGCGAAGTCCGCGCAGACCAGGGAGCGGGATCCCAGGTGCACCAGGACCACCTCCCCGAACATCGGGACACCGCGCAGCGCGCGGAGCTCCAGTCCGGGCGCGACGAAGCCGTCCTCGGCCACGCCGTCGAAGCTCAGGTTCGAGCGCTTCTCCGGCAGCCCCGGCGCGCCGAGGAGCCGCGCCTTCGGCCACCGCTCCTTGGCCTGGCGCAGGTACATGTGGTGGTACTTGTTGGGGCCGAGGATCGTCCGCACCTCACCGAGCGCGTCGATGGCGTCGGCGTCCACCTCCTCGACGGGGAGCGGGCCGTAGAGGAGGATGCCTCCGTCGCGATCGCGGACGACCGTGGTCCGCGCCGGGAGCTTCACGCCCCCGGGGACCCGCAACGTCTGCCCGTATTCCCACACTCCGTCCGCGAGCTGATTCAGCGCCATGGCCCCGGTGTACCCGGGCGCCGCCCACGGGGGCAACCACGGTGAGCCCTCAGGTCAGCAGGGACACTTCATCCCGTCCACCTTGAGCACGAGCCGCCGGATCCCCGTTCCCTCGATCGAGGGAGAGCGATGGATGGCCCCTCGAGCCCCCGGTCCCCAGCTCTTCCCCTTCATGAAGACGATATCGCCAGCCCCCGCCTGGACGAGGCGTGCAGGATCGGGGCAGATGCGACCGTTCGCATGGTCCGCGTCGTCACCTCGGCCCAGCGCGGTCCGGTCCAGGGCGGCCTCGGGCGCGAGCCATGTTCCGGGACCCTGGTAGGTACACACGACGCGCAAGTCGACGTAGTCGTAGTGGAGCTTGCGGCACTCGTCGGTGTCGACGAGCGAGAGCGTCGCCTGGGCATGGCGCCGGCCCGTGAGACCCGCCCACTCGCGGGCCAGGGCGACGACATCGCGGCGCAACTGGTCCCGAAGGGCCCCGTCGACCATCGACGCGAACAAGCCCTGCGCACCTCGCTCGTCGAGCTCGCTGACCGCGAACCCATGGCGAAATCGGAAGACGGGTCCGAAGTCGCAGAGCCGAGTCGCTTCGGCGCGAACGGGCGCCGGCAGCTCGCGACGAAGGACGACGATGTCGGTGTCCTCGTCCGCGATGCGCCGCGCCTGGGCGATGTGCGTGCCCATGACCAGTGAGCGCGGGGAAGCCGACGAAAGCGCCTCGAAGGGAATCGCATGCATGCAGCCGATACTGATGCACATAGAATCTCTTTGCAACTCGATTGCAACTGATTCACGGTGCCGTTCGAAAGTGAGGTCTCCATGTTTCGATGCGAACTCTGCGCTCACGTCCCCGAGCTGAAGGGCGACGGCCCCAAGGTCTGGCCCCCACGAACGCGCTGCGTTCTGGTGCCGCTCGAATATCGTCCAGCCGAGTACCCAGCGCGCCCGAAAGCTCAGCGAGCGCGCGTCGGTAGAAAGCTCAAGAACTTCGATGACCCCGGAGGAGCCGGTTGGGAGATCGCCCGGGAGGTCCGGTCGTGCCAGGCGTGTGCCGACCGCTGGGAAGAGCTCGTCGCCGAGGAACCTGGCCGAGCCTACCGCGACTCTGCGGACGGCGCGGGAGCCGAACGGTGACGTCGGGGCCTCGCGACGGTCGCCTACCGGTCACCGTCCTCTCGGGCTTCCTGGGTGCCGGCAAGACGACATTGCTCAACGAGGTCCTCTGCAATCGAGAGGGTCGGCGCGTCGCGGTCATCGTCAATGACATGAGCGACGTGAACATCGACGCAGCGCTCGTGGAGCGTGGGGGCGCGTCGCTGTCGCGCACCGACGAGCGCTTGGTCGAGATGTCCAATGGATGCATCTGCTGCACGCTCCGGGACGATCTGTTGGCCGAGGTCTCCCGGCTCGCCCGAGAGGGCCGCTTCGATTACCTCCTGATCGAATCCACGGGCATCTCCGAGCCCATCCCCGTCGCGCAGACCTTCACCTTCGAGGACGAGCACGGAGTGAGCCTCGGCCAGGTCGCCCGGCTCGACACGATGGTCACCGTCGTGGACGCCGCGGCCTTCTTGCGGGACTACCGCGCGGCGCAGAGTCTCTCCGCTCGTGGGGAGGCTCTCGGGCCCGAGGACGAGCGGACCGTCGCCGACCTCCTGATCGATCAGATCGAGTTCGCCGACGTGATCGTCTTGAACAAGGTCGACTTGGTCTCGGACGAAGCCGCTCGCGAGGTCACGGCCATCGTTCGGGCATTGAACCCGGGAGCACGCATCGAGATCGCCACTCACGGCCGCGTCGCCCTGGACGCGGTCTTGGACACCGGTCTCTTCGACTACGAGAAGGCCGCGAACTCAGCGGGCTGGCTCCGGGAGCTCCAGGGCGAGCACACTCCGGAGACCGAGGAGTACGGGATCCGCAGCTTCACCTACCGGGAGCCGCGGCCCTTCGATGCGGAGAAGCTCCGGGCCTTTCTCGGGGAGGAGGCGAGCTGGAAGGGGCTCCTTCGTTCGAAGGGGTTCTTCTGGGTCGCCGCGGACCATCGGGTGGCCTACGAGTGGGCCCAGGCCGGCGGCGTCAGCGACGTGCGGCCGGCGGGCATGTGGTGGGCCGCAGTATCCCGCGATCGCTGGAGTCAGCCGGAGGGTCAGCGTCCCGACGAACAGCCGGGCTGGCATCCCCGCTTCGGGGACCGCGCCCAGCAGCTGGTCTTCATCGGCCAGGACCTCGACGAGGCGCAGATACGACGCCGGCTCGACGAGTGCCTCCTCGCCCCCGAACTCGCCGACGGCGACAGCGCGAGCTGGACGAACCTCCCCAACCCCTTCCCGCCTTTGATCATGGCCTGAGAGACCCACCGACGACGGACGACACGAGGGGCGCGCCGTGCTCGGCGCGCCCCTCTCTCGTCTCGGTCAGCCGTGTCCGCGGCAGGAGTCGGGGCCCCAGCGAACGACGGCCGGGCGCTCTTGGGTCGCCGTGCGCCCCGCTGGGTCGACCAGGGTGCCGCGGATCACCACTCGCTCGCCGACCACGTCACCGGGGTCGGGGACCACGAGGGTGAGCCCAGTCGCCTGCCGCACGCCCACCGGTGCGTCTTCCATGAAATCGAGGCGCAGGTGGAGCGGGAGGCTGACCACCGTGCGGTCGTCCTCACGCTCCAGCTCGAGCTGGACCTCCAACTTCTCACCTTCGAAGCCGCGGCCGCGCACCGAGACGAACACGTGCTGGCTCCCCTGGCACCCGCGCTGAAGGAGGACTTCGTCGCCGTCCGCGAACTCGAGATACTCGCCGGGAGCACCGGTTTGGATCTCGATCGTGGGTGCCGGGCCGCCGTCTCTGTCCGCCACGGGCGCGGGCTCGACGCCGCCGGCGCAGGCGCCGAGCAGCGCGGCGACGACCCCGATGCGCCTCACCAGGACCCCGCGGGACGCGCGATCAGGACCGCGTCTTCGCACGTCAGGAGCAGGTCGTCCCCGAGCCGGGCCAAGCCCTGCGGAAAATAGAGCGTCGCCTCGTCGAAGGGCACCTCGACCCCGGGCACGAGGTTCCCTCGGCGGACGACGTCTCCGAGCCAGGTCGTCACCTCGCCGGCGGTCAGGTCGATGTGCCGCACCAAGGCGTTGGACTGGTCCGCGACGTAGAGCCCCGCGGCCGTCAGCAACAGGTCGGTGGGACCCGAGAAGAGCGCGTCGCCAAAGGAGCCGTCAGCAACTCCGGTCGTGCGGTCGGTCCCGGTCAACGTCGACACCGAGGCGTCCGCGAGTTCCACCACCCGAATCTGCTGAGCCGACCGGTCGGCGACGTAGAGCCGGGCGCCGTCCTCGGAGAGCGCGAGCCCCATGGGGGAGCGGAATCGCGCGTCGACTCCCACCCCGTCGACGGATCCCGAGATACCCGACGCACCCGCCATCGTGGTCACCTCGCCAGCATCGACGGTCACGCGGCGCAGGATCGAGTTCCCCGTGTCCGACACGTAGAGAGTGGCTCCCTCGTCGGCGAGCGCCAGGCGCTGAGGGCTCGAGAATCGCGCCGCATCGCCGAACCCGTCGGCGTCTCCGGCGGCCTGGGGCGCACCCGCCAGGGTCGAGACGGTCTCAGCGGTCAGGTCGACGACGCGGAGTAGCTCGTTCGCCGAGTCAGCGACGTAGAGCAGGCCCTCGGTCTCGTCGAGCGCCAGCCCAGCCGGCGCGGCGAAGCGCGCGTCGCTCAGCGAGCCGTCGGCTTCGCCCGGCTCGCCCGCCCGCCCGGCGAGGGTCGACACCTCGGCCTCGGCGACGTCGATCACCCGGATGGTATGGTTGTACGAGTCCGAGGCATAGCAGCGGAGCGCGGTTCCTTCGCAGACGATCATGTCCGGGCCGGCGAAGCGCGCCTCGAGGAGGCTGCCATCGGTGGAACCGCTGGGCTCGTTCGCGCCAGCCAAGGTGCTCACGGTCAGCGAGTCCAGCTCGATGCGGCGGATGCTGCTGGCGTCGCGGTCGTTGTAGAAGAGGTCCCCCGACACTCCGTCGTAGAGCGGCGGGCCGAATGCGATACCCAGACGGGCTTCGGCGCCGACGCCATCCACCGGGCGCACGTCGTCGTAGGTGCCCAGGATGGTCTCGACCGAGTAGTCAGCGAGAGCGACGCGCCGCAAGACCCCGTTGAAGCCGACGACGTAGAGGGACTCGCCGTCGGTGGCCAGCGACTGGGGGACCTCGAAGGTCGCGTCTGTTCCCACGCCGTCCATGCTCCCCTCGACCCCGGGCTGCCCGGCGACCGTGGTGACTGCAGCGGTCGCGAGATCGACGCGCCGGATGCTGGCGTTGAACGTGTCGGCGACGTAGAGGGTCTCACCGACGCGGACCAGGCCTCCCAGCCCCGAGAAGCGGGCATCCGTTCCGATGCCGTCCACGTGGATCGCGTCGAAGCCCGGATAGGGCGCGCCCGCGATGCTCGACACGGCCCCGGTCGCGGCGTCGAACGCCCGAAGCGTGTCGTTGCTGCGATCGCTGAGGTAGAGCGTCGCCCCGTCCGCCGAGAACACGCTGCTGTGGATGAGGAAGCCCAGCCGCGCCGCGTCGCCGACTCCGTCCTCGTACCCCGGCATACCGGGGACCCCCGCCACCGTCTCCACCGCCAGGGTCGTGAGGTCCACCCGCCGCAGCGTAGGGCCGTCGGCCACGTAGAGAGCCGAACCATCCGGGGTGACGCTCATCGCGCGCGGGCTCTGGAACGTGGCGTCGAGCCCGACCCCGTCGGTCGTCGCCTGCACCTGCACGCGACCGGCGAGGGTCGTCACCGCGCCCGAGGGCAGGTCGATGCGGCGGAGCACGGCGTTGAACGTGTCCGCGACGAAGATGGCGCTGCCGTCGGGCGCCATGGCCGCCCCGGCGGGACCGCTGAACCGGGCGGCGACGCCCAGCCCGTCGACGAATCCGGTCGCGCTCTGCCCGGCGAGGACGGTCGCCGTGTCCCGAGTCGGCTCGATCGATCCACCATCCATCGGGTCGAGACCCTGGTCGATGGGTGGGGGGGTATCGCCGTCCATCGGCGTCACTCCGCCGTCTTCGATCATGCCTGAATCGGGCGGGGCGTCATCCGGCGTCGCGTCGTCGTCGCCGCACGCGACCCCCAACGCGAACATGGAGGCCCCGAGGGTCCGTAGGAAAAGGGAACGCATCACATCAGCTCCAATAGGTAGACGCCCGTGGCGTCGAAGGGGTCGCCCTCGATGCGGAGCAGGTGCTCCCCATCGCGTCGAACCGTGAAATCGAGGGTTTCGCCGCTGACCAGCTCCGCGCGGGCGATGGGCTCGTCGAAGCGCGGGTCCCGCCCGGGTTCGTACAGAGTCAGCCGCAGGGACTCGTGGGCATCGAACGTCACGCGGATGCTCAGCGCCGCCCCCGCGGCGAGCTCGAGCACCACGTGGTCTCGATCGGCCGGGCACAGAGCCCGGGCACACGATGCGTCGCAAGCCGAGGCGTCCCGGGCGATGTCATCGGGCTCGAAGGGGTCGTCGCCCTCGCACTCGGGCAGCGGCTCGCACCGCCCGCCCTGGTCCACGTAGCCCCGATGGCAGTCGCAGTGGTCGCCGTGAGCCTCTCCGTGAGGTCCGCAGTCCGGCCCGGCGTCGGCGGGCCCCGTCGCGTCGAGACCCGCATCGCTCGGTTCGCTCGCAGCGTCGAGGGGAGCGAAAGCGTCGGGCGCCTCGTCAGGCTGGGAGTCCGCGCTGCACCCGACGCAGACCAACAAGCCGAGGAAGATGAGCTGCAACATCGCCATTCGTATTGCATCTGCAATTGCGTTGCCTTTAAGTCAAGGCGTCGAGCCTTGGAGGCTGGAGTCGGTCGGCTCCCTTCTTCCATGCCGGGCGCGTCGCGAGCGAGCCCGAACCAGCACGGCCCAGCAGCGTCGGCTTTGGGAGTCTCAGTGCGTGTGGATGGGCTCGAGGATCTGTCGCATCGCGCCGCGTGGACCCTGTCGGTAGAGCGAGGCCAACGAGAGCGAGGCCAGGGCGGCCGCGCAGACCCACGCGAACCAAGTCCCCTGGAGCCCTTCGTCGAGATGCCGCTCGAGCGCCGGAGCCGACGAGAGCCCGATGGTGTCCACCGCCCATCCCGCCGCGATCGCCAGCGCGGAGACCGCGAGCCCGAAGCCGAGGGCCGCTCGTGCTCCGTGTAAGCGTGCGAAGACTCCGAAGGTCGTGAGGTTGGTGGCGGGTCCGGCGATGAGGAAGGCGATCGCGGCGCCGGCGCTCAACCCCTTGTGCATGGCGAGCGCTACGATGGGGGTGGCCCCCGAGGCGCAGACGTAGACCGGGACACCGATGAGCGCCGCGACGGGCACCTGGAGCCCGCGGGGCATGCCGCTCGCGAAGCCGTGGGCGAGCATCGGCTCGACCATCGCGGCGATCACCAAGCCGAGACCGACCCAGGGCATCGTGTGGTCGAAGACCTCGACGAAACCGAACCGGAGCCCGCGCCGGATCCTCGCGCCGACCGGCTCGGGCGCTTCGTTCTCCACCGGGACCGCCGCCTTCGACGCCAGAGGTTTCACGAAGCGTCCGACGATCAGCGCGACCAGCACCGCGACCACGAACGCGGCCGCCACCCGCGCAGCGGTGAGCGAGGTACCGAGCAAGGGCAGAGAGAGCAGCACGGCATCCAGCCCGAGCTCGGGAGTGGCCACGAAGAAGGCCAGGGCCGCGGTCGGCGGGGCGCCTCCTCGTACGAGGGAGGCATAGAGGGGCAACACTCCACAGGAGCAAATGGGGAGCGGCAGACCGAAGACGACGCCTCGGAGCGCGCGGGAGAGCGGCCCGCCGCGACCGAGGGCGCGCGTCGCGGTTCCCGCGAGCATCGTGGGCACGATGCCCGCGAGCGCGTATCCCGCGAGAAGCGCCGGAGCGCTCTCGAGCACCAGCACGCCCAGGGTGCGGAAGAAGGAGTAGGCGTGGTCGTGGCCGACGCCGGACAGCACCATCGGACCGACCACGGCCGCGGCGATGCCGAGAGTGGCTCCGGTGGCGGCCCAGACCGTCGGCGAGCTCAGCGGACCGGTACCGTGCTCCGCGCGGTCGTGGAGCGCGGAGTCACCGTGGGAGTCGGGGCCACAGCAGCTCACCGCCGCGGGCGCAATGGTGGCTCCGTGACCGTGGCTTCCGTGACCGTCACCCTGGCGAGAGATGCCGTGACCGTAGCCAGAGGTGCCGTGGACGGGACCGTGGCCAGAGTCTCCATGGCCGTGGCCAGAGGTTCCGTGACCGTGGCCGTGGCCAGGCACCTCGGGCGCGTGACCCCGCCGTCCGTGGGGCAGGAGGACGATGTGCAGGAGCACCCCGCGACCACCGCCTCCAGCATCGCCGGACCCGCGTCGGGCAGGACGCTCATGAGCCCCGGAGCTCCAACGAAGCCCGCCGCGGTCGCCGCCACCATCGCGCCGGTGACTGCCCACATCGTCCGAGTCGGATTCCGTGCGGCCCGGGCAGCGACCACCACGACGACGCCCACGGGCAAACGATGAGCCACCACCGCGGCGGCGAGCGCGGGCTCATCGGACCCCACGGCGAGAACGGCTCCGTCGACGGCGGCATGGGCCAGCGCGACGAAGAGGACCCCCACGCTCCGATACCCCGCCGCGAGGCGGTGAAGGACCCAGGGCACCGTGGCTCCGCCGGCGGTGAGGAGGAGCCCGAAGACTCCGAGCCGACCTACGACATCCGGGACGAGAAACGCCACGACCAGAACCCCGACGAGGGCGAAGGCGAACCCATCGAGGAGGGCACCAGCGGGAGCGACCCGAGCGCCCAGCGCGCTGATCGTGGGTCCGATCAGCAGCCCGAGAGACGCCAACATCAAGAGCTCCAAAGCCATCACGGGTGGTCCTCGGGCGCGGTCAGCCGCGCCAAGTTCACGGCGTCGCCGTAGGCGGACATGGGTCCGGCTCGCGCGCGGCACCTCGCGCAGCGGCGCGCAGGTTCAACACATGAGCGACGGCGAGACCCAGACCGCCGGCGATGGACGACAGCTCCGCGAGCTCACCGAGCGGTTCGAGCGCCCGGCCCAGGATCAGCGCGCTCCCAGCGAGTACGAACGCGCCCACGACGACGCGACGGCCGGCACGCCACGCCATCACCGCGGCGGCGCCACCGACCATGGCTGCCGTCGCCGTGAAGGCCCACTCGGCCCGTTCGTCCAGGAGGCTTCCCAGCCCGCTCATCACCAGGAGCGCCGGCGCGACGGCGACGAGGCCGCAGTGCAAGGCGCACGTCGCGCTGAGGAAGGTCCCCGCCATATCGAGCCTCTCCCGCGACCTCACCGCTCCGCACTCATGGGAAGCGCATAACATCACGAGATCCCAATCGCAACATGAGTGCGTTTGCTATGGAGTGGCTCGGGCCGTCAATCGCCTTCGAAACTGGGCCGCACGCCCGCGAGGATCGCCGTCCGGATGGCGCTCCCGATCTGACTACCGTCCTCGATGAGGATCCGGTCGGTGCAACCGACGTCGGGCTGGCAGACCAGGCCTTCGCTCTCACAGTCTCGCTCGATGGGATCCCCGTCGCTGCACCGACGCTCGACCTGCCCGCCGCAGACCGTCGTGCCGGGTTCGGAGCAAACCTCGTCCTGCCGGAGAGACGCGAAGCTCGCGGAGGCGAACCAGCTCGAGGGGTCGACGCGAACCGTGATCGGGTCTCCGTCGCTCAGTGTGCGCTCGAAGCCGGAGTCGCGTCGGCTGCGGACGATGGGCACCCCGCGCTCGACGTCGGCCGGCTGCACGAAACGCGTGGAATAGCGCCAAGCGATCCGGTCGTCGGCGATGTGCGCGACGCCTTCGAGGACGAGGGACGACCCGTCGAGCTCGGCTGCGGCAGCGAGCTCCAGGGGCTCGGTGGTGACCAGCAGGGACACGTAGCCGAGGTCGTACATGTAGGAGCGAGCAGTCCCACTGACGCCGATGAGTTCACCGACCGAAACGGGGGTCGGGTCCAACGTGTCGACCACGACCGAGTCCGTCCACTCCACGAGAGCCGTGCTGCAATTGTCGCCCGCGAGGAAACCTGCGCAGAACGTCAACGGTCCGAACACAAGGTCCGCCCGCTCGAGGGTCACGGTCACGTCGCCCCGAGCCGGGAGGTCGTCGGCGACCGAGGTCCCCGAGACCGAGAGGGGCATCGAGATGGGCTCCGTGGCCGTGTCGATGCACCCACCCAGGACGACGAGAGCCGCAAGGAGACAGGTCCGCCTCACCATTTCAACCCTACCGTTCCCATCACCGTCCGGGGCGCGCCGGCTTGGATGTGACGAGCCGGAATCCGGCTGGGGACGCCCCCGTTGGTCCAGTCGGAGACGTAGTTGAGCTCGAACGCGGCGTAGCGGTCGTCCAAGAGGTTGTAGACCTCCAGTCCCAGCTCCACGGGACCCCACTCGAGCGACGCCGAGGCGTCGAGGAGAGCGACCGGGTCGGCGAAGGCCCCGTAGGGTAGCGGACGCGGGGACAAGTAGGAGAAGCCGGCGCCGATGTGTCCGCGGAGCTCGCGGTCGCGTACCTTGCCCAAGGCGCCCTCCGCCGCGACGTCGAGACGCACCACCACCGGCGGGACGTAAGGGAGGTTCTGGCCTCGTTCGAAGGCAGGATTGGGCTCCTCGACCGTCGCGGGCGGGGGCTCCAGCAGCTCGGCGTCCACGTAGGTGAGGGACCCCGCCGCGACGAGCCAAGGGAGCGGTCGCGTGACCACGTGCGCGACGGCGCCCAGCCGGCGGGTCCCGGCGATGCGCTCCAACGTCCCCTCGGCGGGTTCGAAGACGACGTCGTAGGACAGGCGGGTCCAATAGCCGGCGACCGTGACCGTGAGCCGGTCGTCCATCGAGAAACGCACTCCGAGGTCGGCCGAGCGGACCTTGGTGAAGGGGGCCCGCTCCCCGTCGTCGAGGATGCGCGCCTGGGGGGAGCGAAAGCCTTCGCCGTAGGAGCCGAGGAAAGTCATCCAGTCGGTCGCTTCGACCGCGAGGCTCGCGCGGGGCCCGGCCGCGACCCCCAGAGCGCTCCGCCGGTACCCCACGAGGTAGGCGGTGTCGGAGCGGGAGACCTCGATGAAGTTCCCCAACCGGTCGTCGACCTCGTAGAGCAGAACGTCGGCGCGAGCGCCCACCGAGAGATCGACTCGGGACCCCAACTCCATGCTCAAGTCGCCGTAGACTCCGATATCGACCCCGAAGATGTCGGCGTCGATCCGGTTGTCCCAGGTCTGGTTCCGAACTGTCGCGTCGATGAGGTTCTGCTGCTGGGTGATCCAGTCGACGCGGGCCTGGGTGCCCAGCTCGAGCCGGGCAGAAAGCCAGTCGAAGGGTCTCGCCACCGGGCTCCGGTAGCTGCCCCGGAGCCCCAGAGTCCCGGTCCGGTTGCGTTGCTCGATCAAGTCTCCGCGGCCGGCGACGTCCTCGAGGACCCGCGACTCTTCGAGGAACCCGGTGAAGTTCATCTGGGTGCGGAAAAGGTCGACGCCGCCGAACACGGCCAGGTCGGCATTGGCGCCATTCGCGAGGCGGCGCTCGCCGAACACTCCGATCATCATCCGGCCATTCGAGGCGTTCTGCTGGGTGGCCGTCGGATAGGGATAGACGCCGAGGAAGTCGACGAAGCCTGCGTCGACGTCGTCGCGCCGCACCACGCCGGCGAGGTCGGCCCGCGCCACGTTGACGAAGCCCAACGTCCGAAAGCGCCACCCGCGGTGTCGGCGGTCGCCCGCGACCTGGACGATGGCACTCGCAGCCAACGAGCGACGATTGCTCCCGAAGCCATCGGAGCGGTTCACCTGGAAGGCGCCGAAGGTCCCCGGCTCGCCCCCCTCGGGTGCCCAGGTCGCCAACTGGCGGAACGAGCGGAAGCTCCCGTAGGAGGTCTGCAGGCGGAACCCGCGCTCCTCGACGCCCAGGTCGAACCCCACCGAGCCGGCGACCGCGAAGTCCCCTTGGCGAGGGTCGTGGACACCTTCGATGACGTTCATGCGGTCGACCACCTCCGGGATGAGGAACCCCAGGTCGGCGTATCCCTGGCCATGCACGTGGGAGGGCAGGTTGATGGGGAGCCCGCCCACTTCCATGGCCACGTCCTGTCCGTGCTCGGCGTCGAAGCCGCGCACGGTCACCCGATGGGCGATCGCCGCGCCCGCCGGTCGCGCGACGTAGAAGCCCGGGGCCGAGTTGAGGAGATCCGCGCCCTCGCGACGTCGGGTGGCCCGAAGGACGTCCCGCTCGACCTCGAACGCGCTCGCCGAGCGCCCTTCCCGGCGCAGCGCTTCGGCTTCGGCTTCGGCTTCGGCGCCGAACGATTCCTCGGGCGTGTCCGAGTCGACCGGGTCGCCGGTCACCGGTTCGCCTGCGGCTTCGACGTCGGCGACGGCGACGGGCTCGGTCGCGTCGGTCGGGGGGTCCGGGTGGGGATGCGGAGCGGTCGGAGCCTCGGGGAGCTCGAAGTGAACCGCCACCTGGACTCGAGCAGGTACCGGCCGGCCGTCGCGCAGCGCGGGGGCGAAGCCCCAGTCGCGGACGGCCGCCAACGCGGCGGACTCGAAAGCCGAGCCGACCGGCTCGACGACCTCGACCTCGCCCACGACGCCATGGTCGTCGAGGGTGACCAAGAGCACGACCGTGGGGTGCTCCCCGCTCCCCCGGGCGACATCCGGATACGCCGGGGGCGGCGAGCGGAGGATCCGCGGGGGTTCGATGGACGGCTCCGGAGGGGCCTCCTCTGCGGTCGCGTCGGGCTCTCCCGTATCGGGCCCTGCGTCACCCGGAACGCCTGCGTCGGGCGCACCGGGAGCCTGCGCGTGCAGCGGGCCAGCCAGGACGAGCCCGACGGCCAGAGCGACGAGAAGACGAACCATGGGAAACGATCGATCGCGAGTCGCGCGTCAGAGCGCAGCGCCCACGCGCGAGTCGGCGACGCTCACTTGCACTCGTCGCAGAGCCCGTGGAGCTGAACCTGGAACTGCCCGTCCTCGAGCGCGTGCGGGGTCTTCTTGCCGGTGCTGGAGACCTTCAGGGTCACTTCCGGAGCGCAGTCGACGGTTCCGCAGCGGGTGCAGACGAAGTGGGCGTGCTCGGCCTCGTCGCCTTCTTCGAAGCGCCAGGCGTCGCCCAGGTGAGCGCGGCGCAGCAGCCCGACGTCCGCCAGGTCGGAGAGGTTCCGGTACACCGTCGCTCGATCGGGGCCCTCGGCTCCGAGTAGCTCGACGACATCGGCGAGCGCGACCGGGCGGGTCACCTGACGGACGCAGCGCAGCACCGCTACGCGCGATCCGGTCGCCCGGAGGCCGACGGCTCGGAGCTCGTCCTTGATGTCCTCGGTTTTGAGCGATGGCGTGGGCATGAGACCTGGTGAGAATAGCCAACCTCACGGCGTGGGCAAAGCGGCGTCGCCGGGCATCGAGCCCGGCGACGCGGCACCGTCAGTGGTCGTGGGCCATCCCATCGAAGGGGCACTCACCCTCGCCCTGGTAGTGGCCCTGGGTCTTGAACTGCGCGATGACGTAGTCCCACATCTCTTCGAGCTCGACGGGCGAGCCGCCGAGCGAGTAGCGGTCGTCGAGCTCCGCGAGATCTGCGGGAGCGATGGCCTCCAGCTCCTCCCGGGTCACCTCGCCGTCGAGGTTCAGGTCGGAGTCGGCCAGCCACTGGGCGAGGCGCGTCACGCCGCCCTCTTCACCCTCGGGGAACCCGTTGAAGAAGAGGTGATCTCCGTGGATGCTGATGGCCACGGTCTGGCTCCCGCCTTCGGTGACCACGAACCCCGGCACTTCGTCGATCTCGCAGGGCCCGAAAGTGGTCTCCGCGGCGACGCCCCACTGGAAGCGAATGCTCGGGTTGTCGTAGCAAGCCTCACCGCGGGCGTTGGTCGCTCCGTTCGGGGTGGCGTCGCCGACCTCGGCGAGATCCGCCGGCGGACAGGACTGCCCGCTGGGATTGGAGATCGTCGCATCGACGAAGTAGGTCCAATCCTCGGCCACCATCTGGTCGTAGTCGGCCTGGGTGACGCTCTCCTCCCGCATGCTGCCGTCGCCGGCCCCCGGGGTGGCGTAGTTGAACTCGTAGCGGCCGGCCTCCAGCCCATCGAAGGACCACAGGGCCAAACCGGCGCCGGGGATCGCCGTCAGGTCGACCACGAAGACCTCCTCGGCCTCGGCGTCGACGGACTCGTCGCTGCTCAGGTGGATGTCGACGTCGCCGACGGTGACCAGGAAGCGGTCGAAGGCGACCGACCAGCCATCGGTGATGTCCTCCTCGCCGTCCCCCGCAGCGATGCCGTTCACGATCCCGTCCTCGGGCTCGACCAGCACGGTGAGGCTGGCGGCACCCGGAACGACCATATCGGCGCCGGGGACGGACATGTCGGCGGTGGGCGTCGGGGAGTCGGTGTCGTCGTCGCCGCAGCCGACGCCCGCCACGAGGGCGATGCAGAGGAAAAGAGAAGGGGTCGAGGGGAATCGCACGGGAGGCTCCTGGGAAAGGGGAGGACCCTTGATAGCATCGTCCGTCGCTCATGCAACTCAGGTACGATAGTTACTCTGGCGCTTTGTCATCCGCGCTGCGTGAACGCTGCTGGTCGAGGCCGTCCGCCGCGCCCGCTTGCCATCCGCCCTTCCCCTCTCTCATGGTGATGGCATGAAGAGGCTGGGATGGGTCCTGATCACCTTGCTGGCGGGATGCACCGCAGGCGGCAAGTGCCCCTGCGGTGCGCGGCAAGACGCGCCGCCATCCCAGCACGACCCGACCTTCGTAGGGGCGCACGAGCTGCGGACCGAGTCCGAGTGCGACGCCTGTCCTCGCGATGCGGGGCCGACGACCTGGAAACCGGCCGAGCGATGAGGGCGCCGCACGTGCGCCCGCACCTCACTCCGGCGGGGGCTCGCCCTCTTGGACGTCGCCGTACATCGCCTCGGCGATCTTGTAGGCGCTGAGCTCGAGCTTCTGCAGGGCCTCGCGGATGGCCACCGCGTCGGCGTTCTCGGCCATCAGCCCCTCGAGCGCTTCGATGTCGAGGCGGACCTCGGCGATGATGGCCGCGTCGACGAACTCGCCCATCTCGTCGACCGCGCGCTGGCTGGTGTAGACGAGGGACTGGGCGCCGTTCTTGAGCTCGGCGAGCTCGCGGCGCTTGGCGTCGCTCTCCTTGTACTGGCCGGCCTCCTCGACGAGGCGGTCGACCTCCTCTTCGGAGAGCCCGCTGGAGGCGACGACCTGGATCGACTGGCTGCGGCCGGTGCGCAGGTCCTTGGCGGTGACGTTCACCATGCCGTTGGCGTCGATGTCGAAGATCACCTCGATCTCCGGGACACCGCGCGGCGCCGGCGGGATGGGCGAGAGCTCGAACTTGGCCAGCGACTTGTTGTCCGCGGCCATCTCGCGCTCGCCCTGGAGCACGTGCACCGGCACGAAGGGCTGGTTGTCCACGCTGGTGGTGAAGATCTCCATCGCCCGCGTGGGGATGGTCGTGTTGCGCGGGATCAGCGGCGTGAACACACCGCCGCCGGTCTCCACCCCGAGGCTCAGCGGGGTCACGTCGAGGAGGAGCACCTCGTCGACCACGCCGGAGAGCGCCGCGCCCTGGAGGGCCGCGCCGATGGCGACGACCTCGTCCGGGTTGACCCCCTTGTGCGGCTCCTTGCCGTCGAAGAACTCGGTGATCTTCCGGCGCACGAGCGGCATCCGGGTCTGACCGCCCACCAAGAGGACCTCGTCGATGTCCCCCTTGCCGAGACCGGCGTCGTCCAGCGCCTGCTGCACCGGCACCAGCGAGCGCTCGATGAGATCGCCGGCGAGGATGTCGAGCTCGCTGCGCTTCAGCGTGGTCTGCAGGTGCTTCGGCCCGCTCGCGTCGGCCGCGAGGAAGGGCAGGTTCACCTCGGTGTCCAGCGCGGTGCTCAGCTCGTGCTTGGCCTTCTCCGCTTGCTCCTTGAGGCGCTGGAGCGCGACCCGGTCCTCACGGACGTCGATGCCGTGGGCGTCCTGGAAGCGCTTGGCGAGCTCCTCCACCAGGAGATGATCGATGTCCTCGCCGCCCAGGTGGGTGTCGCCGGAGGTCGAGCGCACGCGGAACACACCGCCGGCGATCTCGAGGATCGAGATGTCGAAGGTGCCGCCCCCGAGGTCGTAGACCGCGATGCGCTTGCCGTCCTTCTCGTCGAAGCCGTAGGCGAGCGCGGCCGCGGTGGGCTCGTTGATGATGCGCTTCACCTCGAGGCCGGCGATCTTGCCGGCCGCCTTGGTGGCTGCCCGCTGGGCGTCGTCGAAGTAGGCCGGCACCGTGACCACCGCTTCGGTGACGGTCCCGCCGAGGTAGTCCTCGGCGATGCTCTTCATGGTCTCGAGGATCATCGCGGAGATCTCGGGCGGCGAGTAGTCCTTGCCCCCCGCCCGCACCCAGGCGTCACCGTTGGTGTTCTGGATGATCTCGTAGGCCACCAGCTTCGCCTGACTGGCGACGTCCTCGGAGTCGAACTCCTGACCCATCAGCCGCTTCACGGCGTAGACGGTGTCGTGGGGGTTGGTCTGAGCCTGCCGTTTGGCCACGGAACCGATGCGTCGCTCGCCGTCCTTGGTGAAGGCGACGACCGAGGGCGTGGTCCGCGACCCCTGCCCATTGGGGATGACCACCGGTTCCCCGTTGTCGTCGATGAAGGCGACGCAGGAGTTGGTGGTCCCCAGATCGATCCCGATGACTTTGGGCATCCCCCGCGGCTCCTCAGCTCTCCGCGGGCGGCTTGGCGACGACGACCATCGCGGGGCGAATCAGCTTCGGGCCCAGCTTCCAGCCGCTGGCGACCTCGGCCATGATCGTGCCCGGCTCGTGGTCCGCCGACGGGAGCTGCTGGATGGCGTCGTGGACGTTCGGGTCGAAGCGCTCGCCGGTGGTGGCGACGCGCTCGAGGCCCATGCCTTCGGCGGCGTCCTGGAACGAGGCGAGGACCATCTCCACGCCCTGCACCACGGCGGCCACGTCCTGGGCGCCCTCGGCGGCCTGCACGGCGCGCTCGAGGTTGTCGATGATCGGCAACACCTGGCCGAGCACGTCTTCCTTGGCGCGGCGCGCGGCGTCCTCGACGTCGCGACGAGCCCGCTTGCGGTAGTTCTCCAGGTCCGCTGCGGTCCGCAGCAGCTGGTCCTTGTAGCGGGCCGCCTCCGCGCGAGCCTCTTCCAGCGGGTCGACCTCGGTCTCCTCGACCTCGGCTTCCGTCTCGGTGGCCTCTTGATCCATCTCGTCCTCGTCGGGGCGATCGGTCTCCGCGTGATCCATCACGGCGCACTTACCTCCATCGTTCGAAGCGCTCGGGCCGGCGATCCTAGCACGCCAGGAACCTCCCGCAGGGGTGAGATCGGCTTCTCCTCCCAGGTGGGGACGGCGTCAAGGCTCCTCTTCTTCGTGGCCCCCGAGGACTTCGCTCATCACGCGCGCGGTGAACCCCACCAGGGGTACGACCTTGGCGTAGTCCATCCGGGTCGGCCCGATGACCCCGACGGTCCCCTTCGAGGCGCCATCGGGGCTGTAGGACGTCGAGATGACCGTCACGTCCTCGACGTCCCCGAGCTTGGCCTCGGAGCCGATCAGGACGCGGACCCCGCCCGAGGCCAGGGTCCCGTCGAGCATGTCCAGGAGCCGGGCCCGGTCGTCGAAAGCCCGGAGAAACGCGCGGATCTTGTCGGCGTCGAGGAACTCCGGCCGGTCGAAGAGGCGCTCCTGGCCCTCGATCACCACCTGGGGCGAGGCCCGCTGCTCCACGGTCTTCCCCAGGACGTCGGCCGCCCGACGGCGCAGCTCCTCGATGGCCCCGCGCTCGCGGTCGTGCCGTTCGGCCACCGCCTCCTGGATGGTCACCAGGCTCCGCGGCCCGCGCTCCAGCATCTCCGCCACCAGGTTGTTCACCCGCTCGAGCTCGGAGCCGTCCAGGCCGTCCGGCGCGAGGAGCACCCGGTTCTGCACCGCTCCGGTCTGGGTCACCAGCACCGCCAGCATCCGCTGGTCGTCGAGGCGCAGGAACTTGAGCTGGCTGAGCAGCTCTTCCTCCGGCTTGGGAGCGGTCACCACCGCGGCCGCCCCGGTGAGCGTGCTCAAGAGCTGCCCCGCCTCCCGCTGGATGTCGGTCCCGGGGGCCAGGTTCTGCAGCCGCTGGAGCACGGCCGACCGATCCTCGGGCGAGACCTCGCGCATGCGCACCAGGGCCTCGACGAAGATACGGAAGCCCTGCACCGTCGGGATGCGGCCGGCGCTGGTGTGCGGCTGGACCACGAAGCCGAGCTCCTCGAGGTCCGCCAGCACGTTGCGGATCGTCGCCGGCGAGAGGTTGATCCCATAGCTACGCGAGAGCCGCCGGGAGCCCACGGGCTCGCCGGTGGCGATGTACTCGGTGATCGTCGCGTAGAGGATGCGACGCGACCGCTGCGTCAGCTCGGCCATGGGCTCGGCAGGCTACTCCAGCCCATCGCCGCTGGCCACGTCGACGACCGGAGGCCGCCCAGGGCCGTGGACGGTTTCTGGACGAGGGGGAGCCCGCGAGAGATGGTCCGGCGATGTCCTCGCGACATGCCTGGCTCCTGCCCTTCGCGCTCCTGGTGCTCGCCATCGTGGCCGTGCCCCTGCGCATCCTCGACGATCGTGGCCTGCCCCGGTACCGGGTGCTCAAGGCCGAGCTCGGCGAGGTGCAGGAAGCCAACGAGCGCCTGGAGGCCGAGGTGCGCGCCCTCGAGCGCGAGGTGGAGGCCCTGCGCTCCGACCCGGAGGCCATCGAGCGCGTCGCGCGCGACGAGCTGGGGATGATCCGCGAGGGCGAGCTGGTCTTCCAGTTCCCCCGCGACTAGAGCCAGGCCCATGGCGCGCAAGAAGTGCTGGCTCTCCTGGAGCTCGGGCAAGGACTCGGCGTGGGCCCTCCACGTGCTCCGGCAGCGGGACGACCTGGAGGTCGTGGGCCTGTTGACCACCCTCAACGGAGCCGCGGAGCGGGTCGCCATGCACGCCGTCCGGCGGCAGCTCCTGCTGGCCCAGGCGGACGCCGCCGGCCTCCCGGTGCACACGGTCGACCTCCCCTGGCCCTGCTCGAACGCGGAGTACGAGGCGTTGATGACGGTCGCCGTCGACGAAGCCAAGCGGCAAGGGGTGGAGGTGATGGCCTTCGGCGACCTCTTCCTCGAGGACATCCGCGCCTACCGCGAAGAGCGCCTCGAAGGCACCGGGCTCCAGGCCGTCTTCCCGCTCTGGGGCCAGCCGACCGACGCGCTGGCAAAGGCCATGGTCGACGGCGGCCTGCGCGCCCGCATCACCTGCGTGGACCCGAAGCAGCTCGATCCCCGCTTCGCCGGCCGCGAGTGGGACCACGCGCTCCTCGCCGAGCTCCCGGGGGGCGTGGACCCCTGCTTCGAGAACGGCGAGGCCCACACGTTCTGCTACGCCGCACCTTGCTTCTCGGCCCCCATCGCCATCGAGGGTGGCGAGGTCGTGGAGCGCGACGGCTTCGTCTTCGCCGACCTGACGCCCGCGTAGCGCGGCGCCCTCCCCTACCCGATGGGCAACCCGCCGGTGCCGCGCAGGAGGATCATCTTCTGCCAGACCTTCTGCTGGAGCCCGATGCAGAGCTCCTCCACCTCGGTGATGGCCTGCAGTGCCTCGGCGTCGTCGAAGCCGTCGCCGTAGAGCGCGGCGATCTTCCCGTTGAGCGCGAGCATCTCGGTGCAGTAGTCGAGGTAGCGACCCATCTGGAAGCGCGTGAGGATCCGCTGGGGGCTGGACTCGGTGTGCGTCTCTTCCTGGCCGATCATGCCCGGGGTCTTGCTGAGCTGATGGACGTCGATGAGGTGCGCCAGGGTCCGCAGCTCGTGGAGCGCATGCACGATCCGGCCGCGCTTGCGGCGCACCTCGTAGCTGGCGATGAACCAGCCCGCCGCGCCCAACAGGAGCACGTCGTTGATCCCCGCCTCGGCCACCTGGATCGCCTCGGCCCAGCTCAGGCCGCCCTCGTCCTCCCCGGCGACGAGCGCCAAGATGAGCGCGGCCACCGAGGCCAGGATCATCAGCGCGACGAAACCCCAGCTGGCGTATCGAACGAGAGTATTCGGCTGGCGGATCAGCGCGCACGTCTGCTTCGCGTGGGCGGAGAGCTCGACGAGCTGACGGCAGACCCGGGAGAGCCCGGAGTCCGGGAAGCGCTCGCGGATCCGGCGCTCCAACCGCTCCGCGGTCTCGAGGATCTTGTTGGGATCGAGGCGCGCGCGCTGCACGGCCACGATCCTAGTGAGGGCCGAACCCCGAGGGCCACTTCCTGGTGGCTCCTCGACCTGCCGCTTTCTTGCCCCGAGGGCCCGCGAATGCGTATCGCAAGAGTCGAGCGATGACGACCCTGGTTCACGCCGCCCTGACCTTCCGCCGTACCGTCCGGGGCTCGTACGGGCTGCTCACCGCGTTCGCGGTGGCGGCGCTGAGCTTCCTGGGCATCTTCCGGGTCCCCGCGACCGAGCTACGCCTCGAGCACGCGGCGGTCGCCGTGGCCTGGGCCGCCGTCTTCGGCGCCCGGCTCACCGCCCGGCGCCGGCAGTTCCTGCGCGGCGAGGTCTCCGAGGGCATCGCCTGGATCGACCTGGAGCTGGGCGCCATGGCGCTGGTCGCGGCGCACGCCGGTGTCCAGGTCGGTGGCGGTCTGAGCGGCCCCTTCTACCCGGCGGTCTACGCCGTGGTGGCCTTCGTCGCCGCCTTCGCCCGCCAGCCGGTGGGCGCCATCCTGGTGGTCATCGCGCTGGCCCTCGAGGCCGCGCTCTGGTTCGGCACCGAAGGCCAGACCGACTGGAAGCCCTTCGCCACCCACGGCGTCTTCGTGGCCTTCTTCGGGGTCCTGAACCTCCTCTTCACCCGCGCGGAGATCGCCCGGGTCCGGGACGGCGCCCGCAAGGCCCTCGACTCCGAGCGCGAGAAGCTCCGCCACGAGTCGCGCATGTTCCGCCTCGTGAGCGCCCCGCAGGCCGGCGGCGCCAACGACGAAGAGCGGCTCTTCCGTTCCAGCGTCGAAGAGGTCCACCAGCAGCTCTACCACGTGCTGCAGCTCCTTCATCGGACCCTGGACCTGCACACCTGCGTGCTCCTGATGCGCGGCGACGACGAGGAGCAGCTGCGGATCGTCGAGCTGGTCACCGACTCCGAGCACGTCGCCGAGGGTCCCTTCGGCGCCGGCGAGGGGGCCGTGGGCGCCGTGGTGAAGCGCCAGTCGACGATGAACCTGGAGCACCTCCGCCCCGGCTACAAAGGGCTCTGCTACTACGACGGCCCCGCGCTGGTGCAGGCCTTCATCGGCGTCCCCATCGTCGAGGGCAACCAGGTCCGCGGCGTGCTCTGCGCCGACCGCATCGCCGACCGCCCCTTCAGCGACAAGGAAGAGGCGCTGCTCGAGGGCGCCATCGCGCACCTCCTCCGAGCCTTGGAGAACGAGCGGGTCTTCGTTCAGCTCGAGCGCAGCAAGCGCGAGCAGACGATCCTCTACCGGGCCTCCCAGATGCTCGGCGCCGCCCTCGACGAGGACGCGGTCCTCGACGCCGGTCTCGACGCCGCCGCCGAGATCGCCCCCTACGACTTCGCGGCCATCACCCTCTACGACCCCGCCGATCGTCGGCACCGGGTCCGGCGTGTGATCGGCAAGGACGCCGATCGCTTCGCGCAGCTCACCTTCCGGGACAACACCAGCCTGACGGCCATGGCGGTGAAGAACCGCCACTACCTGCCCTACCGGGGCGAGGTAGACCTGAAGCAGCAGGTGGTCTTCACCAAGCGCGCGAACCTCGAGGGCATGAAGTCCCTGCTCATCCTGCCTCTGGTCGTCCGCGAGGACGCCATCGGGACCGTGGCCCTCGCGGCCGAGCGGGCCGGCGCCTACGGCATGACCGTGCGCCCCACCCTGCAGGTTCTGGCGAACCAGCTCGCCGTCTCCCTGAGCAACGCCCAAGCGGTGCGCCGTCTGGAGCAGATGGCCACCACCGACGGCCTCACCGGCTGCTTGAACAAGCGGGCCTTCCTCGAGGAGCTCGACCGCAAGCTCCGCTCGGCCACCCGCTTCGGCCGCAAACTCAGCTTGATCGTGACCGACATCGATCACTTCAAGAGCGTCAACGACACCTACGGGCACGCCACCGGCGACGTGGTCATCAAGGAGCTCGGGGCCATCCTCCGGCGCGCCAAGCGCGAGACCGACATCGTCGCGCGCTTCGGCGGCGAGGAGTTCTGTGTCCTCTGCGAGGAGACGGACACCGAGGGCGGGCTCCTCCTTGCGGAGCGGATCCGCGAGGAGCTCAAGGCGACCACCTTCCGTACCGAGCTCGGCAAGCTGAACGTCACCGCCAGCCTCGGGGTGGCCACCTACCCCGAGCACGCCGACGACTCCCACGCCCTCTTCGAGGCCAGCGACAAGGCCCTCTACGCGGCCAAGCACGGCGGCCGCGATCAGGTCCAGTGCGCCTGAGCGCCTGAGCCCCGCGAGGAGCGGCTACGGCCCCACGCGGAGCCCGAAGCGCAGCAGCACGCGGCCCCCGCCCCGGGGCTCCGGGAACCGCAACGCGCCCAGGACCCGCTCGACGCACGAGCCCGCGAGCTCGCCCTCGCTGGAAACCGGGCCCACCGAGCCATCGGGCTCCAGCGCGAGGGCCACCTCGGTCTCGGCGGCCCGACACTCCCGGCGCGCGTCCGAGTCGCGATACGCGGGCGCTCCGCACCCCATCATCCAGGCCGTCGCCAAGCCAATCGTCCCCACCCATCCGCTCTGTCGCACAGGGGAGCGTACGCGCAGGGGCCGACCCCCTCCCCCGCTAGCAGGGGGCGGAAGGGGCACGAAGGGGCTCTCGCTGCGCTTTGCCACGATCGCGATGCGATTCTTCCGGAAGATCCTGGCACCTGGATTGCTCCCACTTTGGGGACTCCACCCAGCCACCCGAGAGCCCCCCATGAAGATCCTCCGCCCCCTCACCCTCGTCACCGCCCTCGGCCTCGCCGTCGGCGCCACCGCCCTCGGACCCGACGCCACGGCCGAAGCCCAGCGCCGACGCGTCCGGGTCGATCAGCACTGGGAGGTCCTCGGGCAGAAGGACGTCTCGTTCCGCCGGGACCAGGATGTAATCGCCGTGGGCCGCCGCGACGGACGCTTCGAGCGCATCCGCTTGCAGGTCCTCTACAACGACATCCGCCTGGACCAGATCGAGGTCGTCTTCGGCAACGGGCGGTCCATGCAGGTGCCCACCAACGGCATCCTGCTCCGCGAAGGTCAGCAGACCAACGCGATCGATCTGCCCGGCGACGACCGCTTCATCCGGCAGGTCGTGCTTCACTACTCCACCGTGGGTCGCCGCTACGAGGGTCGCGCCCAGGTCCGCGTCCTCGGCCTCGAGGACGAACGATCCACCCGGCGCGCCCAGCGTCGACGCCGGAACCGTCGTCGCTGATCCGTCGCGACACCATCGCTGACCGCTTCGCGACTTCGCTCCGGTCTCGCGCGGTTCGACGGAATCGGCATAGGGGGCCCGAGTAGT
>DCLA01000090.1 GCA_002320815.1 Myxococcales bacterium UBA1660
GGAGCGAGTCTCGGGCTCCGCCCGAGCGAAGCGGGAGGGTCTTCCGAAGACCCTCCCCAGGGAGCAGACCCTCCCCAGGGAACTACGGATCGAGCGCATCGCGTAGCCCTTCGCCGAGGAGGTTGAAGCCGAAGACCGCCATCACGATGAGGGCCGAGGGATAGAGCATGAGGCGCGGGGCCAGGGCGAGCATCTCCTCGCCCTCCCGGAGCATCGACCCCCAGCTCGCGTCGGGGGGGGGCACCCCGAGGCCCAGGTAGCTCATGGCGGACTCCACCAGGATCATCTGGGCGACCAGCGTGGTGGCGATCACGATGGCGGGCCCGATCACGTTGGGCAGCACGTGCCGCAGGAGGATCCGGGGCACGCTGGCGCCGAGCGCCCGGGCCGCCTGGACGTACTCCAGCTCGCGCACCTGCATCACCTTCGCCCGGGTGACCCGCGCCAGGGACGTCCAGGAGAGGAAACCCAGCAGGACGTAGAGCGCGCTGAGCGATGGCTCCTCGACCACCTGGAGGATGGTCACGGCGATCAGGAGGAAGGGTATGGAGAGCACGATGTCCACCGTGCGCATCGCGATGGAGTCGGTGAGCCCCCCGAAGTAGCCGCTGACGACGCCCACCGTGAGCCCCAGGCCGACGGCGATCAGGGTCGCCAGGAAAGCGACCTGCATCGAGATCATCCCGCCGTGGAGGAGCCGGCTCAGCTCGTCCCGACCGATGGTGTCGGCGCCGAGCGTGTAGCCATCCACTTCCCCGGGCGCGACCGGGGTCCCGTCGTCGCGGAGGAGCACCTCACGACGCTGCTCGTTGGGATCGTGGGGAGCGACGAGCGGACCCAGCACCGCGAGCCCGGTGACCACGGTCACCAGCACCGCGCCCACCAGGGCACCCTTGTTCTTACGGAAGCGTCGCCATGCCCGCGGGTCCATCGACCCCGTGCATCTACCGCCCGCGTCGCCGTCCCGTCAACGCGTCAGTAGCCGAAGGGGGTCGCGGTGCCGGTCCGGCAGACGAGGACGTCGTTCTCCGTGGCCACGCTGCAGGACCACCCCTCCGGGCAATCCTCGTTGCCGGCACAGGTGGGCGTGCAGACCGGATCGGGGCCGGCGACCCCGGCCACGCAGCGGCCGCGCGCGCAGTCTTCGTGGGATCCGCAGGGCTCCCCGGTCTTCGCGTCGCCGCCGCAGCCGAGACCCACGAGCGCGACGAAGAGAAGGAGGGGACGCATCGCGGGAGTGTGGAGGAGCCCCGGGTGGCCCGCAATCGGAGCCAACGGGGGATCGATCACGATCCCCTGTCGCCGATCCCACGCTCGCCGGTGATACGCCCGATCCGCGCGAACAGCCGGCGATCGCCAAAACTTCCTCGGCTGTCCGCGATCGTGGTCACCGTCGCGGCGAACCCTGCCGGTCCCGCGCCGAGAAAAGCGCAACGATTTCGAGCGATGAGCGCCCGCTACTACAGACTGTGAAGGGTCTGCACATTTTTGTTGACCCATTTCTTTTCAGTGGAATACATTCACGCGCAGTCAAGCAAATGGCCAGTTCGAAGGGAAAGAAGCGTCGGATTCTCGCCAACCGCCAAGGGGCGGCGGCGCCGACGTTCACGGATGCCGAGCTCGAGGCGATCGAGCAGGACCACGCCGAGGGGCTCTCGGTGCAGCAGGTGGTCGAGGCGTTCGTGGAGAAGGGCGAGCGGATGTCGGAAGCGACCTTCCGGAAGTACGTGCAGCTCGGCCTCCTCCCCCGCAGTCGCCGCGTGGCGCGGCAGGGCAAGCAGAGAGGCTCCAAGGGCCTCTATCCCCCGACGACGGTGCGGCAGCTCGCCTACATCCGCCGTCTCATGGGCCAGGGCTTCACCATGGAGGAGATCCAGCGCGATTTCCTCTTCGTACGCGGTGACATCGAAGCTCTGACCCGGCAGCTCCAGCGCGTCTACGACGCTCTCGGAGAGGCCATCGAGACCCGCTCGGCGACGCGCGAGGGGCTCGGGATGCGCACCGCGATGCAGGACGCGCGCGAGGTCGGCGACGACCTCGTGCAACGCCTGGAAGCCATCGAGAGTCATCTGACGATGCGCGCTCGCATGGCTCGAGCGGCAGTCTGACTAGACTGCCGTAGTCAATCAGTACAAACGATCCGAGACAAAGGGCGAATTTCTCTCGGATCGCCATCAACAGTAGGCGAGTTCATTCTCGCGGGAGGGCGTCATGAGTGAAGTGGCAGCGGCCATCATCGAGCCGCAGGACAACGTCGTGTCCATCAACGAGAACGGTGACCGGGGCGTCGGTCCCATGGGCGCGCCGAGCCTGGCGGAGACCGTCGAGGAATCGCGTCCTCGTCGGCGTCGTCGGCGTAAGCGTCGCGAGCGAGCTCGCGCTCGGACGATCAGCATTCGTCGATTGAGCAAGACGGAGCTGAACCGCGGTCGTCTCCTCTATCCCGAGACGCACTATTGGAAGCCCGAGACGCGAGAGCAGTGCGCCGATATGGAGCGACCCTGCCCGTATGTGAGCTGCAAGTACCACCTCTTCATCGACGTCCACCCCGTGCGCGGAGCCATCAAGTTGAACTTCCCGGATCTCGAAGTGTGGGAGATGACCGAGACCTGCGCGCTCGACGTGGCCGACCGCGGGGGCATCACCCTCGAAGAGGTGGGGGAGATCATGAACCTCACCCGTGAGCGGGTGCGCCAGGTCGAGACCGCCGGTCTCGCCAAGCTCGAGGCCATCCAGGACATCGAGCGGCTCAAGGACTACATCCTCTGACCGACGCGCTCCGGGGGCGCGCCTGCGGCCCGGGGCGACCGATCGGGGCCCTTCCAGCGAGCGCCGACCCCACGTCCTCACCCTCCCGCGGGGCATGGGGCCGCTCCTCGCCGGACCGCGATGCCCCCCTGGACGCGCCGTCACCGCACCTCCTGCGGTGACGGCGTCGTCGCGTTCGGCCCGGCCGCCGCCGGAGCCGAGCGCAGGGCAGGAGGCGAGCCGAGCAAGTTGCGCCCACCCGAGGCGATCGGCCTCTGGAAGGATCAATCGAGCCGGAGCGATCGGCCTCTCGAAGAAGCGATCCTACTGAAGTCGGGTGCGACACCGCGAGCCTCGTCGAGCGGCCCGCGGTCCCCGCGGAGGACGACGGGCCGCGGCGCTCGCGGCGCGGGAAGCGCCCCTACTCGTCGTCGGGCCCGGGGGGAGGGCGACGCTTGCCACCCCCGCGGGCCACGTCGCCGAAGCGCTTGGTGAGCGACTTGAGCTCCGAGGTGAGCTGCTTGGCGAGGGGCTCCGCCTGGGCGCCGAGCTTGGAGATCACCCGCTCGGCTTCCTTGCTGGCCGACTCGAACGCGGGGTCGATCTTCTCGGTCCAGGAGTCCGCCTTCTCGGACGCGGACTCGATGGACTGCTGGATCTTGCCGATCGCCGGCGACTTCGACGCCTTGTCGAAGAAGAGGCTGGCGGCGTGCTTGAAGTGGTCGATGGCCTCGAAGAGCTCCGCTTTCGGGTCGGCGGTCTCTCCATCGGGCGCATCGTCGTCGGTACGTTCGGGCTCGAGGGCCTTCGGGTCGTTGGTGTCGCTCATGGTCGCGACGTCATCCTATCGCCGCCCGACGGCCGAGGCGACCCCTGAACCACGCTTCACTTGTTGCCCCGGCGACCCGTTCCTAGGGCTCGGCGTGCACGAGCGACCCGGTTCGCCGGTCACCGCGCGGTGCAGATCGCCACGTCGATCTTCCTCCGCCTCGGTGACCACATTCCCATTCTTGGGCCGGGTCGGTGTTTTTGGTCGAATTTCCAACAGTTTGCGGCGTTCGGAGCTCTCCCCCGGCTCATTTCCATCGCACTCGAGTGCGAGAGCGACTTGTCCGGGGCGGCCCCATCGCCTAAAAGGGCGCCGCGGTCGCGTCCGCCCCTTTCTACGCGGACCGGAAGTCCGCACGGCGCAATCTCTCGCGCCCGATCTCATCGAGCATCCAAATGCAGATATTTCCTCGAGAGCTGAACCTCTTGCCCATGGTGCTCGCAGGAGTGGGCACCGTGGCCGGGGTAGGGCTCATCCTCGTCGTCTGGATCTACTTCTCTCCCCGCAACTTGCAGGTGGGATACTCGCCCGAGCAGCCGGTGCCTTATAGCCACCGCTTGCACGCGGGGGAGCTCGGCCTCGACTGCCGCTACTGCCACGCGAACGTGGAGGAGTCGGCCGAGGCGATGATCCCTCCCACGCAGACCTGCATGGGCTGCCACAACGTCGTGCGCACCGAGTCCGCCCGCCTCGCTCCGATTCGCGAGAGCTGGGAGACCGGTGAGGCGATGGAGTGGGTCCGCGTCCATCAGCTGCCCGACCACACCTACTTCAACCACTCGACCCACCTCTACGGCGCCCTCGCCAGCGAGGGGCCGAACGGTGAAGAGGTCCGCGTCGCCATCGGCTGCGAGAGCTGCCACGGTCGCATCGACCAGATGGAGGTCGTGGGTGTCGACCAGCCGATCGCCATGCAGTGGTGCCTCGAGTGTCACCGCGACCCGAGCGAGCACCTCCGCCCCGTCGAGGAGATCACCACGATGGGCTGGGAGCCCTCCGACGAGTGGCTCGAGCACACCGACGAGCACGTCGCGGCCGTCCTTCCCCCCACCCACTGCTCCGGGTGTCACCGATGACCAAGCGTAAGCCCTACGTATTCAACGATTCGCCCGCGGCGAAGCCCATGTGGCGGAGCCTCGAAGAGAAGCACGGCGGCCAGGCCGCCCTCGCGGACGCCGCCGTGGCCGAGGCCGACGGCGGGTTCCTCGCCGGCGAGTCCCTTCTTCGCAAGCAGCGCATCAAGAAGAATCCCCTGCACTCCCAGCCCGTGATGGGCCGGGTGGGCCGCCGGGGCTTCATGACCGCCGCCGGCGCCGGCGCGGCCGCGCTCGGCATGGCCGGCTGCGCGCGTCGCCCCGAGGCCCTCATCCTGCCCTACACCGAGGGCCCCGAGTACGTGCTGCCGGGCATCCCGCTGCACTTCGCGACCGTCACCCAGCGCGGTGACGACGCCCTCGGCCTCCTGGTGACCAGCCACGAGGGGCGCCCGACCAAGGTGGAGGGGAACCCCTCGCACCCGTCGAGCCTCGGCGCCACCGACGCCCGCGCCCAGCAGATGGTGTGGGACCTCTACGATCCCGACCGTTCCCAGGGTCCCGCCCAGTTCGAGGGCGAGGAGTGGGTCGGCAAGTCCTACGAGGAGGCCGACGCGGCCTTCGAGGCGGCGCTCCAGGGCAACGGCCAGGGCCTGCGCGTCCTGGTGCAGCCCAGCACCAGCCCCTCGCAGCTCCGCATGCAGCAGAAGCTGCTGCAGCGTTTCCCCGCGGCGAAGATCCACTACTACGCTCCGTGGAGCAGCGACGAAATCCGGGAGGGCACGCGCCTCGCCTTCGGTCAGCCGATGGTCCCGGTCCACGACCTGGCCCGCGCCGACGTCGTGCTCGCCGTCGACTCGGACTTCCTGAGCACCGACGACGGGTCGGTCCGCAACGCCCGTGGCTTCGCGGCGCGGCGCTCCATCGCCAACCCCGAGCGGGACCGGATGAACCGGCTCTACTCGGTGGAGAGCACCTTCTCCATCACCGGGGCCAACGCCGACCACCGCCTGCGCCTCAAGCCCAGCATGATCGAGGGCTTCCTCCTCGCGCTGGCCAAGAAGCTCGAGGGCCGCAACGGGGTGACCCTCGGGGCCTCGGCGGCCATCGCCGCCAGCGCCGAGGGCGCCGGCATCGACGCCAACTTCCTCGACGGCCTCGCCGACGACCTCGCCAACGCCAGCGGCCGCGCCCTGGTGATGGTCGGTCCGCGGCAGCCCGCTCGGGTCCACGCTCTGGCCGCCGCCATCAACGGCGCCCTCGGGGCCGCCGGCTCGCTCGTCGGGTACTTCCCGGCCTTCGACGCCGAGCGCCCGAACGTCCGCGCCAGCCTCGCCGAGCTCGTGGCCGAGGCCGACCAGGTGAGCACCCTGCTCATCCTCGGCGGCAACCCGGTCTATGACACCCCCGGTGACGTCGACTTCGCCGGGCTCCTCGCCCGCGACGGGCTGACCTCCTTCCACCTCTCGAGCCACCGCGACGAGACCAGCCAGGCCGCGACCTGGCACCTCCCCCTCGCGCACCTCCTCGAGAGCTGGGGCGACCTCCAGGCCGCCGACGGGACCCTCGCGATCCAGCAGCCCATGATCGAGCCGATCTGGGGCGGGCGCAGCGTCCTCGAGGTGCTCGCCAAGGCCGCCGGCGAGACCAACTGGCGGGGCTACAACGTCGTCCGCCGCACCATGCGCGACACGGCCGGCGCCACCGGCTTCGAGCGTCGCTGGCGCGCCGCGCTCCACGCGGGCGTCGTCGCCGGCACCAACGCCAGCCCGACCAACACGCCCATCCAGGGCGCGTCCCTCGCGGGCGCGTTCCAGCAGCCCGCCGCCGCGGGCGAGGGCGTCGAGGTCGTGTTCTCGCCGGACCCGACCCTCTGGACCGGTGAGCACGCCAACAACCTCTGGGCGCTCGAGACGCCGGACCCGCTGACCAAGGTCGTGTGGGACAACGTCGCGCTCATCTCCTACGCCACGCGCGCGGCCATGGGCCTCGAGAACGGCGACATGGTCCGCATCGAGGGCGGCGCCTCGGCCATCGAGGTGCCCGTCTGGGCGCTCCCGGGCCACGCCGACGACACCCTCACGCTCAACCTCGGCTGGGGTCGCACGGCGGCCGGTCGCTACGGCAACGCGCAGACCTGGGACGGCCTCGGGCCGGGCATCGGGGTCGAGCCCGACTGGCAGGCCGGCGGCTTCGACGTGAACCCGCTCCGCTCGCTCGAGGGGTTCTACATCCTCACCGGCGCCAGCGTCTCCAAGGCGGGCGGCACCTACGACGTGGTCCAGACCCAGGAGCACGGCTACATGGAGGGCCGCCCGGTCGCCATCGACGCCACCCTGGAGGAGTACCGCGACAACCCCGAGTTCGCCTCCTACGAGACCGTCGAGTTCACCCACACCGGCCCCCTCTGGGACGAGGTGGACTACTCGCCGCGCGAGGTGGCCACCGGCCGCACGCTCCACAAGTGGGGCATGGTCATCGACCTCAGCGCCTGCATCGGCTGCAACGCCTGTGTGGTCGCCTGCCAGGCGGAGAACAACATCCCCGCCGTCGGCAAGCAGGAGGTCAAGCGAGGCCGTGAGATGGCCTGGCTCCGCATCGACCGCTACTTCGTGGGCGAGAGCGACGCCGACCCGGGCATCACCTACCAGCCGCTGACCTGTCAGCAGTGCGAAGAGGCGCCCTGCGAGAACGTCTGCCCGGTCAACGCCACCGCGCACAGCCCCGAGGGGCTGAACGACATGGCCTACAACCGGTGCATCGGCACTCGCTACTGCGCCAACAACTGCCCCTACAAGGTCCGGCGCTTCAACTACCTGGACTGGCACGCGCACCTCGACGACCCGTGGACCATGCACGGCAACTTCCCCGAGATGCGGAAGATGGGCTTCAACCCCAACGTCACGGTGCGTAGCCGCGGCGTGATGGAGAAGTGCACCTACTGCGTGCAGCGCATCCAGGAGGCGAAGTTCGCCGCCCGGCGCGACCACCGCGGCGTGCGCGATGGCGACATCGTCACCGCCTGCCAGCAGGTCTGCCCGGCCAACGCCGTCACCTTCGGTGACCTGAACGACCCGACGAGCCGCGTGGCTCGGCTCGATGCCCTCAACCGCCGCTACAAGCTGCTGGCGGAGCTGGGCACCCAGCCCCGGACCACCTTCCTCGGCAAGATCCGCAACCCCAACCCCGTCATCGGCACCGGGTCCGCTACCGCGACCACCGATGAGGAGGGCCACTGACCATGGCTTCCGCCGCACCGATTCACGAGCTCGGCGAGCGCAGCCTCCTGCCGCCCGGCACCACCTTCAACGACGTCACCGAGGCCGTGTGCCGCTTGACGGAGGAGAAGGCGCCGCGTGGCTGGTGGGTGCTCTTCCTCCCCTCCGTCGCCCTCCTCGGGCTGATGCTCTCCTGCATCGTCTACCTACTCTCGATGGGTATCGGTGTCTGGGGTAACAACACCCCGGCCTACTGGGCCTGGGACATCACCAACTTCGTGTGGTGGATCGGCATCGGCCACGCCGGCACGCTCATCAGCGCCATCCTCTTCCTCTTCCGGCAGAACTGGCGAACGAGCATCAACCGCTTCGCGGAGGCGATGACCGTCTTCGCGGTGTTGTGCGCGGCCATCTTCCCCGCGCTCCATACCGGCCGGCCCTGGTTCGACTACTACCTGGCCCCGCTGCCCAACCAGATGGGCATCTGGCCGAACTTCAAGTCCCCGCTGATGTGGGACGTGTTCGCGGTCAACACCTACCTGACCATCTCGGTCATCTTCTGGTACGTCGGCCTCATCCCCGACCTCGCGACCCTCCGGGACCGCAGCAAGACCCTGCTCCGCAAGCGCATCTACGGCGCGCTGGCCCTGGGGTGGCGTGGTTCGCACCGTCACTGGCAGCACTACGAGCGCGCGTACCTCATCTTCGCCGCCATCTCGACGCCGCTCGTGCTCTCGGTGCACTCGATCGTTTCGTTCGACTTCGCGACGTCGGTCATGCCCGGCTGGCACACCACCATCTTCCCGCCGTACTTCGTCGCTGGCGCGGTGTTCTCGGGCTTCGCGCTCGTGCTCACGCTGATGCTCATCGTGCGCAGCGTCTTCAAGATGCACTCGCTGGTGACCATCAAGCACATGGACTTGATGAACAAGTTCATGCTCGGGACGGGCATCATGGTCGGCTACGCCTACGCGATGGAGTTCTTCATCGCCTGGTACTCCGGCAACCCCTACGAGTCGTGGGTCTTCTTCCACAACCGTCTGGGCTTCGGCTACCTCGACCAGGAGGGCAACTGGGGTCCGCTCTGGTGGAGCTACTGGGCCATGGTGAGCTGCAACGTCATCGCCCCCCAGCTCTTCTGGTTCAAGAAGGTGCGGACCAGCGTCCCCGCGATGTTCGTCATCACCATCTTCATCAACATCGGCATGTGGTTCGAGCGCTTCGTCATCATCGTGACCTCGCTCTACCGGGACTTCCTGCCGGGCTCCTGGGGCTCGTTCCACGCCACCTGGATCGACATCCTCCTCTACATGGGGACCTTCGGGCTCTTCTTCACCCTCTTCCTCCTCTTCATCCGGTGGGTGCCGATGATCGCCATCGCCGAGGTGAAGGCGACTCTTCCCCACGCCCACCCTCACCACGCCGGTGACGACCACGCCGAGGACCACCCCGCGGCCCTCGGTACGGTCGACGCCCCGGCTCCCGCCGAGTGAACGAGAGCTGAACCATGGCGAACGACGACAAGAAGACCAAGCCGGTGAAGAAGACCCTCATGGGGGTCGCGCCGGTCAGCGACGAGCAGGCCGATTCGGCCGCTTCCACCAAGGCCGCCAAGCCGGATCTCTCCGGCGCCACGCCCGGTGAGCAGGTGACCCAGGCCGCCGCCGAAGAGGCGGCCGCCGGGGCCGAGCTCGCCGCCGCCAAGGCCGAGAGCGACCCCGCCGAGCGGAAGGTCAAGGCCGAGGTGGCCGCCGCCAAGGCGGCCGAGGCCAAGGCCGACGCCGAGAAGGCCGCCGCCAACGCCGAGGCCACCAGCGACGACGCCGCCAAGGCCGGCGCGGGCATGGTCGCGGCCGACGCGGCCAAGACCCGGGCCGCCGCCCTCGAGGAGGCCGCCGACGCCGAGGCCGCGGTCGCGCATCCGAAGAAGAAGGGCGCCACGCTGGCGGCTCGCGACACCGCGACCGCCGACGAGGAGCCCACCTCCCGCCCGGCGCTCTTCCTCGCCGAATACGAGACCCCCGACGACCTCGTCCACGCGGCCGAGCAGGTCCGGGACGCGGGCTACGAGAAGTGGGACTGCCACACCCCGTACCCGGTCCACGGCCTCGACCAGGCCATGGGCCTCTCCGAGACCAAGATCGGCTTCATCAGCTTCGTCTGCGGCATGGTCGGTCTCGTCAGCGCCGTGCTGATGATTCAGTACATGAACAACTGGGACTACCCGATCATCATCGGCGGCAAGCCGCCTGGGTCCTTCCCCTCGATGGTCCCCATCATGTTCGAGCTGACGGTCCTCCTGACCGGTTTCGGCACGCTCTTCGGGCTGCTGCACCTCGCGCGGCTCCCCATGCACCACCACCCCATCTTCGAGAGCGACCGTTTCGAGGCCGCGACCGACGACCGCTTCTTCATCAGCATCGAGACTCAGGACCCGAAGTTCGACCTGAAGAAGACCCGGGCGCTCCTCGAGAAGACGCACCCGAGCCACCTCGAGCTCGTCGAGGAGGAGATCGCGTGAAGTACTTGAACGCCACCCTCTGGCTGACCGTCGGCGCGGTCCTCCTGGGCGCCTGCACCGGGCAGCGCTCCGAGGAGCCGCCCATCGTGCCCATTCGGGGCATGTACAACCAGCCCCGCTACGACGCTCAGGAGAAGAGCGCCTTCTTCCAGGACCACCGCAACATGCGGCCTCCGGTCGAGGGCGCGGTCGCCCGCGAGATGCCGGTCAACGGCAGCCTCCTCACCGGCCGGACCGACGACGGGAGCCAGTGGCTCCTCGAGGTCCCCGGCGAGGTCGTCCGCGACTTCCACCCGGCCATCGACCAGGAGGACTTCGACCGCACGCGGCAGAGCCCGCGTCGCTCGACCCGCACCTGGGACCAGCTCCTCCCGGACGAGCAGGCCGCCGCGCGCGGCGCCATGCTCGAGCGCGGTCACGAGCGCTTCGACATCTACTGCGCCCCCTGCCACGGCTTCGACGGCGTCGGCCGCGGCATGATCGCCACCCGGGCCGAGCTGCTGTCCACCAACGGCACCGACCCTGGCTCGGCACAGCTCCTTCCGCCCAACCTCCACGAGGCCAGCTACCGCGGCCTGCCGGACGGGCAGATCTACGCCACCATCACCAACGGCGTGCGCAACATGCCCGCCTACTCGCAGTCCATCCCGATGGAAGACCGCTGGGCCATCGTCAGCTACGTTCGCGCGCTGCAGCTCAGCCAGGCTTCGAGGCCGAACCGATGAGCGACTCCAAGAAGGCTCCCGCCAAGAAGAGCGGCGCCAAGAGCGCCCCGTACACCGCCCCCGAGGGTAGCTTCTGGGCCAAGGCCTGGACGCTGCCGGCGGCGCTGGCCGCCCTGGGCCTCGTGCTGACCCTGGTCTTCGGGCTGATGGGCAACGTCGACCGGCTCGGCTACGCCTACCTCTTCGCGCTGATGACCTGCCTCACCTTCGTCTTCGGTGGGCTCTTCCTGGTCATCGCCGAGCACCTCACCGCCGGTCACTGGGGCGTCACCACCCGACGCATCCCCGAGATCGTGATGAGCGGCGTGCCGGTCCTCTTCGTCCTGGCCATCCCCCTCTTCGCCGGCGTCTACACCGGCTCCTTCACCATGTACGACGAGTGGATGCACGTGCATCACTCGGAGCACGCCCCGGACGGCGCCGACGCGCCGCTCGAGGAGGGTCACGAGGAGCACGAAGACCCCGAGGCGAGCCTCTTCGAAGCCACCGTCGCGCACGCGCAGCACGGGGAGGCCGAAGGGGAGGGCGAGCACGAGGTGCACCACACCCCGCAGTTCGAGGAGCTCCACCACCACACCCTGGAGAAGAAGTCGGGCTACCTCGCGCCGACCGGCTGGGGCGTTCGCGCGCTGGTCTACTTCCTCGTCTGGATGCTCCTGGCCTTCTTCTACTTCCGCACCAGCCGGAAGCAGGACGAGACCAAGGACCTGCAGCTCACCAACAAGATGAAGAAGTGGGCGCCGCTCTCGGCCATCGCCTTCGGTCTCACGCTCACCTTCGCGGCGTTCGACTGGATGATGAGCCTCGAGCCGACCTGGTACTCCACCATCTTCGGCGTGGTCATCTTCGCGGGCTCCGCCGTGGGCATCCTCGCCTTCACGGTCATCATCGCCATCAGCCTCATCCAGCGCGGCGTCGTCGGGAAGGCCATGAACGTCGAGCACGTGCACGACCTCGGCAAGCTGCTCTTCGGCTTCATGTGCTTCTGGGCCTACACGAGCTTCTCGCAGTGGATGCTCATCTGGTACGCCGGCATCCCCGAGGAAGCCACCTGGTTCCACAAGCGCTGGGAAGGCGGCTGGCAGTTCTGGAGCCTGATGCTCATGCTCGGCCACTTCGCGCTGCCCTTCTACTTCCTCATCTCCCGGATGGTGAAGCGGCGCCTGCCCCTCATGATGATGGGCGCCATCTGGCTCCTTATCATGCACATCGCGGACATCTACTTCTACGTGATGCCCCAGTTCGGCGCGCTCACCCTGCGCCCCGTGGACTTCGGCGCCCTGATGTTCGTCGGCGGGATCTTCTTCGCCTACGTCTTCTGGCAGCTCGGCCGACTCCCCCTCATCCCGCTCGGGGACCCGCGCCTCCAGCGCTCCCTCGACCACCACCAGAGCCACTGACGGATAGCCATCATGGGTTTCGAGAAGACAGAGCCTAGAAACAACCAGATCCTCCTCTGGGGTGTGGTCTCGGTCATCACGCTCTTCGCGCTGGTGCCCCTCTTCCACAGCTACTTCGGCATCGCCTTCGGGGCCGAGCTCACCGACAAGGTCGAGGGGCGTCCCAACACCGAGTACGAGGACCTCCGCGACACCCAGCGGGGGCACCTCGGTGACGCTCCGGTGAGCATCGAGGCAGCCATGCAGCAGCTGGCCACCCGCGGTCGCGTGGGCACCCCGGTCATGCCGCGGCCCAACGACGGGCCCGAGATGTCCGAGGAGGACTACGAGGCGAGCCTCGCCCCCCTCACCGGGTGGTCCCGCTTGGCGAACGAGCGCCGCACCGAGGCGGCCCGTCGCGCGATGCGGCGTCGCCGCGTCCCCGTCGAGCCCGAGGCGGCCTCCCTCGAGGACGTCGTCCGCGAAGGCGCCGACGCCCCCTCCGTGGAGGTCGAGGATCGCCCGGTGGTGGTCCCGACGAACGAGCCCGTCGAGGCTCCCCCCGCCCGGCTCCCGGCGACCCCCGTCCGCCCGAGCGTGATGGCCGCTGGCTCCGCGTCGGCCATGGCGGCCGCCGCGCCGGAATGACCCCAGACTGACCTCCGACCATGCGTATCCCTTCCTCGATCCTGCTGCTCCTCGCGCTCGCCGCTCCGGCGACCGTGGGCGCGCAGCGTTTCGAGGCGGCGGAGCGGGTGCAGGAGGTCCCCGGTCTCGACCGGGTAGGGGTCGACGAGCACCTCGACGAGGAGCTCCCGCTCGATACGGAGTTCACCGACTCGGAGGGCCGCACGGTCCGCCTCGGCGACCTCTTCGACGGCGAGCGCCCGGTGATGCTCACCTTCAGCTACCACTCTTGCCCGACCCTCTGCTCCATGGTGCTCGATGCCACCGTCAACGCGGCCAAGGAGCAGGACTGGACCATCGGGGACGAGTTCGTCGCGGTGAACATCTCCATCGACCCGCGCGACACGCCGGCCAAGGCCGCCGAGAAGCAGCGGGAGATCCTGGAGAAGTACGGTCGCGACGTCGGGGGCGAGTGGCACTTCCTCGTCGGTGACGAGGAGGCCAGCGCGGCCGTGGCCCGCGCCGCCGGCTTTCGGTACTTCTACGACGAGCGCGTCCAGCAGTACGCGCATCCGGCGACGCTGATGCTCCTCACGCCGCAAGGCAAGATGGCCCGTTATCTCTACGGGCTGCGCTTCGAGCCGAACGACGTGAAGTTCGGCCTCCTGGAGGCGGCCGACGGAAAGAGCATCTCGACGACGGAACAGATCCTCCTCTACTGCTACACCTACGACCCGAACGAGCAGAGCTACGTCCCCGTGGCCATGAACATCATGAAGCTCGGCGGGGTCCTCACGGTGCTGATCCTCGGCGCCTTCCTCATCATCCTCTGGCGGCGCGAGCGCCGTCGGTCCCAGGCCGAGCGTGACGACCACGCGAAGCCGCACCCGTCTTCCCCGGAGCTCCGCCAAGCGGATCTCTGAGCAGCACCCCTACCGAGCACACTCATGGACGAGAACAACCTTCCCGAAGGAACGCTCCAGCTCCCGCCCCAGTGGTCGACCCTCGCGCCCGAGGTCGATGAGATGTACTACTTCATCTACTGGGTCAGCGTCGCCTTCACCGTGGTGATCTTCGCCGCGATGATCTACTTCATGTGGAAGTACCGGCGGCGTCCGGGCCTCAAGGCCAAGCCCACCGGTCACAGCACCGCGCTGGAGATCGGCTGGACCTTCGCGCCGCTGATCCTCCTGGTGGTCCTCTTCCACCAGGGCTTCACCGGGTACGTCCGGGGCGCGGTCGCGCCCGAGGACTCCATCGAGGTCCGGGTCCGCGGCATGCAGTGGAACTGGGAGTTCGAGCACCGGGGTGGGGTCATCGACGACCTCAACTACCTCCGGGTGCCGGTGAACACGCCGGTCCGCCTGATCATGAGCTCCTCGGACGTGCTCCACTCGTTCTTCGTCCCCGCCTTCCGCGTGAAGCGCGACGTCGTCCCGGGCATGTACTCGACCCTCTGGTTCGAGGCGACTCAGGAGACCCCGGACATCCAGTGCGAGTCCGACGCCGACTGCCCCGAGGGCCTCTGGTGTGGCAACACCCCGCCCGGCGGCGAGGCCCGCGAGTGCGTGCTGCCCATCTTCTGTGCCGAGTACTGCGGCGCCCCGCGGGGCATCACCGCCAGCGCCTTCGACGAGGGCGGCCGGAACACCAACCACTCCACGATGATGGGTGACCTCAAGGTCATCACCCAGGCGGAGTACGACGAGTTCATCGAGCTCGGCCCGCCCCCGCCCGCGAGCTGTCAGGGCCGCGACGACATCAACGAGTGCTGGGGTGAGCAGATCCACCAGAGCTACTGCGTGGCCTGCCACTCCGTGGACGGCGCCACCCAGGCTCCCGCCCCCAACTGGAAGGGCCTCTTCGGCAACCAGCGCCAGTTCGTCGACGGCAGCTCGGCCACCGCGGACGAGAACTACATCCGCCAGTCGATCCTCCAGCCCCAGTCGCAGATCGTGCAGGGGTACAACAACGTCAACATGCCGCCCTTCCGCTTCTCGGACCGGCAGCTCGACGCCATCATCGCTTACATGCGCTCGCTCAACGAGTGACCTCGGTTCGAATCGCCCTCATCGGATTGCATCATGACCGCTGAAGTAGCTCCCCAGCCCCACGCCCACGCCCCGACCGGCGAGGGCTACCTCACCCACGAGCGCGGCCTCAAGTCGTGGCTCTTCACCCTGGATCACAAGCGCATCGGCTTGATGTACCTGGGTAGCGTCCTGCTCGCCTTCCTCCTGGGCGGCATCATGGCGCTCCTGGTGCGCGCCGAGCTGCTCTTCCCGGGCGAGACCCTCATGGAGGCGGACACCTACAACCAGGTGTTCACCCTCCACGGGGCCATCATGGTCTTCCTCTTCATCATCCCGTCGATCCCGGCGGCGTTGGGCAACTTCTTCCTGCCCATCATGTTGGGGACCAAGGACGTGGCCTTCCCGCGGCTGAACCTGGGTAGCTTCTACATCTACTGCCTGGGCGCCATCGTCGCGATCGTCGCCATCGTCATCGGCCACGTCGACACCGGCTGGACCTTCTACACGCCCTACAGCGCTCGAGCGGACTCGTCGGTCATCTGGATGACCAGCGGCGCCTTCATCCTGGGCTTCAGCTCGATCCTCACCGGCGTGAACTTCATCGCCACGGTGCACAAGATGCGGGCTCCCGGCCTCCACTGGAAGCGCCTGCCCCTCTTCATCTGGGGCATGTACGCGACCAGCGTCATCCAGGTCCTCGCCACCCCGGTCCTCGCCATCACGCTCTTCCTCCTGATGATGGAGAAGACGCTCACGGTCGGCATCTTCGACCCGGCCCTCGGCGGTGACCCCGTGCTCTTCCAGCACTTCTTCTGGTTCTACTCGCACCCGGCCGTCTACATCATGATCCTCCCGGGCATGGCCATCGTGAACGAGGTCATCGCGACCTTCAGCCACCGGAAGATCTTCGGCTACATGTTCGTCGCGATGAGCTCCATCTCGCTCGCGCTCGTCGGCTTCCTCGTCTGGGGCCACCACATGTTCACCGCCGGCATGAGCGAGTACGCGACGATGGTCTTCAGCGCGCTGACCTTCCTCGTCGCCATCCCCTCGGGCGTGAAGGTCTTCAACTGGGTCGCCACCCTCTACCAGGGCTCGATCAGCTTCAAGTCGCCGATGCTCTACTCCCTCGGCTTCATCGCGCTCTTCACCATCGGCGGTCTGACCGGCCTCTTCCTGGGCATCCTCAGCGTCGACATCCACCTGCACGACACCTACTTCGTCGTCGCGCACTTCCACTACGTCATGGTCGGCGGAACCGTCTTCGGCTTCGTCAGCGGCCTGCACTACTGGTGGCCGAAGATGACCGGCAAGATGTACAGCGAGAAGCTCGCCCGCGTGGCCTTCGTGTTCGTCTTCGTCGGCTTCAACGTGACCTTCTTCTCCCAGTTCGTCCTGGGTAGCCAGGGCATGCCCCGCCGCTACTACGACTACCTGGACCAGTTCCAGCCGCTGCACATGACCAGCTCCGGCGGCGCCTTCATCCTCGGCTTCGGCTTCCTGATCATGCTCTTCATGTTCGTGAAGTCGCTCGTCAGCGGCGAGAAGGCTCCGCCCAACCCCTGGAGCAGCGCCGGCTACGAGTGGATGACCACCACCCCCATCCACCCGCACAACTTCGCCGAGCCCCCCGTGATGACCCGCGGGCCCTACGACTACCACCTCTGCACCGAGGAAGAGCTCTTCCCCGGGTTCCCCGAAGACTTCAAGCCCAGCGAAAAGGCCGCCAAGGCCTGAGCCCGCGGCTCAACGGAGACTAGCCGACCATGGCACACGCCGATCACGGGCCGAAGTACCTGGCCCACCACTTCGACACGCCCAAGCAGCAGTTCGAGTCTGCGAAGCTGGGGATGTGGCTCTTCCTCGCGCAGGAGATCCTCTTCTTCAGTGGGCTCTTCGTCGCGTACGGAGTCTTCCGCACCTGGTACCCCGAGTCGTTCAGCGTGGGCTCCCACCTGCTCGACTGGAAGATGGGCGCGCTCAACACCGTCGTGCTCCTCTTCTCGAGCTTCACGGCCGCCATGGCGGTCCGGGCGGCTCAGATCGGTGAGCAGACGGGCGTCCCCGAGAAGGACCAGCACAAGCTCGGTGGTCGGAAGTGGACCAGCATCTTCCTGATCATCACCTTCTTCTGCGCGGCCGGCTTCATGGTCGTGAAGTACTTGGAGTACAGCCACAAGATCCACGTGGGCACGCTCCCCGGGCAGTTCTTCGGACACCCCGGCTTCGACATGGCCAGCGTCGCTGGCGCCGAGTTCTACGAGGAGATGGAGAAGGCCGGCGCGCTGGCCTACGAGAGCGGCGGTCACGCGACCGTGCCGTTCCACCTCCGCACCTTCTTCGGCATCTACTTCGTGATGACCGGCCTGCACGGCATCCACGTGCTCATCGGCATGGGTCTCCTGCTCTGGATCCTCAAGCGGAACGCGAGCGGTGAGTTCAGCGCCGAGTACAACACCCCCGTCGACATCTTCGCCCTCTACTGGCACTTGGTCGACCTCATCTGGATCTTCCTCTTCCCGCTTCTGTACCTGATCGACTGAGCGAAACGATGGCTGACGCACACGCCCACGACCACGACGACGACTACGCCGTCCACGCGCACATCACGTCGATCCGGACCTATGTCCTGATCTTCGGCGCGCTCCTCTTCCTGACCGGCCTCACCGTCGCGGCGTACAACATCCGCCTCGGTGAGCTGAACCTCACGGTCGCGGTCCTCATCGCGATGGTGAAGAGCTCGCTGGTCGGCGCCTACTTCATGCACCTGAAGTACGACCAGCGCTTCAACGTGCTCTTCTTCGTCGGCTCGCTGATCTTCGTCGGCGTCTTCATGGCCTACACCCTCAACGACACCGACCACCGCGGTGAAGAGGGCGTGCAGGGCATGCGGGTGGACCCGGCGACCGGCAACTTCGCCTACGGCACCGCCACGGTGCTCTCGGAGACCGGCGAGTTCACCCCGTTCCCCGAGGCCGCCGACGGCGACGACCCCCAGACCCAGCCGGCGCCCTCCGAAGGCGACGAGGCCGAGGCCGCCCAGGCCCCGGACGAGGTCGACGGGACCATCGACGGCGACGCGCCGCGCGTTCCCGCCGCCCCCATCGACGAGATGGGCGAGCAGGGCGTCGAGCCCCTCGACGAGCACGGCGAGGCCCACGACGAGCAGACGGACGACGCCGTCGCCGAGGACGCGGCGGAAGAAGAAGCCGTCGCCGACGACGCCGAGTGACCGAGCGTTCCTCACCGAAGAGACCGGGGGCCACCGCGTGGTTCCCGGTTTTTTCGTTGGTGCTCGCCGTCATCGGCTGCGAGCGCTGCCTGCCGCGCCACCAGGTCGAGAGCGTCCCGGTGCAGCCCTATCCGAGCTGTGGCGAGGGGCCGCTCCCGGAGGGCGAGGTCCTCGAGGAGGGCGTGCTCCGCAACGGGCCCATCATGCGCGAGCAGGTGGTCGAGCGGTACGAGGTCCGGCGCCGGGGTTGCCTGAACGTCATCACGGTCCGTCAGGAGTGGCTGCGCCAGGTCACCGACGTCGAGGCCGTCTTCGACGAGGACTGGAACCCCTTGCGCATCTGGAAGCGGATGGCGGTCCCCGGGGAGGAGGCCACCACCGAGGACATCCGGCTCTACGAGCTTCGCAACGACCCGCCCACCATGACCGAGCGACGAGGCGACGAGGTGGTCCACCGCGAGATCCGCGGGGCCGCGCCCATCGCGGTGGTCGGGCCGGGCCGGGCCATCGTGACCGCGTGGATCCGGGCGAACCCCGACCTCGCGGTCGGCGAGTCGGTGTCGGGTCCCGTCCTCGACTTCCGCGAGCTCTACGAGAACATCGACGACGTCGCCCTCCGCCGCGACCCGGACCGTGAGGAGGAGAGCCTCGGGCGCCGGGTGCGCGTCTATACGGTCTTCGGTCGGGAGTCGATCTTCACCGACGATGAAGGTCGCGTCCTCGGCGACCTCGCCGGTCTCCGGCCGAGCGAGTCGCTCGATACGCCGGAGCCGGAGACGGTGCCCATGCACGCACCCATGGACCCGGTGAACACCCCCTGAGGCGGCGTCAGCTCTCCATCTCGACCGCGCAGAGGCCGCCCAGGCAGACCTGGCCCACGCCGCAGCGGCTGCCGCACGACCCGCAGCTGGTCGGGAGGCTCAGGGAGGTCTCGCAGCCGTTGGCCAGGTCACTGTCGCAGTCGGCCCAGCCCTCGGCGCACTCGACCTGGCAGGCGCCCATGGCGCACTCGGGGCGCCCATTCGGGACCGTCGGGCAGACGGTCCCGCAGCCGCCGCAGTTCATGGGGTCGGCGTTCAGGTCGAAGTCGTTGTCGGCCACCCCGTCGCAGTCGTCGTCCAGGCCGTTGCACGTCTCTTCTACGGGGATGCACCCCATGTCCACGCCGAGGTCTTCGGGCCCCGCGTCCTGCCCCGCGTCTCGCGTCCCGGCGTCGTGGGCGCCGCCGTCTTCGCTTACGACCCCGCCGTCTTCGCTTGCGACCCCGCCGTCTTCGTTTCCGACCCCGCCGTCTTCGCTTCGGACCCCGCCGTCCTCGGTCTCCACCCCACCGTCGTCCCCATCGACGACCGCGGCGTCCTGGGCCTTCTCCTCCGGGGGCTCGAGGTCCAGGGTCAGCCCACAGCCGATCCAGCAGAGGGCTCCCAGGAGCCAACCACGCATCATCCCCGTCACGGCACCAGGATGCCGCAGATCGGCGGAAAGATCCCGCCCCGAGCCAAACGAGGGGCGGGGGGGGAGTGATACGCTGCCCCCATGAGGGTCCATGTCACCGGCGGCTCCGGCTTCGTCGGCAGCCATCTCCTGCCCGCGCTCGTCCAAGCGGGTCACGAGGTCCACGCCATGGCGCGCTCGGATCGCAGCGCCGCGAAGGTGGCCGCCACGGGCGCCACGCCCGCGCGCTGCGACCTGGAATCGGTGACCGCGGCGGACCTCCAGGACATTGACGCGGTGATCCATCTCGCCGCCTATGTGGACCCCTACGGTCCGCGGGAGCGCTACGAGGCGCTGAACGTCCGCGGCACCGAGCGGATGCTGGCCGCCGCCCGTGACGCCGGCGTTCGCCGCTTCGTGCACGTGAGTACCGAGGCGGTCCTCTTCCACGGTCCACCGCTGGTCGACGTCGACGAGACCCACCCGTACCCCACCGAGCACCGCTTCCTCTACTCGGAGACCAAGGCCGCCGCCGAGCGGGCGGTCCTGGCCGCCAGCACCGACGGCTTCACCGCGCTGGCGATTCGTCCCCGCTTCGTCTGGGGTCCCGGCGACACCACCGTGTTGGCGCAGATCGTCCAGGCCGCCGAGTCCGGCGCGTGGCTCTGGATGGAGCACGGCGCGGCCCGCACGTCGACGACCCACGTGGCCAACCTGGTCGACGCGCTCCAAGTGGCGCTGGTCCGCGGGGAGGGCGGCGAGGTCTACTTCGTCGCCGACGAGGGAACGCGCACCATGCGCGAGTTCGTGGAGGCGCTGGCGGCCACGCGCGGGATCGTGCTCCCGAAGCGCAGCGTGCCCGGTTGGCTGGGTCGCGGGTTCGCCGCTGCGGTCGAGGGCGCCTGGCGCCTGGCGCGACGGCGGGACCAGCCGCCCATCAGCCGGATGGGCGCGGCGATGATGTCCACCACCATCACGGTGAACACCGCCAAAGCGCGGCGCGAGCTCGGCTGGACCCCGCCGTTCACCGTGGCCGAGGGCTTGGCCCAGCTCCGCGACGCGTGAGCGTCAGCGCGCTTCGGCACTGGGAGCGCGGCGACCACCGCGGCTCGAGCGCCGGGCCGAGCGCATGATCATCTTCACGAACGGGTTGTCGTCGCGCCACAGGTCGCCGGCGAGCACGGTGATCAGGCCGGCCCGGAGCGCGGGGTCCGGATCGTCGTAGAAGAAGAGATTCTTCACCATGTTGGTGTGATAGAAGCAGTGGATCACCGCGCCGAAGGTCTGGTAGGCGCGCTCCATGTGCGCGCTCAGGGGCACCAGGAGATCGGGATCCGCTTCGTTCTCCGCGACGAGCGCGGGGTGCAGGTGCCGGGCGAGCTCTTCGGCGCTGGTCATGGCCAGCGCGACCCCGCTCGAGAACACCGGGTCCAGGAAGCCGGCGGCGTCGCCGATGCAGCCCCAACGCGGACCGTGGGGCCGGGTGTTGCGGTAGCTGTAGTCACCGGCGCGTTCGACCGGACCCAGGGTGGCGCCCGTCGTCAACCGCTGCAGGAAGGGGGACGCCGCGACCCGCTCGTGGAACCAGTCGTCGGTGACGGTCCCGGGCACCGCGCTGACGAAGCCCACGCTGAGGTGCCCGCCGGCGATGGGGATGACCCAGCCCCAGCCGTCCGGGACCATGAGCACCGTGATGTTGCCCGTGGCCTCGAGCTCGGCCACGGCGCTCTCGCCCAGCCCGTCGAAGCGCGCCCACACGGCCGCCAGCCCGAACCCGTCCACCCGCTGATAGGAGCGCTCCCGCTTGCAGAGCAGCCGGTCGCGGCCGGTCGCGTCGACGAAGAAGCGGCCCCGAAAACGCTCGCCGCCGGCGTGGACGGTCATGGCGTCCTCGCCGTCGTCGACGCCGGTCACCCGGACGCCTTCCCGGCACTCGGCGCCCTTGGCGCGGGCGATGTCCATCAGGGCCTGGTCGAAGGGCGCCCGCTCGACCTGCCAGGCGTGTCCGCCGGTGCCCTCCATCCCTTCGGCGAAGGGGAAGCGCGCGAAGTCGCCGGTGGCCTCGTCCAGGAAGTCCGCGCCTTCCTTGTAGACCGCGGGGAGGGCGGCAGCGTCGAAGCCGAGGCGGGCGAAGAGGGGCAGCTCGGCGGGCAGGAGGGACTCCCCGATGTGGAACCGGGGGAAGGTCTCCTTCTCCAGGAGCAGGACCCGGTGGCCGTGCTCGGCGAGGAGGGCCGCCGCGGTGGAGCCGCCGGGGCCGCCGCCGGCAATGATCACGTCGTAGTCGGTGTCGCTCATGGGTCTCGTCGGGCGCTCACTCGGGAGCCCCGAGGATGAGGCTGGTGTTGATCCCGCCGAAAGCAAAGTTGTTGTTCATCGTGATCCGCGGCCGCGCCGGCCGGGCGTCGCCCCGCACGTACGCCAAGGGCGCGCACTCCGGGTCGAGGTGCGCCAGGTTCCGGTTGGGCGCCAAGAAGCCGTCGCGCATCATCGCGATGCAGAAGGCCGTCTCCAGCGCGCCACAGGCCCCCAGGGTGTGTCCGGTGAACGCCTTGGTGCTGCTCAGCGGGACTCCGTCGCCGAGCACCGAGTAGCTGGCGACGCTCTCCCCGATGTCCCCCACCGCGGTGGCGGTGGCGTGGGCGTTCACATAGTCGATGGCGCTCTTGTCCAGGCGGGCATCGGCGAGCGCCAGGTGCATGGCTTCGCGCATCCCTTCGGGCGCCGGGGCGGTGATGTGGGATCCGTCGCAGCTGGTGCCGAAACCGAGGAGCTCCCCGTAGATTGTCGCGCCCCGCCGGGCCGCGCGCTCGCGCTCCTCGAGGATCAGCGTCGCCGCGCCCTCGCCGATCACCAGGCCGTCGCGGTCCCGGTCGAAGGGCCGCGGGCTCGCGTCGGGGTCGTCGTTGTAGCGAACCGAGGTCGCCTGGAGCACGTCGAAGACGCCGGTGCTCACCCAGTGGAGCTCCTCGGCGCCGCCGCAGACCATGACGTCCTGCATGCCGTAGCGGACGGCCTCGAAGCCGAAGCCGATGGCCTGGCTGGCGCTCACGCACGCCGCGCAGGTGGTGATCACGCGCCCGCGGATCCCCAGGAAGAGCCCCAGGTTCACCGCGCAGGTGTGGCTCATGAACTTGAGGTACGTGTTGGAGCCCAGGCCCAGGAGGGCGTCGGGCTCGTTGAGCGTGCGCGCGAAGCGTTCGAGGGCCGAGCTGGACCCGTGGGTCGACCCGTAGGCCAGGCCGGTGCGCCCGTTGGTCAGGGTCGCCTCGTCGAGCCCGGCGTCGGCGCAGGCGTTTTCGGTCGCCGCGGTCGCGAGCTGGGCCACGCGGCCCATCGAGCGCATGGTCTTGCGCGGCCAGCGCTTGCGGTAGGTCTCGGGGACCGGCGCGCCCAGGCGGGTCATCATCTCGCCCACGTCGTCGAAGGCGTCGACGCGCTGGATGCCGTGGCGCCCGTTCTGGAGCGCCTCGCTGATCGCCTCCAGGGTGCTCCCGATGGGGCTGGCGAGCCCGATGCCGGTGATCACCACCCGGCGGGATCCGTCGGGGCGACTCACGGCGCCTCCAGCGCGGTCTGCCAGCCGTCGTGGGGCACCTCGACGCCGAGGGCGGCCGGACCTCCGCCGGGCGGCGTGAGCCCCAAGGGGCCGCGCCAGCCGTCCTCCAGCGCCTGGATCATCGCCAGACCCGGCGCGGCGACATGGCCGGCGAAGGGCGCCGAGACCTCGGGCGCGGGCACCGGGCCGGTGGCGTTCGTCGGCGGGTCGATCCGCGCCAGCGCGCCATCCGGGCTGGCGCCGAGCGCCAGGGCCACGCCCAGGAGCCCATGGTCCGACCAGCGGCCGATGAAGCTCGGGAGCGGCTCTTCCGTGGTGGAGAAGACGACCTGGTCCTCCTCGCCGCTGGCCACCAGCGCCCAGGCCTCGAGGAGGCTGAGCGCGAAGGTATGGGGCCCGCCGGCGATGGCGGTGGTGAAGCCGTGGTTTCCTGCGCCGATGGTGAAGAGCCCGGCGGCGGTGTTGTGCACGCTGTTCTTGAAGCGGGCCGGCGAGATCACGCCTTCGCCGTCGCGCATCATCTCCAGCTGGTGGAACGCGATCTCGATCTCGCCGTGGTACGAGCCGAAGACCGTGGCGCAGGTGGCCGGGTCGAAGCCGGCGTCGGCGGCTGCCAGGGTGATCACCTCGATGGACGTGCGGGCCATGGGGCTCGTGGCGCGCTTGAGGCGCCCGCCCACGACGGCCGCGGCCGGGGCGGTCACCGCGGCGTCGGGCTCCCCGCGGAGCCAGGCGTGGACATTGGCGTAGCCGGGCGCCCACAGGGCGCGGCCCTTCACGTAGACCGGGCGGGTCATCGGGCGGCCTCGAAGAGCACGGAGCAGTTGTTGCCCCCGAAGGCGAAGGAGTTGCTCAGGACGTAGCGCAGGGTGCGCTCCTCGGGCTCGGCGGGGAGCCGCAGCGGGATGTCGGGGTCGGTGGGATGCGCACCCAGGGCGGCGGGGATCCAACCGCGACGCAGACAGTGGATGGCGAAGATGGCTTCGACGCCGCCGCACGCGCCCAGGGTGTGGCCCGTGTAGGCCTTGGTGGAGACCACGGGCACCTCGGTGCCCAGGAGCGCGGCGATGGCCTTGGACTCGGCGATGTCGTTGTACTGGGTGCCCGTGCCGTGGGCGTTCACGTGGTCCACCTCGCCCGGCGCCACGCCGGCTTCGGCCAGCGCGCCCTGCATGGCACGGAGCGCACCGCGACCTTCGGGGTCGGGGCTCGAGGGGTGGTAGGCGTCGGAGGTCTCGCCCACTCCGCGGAGCCAGGCCAGCGGCTCCCCCTCGCGCTCGACGAGCACCAGCGCGGCGGCCTCGCCGACGTTCATCCCCGGGCGGTCGACGCCGAAGGGGCGGCAGGGCTCCGGGGCCATCACGCCGAGCCCGTGGAAGCCGCGCACGGTGGTGTGGCAGAGGCCGTCGACGCCGCCGACCACCGCTGCGTCCACGATGCCGAGCTCGATGAGCCGTCGCGCCGACGCGAAGACCTTGTTCGATGAGCTGCACGCGGTGGAGACCACGTAGCGCGGTCCGGCGATGCCGGTGAGCTCGGCGAGGAAGTCGAGGAAGGCGTGGAAGGAGTGCTGGGTGGGGTAGGAGTAGCTCGCCGGGACGGCGGCGGGCTCCTGGGTGGGCCACCAGGCCTCGTGGGCCGCCTCGGTCTCGCCGATGCCGCCGGTGCTGGTGCCCACGATGAGCGCGACCCGCTCCGCGCCCCAGCGAGCGATGGCCCGCTCGCCGGCCGCCTGCATGTCGACCCAGGCCAGGTGGGCCAGACGCGCGAGCCGCGAGTCGTAGACCGCGAGGTGCGCGGGGACCGGCGGCGGCTCGCCCCCCGGCAGGGTGCCGGTGACGGTCGCGAAGGGGACCTCGAAGGGAACCTCGCGCAGGCCGCGCTCACCGCGCTCGAGGGCGGCCAAGGATTCGGTGCTGGAGAGGCCGAGGCCGCAGGCGAGGCCGTGGGCGGTCAGCGGGAGACGTGGGCGTTGGGTGCTCAATGCGAAAAGCCGGGGGGGTGGAGCCGGGGTCAGAACCAGGAGAAGGTCAGCCCGGCTTCGCGGGCTCCGACGCGGGGGGCGAGGGACCAGCGGCGGCCGTTGGACCGATCCGCGTGGGAGGAATATTCGACGTAGGGTCGGGGAATCAACCCGACCACGAGGAGCGCGAGGGAGAGGGCCTGGATCACCGTATGGACTCCGATGACCGCCCGGTTCTCCGGGTTGCCGTCGCGGATCTGGTGGATGGGGAAGCCGACCAAGGGGAGGGCGACGATGGCCATGTCCGGCGCGGCGGAGACGACCAGGTTGGCCAGGTAGCTCACCGTGAACCCGATGGCGCCCGGGATCAGATATCCCTTCCGGTAGCGGGTGACGAGCGAGGCCCCCTCCGGAACGGGGGTCCCGGCCTCGTACGGGATGCGCTCCCGCACCACGGCGGTCGGCCGCGGGCCCCCTCGGACCGGGGCGACCCCCCGCTCCGGCGCGGGGGCCGTCCCGTACCCCGGGGGCACGTGGTAGCCGCCGGCCGGCGCCTCGGTCGGGGCCGCGGCGCCGTCGGCCTCCTCCTGGGCGACCGCGGGGACCGCGCAGAAGAGCCCCACGAAGAGGACGAGTTGGGCGAGACCGCGCACGCCGCGAAGGATACGCCCGTCGGGCGGTACCTTCCACGGCAGCCGGCACCTTGCATGCGGCGGGCCTGGGACCCAGGCTGCCCGGCCATGAGCGACGACGTCCAGGCCCGCATCGACACCCTCGTGAAGTCCAACCCCTTCGTGCTCTTCATGAAGGGTCGGCGCGACGCCCCGCAGTGCGGCTTCAGCGCGCGGGTGGTCGACGTCCTGGACGAGTACCTCCCGGAGTACGAGACCGTCGACGTCCTCTCCGACCCCGGCATCCGCCAGGGCATCAAGGACTACGCGAGCTGGCCCACCATCCCGCAGCTCTACGTCCACGGCGAGTTCGTCGGTGGCTGCGACATCGTGCTCGAGATGAACGAGAACGGGGAGCTCGAAGAGGTCCTCGGCGTGGAACGCGCCAAGGCGACCGTCCCGGAGATCTTCCTCAGCGAGGCCGCGGTCGCCAAGCTGGTCGAGTTCAACGAGGGCGAGAAGCCGGCGGTCATCCGCTTGGACGTCGCGCCCGGCTGGCAATACGGCATGGACTTCGACGAGGAGCGCCCGAAGGACGTGAAGGTCGAGGGCGACGGCTGGGTGGTGCTGATGAAGCGCTCGGTGGCCCGCAAGGTCGACGGCCTGAACATCGACTTCGTGCAGGGGCCCCAGGGCGGCGGCTTCAAGATCGACAACCCCAACGAGCCCCCGAAGGTCAAGGCGCTGCAGCCTCAGGACCTGAAGACCTGGATCGACGAGGGGAAGTCCTTCGAGCTCTTCGACGTGCGCACCCCCGAGGAGCGCGCCCAGGCCCACATCGAAGGCGCGCGCCTCCTCGACGACGCGGCCATCGCCTACCTGGAAGCCCTCGACCGCGATCAGACCATCGCCTTCCACTGCCACCACGGGATGCGCAGCCTCCGCGCCGCCCAGCGGGCTCTGGAGATGGGCTTCACCGACGTGCACAACGTGGTGGGCGGCATCGACGCCTGGTCCCAGACCGTCGATCCCTCCGTGCCCCGCTACTGAGCGCGGAAATCCCTCGAAGGAGCCTGAGGGCTGTGAGTGCGTGGGCCATTGGGCCGAGCCCTACACGCTGTGCGACTGACCGGGTTCAGAGGCGGTCGCGCAGGATGACGTCGCAGTAGTAGCGCAGGCGACGAACGGCGTTTTCCCCGCCCTCGGTCGCGTGGACGCCCTTGCGGAGCGCCATCATCACCCGGCGCTGCATCGTGTACTTGTTGAGGGTCTGCTTGGGTGCCTTGCCCTCGCCGGCCTCGGCGAGGGGGGCCCAGAGCGAGTCGCGGTCGTAGCCCCAGGCGGCCAGATCGGCGTCGGTGAGCTGGGCGATCATGCGCTCGGCGAGGGCCCGCTTGGCGGGATCGGCGGCCAGCTCCTCGGCCCACTTGTGCTCGCCCCCCGCCTTGGGCCGGGAGTGCTTCTGGACGCCGATGGGGTCGCCCATGCCTTCCTTCATCTCGGTCTTCTGGTAGTTCACCGCGTCCGGATCGTTCTCCAGACCGAGGTAGGCGAAGACGCGCTCGAGCTGCCCCTCGGGGTCGGCGACCACCTCCTCGTAGCGGACCTGGACCAGGGGCGCCGGGCGCTCCTCCAGGAAGCGGGCCATCGCCGGCACGTAGCGTTCGACCACCGGGTTGAAGGCGTGGGCCGCCTGCCAGTCTCCGGCGTAGAAGCTGTTGGCGTAGCTCGAGAACACCGCCAAGGGGTGCCGGGTGAGCACCACGTACTTGGCGTGGGGGTAGAGCTCGGCCAGGAAGGGCAGCACCAGCGCGTACGCGGGGGTCTTGTCCAGGAAGCGCGAGAGCGCGGGGCGCTCCTTCTGCGCGCCGGCGAGCATGCGGCCGTACATGATGTCCGCGTAGGCACGCAGGCCATCGAGGTAGTCGGCCTCGCCGCCGGGGAGCTCGGCCACGAAGCTGCGGATGGCCTCCGCGGCGTTGATGTGGTCGTAGGGCGCCGCGTCGACCCGGTCGTGGTAGCCGAGGTGGGCCAGGGGGGTGATCAGGTGCGGCTCCGGATGCGTGAAGATCGCTTCGTGAGCGCCGAGCATCCGCTGGAGGAGGGTGGAGCCCGCCCGGGGCGGGGAGACGACGAAGATCAGCTGGTCCTGCACGTCTCGTCCATGCCCCAGCGGCCGGATCCCGTCAAAGAAGGGGCCGAGCGGGCATCCCGCGGCGTGCGAAGGCGCTCCCCGGGCCGATGCGAGCGGTCGGCCGGCGTGCTACGTCCCCGGCATGACTCAGCTTCCCGTCGTCGACGCCCCCCACGAAGAGCCCGCCCGCAAGGTGCGCCCGCCCGCGGATGCCTCGACGATGGCTCATCGGGAGCTCCTCGGCGGCGACTTCTGGCGGAAGATCCCGGCGTTCGAGGACATCGACGAGGCCACCTTCCTCGACCACCGGTGGCAGATGAAGAACACCATCACCAAGCCGGAAAAGCTCCTGGAGGCGGTGCAGAGCCTCGCCTCGGACGCGTTCCTGGCCGACGCCGCGGAGGGCTTCAAGGGCGCCCCGATGGCCGTGCGGGTGTCGCCCTACATGCTGAGCCTGGTCGACTGGACCAACCCCTACGACGACCCGATCCGGGTCCAGTTCCTGCCCACCGCCTCCACGCGGCTCCCGGATCATCCCAAGCTCACTTTCGACAGCCTCGGGGAGCAGGGCGACGCGCCGGTGCCCGGCCTGACCCACCGCTACCCGGACAAGGCGCTCTTCCTCGCGCTGGACACCTGCCCGGTCTACTGCCGCTTCTGCACCCGCTCCTACGCCGTCGGTCCCGACCAGGACATGGTGGACAAGGTCTCCCTCAAGGCGTCGCCGAAGCGCTGGGAGGTCATCTTCGACTACATCGCTTCGCGGCCCGAGCTGGAGGACATCGTCATCAGCGGCGGCGACGCCTGGAACCTGCGCGCCGCGCAGATCGAGGCGCTCGGCAACCGGCTGCTGGACATCCCCCACGTCCGCCGGATGCGCTTCGCCTCCAAGGGGCCGGCGGTCATGCCGCAGAAGCTGCTCAGCGACGACGAGTGGTTCTCCGCCCTCGTGGGCGTCGTGAAGCGCGGCCGCTCGATGCACAAGGACGTGATGCTGCACACGCACTTCAACCACCCCAACGAGATCACCGAGATCACCGCCAAGGCGCTCGGTCGGCTCTTCGAGGAGGGGGTCCACGTGCGGAACCAGTCCGTGCTCCAGCGGAACGTGAACGACTCCATCGAGGCGATGACCATGCTCGCCCGCCGCTGCGCCTGGGTGGGCGTGCACCCCTACTACGTCTACCAGCACGACATGGTGAAGGGCGTCGAGGAGCTCCGGACCACGGTGCACACCGCCGAGGTCATCGAGAAGCACGTCCGCGGATCGACCGCCGGTTTCAACACGCCCACCTTCGTGGTCGACGCCCCCGGTGGCGGCGGCAAGCGCTCGGTGCACAGCTACGAGCACTACGATCACACCACCGGCATCAGCGTCTACACCGCCCCGTCGGTGAAGGAAGGCCAGCACTTCCTCTACTTCGACCCGATCGACCAGCTCCCCGAGGAGGGCCGTCAGCGCTGGGCCGACGAGGGCGAGCACCAGGCGATGATCGACGAAGCCCTGGCGGCCGCGGGCGCCTAGCACGTCGATGCAATCGCGGCCTTCGGCCGTGTTTCGTCGCCCCGCTAGCGACAGAGGAGGACCTGGGTGTCGTGGGTCTCGTCGAGAGGCTCGCCCTCGAAGTCGCCCAGGTGCTCGAGGACCCGGAAGCCGTTGTACCCGAGCAGAGCGCGCAGCTCGGCCGGGTACCAGCAGCGGTGCGTCAGGAGCTGCATGTCGAAGTCGGTGGGGTCGTCGACGCCGACGAAGGCCATCTCCACCGTCTGGAGCTGCTGCACCGGGTCGTAGTCATAGCGCTCGCGGTAGTGGTAGCGGCGGCCGCGGCGGGTGACCGGGCGGCCCTTGTAGACCCGCTGCGGATCCCGGGCGAGCTCGACGGGATCCGGGTGGCGCACGTCGAAGAGGAAGCGCCCGCGCGGCCGCAGGTGGGCGCGCACCACCGCGAGCGCCGCGCCGAGCGCCTCGGCGTCGTAGAGGTGGTTGAACACGTGGAAGGGCGCGGTCACCAGCCCAAAGCGCTCGCCGAGGTCCAGCGCGCAGAGATCCGCCCGGTGCAGTGTGACCCGCTCGCGGACCCGGCGGGGCTCCTTGGCGAGCCGCTCCCGCAGGCGCTCGAGCATCGGCTCCATCAGGTCGACGCCCACCACGTCGAGTCCCTCCCGGGCCAGCGCCAGCGCGACCCGCCCGGAGCCGACGCCCAGCTCGAGCACCGGGCCCTTCCCGCCCAGCTCCTGGGCACGCCGAACATAGAAGCGCACGTCGTCGCGGCGACGTCGGTACGAGCGGTCGTAGTACTCCGGATCCTCGTAGTGGCTCTCGGTGCCCAGCACGAGCGCGGCGTCCTTCACGGCTGGCCGCCTTCGAGGATCTCGCCGAACTGCAGCTCCGTCACGCGCCAGCCGTCGGGGGTCTCCCGGAGCGAGAAGGCCACCTCGCGGGCGTAGGGCTGGGAGAGGAACGTGCCCGACGCCACGCCCACCAGCCGCATTCCGTCATCGAGGGTCTCCGCCTCGTCGACCACGAACTCCAGCCGCTCGGCGGCCATGCGGTTCCAGATGCGCTCGAGCTGTGGGTCGCCGCTCTCGTCGCCGTCGCGTCGCGAGCGCACGGCCGCCAGGGCGTCGCCCAGGGCGAGGGTCTCGGCCACGGAGTGATCCCGCTTGCGCCAGGCGTCCAGGAAGGACTCCGCCGCCGCCTCGGGGGTGCGGTCGTCGACCTCGACGGCGGTGGGCAACTCCTCGACCTCGATGGGCTCCCGGCCCGAGTTCCAGAAGAGCCCCACCAACCCCGCGCAGACCATCGCGCTGACCAGGGCGAGGACCACCGGCGTGGGGATGCGGCGGCCGGGCTCTTCGGGGCGGCTCGACTCCGGGGACGCGGCGGCGCCTTCCGGCGGCGCTTTCGCCGCTTTCGCCGCTTTCGGCTTCGCCGGTCGCCGGGCTTTGCGCTTCGAGCTCACCGAGCCTCCAGGATTCGTTCCGCGAGCTCGGCGAAGCCCCGCCCCCGGTCGGCCTCGGTCACGTACGCGGGCGCCGTCGGCAGGCGACCCAGATGCGCGCGGACGTTGGCCACCCCCACCGAGAGCGGGAAGTGCGCGAAGGCCGCGGCGTCGTTGGGGCTGTCGCCCACGAAGAGGTAGCGCTCCCGGACGTTCGCCGGGCTCACGCCATCCCGGGCGCCCAGCGCCCGCTCGGCTCCCTGGGCCTTGTCCCAGTCGCCGGGGACCGCGTGACAGTGGACCGAGCTCACCAGCGCGTGGCACCCCTCGCTCTCGATGAGGGCGACCAATCGGTCCACCTCGGCGCGCGGCACGTGCTCGGCCTCGCCGACGTCATAGGCCAGGTCGTGGGAGCGGCCGGCGCGGTCGCTGGCCAACTTCATCCCCGGCAGCTCGTTCCGGACCCGGTGCAGCACCCGCTCCAGGGCGCGTCGCTGGGTCTCCCGGGTGGCTTCGTCTCCCTCGAAATACCCGCGGTGCAGCGCCTCCCCTTCGCGCCACCACCAGCCGGCGCCGTTCTCGCCGACGGCGCCGCGGACCGGCCACTGGGCGGCGAAGACCTGGGCCCAGCCCAGCGGGCGTCCGGTGACCGCCCAGAGGCGCAGGCCGGCGTTCGCCAGCGAGTGCATGGCGACGAACGCCTCCGGCTCCAGGAGTCCGCCGCGGGTCAGGGTGTCGTCCACGTCGAAGACGACGCCCTCCAGGCCCCGGAGCGCGTCCCCGGAGAGGGCGTCCAGCGGTCGCAGCCGGTCGCTCATCGGCTGACCCGCGCGATGACGACGTCGAGGTAGCGGCCCTCCGGAAACGCGATCGGCGTCGGGTGATCCGCCGGGGCACCATCGGTCTCCAGCAAGGTGAGCTGCCGCCCGGCGCGGCTGGCCGCCTCCGCCAGCATCCGGAGGAAGCGGGTCGTGTCCATCGCCGCGCTGCAGGAGCAGGTGACGAAGAAGCCCCCATCGGCCACCAGGCTCATCGCCTCGGCGTTGAGCTTCCCGTAGGCGCGCTCGCCCCGGTCCAGATGGCGGCGGGTGGGAACCAGCTTGGGTGGATCGCAGACCACCAGGTCGAAGCGTTCGCGCGCGCGCTTGAGCTCGGGGAGGAGCTTCTTCACGTCGGCGCAGCGGTGCTCGACGGTCAGGTCGTGATGGGTCGCCAATGTCCCGCCGACGGCCACCGCGGGCGCGGAGCTGTCCACCGCGAGGACCCGCTCGGCGCCGCCGCGGGCGGCCGCCAGGGCGATGGGTCCCACGTAGGAGTAGAGGTCCAGGACGCTGCGGAGTCCGGCGGTGCGCACCAACGCTTCCACCCGCGCCCGGGTCCGGCGCTGATCGACGTAGTAGCCGGTCTTCTGAGCCAGGGAGCGGGGGATGGTGATCTCGAAGCCCCGCTCCCGGAAGCGGAGCTCGGTGGGCTCCGGTCCGCGCAGGACCTCTTCTTCGTCGGCGAATCCCTCGTCACGCTGGAGGTCCACGGCCCGCGACACGACGGTCTTGGCGCCGCTCACCCGCGCCACGTGGGCCGCCAGGGCGTCCCGATGCCGGCGCATCCCCGCGGTCCCGATCTGCAGCACCGCCACCGACCCGAAGACGTCGACCACCAGCCCGGGGAGGGCGTCGCCCTCGGCGTGGACCAACCGATAGGCGGTCGTCGCGTCGTCCGGGAGGCCGATGGAGCGTCGGTGGGCCATCGCCGCGTCGAGCCGGCGGGCGAGGGCGGCTTCGTCGAGCCGTTCCTCTTCGTGCCGGGTCACCAACCGGACGGGGATCGCGCTCTTGGGCGACCAGAAACCGCGGCCGATGAAGTTCCCGCGCGGGTCCCGCACCTCGACCGGATCGCCGGCGCCCGGGGCGCCCTCCACCCGGTCGACCGCCTGGGCGAAGATCCAAGGGTGACCGAGGTAGACCGGTTTCACGCGGCCGGCGCGCAGGACGAGGGTGGCCATCGCTGGCTGCATACCGCGGGCCGCCCTGAAACGCATGCCCTCGCACACGTCCGTGCCTTGCGGAGACCCTTCCGGGAGCGTAATGATCGGGAGGTACGGGCAAGGTCCCGTTCGGAGTCAACGCAATGCCCATCTTCGCCATCATGGGTCTCGGCCCGGGCGAGCTCGTTCTCGTCCTCATCATCGTCCTCCTGATCTTCGGAGCCAGCCGGCTTCCTCAGATCGGAGAGGGGCTCGGCAAGGCCGTGCGCAACCTGAAGCGCGGCCTCAGCGACGACGACGACATCGAGGTCACCCCCAAGGACAAGCAAGTGGCTCAGCGCAGCAGCGCGAAGTCCGCGTCGGAGGAAGTCTCCGAGGCGGAAGTCGTCGAACGCTGAGCTCTCAATGAGTGGTCGCCGGTGTGGCGACCCATCGACACACTTCGCGCAGCGCCGGGCGCAGGTCCGGCGCCGCCGCGAGGGTGCGCGCGTCGCTGCGCCGGAGCAGGGCGCCCAGCGCGACCGCCAGCTCGATCGGGAGGTGGGGGTTCTGGGCGATGGCCAGCCGCACCTCGTAGCGGATCGCCCACCGGGGTTGGGCCAAGATCTGCCGTAGGATCTCCGGGTCGACCGGGCGCCGCGAGGCCAGCCGCCGCACGTCGCTCTCGATGAGCGCCGGATTCGCCAAGAGGATCGACACCACGTCCGGGTGGGGATCGCGGATCACGCGCGCCAGGAGCTGCCGGTCGCGCCCCCGGGCCAGGGACTTCCGCTCCCCCAGTGTGATGGGGCGCCCGCGGCCGTGATCGGGGACCGGCTGCGGAGCCGGCGCCGGGCCTTCGTCCGGCCGGTGGCCGAAGAGCCAGCCGATCTCGGCGGGACCGTGCAGGAGCGCCTGGGCGCCGATCGCCCGGCGTCGCTCCTCGAGGGCTGGCTGCACCAGGACCAGGGTGAGGTTCAGGAAGAGATCGTCCTGCTGGGGATCCCGCCCGGGCTCGCCCAGAGAAGCCCCCAGCAAGGCCACCGCCCGGTCGAGGGAGAGGCGCCGCAAGAGGTCCTCCGCCCATCCCAATCGAAGGACGGGATCACGCAGCGCGGCGAGCTTTCGCCCCAGTACCGCCGCATGATCGGTGGCCACCTCGTCCACGGGCTCGGATCCTACGGCGGGTCCTGGGCGCCCGCCACCTCACGCGGGCGCTTGACGCGCCGCGTCGGCGCAGGATACGTAAGATGGAGGGTATCCCGTGGAGACGATGACCGAGGGTGGCGCAGCCGCAGACATGATCGAGCCCCGTCTGATCAAGCGCTACGCGAACCGCAAACTCTACGACACGCGGGACTCGCGCTACGTGACGCTTCAGCAAATCGCGGAACTCGTCCGCGATGGCGAAGACGTGAAGATCATCGACAACAAGTCGAAGGAAGATCTCACGAACGTCACCCTCGCCCAGATCATCTACGAAGAGGAGAAGAAGGGCGACAGCGACGTCAAGCGCAGCACGCTCCTCTCCTTCATCCAGGACGGTCAGAAGCGCCTCATCGACTCGCTTCCGGCGGGACTCAGCAAGCTGGTCCGGGCCGAGGGGAAGCTCGAGGAGCTCGACGAGGAGGTCGCCGAGGCCGGCGACGAGCGCACCGAGAAGAAGCCCGGGAAGGGCGCCTTCGAGTCCATCGGCGAGCTCCGCGGTCTGGCCGACGACCGGGTTCGGGCCATCCTCGGCGGGGCCATGGGCCACGTCCAGCAGCTCCAGGGCGAGGTCCGTCGTCTGCAGGGGCGCATCGAGGAGCTCGAGCAGAAGCTCTCGGCGCTGCTGAAGATCAAGGGCTCCGAGAAGCCCGAGAGCCCCAAGAGCGAACCCCCCGAGGCTTGATGCCCGCGTGGGGGGTAGGGTTGGTTTCCTCCCCGAAGATGGCTAGAGGTGACGAGACCGATGGAATGGACGGACCGAACCGGTCGTTCCCGCGTCGTACCTGCTCATGAAGCCCTTCACCAAGCCGCCGACCGATCCCCGACGAGCCGACTTCGAGCGTGAGGCCATGGCCCACCTCGACGCCCTCTACGGGACGGCCATCCGTCTGACCCGCACCCCCAGCGACGCCGAGGACCTCGTCCAGGACACGCTGCTCCGGGCGTACCGATTCTGGGACCGCTTCGAGGCCGGTACGAACCTCAAGGCCTGGCTGCTCCGCATCCTGACCAACACCTTCATCAACCGCTACCGGCGCACCGTGCGCGAGCGGAAGGTGTTCGATGGCGCGATGGCCACGCCGGTGGGGGAGGGCGTGATGAGCCGTTCCGCCATGCGCGGGCTGACCAAGCCCATCGAGGACGCCCAGCGGCGCATCCTGGCCACCGAGATCCAGCGGGCCATCGACGAGCTCCCGGAGGATCACCGGATGATGATCCTCCTCGCCGACGTGGAGGAGCTCTCGTACAAGGAGATCGCCGAGATCGTCGGCTGCCCGGTGGGCACGGTGATGTCGCGACTCCACCGCGCGCGGAAGGGCCTGCAGAAGAAGCTCATCCGCCAGGCGATCCAGATGGGCATCGTCGACGAGGCCGAGGAGCCCGCCGCTGCCGAGCCCGTCGACCTCGCCGCCTACCGGAAGAAGGTGGCGAGCGCATGAACTGCGAGCTCTTTCAGCGCCACGTCGGTGCGTTCGTGGACGGCGAGCTGGACGCGGCCACCGCGGTAGAGTTCGAGCGGCACCTGGAGACCTGCGAGCCCTGCCTCGACCATCTCGAGTTCGAGGCAGCGACCCGGGACCACGTGCGGGAGTCGTGGGAGGCGCCGCCGACCCCCGAGGGGCTCGCCGAGCGGATGTGCGCGGCCCTCGACGCCGAGGACGCCCGGCAGGCCGAGCAGGCGAAGCCGCTGGTGCCCATCCGCTGGCGGATCGCCGTGCCCCTGTCCGCGGCCGCGGCCGTGGGGATCTTCGTCCTCGCGGCCGTCGAAGCCGACGGCCGGAAGACCGAGGCCGCCGCCCTCGACGTGGTGCGCGTGCACTCGGCGGCGCTGCCGGCGGACGTGTCCGTTCCCGTGCCGGTGGCGATGCCGGTGTCGATGCTCGCAGGCCAGCGGGTCGACGAGCGCGAGGAGATCGCCCGCTACTTCCGCGGCAAGGTCGGCTTCCCCGTGCGCCCGGCCGAGTTCGCCGGGCGCGAAGCGCGCCTGGTCGGCGCGCGCCTGTCCAACGTGCGCGAGCGGCAGGCCGCCGCCCTCTACTACGACGTGGGCGGGCAGCGGGTCACCGTGGTCGTCACCGACGCGCCCCTCGAGAACTCGGCCGAGGCGGTCGAGGTGGAAGGGCGACAGCTCTACTTCCGGAACGTCGGAGGCTACGCCGTCCCCGTCCGGCAGGAGGAGGGCATCCGCTACGCCTTCACCGGCGACCTGGACCGGGACCAGCTGCTGCACCTGGCGGCCAGCGCCCGCGTGCCCTGAGCCCCCGCCTCGGGAGTCCCTAGGGAGGCGAAATCGCGGGCTTTTCGCGGTGCCTCGTGCTTGACCATTCGAGCGCGCTTTTCGTAGAATCGCGGCGCGGGATCACCCCGCGAGGAGACGCATGGCGCACCGCATTCTGGCCTTCGAGGCCGACCCTTCCTTCGCCAAGTCGCTGGAGACCGGATTCGCCGGTCGCGACGTCCAGCTCGAGGTCGTCGCCGACGGCCAGACCGGCCTGGATCGGGCGACCAGCGAACCGCCGGACCTGATCCTGCTGTCCATCGAGCTGCCCAGCATGAACGGCTTCCTGGTCTGCAAGAAGATCAAGAAGAGCGCGGCGCTCAAGCAGATCCCGCTGATCATCCTCTCGAGCGACGCCAACGCCGGGGAGATCTTCGAGCAGCACAAAAAGCTCCGGACCCGGGCCGAGGACTACGTCCAGAAGCCGGTGGCCATCGACCAGCTGGTGGAGACCATCCGCCAATTCGTGCCCGTGGCGGATGCCGCGGCGGCGGCCGCGTCAGCGCCCGTCGCCGAGGCCAAGGGGGAGCCCGTCGACGACGAGATCGACGCCTTCGCCGACGACGCCTTCAGCGCGCTCCTGGTCGAGGACGAGGCCGAGGAAGTGGTCATCGAGGAGATGGCCGAGCTGGAAGAGGACCAGACCGCGGTGCTCTCCGCGGAGATGCTGGAGCAGGCGGGCCTCGCCCAGCCCGAGTCCGAGCCCCCGTCGCCCGAGCCGCTGCCCGAGCCGTCGACCTCCGTCTCGGTGGCGCCGCCGGCGCCGTCGCCGGAACCCGAAGCCAGCGCGGCCGCCATGGAGGCCCTCGAACAGGCGCGCGCCCGGGTCGCGGAGCTCGAGGCGTCCCTCGCGGAGGCGCGCGAGGATGCCGACAAGGTCCCGGGCCTCACGGCCCGCGCCGAAGAGTTCGAGGCCAAGGTCGCCAAGCTGGAGTCGGAGACCGCTCAGCTCAAGGCGAAGGGGGGCGGCGGAGGGATCTCCAGCCGGGAGTTCCTCGACCTGCGCGAGAAGCTCAACTCCAAGGACAAGGAGCTCCTCGATCTCCGCGACCAGGTCACCGCCCGCGACAAGGAGCTCCTCGAGCTCCGTGATCGGTCGATCCAGGTCGAGCGTGAGAAGGCCGACGTCGAGGACAAGGTCCTGGCGCTCGAGCGACGAGCGACGACCGCCGAGGAGCAGTCGGCGGCCCTGACCAACGACAAGGCCAGCCTCAACAAGCGGCTCGACGAGACCAAGGGGCGCCTGGAGAAGACCCAGGAGAAGCTCACGGCGACCGAGAACGAGCTCGACACCGAGAAGACCCAGGCCGCCGCCAAGATCGCGGACATGGAGTCGAGCCACACGGAGGCGATGACGACGGCCGCGGAGAGCCACGCCGACGCCATGGCGACCGCCCGGGCCAGTCACGCCGCGGCCCTCGAGGCGGCCAAGGACGAGCACGCCACCGCGCTCGCGGCTGCCGACGAGCAGCGGCGGAACGAGCTCCAGGCCGCCGAGGAAGCCCAGGCGAACGCCCTGGTGGCCCTCGGCGAGGAGCGGGATGCCCAGCAGACGGCGGCGCTCGCGGCCCAGCGGGAAGAGCTGGAGGCGGAGAAGGCCTCGGCCCTGGCCGACGCGGAGACCGCGAAGCAGGCGGCGCTGACCCAGAAGGACGAAGAGCGAGCCGCTCGCGAGGCGGAGCTCGAGGCCGAGAAGGAGGCCGCGCTCCAGGCGAAGGAGCAGGACCACGGCAAGGAGCTGGCGCTGCTCGGGCGCAAGCTCGCCGACACCGAAGGTCGCGTGAACGAGACCACCGAGGCGCTCCAGGCGCTGGAGACGGCCAAGGCCGAGGTGGACTCGGAGCTGGCCCAGCGCACCTCGGATCTCGAGGCCCGGGACGAGGCGCTCGCCACCGCCCGCGCCACGATCGCCAGCCTGGAGGACACCAAGGCGGAGCTCGAAGGCCGGGTGGCGGACCTCGAAGGGACCAAGACGTCCCTCGAGGGTCGGGTCGCCGACCTGGAGGAGTCCAAGGCCGGTCTGGAGACCCAGGTCGCTTCGCTCGAGGAGACCAAGACCAACCTCGAGGGGCGCGTCGCGGAGCTGGAGAGCACGAAGACTTCGCTCGAGGCCCGGGTGTCGGAGCTGGAGAGCGCCAAGACTTCGCTGGAGACCCACGTGGCGCGGCTGGAGGCGGCCAAGGCCGACCTCGAGGAGCGGCTCACGTCGGCCATGCAGAAGATCGCCACCGACGACGCGCTGCTGGAGCGTGCCCGCCGGGCCATGGCCATCGGGCTCGGGCTCCTCGAGGACCAGAAGCGCAACGCCATCGAGGGCGGCGCCGACGCCGAGTAGGGCGCTCAGCTCGCGACGAGCCAGGCGAGGAGCCCGCCGACCAGCGCCAGCACGGCGATGGCGGCGGGCAGCGCCCACCGCGGTGTCCCCGACGTCTCGGGCCCCAACTCGGGAGCGCCGAGCTGGGTGCGGGTCGCGGTTGCCGGCTCCAGCGCCCGGGTGCGGGTCACGGCGTCGGACGCCGCGGACTCCGGGATGGCCTCGAGGGCGCCCCGCTCGGTCCCCTCGAGGCGGAGCGTGCCGCCGTCCGCGCGCGAAGGCGAGGGCGCGTTGCGCTCTTCCAGGACGACGCGTTTGGCCAGGATTCGGCGAGCCGTCGGAGGCGGCGGGATCTCCTCCAGGGCCGCGAGCAGCTCCCGAGCGTCGGCGGGCCGACGGTCCGGGTCGGGATCGATCAGGCGCTCGATGATCCCGGCGAGCTCCGGCCCGACCCCGGGAGCCAACTCGCGCAGGGGCGGATGTTCGCCGGCCAAGGCCTGCTGCAAGGTCTCGACTTCGCTGGCTCCCTGGTAGGGGCGCCGGCCGGCCGCGGCCTCGAAGAGGGTCACCCCGAGGGCGTAGAGGTCCGAGCGCCGGTCGAAGCGGCCCTCGCGCCCGTACTCCGGCGCCATGTAGGGCACCTTGCCCTTCACCACACCGGTCTGGGTGTACTTGGGCTGCGCCAGCGCCTTGGCGATGCCGAAGTCGGTGAGCTTCACCTCGCCCGCGACGCTCACCAGCACGTTCGAGGGGCTGATGTCCCGATGGATCACGCTCTCGGAGTGGGCGTGGTCCAGGGCCGCGGCCAGCTCGTGGGCCAGATAGGCGACGACGCCGGAGGTCAGGGTCTCGCCGGCGGTCGCCGCCGTTCGCAGGACTCGGCGTAGGTCCACGCCGCGGACCAGCTCGAGCACCAGGTAGGGGCAGTGCTCGGTCTCGCCGAAGTCGACGACCTGCACGACGTTGACGTGGGCGAGGCCCGCGGTGAGCCGCGCTTCGTCCAGGAAGAGCCGGACGAACTCCTCGTCGTCCCGGAAGAGGGGGAGGACGCGCTTCACGCAGACCCGCTGGTCGAAGCCTCCGGGGCCGGCGCGACGACCCACGAAGGTCTCGGCCATCCCGCCCTGACCGAGACGCTCGACGAGCGCGTACTCGCCGAGGTGGTCCTCGGGTGCGGTCGAAGCGTGGGAAGCGGGCGCCATGCCCTCGACCCTACCACCCCCAGGGGTTCGATCTGATCTACCTTCCGACGCATGGCGAAGCGAACCCGGGCCATCGAGACCTTGGCCGCTCATGGCGCCCCGTCGCCGGGCGACGCGCTCCAGCCCCCCATCGACGTCAGCACGGCCTATCGGTTCGCGGACGCCGCGGACGCCGCTGCGCGCTTCGCGGGGAGCGGCGAAGGGGAGATCTACCAGCGGTGGCGCAACCCCACCGTGGACGCCTTCGAGCGGGGCCTGGCGACGCTGGAGGGGGCGGAGGCGGCGGTCGCTTTCGCGAGCGGGATGGGTGCCATGGCGTCGGTGGTCGGTGCCTTCGTGAGCGCCGGGGACCACGTCGTCGCCCCCCTCGCGGTCTACGCCGAGAGCGCCAAGCTCTTGCGAGGCGCCTTCGACCGGTGGGGGGTGAGCGCGGCGTTCGTCGACGTCACCGACCCGGGCGCCGTGGCGGCGGCCATCCGACCCGAGACTCGCTTGGTCTTGACCGAGACGCCCGCCAACCCGGTCCTCGCGCTGACCGATATCGCCGCGGTGGCCGGGGTGGCTCGAGCCGCCGGCGCCCGGCTGGTGGTCGACTCCACCTTCGCGACCCCCTACCACCAGCGACCGCTCGAGCATGGCGCGGACTTGGTGCTCCACTCCGCGACCAAGGCCCTCGGGGGCCATGGCGACGTACTCGGTGGGGTGGTCGCCGGTTCCGCGGCGCTGGTCGCGGAGGTCCGCGACCACGGTGTCCGCTCGTTCGGCGCGGTCCTCTCGCCCTTCGCCGCGTTCCTCTTGGCGCGGGGGATGAAGACCCTCGCGCTGCGCATGGCGCAGGCCAGCGCGTCCGCGGCGGAGCTCGCCCGGCGGCTGGAAGCGCACCCGGGAGTGGCGCGGGTGAGCTACCCGGGGCTGGCGAGTCACCCGCACCACGCGCTCGCGCAGCGCCAGATGACTCGCGGCTTCGGCGCGATGGTGGCCTTCGAGCTCTCGGGGACCGCCCACGGCGCCCTCCAGGCGGGCCGTCGCCTCTACGACCGGGTGGAGCTCATCGCGCGGGCGGTGAGCCTCGGCGACACCCACAGCCTCCTGACGCATCCGGCGTCGACCACCCACGCCTCGATGAGCGTCGAGCAGCGAGGCGCCGCAGGGATCGGCGACGGGCTCTTGCGGCTCGCCGTCGGGATCGAGGACGTCGACGACCTCTGGGCCGACCTGGACGCGGCGCTGGCCGAAGTCTGACGGTTCAGAGCTCCGCGCCCGGATCCGTGTCCGAATCGCGGAAGCTGGGCGGGCGGGAGCTGCGGCGGACGATCTCGTCCATGGGCTCGACCGACGTGGCCGGTGCGTCGTTGCCCACGAGGGTGTCCGGGCGGGCGGTGGCCGAAGTGGGCAGCTCCTCCAGCGCATAGAGCGTCGAGGACGAGGGAGGGATCGCCTGCTCACCGGTCCCCACGTCGCTCTCGAAGGCGTCGCGCCAGGCATCGTAGCGCTGGGTCCCGGGCGCCAGCATGGAGTAGATCTCGGCGATCCGCCGCCGGCGCGCGCCCAGGGAGAAGCGCTCCCGGACGTGACGGTACCCCTCGTCGATCAGACGCTCCCGGAGGGCGTCGTCGTTGGCCATGGCGAGCAAGGCGTCGGCCAGGCTGTCCTCGTCGCTCGGCAGGTAGGTGAGCCCCTCGACCTCGTCCCGGACCACCTCCGCGATCGCCGGGACCGCGGCCACGACGACCGGTCGGCGGCACGCGAGGAACTCCAGGAGCGGCTCGGGCAGCCCGCCCAGCTCCTGGAAGCGCGGCACGGACGAGGCCGTGACCACCCCGATGTCGCAGCCGGCGATGAGCCGCGGCACCGTGGTCGCCCGCGGCTCGCCCCGCACCTCGACGATCTCCGAGAGGCCGAAGTCCTGCGCCATGCGCCGGATACGCGCCCGGCGCTCGGGGATGCGCTCGCCGGCCAGCATCACCCGGACGGGGCGGACCCGCCGGATCCGGCGGACGGCGGCGAGGAGGGTGGGGAGCTCCCGGGCCGCAGCGAAGGATCCCAGGTAGAGCAGGCGGAGCTCCTCCGAGGGGGCCACGGGCCACCAGTCGAAGGCGTCCACCTCGACCCCGGGGGGAACGACCGCGGCTTTGCCGGCGTAGCCCTGGTCGGCGAGGGCGCGGGCCGCGGCCTCGCCGGTCACCAGGATGAGGTCGGCCTGCTCCAGGCAGGCGCGGTGTGCCCGGAGCCAGGCCTCGTTCGCCTCCCGTCCCTCGGATTCGTCGGCGAACCCGGCGACCTCGTAGACGAGGCGGAAGCCCATGCTCTTCTGGTGATCCGCGATGGCGACGCCTTCGATGGGCCCGCGCACGTGGACGATGTCGTAGGCCTCGGACTCCACCTGCCGGCGCACCGCCCGGGCGAAGCCCGCCCGCTGCTCCTGGGGAGTGCCCTGGACCGGGACTCGGAAGAGTCGAGCGTCCCCCAGGCGCCCCTGGTAGGCCAGCTCGGGCGCCTTCACGGTGACGAAGTCCATGTCGGCCCGCAGGGCTGCGGCCATGGCCATCAAGGCCGTCGCGTGTGGGTTGGTGCCGGGGACCGACGCGAAGGCCGCGCCGAGGACCCGTAGGGGGGGACCCTCCATTCCGTGAGCTTACCACCCTGGGCCGAGAGGTCCCATCGACGGCTTCCTTGCGTTCCGCTGCCCGACGCGACTACAAGTCACGGTCCAGGCACATTCGTGCCGCGCACCCCTGGAGGAACCCGTGAAAGAGCTCGCCCGATATCTGGTCGACCACATCGTCATCGACTTCGACGGAGCCATTACGATGGATCAGGTGCGGCAGTTCCTGCGCGACGAGGACAGCCGGGAATCCCGCGCCCTCCTCAGCAAGCTCATCGACGACCGCGGGGTCAGCGAGCTGATGGTCACCGTGGCGGACTGCCTGAAGGACCACATCCGCACCGGCATCAACGATGACGTCGTCCGGGATCAGCTGCAGATGTACAGCGAGTCGTGACTCGCGCCGGAGGCGGTACGCCGCCTCTGGCTCGGATCGGCGCCTGGGCGCTGATCCTCGGCTTCGCCTGTGACTTCGGTCCGGGCATCGGGGGGAACGGGCCGGTCGTGGTGGACACCACACCGCAGCCCGACGCCGTCGATGTCGACCGCGCAGCGCCGCTCCGCGTCCGCTTCGAGGGGCGCTTGGCTCCGGCGTCGGTGGGACGGAGTACGGTGAGCGTCCGTTCGGGCCCGGCCGAGTCCTTCCTCGAGGTCTGGCTCGACCCGGTCGCGAACGAGATCGTGGCCCGGCCCTTCCGGGGCCAGCCCCTGGTGGGCGAGGTCCTCTACCGTTTGGAGGTGGAGGGGGTCCGGGATCGGCAGGATCGCGTGATGGAGCCCTTGGCGCTGGTGTTCACCACCGGGGCGACCGCGACGGACCCGGGGCTGGGCGAGACCGAGTGGGCGACCGTTGCCCCGATCTTCGCGACCCACTGTCTGGCGGGCTGCCACGACGCGACCGCGGCCGCCGGGGTCGAGCTCACCGATCTCGACGCGGCACGGCGGACCCTGGTGGGCGTTCCCCACCGGGCGAGCGGCGGAGTTCGGGCGTTTCGGGGCATCGAGGGCTTGGCGCTGGTCGAGGCCGGCGACCCGGGCCGGAGTCATCTCCTCTACGACATGTTGGGGGACCCCGACGCCGGCGGGGATCCGATGCCGCCGACGGGTCCGATCCCGGTCGAAGACATCGCGCGGGTCGCCGATTGGATCCTCGGCGGCGCCCGCTGAGGGCACCCCGTCGTGGGTGGCGCGCCGCGGGGCGACCTCGTAAGCTCCCGCCGATGCCGCGGATCGCGATTCTCCTGGCCCTCGCGGGGACCCTTTCGTTCGTCGTCGGATGCGACGACGAGGACTCCCCCGACGAGACGGTCGAAGACGTCCACGTCGAGGGCCGACCGGCGCCCATCGAGGACCTGCCGGGGATCGATACCTCGGTGCTCTCGTCGGGCGAGAAGCGGAGCTGGGTCCGGCTGGTCAACGAAGTCCTCTCGCCCTGCGGCGAGCCCATCAGCGTGGCCCGCTGCGTCAGCGAGGGCCGCGAGTGCGCGCTCTGTGTGCCCGCGGCCACCTACGTGGGGCGCCTGGTCGCCGAGGGCCACGACCCCTCCGAGATCCGCGAGCACTACGCGAACCGCTACGACGACGACGCCCTCCACGAGATCGACATCGACGGGGCGCCCGTTCGAGGGGCGCTCATGGGCGCCGACGTCACCATCGTGGAGTTCAGTGACTTCGAATGCCCCTTCTGCCGCCAGGCGCACCCGCTGCTGACCGCGGTCGCGCGGGAGCACTCGGACCGGGTGGCGTTCGTCTTCATGAACTACCCGCTGAGCATGCACGAGCACTCCCGGGACGCGGCTCGCGCCGCCCTCGCCGCCCAGAAGCAGGGGAAGTTCTGGGAGATGCACGACATCCTCTTCGAGAACCAGACCGAGCTCGCTCCGAGCGACATCGAGGGCTACGCCCGACAGGTCGGCCTCGACATGGATCGCTTCCACGCGGACCTCGAGGACGAGGCGCTGGACGCGGCCATCGACGGCACCCGGGCCCAGGGCCAGGAGCTCGGCGTGAACGGTACCCCGCGCATCTTCGTCAACGGGCGACCCTTCAGCGAGCCGGTGGAAGCGCTCGACACCTACGTCCGCGAAGAGCTCGCGCGCATCGACGCGCAGCGCTGAGAGAGAGATGATGGCCTCGATGAATGTCCCACCCCCCGCCCCGTCGAAGTCGCCGATGCGCCGCACCCTCTTCTCCGCCCTGGCCGCCGCTCTCTTCCTCTCCGCCGTGGCCGTCCCGGCGTTCGCGCTCTCCCGGGGCGCCCGCGCGCCCGAGATCGGCCTCCGCGACACCCAGGGGAACCCGGTGCGGCTCTCGCAGCTCCGCGGAAAGGTCGTCCTGGTCGACTTCTGGGCTTCGTGGTGCGAGCCCTGCAAGGAGGAGATCCCGGTCTTGAACCGACTCCACCGGGAGTACGGCGACGACGGGCTGGTCATCGTCGGCGTCAACATCGACAACGACGAGGGCAACATGCGGCGCTTCCTTCGCCGGACGCCCATCGACTTTCGCGTGGTCCACGACGGCAACCACCGCGTGGCCGACCGGTACAGCCCGCCGCGGATGCCTTCGTCCTTCCTCATCGACCAGCGCGGCGTGGTCCGTTATGTCCACGAGGGGTTCCGGGCCGCGGACGCGCGCGTGATCGAGCGCAAGGTCAAGGAGCTCCTCGGCCTCTGAGTCGACCCCGCGCCGAAACGAAAGAGGCGGCCTCCCTGGGGCCGCCTCTCGTCGTTTGGGCTGATGCGTCGGCGCCGAGCGCGCGGTGGCTCAGCCCACGCCCTTGAGGCGGGCCTGGTAGAGGAAGCGCGCGAGCTGCTGCCCGACGTAGGTGGCCAGGTCGGTGTCGGCCTGGGAGAAGCCCTTCGCGTGGCTGCGATTGACCAGCTGGACCATGCCCAGCGAGCGGCCCTGCGCGACCAGGGGTACGTACATCAGGTCGCGGATGGCCAAGCCTTCCCGGCCGTCGCTCGCTTCGTCGAAGCGGGGGTCGCTCGTCGCGTTCGGCACGCGCATGGCCGACTGCGGGGTCTTGGCGGCCGCTCCGAAGAGACCGGCCTGGAAGGGGATGGCGCGGCCCCGGATGGCGTCGCTCCCGGGCCCGGTCGCTGCCGCGACCCGGTAGACGTCGTGGTCGATGTCGTAGAGGCAGGCGGTCTGGGCTTCGGTCCCGAGGAGGTCGTCGAAGAGCTCCAGGGTGAACTCGAGCCCCTCGAGCGGGGTGCTGAGGAAGAGCAGGTCCTGGGAGGCCTCGAATGCGGTCGCGAGGCGCTGGTCGTGCTCGTCGGTGGTACGGCGTCCGGCCGGCTCGGCGGCCACGGGCGGCGCGGACTCCCGGGAGGCCCGGGCAGCGGCAGCCAGGCGCTCCAAGGGGCGGTCGACCTGGAGACTGTCCTGCCAGTCTTTGAAGTTCAGGGTGACCAGGGGAGGGCGCTCGGGCCGTTGACTCCACGCGTGGTCGAACACCGCGATCACGATGAACTTGCCCCGGGGACGCTCCGCCACGCTCGCCTGCACCGCCGCGAGTCGCTCCCGGGCGACGGCCTCGGCGTCGTCGGCGCTGGTGCCGGCTGCGACGGTGTAGGAGCGCTCGCGGTACGTGAGGGGGTTCTCCGGCGAGGGCTCCGCGTCGCGGGTCAGGTGGAGGGTCCAGGTCGTCGCGCCGACGGTTCCCTGGTCGGGATCCGCGATGATGACCGAAGGCGCGTCGGCATCCGGAACCTGCGGAGCGGGAGCGGGCGACTCGGCCTGCGTGCCGTCGGTCGCCGGGCTCGCCGCCGGCGCCGGGCTCGCCACGGGCGCCTCGGAGGACGCGGGTCCGAACCCCGACTTCGGCGCCTCGGCCGGCTGAGGTGCTGGCGCGGTCTCGCTGGGGGAGGCCTGAGCCGGGGCGGGCTCGCTGGCCTTCGGCACCTGGTCGACCGGGATGTACGCCATGGTGCGCTTGGGCACCTTCTTCTTGGGCGGCGCCGCCGCCGGCGCTTCGGCCGCCGGCATATAGGCCATCGTCTGCTTCAGGTTCCGCTTCTTCGGCTCCGGGGCCGTCTCTGGCGCGGGCGCAGCCTCCGGCGCGGGGGGCTGCTCTGGCGCGGCCTGCTTGGGCGCCTCGTCGGGCGGGACGACCGGGCCCTTGGGAGCCGCCGGGGGCACGAAGCTCTCGGAGTTCGCGACGGCCAGCACGAAGCGGCGCCGGGCCATCGGGTCGAGGATGGTGACCGTGCCCTCGGGCGAGACCGAGCAACTCGACCCCGTGGGAACCCCGCCGCTCTCGCCGATCTCCGTTCGGCCCGCACGCAAGGCAGCCATCCAGTTCGGAGAATCGACGGTGACTTCCTGCCGAATTTCGTCTCCTGCCAGATTGGAGACGACCATGTGCCAACGCTTCGATGCCACGGTGTTCAGCGAGTTCGCTACGAGAAGAGAGGGACGCGGGTCTCGACCGAGCCCCGCCGGGGAGCGACGTTACCTGCGCTGCTTCTCGGAGGCAAACAGCAATTCGGCCGCGTCCCGAGCGCATGGCGAGAGACCCGGGGCGCCAGCTCTGCTAAGGTCCTGCGCCCATGTGGATCCTGGTGGTGGGCCCCGAGCCGACGCTCAAGCGCGACGACAGCTGTGTCGACGTCCTCCAGTCGTTGGGGTGCCGTGTACGCACTGCCGACCTGTGGGAGCTCGTCGGCGAAGAAGAGCTCGATTCGGAGCCGCCGGCGGTGGTGATGGTCGAGGCCCTGAACGAGGTCGACGGGGCGCGGGCCGCTCTCATGCGCCTCCGCGCGGCCCGCTCGCTGCGGGACGTCCCGGTGATCGTGGCGGTGAGCGTCCAGGGGTTGTCGCGCCTGGACGCGCGCGACGGCTTCGACGACATCGTCTTGCATCCCTACGTCCCGCAGGAGCTCTACCTCCGGATCCGGCGCGTGGAGTGGGCCCGCAGCGACTTCAACGCCCACGAGCGGATCAAGATGGGCGCGATGGTCCTCGACCTGGCCGCCCACGAGGTGGCCGTGGATGGCGCGCCGGTGAAGCTCACCCAGCAGGAGTTCGCGCTGTTGCGCTTCCTCTGCCAGAACCGCGGGCGCGTGTTCTCGCGCCAGCAGCTCCTCGAGCGCGTGTGGGGCGTCGACTACTACGGCGGGAGCCGGACCGTGGACATCCACGTCCGACGGCTGCGGATGAAGCTCGGTGGCCCCATGGCGGCCCTCGAGACCGTCCGAGGCGTCGGCTACAAGATGCGGGCGCCCCGGTGAAGCCGCTCGCGGTCTCCCCCGGGGATCCCGCCGGGGTGGGGCCGGAGATCGCGGTCCGAGCGATCGTCGACCGGCCCGACGAATCCTTCCTGGTCACCGGAGACGCCGACTGGCTCGGGCGCCGGTTCGCGGAGCTCGGTCGCGAGGCGCGGGTCTACGACGGGCGTCCCCCCGCCCGCGGCGAGGTCGCGCTGGTCCACTGCGCCGACTGGACCGAGGCGGTCGGCTACCGTGCCACCGCGGCCGGGGGGCGTTCCCAGCTCGCTGCGCTCGACCGCGCGGCGGACCTCGTGGTGGCGGGGGAGGCCGCGGCCCTGGTGACGGGGCCGACCAGCAAGGAGGCGGTGGTCCTCGGGGGGACGGCGTTCACCGGGCAGACCGAGCACCTCGCGGCGCGCGCCGGCTTGGAGCGGGATGCCGTGACGATGCTCTTCCTGGGCCCCCGGCTGAGCGTGGGCCTCGTCACGACGCACCTCTCGATTCGAGAAGCGCCGGACGCGATTTCGCCACCGCGGGTGGCGCGCACTCTGAACCACCTGATCGAGGCCCTCCAGCGCGGCGGAAAGGCGCAGCCGACGATCGCCGTCGCCGGCCTCAACCCCCACGCAGGCGAAGGCGGGCTCTTCGGCGACGAGGAGATGCGAGCGATCGCTCCCGCGTGCGAGCCCAGGCCCGACGCGGTGGTCCGGGGGCCCCTGGGGGCCGAGACCGCCTTCCGCCTGGCCGCTGCCGGCGAGGTCGACGGCGTCGTCGCGATGCTGCACGACCAGGCGACGATCGCCTCCAAGCTCCTCGACTGGGGCCGAGCGGTGAACGTGACTTGGGGTCTGCCCTACGTGCGAGCGAGCGTCGATCACGGTGTCGCCTACGACGCCGCGGCCGCTGGACGCGCGGATCCGCAAGGTATGAGCGCGGCCGTGGCGGCAGCTCGGGTTCTGGGGCCGGCAGAGACTTTCGCTGAAAATTTCTAGGAGAGGCGAAAAAGTGTTGACCCCGACGGGTGCACTTCTTTACGATTCTCCCCAGTTTCGGGGCGAAGTACGGCCCCATCTCTCGAGGAGGCTCGAATGTCGTTTTGGGAAGATGCCAGCCCCATCGTGAAGGGCGCCATCGTATTCGGTATCATTGGAATCATCGTCGCGGGCCTTGCGCTCGCCGGCGTGGGCCCGTTCTCCGGGGGCTCCGACGAGGAGACCACGAATTCCCGGGAGCTCGCTCCGCCCGGAGGCTGAGCCCTCGCGGCGCGCGCCGCTCCCGTTCAGGGGGCGGCGTTGCGCAAGGACCGGGTGAAGGCGTCGCCCACCCGAATACAAACGTCCCGCGCTTCGATCGTGCCATCCAGTAAGATGGCGAGGGGGTGGATGCGGACGGATTCGACCTCCGCGCGCCATTCGTTCACGAAGGCCGCGACCCGCAGCAGCGAGTCGGTGAGGTTCTCGACGACCTCTCGGCGGACGCTCGTGCTGTCGCCGAGGAGTAGGGGATGACCGCGAAGGCGCCGTAACGCCCGCTCGATCCCCGCGCTATCTGCGGGGAGGACGAGCTGCGTCCGGTCGTCCGCGGCGAGCCCGTGCGGGTCGGCGAATCCGAGGGTGGCTCGGGCCAGGCCTTCGGCGAGGGACGCGACCTCGACCCGCATGAGCGCCCGAGCGCTCGTGGTCGCGGAGACGGTGACCCCCAGCAGCCGCTGGCGGTCGGCGCGCGCCCCACCCAGCGCCATCATCTGGCGAAAGACATCGCGGACCCGCGCAGCGTTGTCGACGCCGTCGGCGACGAGGTCGGGGTGGTCCCAGAGACGGAGGTCCGGGCTCGCCAGGGCCAGCCGCACCGGGAAACCGATCTGAGCGGCCTCCGACGCGGCCCGGGACGGGCTCGTGCAGAGGACCTCCTGGGGGAGGGGAACGTCGTAGGCGAGGAGCGCGCCCTTGCTCGCGGGGTCGGACAGGTCTCGGGGGGGACCCAGGATGACCTCGAGGACCGACTCGGGGTCGACGCCCTCGACGGTCGGCATCCGCGGGACCGCACCCTCGGCCCGGTCCCGCGCGGCGCGGAGCGCGTCGGCCACGTCCGCACCGGGGCCCACCCGGATGCGCCCGTCGGCGTGAGCGAGGGCCAGGACGCCGTCGCTCTCGCGTTCCCAGCGGAGCTCCTCTCGGCCGCCGACGAGGTCGCCGCCGAGCCGGAGGCGGTCCAGCGACGCGAGACCCCGCGTCGACGCTTCCCAGGGGCGTTCGACCCCCGCATCCGCGAGCGCGAGACTCGCCACGAAGGGTCCGAGATCCCGCGTGGCGAGGAGGCCGAGATCCCGGGCGAGGGCGAGGGAGCCCGCGGGCATGGCGACCGGGAGGGCGATCCCATCGGCCGCCCGATGAAGGGCCACGAGGGCCGCGGCGTCGAGCGGATGGACGCTCGCCAGCCCGATCCGCGAATCGCCGTTGGCCACCGCCGCGAGGATCTCGTCGACCGGGGTGGGGGAGACCCAGGGGGCGAGGTCGACCTCCAAGGAGGCCGCTCGAGCCGCGAGCTCCACGGCCACCTCGGCCTCGTCGCATGCGATTCGCCAGGTCACGCGGGGGAAAGCATAGCGGGAGCGGGTGACACGACCCAGTTCGTGGCGTTCCGGGCGGGCGAGCCGATGGCTCGGCGTGGTATCGTCGCGCCGTGGCTTGCCGGGTCTTCCTCTTCGCCCTCCTGGTCGCTTCGCCTGTCGCGCTCGCGCAGGAGCGAGCGCCGGAGGACGCCAGCGCGGCGCGAGAGGCGCGCCAGCACTTCACGGCGGGGATGGAGCACTTCGAGGCTCACCGCTACCGCGAGGCGATCCAGGAGTTCGAGCTCGCCGCCGAGCTCGTCCCGAGCGCCGACCTCTGGTTCAACATCGCGCGCTCCCACGAGGAGCTCGGCCAGCAGGAGCCGGCGATCGAGAACTACCGCAAGTACCTGCGGGACCGGGTCGACCCTCCCGACCGGGAGCGCGTGGAGGCGCGGATCGTCAGCCTCGAGAGCCAGCTCGAAGCCCATCGGCGTGCGATGAACGAGCGCCCCACCACGGGAACCCTACGGGTCACCGCCAACGTCACCGGAGTCGAGGTCCGGTTGGACGACCGGGTCGTGGGGACCACCCCGATCTCGGCGCCGATCACCCTGGAGCCCGGCCGCCATACGCTCACCCTGGAGCGCTGGGGTTACGTCCCTTTCCGCAGCGAGGTGCGAGTGGAAGCGGGCCAGGTCACGGCAGCCTACGCCGACATGGTCCCGGCCACCCGCTACCGGGCGATCCGCGGCCGGCGGATCTTCACATGGGTAGCGGCGGGGCTGGCCGTCGGCGCCGGCGCGGCCGCGATCGGGCTCTGGGCCAAGGCGCGGGGGCTGGCCGCCGACGAAGAGTTCGCGGAAGCGCGTGACTGGGGGCGCTACAGCGACTTCGCGTGGGGCGGCGCCGCCCTGATGCTGGTCACCGCCGCCATCCTCTACTTCGTCGAGGGGCGGGCCGTGGGAACGGAACGGCTCGACTCCGCGCCCACCGAGACCGCGCTGCGGTTCCGGCCGACCGCGTTCTAGGCCCGCAGCGCGTCCTGCGACCGCGTTCTAGTACACGGCCACAGAGGTTCT
>DCLA01000025.1:0-1462 GCA_002320815.1 Myxococcales bacterium UBA1660
CCGAGTGCGATCCAGACCCGGGGCGAGCCCGAGGGGTGAGACTGCACAACACTCGAATCCACGTGCGCCGCGGATACAGGCATTCTTTGGGGCGTGCTACGGGACGAGGTCACCGAGAGAGACATTTCCACGCCGAATGACTGCAATCGGCTCGCCGCCTGGCGGGTCCGCTCGTTGTTTCGACACTGGTGGGTGTTTCTGACTTTCATTCCAGTTCTCGGGCTCGCCGGTTGCCTGGAGAGCTCGGAGGCTGTCCCTGCCGAGGTCGGCTTCCGCGAGCAGTTGGCCGATGGCCTCTGCGCGTACGGTCGTCTTTGCGAGCCGGGCTCGGCCCCCATCGACTTCGAGGTCTTCTGCGACCCGTGGAGCGCCGCTGAGACCTTCGAGTTCTTCGAACCCCTGGTGACGGCGGAGCACGATGTCCGTTTTGACCCAGACGCAGCGCGAACCTGTATCGCAGAGGTACGCCGCGCCGCGGACGAATGCACCGAGCCTGGCGTTTGGGGGGCCTGCGCCGACGTCTTCGCGGGCATGCTCCCCGAAGGAGCGCCTTGCGACAGCACCCCGCAGTGCGCCTCGGACCTCTACTGCGATGGCGCCGACAGCAGCGACCGATGCGCGGGGGTCTGCCGTGCTCGGGCCCGCGCCGGTGAGCCCTGCACGGGCGCCCGCTCTTCTTGCGCTGACGGTCTGACCTGTTCCGATTCCGACGTATGCGAGCCCCTCGCCGCCGCCGGCGAGTCCTGCGCCACTTCGGACTGCGAACGCGATCTCCACTGCGACTCGAACGCCCTCGAGTGCTACGAGAGCGGCGACGCCGACGGTCGCGGTTGCATGGAAGACTGGCACTGTCCCACCACGCACCGATGCCTCTCAGGCCTGTGCGGGCGGGTGACGGTAGAGCCCCGCGCAGGGGTCGGCGAAGCCTGTGATGGGGCCATGCGGTGCTCCGCCTACCTGAAATGCGTCGACGGCGTCTGCGCGCCCCACCCCGGCCCCGGCGAGCCCTGCTCCGACATCCGGCGATGCGCCCTCGACCTGACCTGCACCGACGGCCGGTGCGCCAATCGTCAGAACGGCGAGCCCTGTGACACCGATGGGGAGTGCCGATCCTCGCGCTGCGCCTCCGGCACCTGTCAGCCGAGGCTCGCCGATGGAGAGCGATGCACGAGCTCCAGCGAATGCAGGGACGGCTCGATGTGCTCCCTCGGGGCCTGCGCCCCGGTCGTCGCCTGCGAGTGACTCACCAATGTTGGGACCGAGGCCCTGCTGTCGAAGGCTATACTCCGGAAGCATGGGTGAGCGGCGCAGTACCAGGGCATTGGGCCTCATGGCCGCGATGGTCGTCGGCTGTGCTCTCGACCACGGGATCCCAACCACGTGCCCGGATGGCGACCCGAGGTGTGAGTGCGCATCCGCGGTGCGCATCGGCCCGGGCGAGCACCTCCAGGGAATGGGCGAG
>DCLA01000025.1:1766-1902 GCA_002320815.1 Myxococcales bacterium UBA1660
CCTCCAGGGAATGGGCGAGGTAGGCTGCCACCACGACGGCAGCACGACCGACGATCCGATGGAAGGGTGTTTGCACGCACCGATGCACGCGACGACGCTCACCTATGAGTTCTGGCTGTCTCGGTTCGAGGCGACC
>DCLA01000025.1:2273-65393 GCA_002320815.1 Myxococcales bacterium UBA1660
CCGGAAGAGCATCGATTCCAACTGGAACGGGATCTTGCTCGAATGGGAGAAGACGTCGACACCGTCTTCGATCGGCCAGGTTGGTACCGGGAGGAAGACTCGCGGTTTCTCGGAGCACCGATGGACCTGGTTGGCGCGGCCGAGTACTGCCGGTGGCTTGGTGGGCGGCTACCGTCGGAGTCCGAGTGGGAGCGTGCTGCACGGGGCCCAGATGGCCGATGGCGACCCTGGACGTCAGAGCAGGAAACCCCGTGTCTCAGCTGCTGCGAACACGCCTCGGCCAACTACTGCGACCGAGTTCCGGAGTCCGAGGTGGCGCGGTTCGACGCCGAAATATACGGGACGTTCGACATGCTCGGCGGTCTCGCGGAATGGACGGCGACATCGTTTGCGAGCATCGAGCAGGCTGCATACTCGCTGGAATCGGTACTGGTCGACACGCCACCGTCGGCCGAAGCGCCATCGGCGGAGTACACCGTCGTCCGGAGTGTGGATGACGCCGCGTTCGTTCGCGCTTTCGTCAGCGACACGGAGTCGCTCAACTTGGTAGCGCCAGCCGTGGGCGTGCGCTGCGCGTTCGACGCGCCCCCGGAATCCCGTCGGTCCCATTGAGCTCTCGCTGGGCAGCGGTGTCTCAGTCGTCGAAGCGCGAGGTGTCGACGCGCACCAGCGCGAAGGGCTCGGTGTCCTGGTCGAACGCGAACTCGCGCGCCTGGCCGTTGAGCATGTAGTCGCCGTGGGGCGTGTGGACGATGTCGGTCTGCTGCGCCGGCACGTCGATGGTGACGGAAGCCGCCGTGCTCCAGTCGGCGGTGATCGGGCGGACCCTCGCGAGCTCGCCCGTGAACTGCACGAGCAGGTCGTCGCCGGACCAGGTCATGCCGTCGGCGCCGCTCAGGGGCGGGGTGGCGTTGAGGAAGTCGCCGTCGATGTCGACCTCGCTCACGGCGCCATCGGGAAGCGCGATGCGGACCATGCGCGAGGGCAGGTAGAGCACGGCGAGCAGAGCGCTCTCGTCGGGGAGCGACACGACGGCGTTGAGCCCGATGGCAGAGGCGGAGAGCTCGTCGTCGGTCACGAAGAGCTCCGGGTCGCCGTCCGGCGGGATCCGGTAGACGTTCGGGTGCTCCCGGTCGACGACGTAGATGGTGCCGTCGTCGAGGACCGCCACGTCGGTGCACGTCGCCGTGTCGAAGGCGTCGCCGAGCCGATGGCGCGCGACTCGCTCACCGGACTCGAGGTCGAGCTCCCACACCCAGCCCTCGTAGGGCGGGTCGACGTCGTCGGGCACGCGGCGGTCGTCCATCGCGCAGACCACGAGCGTTCCCTTCGTCTCGTCGATGTCCATGCCGAGCGACCACCAGGTGCCGGGCTCCGTCTCCTCGAAGAACACCGTCTCTTCACCCGTCGTCGCGTCGATGGCGTGCACGCTCCCGTCACCGAGGCTGCCCACGAAGAAGCGGTCGGCGGCGACGTCGAAGGTGCCGCCCTCGGGGTGCACCGCGTCGAGGTCGTAGCGGGCGAGGGCCGCACCGCCGAGGTCCGGGTCCTCGCCGGCGTCGGTGCCGATGCCGGCATCGCCCTCCGGGACCGTGGCGTCGAACGCGACGCCCGCATCGCCGAGATCGCCACCGTCGTCGCCGCCGGCGGTGGAGCCGCTGGAGCCACAGCCGAACGCGAGCGCGAAGAAGATCGAGAGAAGCCGGTAGTCCATCGGCCAAAGCTGAGATCCGGCTCCCCGGTCGGCCATGAGCATCTCTGCGAATGCCGGTCGCGTTCCTGCAACTGTCCCGAGGTCAGGAGGCGCCGAGGCAGTTCGCCAGCACGGACATGAGCGCGCGAACGTTCCCATCGTCCCGGTTGTCCGGGTGGGTCAGCAGCCAGGCGTCCCGAGTGAGCGCCGCCGTATCGGACGCATGCTCGTCGACCTCCACGAGCTCCGGGTAGAGCGCCGCGATCGCCCGCGGCAACAGCGCGATACCCGCCCCGCCGCGCACCAGCGCGAACATCGCGAGTCGGGAGCCCGTGGCCACGCTCACGCGCTCGGCCACCGACCGTTCGAAGCGAGCTTCGGGAATGTGCTCGAGCGGAGGTCCACAGACGATCCAGCGTCGCGCCGGACGCGCCACCTCCTCCGCCGTTCCGAATACTCCGAACTCGATCGGCGCGATCTTCCGCCCCCACAGCTCGGTTGGCGGATTCGGCACCACGGCGATCGCGACCTCCACCTCCCGGCGCCGAACACTCGGGCCGGCGTAGGCGATGTGCAGGTCGATCCGCAACTCCGGATGCTCGTCGGCGAGCTGCCGCAAGGGTCGCTCGAGCAAAGGCACGTAGCCTTCGACCGTCGTCAGTCCGACCACCCCGGCGACCCGCTCGCGATCGCCCGTCGCCATCTGCCGCGCCGCGCCGACCTCCACCGCCGTCCGTCGCGCCGCATCCACGAGCACGCGACCGGCATCGGTCAGCACCACGCCCTCGGCGCCCTTCACCACCACGGGCCCGCCGAGCGACTCCTCGAGCGCCCCGAGCCGCCGGTACACCGTGGACACCGCGACCCCGATCTCCCGCGCGGCGGCCGTCGCGCTCCCATGCCGCGTCAGCGCTTCGAGGTAGCGGAGGTCGTCCCAGTGCACCGCGGAACGCTAGCGCGCGATTCCACCCGATTGAAGGGCGGCGTGGGCGAAAGGAACGCTCGAACGGTGGGGAGCGGCGCGCGTCCACTTGCAGCTCGGTCATTCCGAACGCGCATCCGTGTCCGCACCAGGCTCCACATGAGACGCACTGACCTGCGCTTTGCGGCTCTAAGCGAAACGCTGGTCAGGGACGCGATGGCTCGGCGGTCGCCGCCGATTGGAACGGCACCACCGTGGAATGAGGTCGAGTAGCCACGCGGCTCCCAGGCTCGCGAGCTCGCCGAGCAGGCTCTCGGCGACCGGCGCGCGAGGCGCGGTGCCGACGCGGACCACGCGCGGGGCCGCGCGGTAGCGCTCGCGGGTGACCTGCTCGTGCCCTTTCGCGTCGGTGCGGACGATGCGCACGACCTGGCCCTCCCGGCGCTCTCGACGACGCGCTCACCGGCCGGGAGCGTCGGATCCTCCACGATCTGCTGGGGCGCGGTCAGGGTGCGGATGGTCTCCGAGTCCACCGAGCCCTCGAAGGCTTCGGCGCCTTCGATCGACACCGTGATGCGGCCGCAGCGCACCGCGGTCCGGACCCGCACCAGGAAGTGGTTCGGGTTCGCGACCTCGTAGTCGATCGTGCCCTACGCGACGGTCGCGTCGAGCCCCGCCGGCGCGTAAGGCGTCGCCAACGGCCCCTTCCGCTGGATTCGACGCCTCCATCGCTGGCTCTCCGTCGCGTTCACGCTGGCGGTCCTCGCCAACTTCGCGGTCATGCCCCTCGGCGACGCGCAGCTCTCGATGACCGTCGGCGGGTTGACGCTCATCCCGCTGATCCTCCTGCTGCTCACCGGCCTCTACCTCCTCGTCTTGCCGACGCTCGGCGGGCGAAGGGAGCATCACTGGAGTCGAAGAAGACCCAGGGGGAAGCCCTTCGAGGACGTCAGCGCACTCGAGAGCGTCGGTCCGCACCGATTCGCGCGGTCGGCGCCGTGGTCCGCTTCCGTCTCGATCCACTTAGATGGCCCCTTCGATCCGCTTCCGGCTCGGTCCGCCATGCCGAGGACGCGGTCGGCACTACTCGAACGGTCCCACTGCCTCGAAGAGTACCGACAAGGGGCGCACGTCGGTCAGGTCCCACGTGCGAGCGATGATCTCTCGGGTCTCGATGTCGAAGGGGTGGTCGGAGGCTTCCATCACCTGAGCCGCGTGGGCGAGGTCGCGTGCGCTCGTGTACAGGATCAGCCGATCACCCTTGGGGCTTCGGTCGAGGCACATGGTCTCGGCGATCATGCCTTCGAGCCGGAGAATCCGAAGCATGTCGTGCCGGTGCTCGGTCCGCGCCTTCTCGACCCAAGCGAGGAACGTGTCGGTCTCGCCAGGCTTCAGCGGGACACTCAGACATTGGGATTCAGGCATCGGCGTCTCCTCGAGGGCCTCGAGCCCTCACATGGGTTCGCTATGGTACCGCGCTCAGCGGATATGAACGCGCCGTCGCGCTCCGCCCCGGGCGCGATCCGCCGCCCCGCCGGGCGCACCGGAATGCGCGACCCGACCCGAGCGGTTGGGTGCCGCGTGCCCTTTCGTGTCATCGAAGGAGACCTGCTCGACCAGCCGGCCGACGCGATCGTCAACGCGTGGAACCGGAACGTGATCCCTTGGTGGCTGCTGATCCCGCAAGGCGTGAGCGGAGCGATCAAGCGGCGCGCCGGCTACGCGCCCTTCCGCGAGCTCGGCTACCGCCCCCTACCCCTCGGCGACGCACGGCACACCTCGGCCGGCCGACTCCCGCTCCGCGGCATCATCCACGTCGCCGCGATCGACATGCTCTGGCGTGCGTCGGAGGACTCGGTCGAGCGGAGCACCCGCTCCGCGCTCGCGATGGCGAGCGCCCATGGCTACCGGACCCTGGCGATGCCGCTCCTCGGCAGCGGGTCGGGTGGGCTCTCCCCGGCGCGCTCCGAACGCGTGATGACGGAGATGCTCGAGCGGGCCATCGAGATGGACGTCACCCTCGTGCGCTTCGCGAAGGGGTGATCACTCCGGGGCGTGCGCCGCCTCGCCCGGCCTGCCAGGTCACCGAAGGCTCGGAGCGTATCTCGACCGTGCCCCAAGCGATCTGCATCGGTCCAGCGGGAGCGGGAAACCGTGGCGCCGAAGGCGCTGGCTCCGCGGAGCCAACGCGGCCCACGTGGGCCACTTGGCGCTTCCGGGAGACCCGTCGTTCGGTACTCTCCCTCGAGCTACGGGGATCGAGCGCGAGGAAGTCTCCGGTGGCGGGTCGGGGCACGAGGTCGCGCTACCCTCGGAGAGTGACCTGGTACCGACTCGTCTCGGTCGTTGGCATGACCGCACTGCTCGTCGCGCCCTCCGACGTCGAAGCCTGTCAGTGTCGGGGCCTATCCGACGAGGAGCTGCGTAGCGTCGAGCAGCGGTGTGCGAGTGGCCGAGCAGTGGTCGTGAGCGGCACGGTCGAGCGGGTACGACGGTCTGCTGGAACCGAGACCGGCGCCTACACCGTGCAGCTCAGCTGGGATGGCGCCTCGGTCCGGCCGGCCCTTCCCGTCGGCTACCCGCACGACAGACTGCAGTTCGGCGTATGGGGTGACTGCGTCGTGCCCCCGACTCCCGGAACGGTGTTTCGAAATCGTCCTGTGGAGGTCCACGACACGGACCGAGGGCCGCAGCTCTTCGCCCAGGACTGCATCGCCAGAGTCGGCGACGACATCTGCAACACCATGCCGCCCGGTCATGGCTGCCGCTCTTGCAACGTGGGGGCCACCGATGCTCCCCCCGCCGGGACGGCGATGGCGAGCGTCGCTGTCGTCGTGACCCTCGGCGTTCGACGTCGCAGACCTAAGATGTATGCCGCGCTCGGCAGTCCCTGAGCCGCCTTCATCGCATGGATCGTCGAAGAGCTCTTCGGGCTGGAGACACCGTTCGCTGCCTTCGACATTCTTCGACTGACCTCCGCCGTCAGCCCGGCTTGAGCGCCGTGACCACCGCATCACCCTCGGTGACTCGGGAGTAGAGGCGGTGGACCTGGACGCCTTCGAAGCCAGCGGCCTGGAGCGGAGCCACCAGCTCGCCGGCTTCGTACTTGGTGAAGCCGTGCTCGGTGAAGGCGAACTGCTGCATCTTCTTCCGCTGGGTCAGGCCGATGGCGAGCCGGCCGCCGGGCGCGAGGGGCTCGAGGCAGCCGCGGAGACCGGCGTCGAGGTCCGGCCAGAAGTAGACGGTGTTGGTGGTGAGGAGCTTGTCGACGCTCTCTTCGGGCACCGGAATCGCAGCGACGTCGCCGAGCTGGAGCTGCAACCGGCCCGCACGGATCAGGGCTGCCAGTGCCGGGCTCGGTGAGTCGACCATGTCCTGACTCGGATCGACGCCGAGCATCTTGCCGGTCACGACCCGCGCGGCCTTCTCGAAGCTCACGCCGCCGCCGAAGCCGACGTCCAGATAGCGGTCGCCGGGCTCCAGCTCGAGCGCGGTCAGTGTCGCCGAGATGAGCTCGTCGTTCCCGCGATTGAGCAGCCGGGACATCACGAGTCGTCCGAAGGGGCCCCTCGGGTCACCCAATTGATTGGCGATGAAACGCGTGAGCATCACGCCGATGTAGCGGAGTCGAGGCGCCGTGGCCAAGGCGTCTGGGTGCAGCAGCCGCACATCGCCGAGCCCCTGTCATCCACCACGTCTCCCCCGACGGTCGGGTCGTCCATCCGAGCATCCCGGGGAGCGCTCGAGTCATCGGCTCGAAAGATGGTGATCCGTTAGGAATGAACGCCGACAACTTCGAGAGCATCTTCCACCTCCGCCGCTCCGCCGTCCTCTCGAAGAGTCCATGAGATGGGGTTCATTCGATGGGCATCGGGCAGTCGGCGCGGGGGTCCTCGAGGGCCTCGAGCTCGGCCGTGCAGAATGCGTTGGTGTTCACGTCGTCGGGGCAGCCAGGCCCGAGAGCGTCGAGATAGCAATCGAACAGGTTGACGTATCGCTGAAGGCAATCGTCGCTGAGCTCATCCAGGTAGCCCCCGTGTCTCCAGACGCATCCATAAGTGTCGTAGATATCGAAATCGCACCGATCCTCGGTGTCGAGCTCACGACAGAAACCTTTGAGGGTGGCGACGTACTCTTCCTGCGACCCAGCTCGGACAGCCGAGTCTCGGCCGCCGTCACCTTCGCGCGGCGCGCGCGTGTCACCGCATCCAGTCATGGCCATCGACGCGAGCGCAACGCCACGCGTGAGTTTCTTGAAAGTCATCTTGCCTCGTTCTTCGAGCTAGATCCCGATCCGGTGCTGCATTGCACGCGGGTCTCGTCGACGGTCGTCGAGGAAGGGACCCGCTCCCTGCGCGACTCTACGTGGTCTCCGAGGGCCTGCGCCAGCTCGTCTCCGATGTTTCCCCGTGTTGCCAGGGCGCTATGAAGTCGCTCACACAGTGCGTTCGGCGAGGAATTGGCGGCGGGTCGGGGCAATAGAGGCGGGGCCTTCGCCAGGGGCACGCCGCCGCGCGACGCCCATCGAGCGAAACCCGTCCAGACGGGCTGCGCCGCGCTCATGGTCCACAGCGGGAGTCCGCGCGTCGAGGCGTCCACCAGGAGGTCATGGACCACGAGCAGCCACTCGTCCGCATCCGTGCGACTCCAGTGGTCCACGATCAGCACGACCCGATCGAGGTACGCCGGATCGGTGCGCCGCAGTCCCTCCGTGCCCATCACGCAGACCGTCGCCTTCAAGTCGTCGGGCATCCGGTACTCACCGGCACCATTCGGGTTGGTCGCGAAATAGAGCCCGCTCACGAAGTCGTTCGTCTCGGCAACCCCCGTTTCGCCCAACGCCGAGGCCAGCGCCGCGGCTGCCTCCGGGGGCGCACCGACCAATACCATCACGGAAGGGCCCTCGAGAGCTGGAGGATCTCCTGGCGCCACCGCCGTTGGTCGTCGGTCTGGGCCCGGGCCGCGTTCTGGAAGCGTGGCAGGAGTTCCGCGTGGACGCGCCGGATGGCCCTCAAGAGGGCCGCGTCGGGGCTGCCCCCGTCGTCGAAGGCCTGATAGAGAGCGTCGAAGATATTCCGCATCGCAGGGGGGGGTACGTCGGACAACTCCCCCCACTCGCCCACCTGTGTCTGGCGCTCGCCGCGGATCTCGGCGATGGCCGCGTCCGAGTCGCCGCCTAGCCAGCGCACGATCTCGCCGACCGCCTGCGGCTCCCGCAGCGCGCGGTCGTAGGTCACGATCCGGTGTTCGAGCTTCCGCAGGCGCACGTCGCCGAGCAGGGTGATGTTCTCGAAGAACCACTCGAGGTACGCCGGCATGTAGGCGATCGGCTCCACCCGTTCTCGCACCGCCTCCGGCCGGCTCTCGTGCTCCATCGAGTACAGGCGGCTTCGCGACCGGATGTACGCCGCGCAGGGCCGCATGGTCAGGACCAGCCGGTCGAGAAAGGCGCGGTGCGTCTTACGGACCCCGAAGGGAAAAATCTTCACCACCGCGTTGCGGCTGGCGTCCGGATGAATGTAAGCGCCCGTCTCAGGCAGCGGGTTGGTCGCATGAAAAATCCCCGACCGGAACCGGGACTCGTAGAAGCCATCCGGGTTCGCGTCGGCGATGGTCTGTCCCCAGTCCCCGGGGAAAGCGCGGCCAAGCGGCTGAAAACCGGCCGCGCGGAGCACCTGCATCCACATGGATGTGCCCGAGCGTTTCGTTCCGCTGACGACGATCATGAGGTGGCTCGGAGTATAGTCGGTTCGAAGGGCGGAGAGGGGGTCTCCGTTCAGCAAGTTGCCATCGCGAGAAGCGCCGCTACTCGGCGCGAACGCGCCATGGCATCTTCGGCCCGTGGGACTCCTCTACCCGACGATGCGGCGAGAGCTCTTCGAGTACCTCGAGTGGCTGAGTCGCGCTCCCTCACCGTCGTCCGAGAAGGACCAAGAGATGGTGGACCATGTCGTTCACTTCTTCTTCGACGACACGGGCCTCGCAGACGACCCGCTCCGTGCCGTAGGCGCCTTCTTGTACGACCGGCAGGAGGCTGTCGCGGTGGCGAGAGTCGTCGCCGAGATCGACCAGATTCTGCTGCGCTACGGGACGGAGCGGCCCAATCGCTTCTACCTCCAGGCGCCCGAATGGGCCGAGCTGACCCGTCTGGCCGGAGACACTTACAGGCGCCTCGTCACCAGCGATACGGCCTTGGAAGAGAGCTGAGTCGGCGAGCGTCGATGCACCCGCGCTCTCCATGCGGAGTCGACCCGGGCCGCGCTGGGAGCCCGTCGCCCCCTCACAGAGGTTTGGCGTGCCAGATGCGCTCGGTGACGGCCCCACTGGGGAAGCCGGCGCTGCCTCCGTGGTCGAAGGTCACGCGAGCCTCGTAGTGAATCGTCGTGTTCCCGTCGCGGACGACGTCGCCGACGAATCGAGCCTCTTGGAGTCCCGAACCCACCGCCTCGAAGGAGACCGCGACGTCTTCTCCTGGCCGGACCTCGAGCTCCCGTCGCCCAGGCGCGCACCAGGCGCGAGAGCGGGGCGGGTGGGTGATGGCGCCCGGGGCGAGATGCACGACCCACGCCCGAGGCCCCGCGGTTTCGGATAGGAGAAGAGGCTCCGCGCGGCGGTTCCGGAGTTCGAGGGTCGGCCCGCCTTCGGCAGCGGTCGCCACCAGCTCCACTCCGGCCATGGGGCGATGGACCGTCGTCGAAGTTCTCCGCACCTCGCCCACCTCCGAGATCACCAGCTCCACGTCCACCTCCCACTCATTCCCGTCGAGTTCGAACTCCACACCGACCTGAGCTCCGAACCCGACGACCTCGAGCCGGTGGATCCCAGGCGCGCCGCCCCAGCCGCGCCAAGGTGCGCACTGCCAGTGGTCGTAGCCTCTCAGGTCCACGGCAACGCACCGGAGCGCGAAACGTCTTCCGTCCGGTGCCCGCAATCGCAGGCGGCGAGGCAGCGCGGCCCCCAGGCCCCGGCTTCCGGTGAGGCGAAGTCGGAGCAGCGGCCCCACCAGCCGAGCCTGATCCGGAAGCTGGCGCGAGTTCTCGCTCGCCGGCGGCTGCCCGAGGGGGGCGGCGCTCCCCACCCCGGCGCATCCCAACGAAGCGATGAGCAAGATGCTCGCGAGACCGACCCTCATGTCCTTACCGACCCATCGCAGACGAACGAATTGGCAAGAGCGCCCCGGAGATCGATGCGCTCCCGCCACCGGCGAGAAATCGACGCTAGGGAGGCGAGGTGAGGAGCGCGTGGGCTAGGACCTGCTGGGCCGCCAGCAGGTCGTCGGTGCGGAGCTGGAAGCCCTTCACCGGCGAGCCCTCCGGTGTCCACGCAAAGGCCCGCCAGAGATCGAGCGTGGCTCCTCCCTGAGCGACTCCGTCGACCCGCCGGAGCAGGTCCTTCGCGTAGGCGAGGCGAGAGGTGGCGGGTCGCATCTCCGGTCGTGCAACCAATCGGGCGACCGCGGTCTCGTCCCGGTCGTTGAGCTTCGCGAGCGCCCGCACGCTCTCGCGTCGCATGTCGTCCGCGCCCTCGCGCTCGGCGCGTCCGAGCTTCCGCGGCCTGAAATGCTGCCGCGTCGGCTCCTTCTCGAAGTTCATTCGGTTGTAGAGCATCCACCCGTAGAAGCCGCCGTCCCCGGGGTCATCGTCGAGGTCGAAGGTGCTCCGTAGGTAGGTGGTGAAGAAGCGCGCGAACGCGGGCAGGTCTTCGCGCTCCGGGCGCGCGCGCAGGGGTAGGTTCAGGTAGTGCTCGTCCAGCCACGCGAGCGCCGAAGCGCCCTGGTCCGCATAGCGCTCCACGGCCTCGGGCGTGATGAATCCGTCGGTGAGCGCGGTCTCCAGCCACCGCAGGAGCTGGTAGCTCTGACGCTGTAGGCCAACGGCGCGATGCAGCGGCGCTCTCTCGATCAGCGGTACGAAGTCCATGGCCGCCGCATCCTAACGACGCATTCACCGACGTCACCCTTTGGCCAGCGGCCCCATTCGGGTCCCGCCGTCCGTTCCAACACCTCGAGGCGCTCGGTCATCGCGCCGAGGGCTGCGCGGGTGTCGTCGCCGAGGGGGATGTCGCCGAGGCAGTTGCGCAGGCGGAGGCGCCGCACGGAGGCGAGGGCCTCGAGGTGGGTCGCGTCGAGCCAGTAGTTGTTCACGTAGCGGAAGCCGCCGTCATCGGTGCCGCTGCCTTCGCCGCCACCTACGGGGAGCGGGTCCACACCGCGGACGCCGCGGAAGGTGAGCGGACACTCGTTGGGCATGCCGCGGGTCGCGACGGTCTGGGTCACGGCGATACGCACGCGGGCCGGCTCGTCGCCATGCGGGCCGCGAAGCTCGAAGAGCGGGTCGCCCTCTTTCCAGACCTTCACGTGGGCGCGCGCCCCCAGGTGCCGGTGCGCGGCGCGGGGCTCTCGCGGTCGAGCCACTCGGGCTCCGCGCGCAGCTCGACCGCGCGGCGCACGAAGGTGGTGTAGCTCGCGAGCGATTCGCCCTGGAAGACGGCGTTGGTGCCGCACATCCGCAGGAGCACGTTCGCGAGCGCGTCCTCCGTGAGCGGCGCGGCGAGGGCGTCGAGAGGGATCCGGGGAGCGCCCGCCGAAGTCGAGGCGACGGAATGAGCCGCACAGCCGAGACCAAAGGCCACCAAGAGAAGGGCGAGCGGGTTCTTGCTGAGTCGATTGAGCACGCGCGAAAACTAGGACGGCGCCGGCCCAGACCACAAAGAATCGTCGTTCTCATCGGAACCAACACCTCCGGTGCCCTACCATGCTCCGCACATGCGACGGTCCCCGCGCTTCCCGCCCATCACGAAGTCATCATGAGTCGAAACTACATTTCTCACGGCAGGAGCATCGTTGTACTCGCGCTCCCTCTTTCAACGATGGTTCTAGGCGGCGGCTGCGGCGAAGAGGTTCCGTACTGTAGCGAGAACGAGCGCTACGAGTTCGCCGCGTGTTTCGATGGGCAAACGGAAGCGTTCGGAGTCCGGGAGAGCGGCGGCCGGCTGGCGGCGGAGGTGGCGCTCTGCAGCGAACTGCGGATCTTCTGTAGCCACGATGGCACGACGCGACTGTACGGAGAAACCGCCGGGCCGGAGCTCGCGATGTGCGGCACCTCTTCCGACGCCGTGGACCCGGATGTCGGGTTCGACGAGCCCTACTGCGACCTGGCTTTTCCGGAGCAGAAGCCCCGCTGCGTCTCCGTCCCATGTGACGGTGTCGTCTACCGGGTCGGCGGATTCGGGGAGGACGAGCCTCGCGCCGAGAGCCCTATCCCGACCTGCCCCGCTTCATCGACTATCCCGGTGTGCGGCGAGCACCCGCAACTGTCGGTCGTCGGCGAGGACGACGACTTCTTCGCTGCGCTGCGCGGCGATACTCCTACCGACTCGTTCGTGATCGCCGCGGTGTGCGACCCGCCTGAATTGTTCGAGACATTTGACTGTGCTCTGGAGGCTTCGGCGGACGCTCCGCTCCTCGCGGTGTGCGATGCCGGCGTCCCCCGATGCGCCAACGGGCAGCCCCCCTACTGCGCGTCCCTCGGTTGCGATTAGGCTCTCGCGAACGAAAGTTCAGGGTCGGTGATGGGTGAGCTGAGCGACCGGGAGCGGCAGGCGTTCGCGTATCTGGAGAACGAGTTCCTCTGGCCCTTCGATGCGGGGTGGGTTCGGCACTCGGTGCGTGATGCGCTCCGGCGAGCGAGGGCAGACGAGGCCGCTCTCGACCGGCTGCTCGCCGCGCTCGTCGAGCGCTGGCGGAAGGAGGCGCCTTCGGCGCTCCCGTCGGACGTCACGCTCACCATCGACCCGCGCCAGGAGACCTACCGCGACGCCGCCGGCGATCGCTGGATGTCGCTCGAGGCCCGACCCCGACGGAGGGCGACGGCCGTGGTGGCCTGGGTACTCTCGTCGCTCCTGCTGCTCCTCGCGCTGATCGGCGTGGCGATGCCGCCGGACGATCCGCTGCGCTCCTCGGACTACGGCGTCGGCGACATCACGTCGGTCTGCTGCTCCGGTCCACCGCTGTTGCTGCTCGCGCTGCTCTCGATCTGGCGGAGCTTCCGGCCACCGGCGAGCCCGCACTCATTCGTCCGCGAAGGCTCGCGGCTGTCGCTCGACGGCGACCCCTTGGGGGACACCGATGGCGTCGAGGTCGACCTCGACCTCGGCCGTCGGGACGAGGTCGTCGTCCGCGACGCTCGGGGACGGGTTCGCACCTTCTATCGCAGCGACGATCATCGCAGAGTACGCATCGTCGCGATTGTCCTGGAGAGCCTCGTCCGCGGTGGGCGAGCATGGAGCGAAACCCCGGCACCGCTTCCATAATCGCGAGCCGTCCGTCCCACTCCGCCTAGGCTCCGTCGTCGTCGCAGTAGCTCAACTCGACCGTGAACATGCTCGGGGCGCCGTAGACCAGGCGACGGAGGCGCCACGCCTCGTCGTACTCGAGGTCGTCTCGCGCGATGGCGGAGGCGGTCGCTCGGGCGATGAACGGGAAGCCGTCGGAGCCGACCTCGATCGTTTCCCCCGTCCGCTGATCCGTCACCACTCCGTCGGTCACCATCACCGCGCCCCGGTCCTCCGCCCGACTGGTCGCGACGAGACGGGTGCCCTCCCAGTGGAAGCGGCGCAGCCCGTCGTCGATCAACCGGCCCTGGTCGTCGTAGGTGTACTCCTGGACCCGCTCCTCGTCGGCGAAACTCGCGCTGGTGACGCAGCCGTAGACCCCGGTGACGACGGCGGCGAACGGGATGACGCACCCGCCCGCCCGTTCGTACCGGTACTCGAGCGGCGCCCCACCGCGGGTGACATTGGTTCCATGGCAGGGCCCGACCCATCCCGCAGAAAATCGGATGGCAGTCTCCAGCGGCTCGGGCTCGCCCGGCTCGGTGGCTTCCCCGCGCGCCTCGGGCGGCACCGGCGACCCTGCGCTCGACGAGGCTGCGCCGCTCGACGCCGACGTGCGCGAGACGGGAACACCTCCGCCGCAACCCAGCGACATGCACACGGCGAGCGCGCCTACGAATCGGAAGCCGAGCCGATGACGGGGCATTGGACGTACTACGGCCCCGAGCGCTCGCCTCTTCCTCCGGGAGGTGACCGCCCCTTACCGGTCCGCTCGTGCTACCCAAACTCAGGTGCCCCGCTCATTCGAAGCCCTGCTGGCGCAACTCGACGACGAGTCCCGGTCCATGGCGCAGGCCATCGCGACCCGCAGGCCGGACCTCACGAGCGCGATGGAAGCCGATCCCGAGCACCCGTCACGACTGCGGCTCCTCCTGCCATCACCGACCGGCGAATCATCGAGGGATGTTCTGGTCTGGATGCGCGATGACGAGCCGAGTCTCGGCTTCGGTCCGTGGCATACCCATGCGACCGTGTGGGCGCACTTCGCCGAGCCGCGTGAGCAGGACGAGGCCTTGGCGGAGCTACTCCTCGCGATTCTGGAGGACCAGTTGGTGATCTGTGTCGACGTCGGCGGACCTCACGACGGCAGCGCCGGGGTCATCGACCTCCGTGAACCCACTGCGATCACCGATGCTCTCACGGAGCCGGGCGGCTCCGGCCATGTGCGCTTGCTGTCCTGGGGCGGGACGAAGGACGCGGAGCATCGTCTGGACGACGGCCAGCCGTAGTGGCCCGCCCCCGAGCGCGCCCGGGCGCTCGAACCGGAGCACGGCTGGGCACTGCTCTACCGCGCTCGCCGCCTCCACGACCAAGAGCGCGGGAGCGCTGCCGTCATCGGCTACGAAGCCGTCCCACTGCAAACGGTCGTCGGGCCGAAGGGCGAAACGAGTACCCCCTCCGGCAGATGGGACCGGGGGCGCGGAGGGCAAGTCTACGCCCAGTGCAGCCTATGTCCCGATGGCTCCGCGGAGCCGCCGGAGTGTCACACCTGCGGGATACTCCATGGCGTGCGCTCGTGAAGCCGAGCGCGCGGAGGAGGGGACGAATGGGCGCAGTGCTCTGCTTGCGAGAGAGTCCCGAATCGTACGGGCGGCCGCTTCGAGCGGTGCTCGATCGGGACTCGGCACACGAAGCCTTGGTGGCGATCGCGCGCCGGCGGGCGGGCGACGACGTCGCGCTGCTCGAGCCGCTGCTGATCGCGGCGGAGAGTCGTGCCTACGAGCTGCTCGGGCTCGCCTCCATCCAGGAGTACTGTGCTCGGCTCTTCGGCTGGGGTGGTCGGCAGACTCGCGAGCGCCTCCGCGTGGCCAATGCGATGCGTTGGAAGATGCTCTTCGACGCCTTCCTTCGTGGCAGTGAGGCGGGCGAGCGGGAGTCCTCGCCGCACCAGGTGAAGCTGACGGTCTGCGACCCCTGCGGAGCCACCGCGCGGGAGTCGGGCGCCGAGGGACTGGTCCCGGTCGACCCGGTCGTCGGTGAGGTCGCGCTCTGCGACGCACAGGTCCTTCGTGCTGGTGAGCGCGCGGCGCAGACGGTGCCACCGGCGACGCGGCGGGCGGTGCTGCACCGGGACGAGGGCAAGTGCGCGGTGCCCGGCTGCCGGCACGCGGCGTTCGTGGATGTGCATCACATCGAGCGGCAGGTCGAAGGTGGGGGCCACGACCTCGCCAATCTGGTGAGCCTCTGCTCGGTGCACCACGACGCCGCGCATCGCGGACGACTGGTGGTGCGGCGGCACGAGGGCGAGCGTCGGTTCGAGCGGGCGGACGGGCAGCCCTATGGGGCGATCGCTGGCGCCGCGGACACCGCTCGTTGCGCGAGCGCGTCGCGACACTTCGAGGCCATCGTGGCGGCCACCGGCAGCGAGCGCTTCGCTCGAGAGGCGCTGCGACCGGGGGCCGGATATGACCCGGTGAAGTCGCCCGACCCGACCGCACGCGTGGCTCCGCGGAGCCAACCTGCCGAGCCTGCGCTCCGAGAAGAGGTCGCCCGGCTGCTCACGTCGATGGGCTATCGAAGGCGCGAAGCCGAATGGCTCCTCGAGCGAGCTTTCGACGGCGGCGAGCTGCTCGCGGGGCGGACGCCATCGAAGGTCGAGGTCCTGCGGGCGGCCCTTCGCGCAGGCCCACCCCACGTGGAAGAGAGGAATGCCGGCCGAAGGCGGAGGTGATTCGCCGGCGGCCTGCAGCGCGGCGACGAGGGAGGCGCAGCGCCGATGCGTCGTTCAGTCGTCGACGGGGTCGTCGTCGTTCCGGGTGTGCATCGTCCAGATCTCCCGGCCTGTCTTGAGCTGTTTCCGCTCGATCCGGAGGTCTTCCGCGCCTTCGGCCTCGCTTCGGGCGCGGATCTCCGCCTCGTCGGCGTCGGTCCCGTCGCAGAAGCCGATGGGCCGGGTGTTCGTCGGGACCAGGAGTTGAACCTGGAGTTCGCCCCGGTCCCAGCGGGTCTGGGTCTCGTTGGTGTAGGGGTAGATCACGGTCAGAGGGCTCCCATGGGGGCGACCCTACTCGATGTCGGGGCCGGACGCCGCCGGCTCCCGCCCACCCCATCGACTCCGAGGTCGATGAGGACGGCCGGACTTGGTGGACTGACCGGGCTCGGCCTGACGAGCGGGCTCATCGACACTAGGCTAGCGCTCCATGCTGGCCGTCCTCTCCCCCGCCAAGTCCCTCGACGAGTCCCCCACTCCCTTCGCCGTCCGCTCGACGCAGCCGGCGATGATGAAGGACGCCGAGTCCCTCATGAAGACCGCGCGTGGACTGACGCAGAAGGCCATCGGTGAGCTGATGAAGATCAGCCCCGAGCTCGCGAAGCTCAACTACGACCGCTATCGCAGCTACGAGCTCCCCTTCACCGACGACAATGCCCTGCCCTCGGCGATGATGTTCGACGGCGACGTCTACAAGGGGCTCGACGCGCGGAGCCTGAAAGAGGCCGACCTCGAGTGGGCCCAGGATCACCTCGCGATCCTGAGTGGCATGTACGGATTCCTCCGGCCTCTCGACCTCATCCAGCCCTACCGGCTCGAGATGGGCACCCGCTTGAAGACGCGGCGAGGCAAGAACCTCTATGCGTTCTGGGGTGACGCGATCACCGACCACATCAACGGGCAGCTCGAGAGCCACGAGGACCCCACCCTGGTGAACCTCGCCTCCGGCGAGTACTTCAAGTCCGTCCGGCCGAAGAAGCTGAAGGGCCCCCTCCTGGAGATCCGCTTCGAGGACTGGAAAGACGACGCGCGCACGCCGAACGTCATCAGCTTCCTGGCCAAGCGCGCGCGCGGCGCCATGGCCCGCTACCTCATCGAGAACCGACTCGAGCGCGCCGAGCAGCTGAAGGCCTTCGACGTCGATGGCTATGCGTTCCAGGCCGACCGGTCGAGCGACGAGCAGTACGTCTTCGGGCGCCCCTTCGTGCCCGCGAGCTGACTGGACCTTCACGCCGCGACCACGTCGACCTCCGCGACCACGTCGACCTCCTGGACCAGGTCTCGTCCCTGCGCCGTCCGGCCGCGCATCAGAGAGGCTCGAGGCGGATGAGGTAGCCGGTCGCGCCGAAGTCCACGAACTCGGCGATGAGCAGGGCGCCGTCGGCGGTCCACGCCATGCCGCCGGGGCGACCCATCCCCTCGACGAGCACCTCCCGGGAACCATCCGCCCGCTCGTGGACGATGCGGCCTCCGTGGTCGCCGACCAGGTGGCCGCCCTCGCCGTCGTCCAGCAGTCCGTAGGCGTTGGCGTACCCCTCGGTCAGCCGCTCGAGGGCGTCGGGCGGGCCGCCCATCACCGCCGCCGGCTCGTGCCACTCGACCACGCGAAGCTCGCCGTCGCGCAGGAAGAGGCCCTCGGGCACGTTCAGCCCGGTGGCGAGGGGCGTGGCCTCACCGGAGTTCAGCGCGACGCGCCACACGACGCCCGTGCCCGTGGGCGCGACCTCGGCGAACGAAGACACCAACGCCGCGGCCTCGTCGGCGAGGGCGACATAGGTCACCGCGCGGAGATCCCGGGCGACCTCGGTCCGGGCACCGGTGGTCGGGTCGATGCGCGCCAAGGTACCGAGGCCTTCTTCGGCCACCACCAGGTCGCCATCCGGAAGCACCCGCAGCCCGATGGGCGCGGTCAGCCCGTCGGCGACCGTGGCCGCCTCGTCGCCGAACCGGGTGATGCGCCCCGCGCCCATCTCGCTGACGTAGATGGCGCCGTCCAAGCCGACGGCGACATCCCGCGGCGCGATCAGGGGGCGCGGGTCCCGCAGGCAGCGCCACCCCATGGCCGGTACCGCCGCGCCCACCCGGGGGTCGGCGCCGGCGGGCACTTCGCAGACCACCGACTCCGGTCCGTCGGTCGCGTCGGCGCTGCCAGCATCGATCGGAGACGTCCCTCGTCCCCCGCAAGCCCCCGCCAGCAGCCACACCATCAACCCACGCACGCCGCCAGGGTAACTCCGAGAGTGGCGTTTGGGACTTGCCGTCGCTCCGGGGGATGCGCACTGGGGTCCGCCTTTGCCTTCCGAGAGCCTCCATCGTCTGGCCGCCCTCTACGGAGCGTCCGCCCACCCCGTCGACGTCGTCGCGGCGATGGACCGCTGCGCGCGCGAGGACGGTCCCCTCGCGATTCGCGCTCTACTGCCATGGATCGTGAAGGGGGGTTCGCCCGGCGAACGGGCGCTGCGAGACCACGCCTGCGAGCTCGCGGGCGGCCTGCTTCGCTCGCTGCCCTCGGCGAAGCTTCCGACCATCGAGCGAACGCTCCGTCGGGCGGAGTCGAACTCCGCCGGGTCCTGCGATTGGTGGTTGGTGGGCCCGAGCGACGTGAGCTCGCTCGTCATCGCGCCTCACGAAGCGTTGATCCTGGGACTGCTCAGCTCCCACGGTCATGGAAGGGTTCGCGAGGAAGCGGTCCGGGAGTTGGCGAACGAGGGACCCGACGCCCTCCCTTGGCTCCTCGTGCGCGCGGTGGACTGGGTGGAGCCCGTGGCTCGGCAGGCTCGCGTCGCGCTCGCCGCTCGACTCGTGCCCTCGAACGCGCCCTCGTTCGTTCCTCTGCTCCCGCTGGTGGAGCGCCTTCGCGGGTTCGCTCGGGCGCCGCGGTCGCTGCTTGCCGAGATCGACGCATTCGTCCTGGCCCAGCCAGGACTGTTGGAGCATTTCGGGCTCGGCAGCGGTGACCCTCTCGTGCGGCGTCGCGCCTTCGCCCTCCTTCGCGACGCGGGCGGCCTCACCGACGACGTGATCGCGCGCGCCCTCGATGACGTCGACCCGCACGGTCGCCTCCTCGCAGCTTCCGCGGTGGGCTCCGGGCCCGCGCATCGGAGCCTTCGGGAGCGGCTCTGGGCCGACCGCACGGGGCGCATCCGCCGCACGGGTCTCGAGCGGATGGTCGCTGCGGGCGACCCCGGAGTCCGGCACCGACTCATCGAAGGTCTCTCAGACCGGACGGAAACCGTCCGCATCGTCGCGCGCTTCCACCTCGCTCAGCGCGAGTCCTTCGACGTGCTCGGCCACCTGCGCTCGCTCCTGGCCGAAGCGCCGGACGAGGGGGTGATCTCGGGGTTGGCGAGCGTGGCGAGAGCGGACGAGGTGCCCCGCCTCGAGCCACTCCTGGAGCATCCGAGCGCCCGGATCGTGAGCGCGACCATCCGAGCCCTCGGGACGCTCGATCGCTCGGCGACCCGGGAACTCCGCTTCATCCTCGTCGACGACCCCCGGCCGTCGGTGAGTCGCGCGGCGACGCGCAGCGTGCGCGCTCAGGTGTGGGGCAGCGACGCCGAGTTCCTCGTCCGATGTCTGGACTCCGAGCACCTCCACGTCCGCCGGAACACGCTGTCCCTCATCGCCCGTCTGCGGCCGGCGGTCGCGCTGCCCCTGCTCCTCGGCGTCGAGGATCCGACGGTCACCGAAGAGGCCGAGCGACTCGTGCGTCTCCTCGTCCGCGCCCAGTTCGGCGGCGGCATCGATCCGTCCGGCCCCGGGCGCCGCTGGGTCCATCGCTACTTCGAGGCGATGGGCCTCTCGGCCCGCGCCATCACGAAGCTGATGCGTCTGCACGAACGGGGCTAGGGTCGGTCCTCCACACCCCCGAGGACTGGCGCGGGCTCACCGACCTCCAGCTCTCACTCTGCTTCTACGGCAGGGTTATTGGCGACCCACACGCGGTCGGCGGTCGGGAGGTGCTCGACGAGCGGGTACGGGACCACTAGACCCCTCGCATGGCCGAGCCGATGCTCATCGACGTCGAAGGCGGATGGATCCAGATCTCTCGCGCGCTCGGCAAGGAAGCCGATGCCGACCTGCGGCTCGAGGTCACGGCGCGGGTGGACGGCTTTCAGGGATTCGTGGACACGTGGGTGCCCACCGAGGCGTGGAACGACTTCTCGGAAGCGCTGGCGCAGCTCGAAGCGGCGCGCCAAGGCGAGGCGATCCTCGAGTCGCTCACGCCCGGCGAGCTCGCCCTCGCCATCCGCAGTGTGGACCCCGCAGGCCACGTGGCCGTATCGGGACGCCTGAGCCGCGACGATGGGACGACCGTGCTGTCGATGAGCTTCGGCCCCTGCGCTCTCGACCCGAGCCTGTTGCCCCAGCTCGTCCGCGCGAGCCGGCGGCTCGCTGGTTGAGCGCGGCCGTACTCGCGTGGGGACGCTCGCCCTCGTTCCCGTCCGTAGTTGCCCGAAGGGAGATCGAACTAGCTGGTGCGCCGCTCCTGGTGCTGGCTCGGCCGCCTCGTTGGCGAGACCTGATGACGCGGTCGCTCGTGCCGTCCCTCGCCTGATCGCGAGCCGCCCCTCCACTCCCGCTGGCCCGCTGGCGACCCGTGGGTCAGATAGACGGGATGCACGACCTCGCGGTTCTCTACGAACACCCCGAGTGGCAGCGGCCGCTCTTCGCGGCCCTCGACGCTCGCGGCGTGGACTACGTGGCCATCGACGCCAAGCGGGCCGCTTTCCGGAGCGACTCCGAGGTGCCGGCGCGGGTCGTCTTCAACCAGGCCAGCCCCAGCGCGTACGTGCGCGGGAACACGCGCGCCGTCCCCTTCGTGCTGGCCTATCTCCGGCACCTGGAGCAGTTGGGGTGCGACGTGATCAACGGCTCGGCGGCGTTCGCCCTCGAGCTGTCCAAGGCGGCTCAGGTCGCGCTCTGTCGTCGACTGGGGATCGACCATCCCCGGTCCGTCGTCCTGAACGACGCGGAGGCCGGCATCGCGGCGGTCGACGGCGACTGGCCCCGGCTGCTGAAGCCGGACCTCGGCGGGAGCGGCGCCCGCATCGAGGTCGTCGACGGCCCGGACGCGCTGCGCCGGGCCCTGGCGGTCGAAGGCATCTGGGAACCCGACCACCTGTTCCTCCTGCAGGAGCTGCTCGCGCACGATCCCGAGCGCGGCATCGTCCGGCTAGAGCTCCTCGAGGGCCAGCTGCTCTACCCCATGCGCGTGGTCACCCATGGGCGCTTCAACCTCTGTCCCTCCCCCGTCTGCAACCCGGTCGACGGCGAGGGCGGCGCCTGCGAGATCGCGGCCCCCGACGCCAAGCCGGTCGAGTTCTACCCCTACCCCGAGGTGCCGGACGAAGCGGTGCACTCGGCCCGGCGGATCCTCGAAGCGGCCTCCATCGACGTGGGAGCCGTCGAGTACCTCGAGACACCGGACGGTCGCCGCGTCTTCTACGACGTGAACGCCAACTCGAACCTGCGCCCCAGCGTCGCCGAGGCCTTCGGCGTCTCGCCCTTCGAACGGGTCGTGGACATGCTCGTCGGACGGATCCAGCGCGCGGCGGGCTAGGCTTGGGGCAGGCGCCTCAGTCGATGCCCACGTCGACCGGCGTCGCCCGAAGCACTTCGACCAGCGCCGAGGGCGCCAGGGCGACCAAGAAGCCGCGGCTGCCCCCGTTGATGTAGATGCGGTCGAGCTCCAGGATCGACCGCTCGACGTACACCGGTAGCGGCTTGGCCGTCCCGAAGGGCGACGTCCCCCCGACCAGGTAGCCGGTGTGGCGTTGGGCCACCTCGGGAGCGCACGGCGCGGTCTTCTTCACGCCGGCGGCCCGCGCGAGGTTCTTGGCGGATACCTTCATGTCGCCGTGCATGAGCACGACCAGCGGCCGCTTGCCTTCGTCCTCGAACACCAACGTCTTGATGACCAGGTGTTCGTCGACACCGAGCGCTTCGGACGAAGCCCGGGTGCCGCCCTTCTCCACGTACGGGTAGAGGTGCGGCTCGAAGTCCACGCGAGCCTTCCGCAGCGCGTGGATGGCTCGGGTCACCGGATGTTTGGTTCGTTGACTCACGCGCGTGTCCTCGGAGGCTACCCTCCAAGAGGCTGGGGCTGATTGGAATCCTCAGGCTCGCCCGCCGCCATCGCCCGGGGGGCCGTCGACGGGGATCCTCGTCTCCGTCGGCCTCACAAAGCCCGGATGGGGCTCAGTGGAAGACGACGTCGATCCGAAAGTTCGCTGGCGGCAAATCGGCGCACCCTGGGCACGCCCCCGACCCCCGGTTGACCAGGCGGTTGTGGAACGTTGCTCGGCGGCCATCGGGGAGCTCGACCTCACGGATAGCGCCCGGTTCGATCTCTTCGCCGCCAACCTCGATCGAGTAGACGGTGGTTCCATAGAAGCACTGGTCCTCGCCTCCCGTCAGCGGCTCACGACAGAAGGGTACGACTCCGACCTCGACGCCGGCCACCAGCTGGGGTCCGTACCAATCGAGTTCCGGCCCAGAGCCGGAGAAGAAGACCAGCTCGCCATCTCGGCTCACCGACCCACCATTCACCATCACCTCTTGGCCGACCTCCAGCGGCGGCACCTGCGGAAGGGACCGAAAGTCTACCCCCTCGCCCGTGTCCACCATCGTGAGCCGAACCGTGTCGGAGCCAAGCAGCGTCACCGTGGCCGGGCCACTGGGTCGCTCGGGCTCGGGGTCCGGATAGAGCTCGTAGAATCGCTCGTCAGCGCAGGGGACCGGACGACCCTCGCAAGGTTCACAGCCCGTGCTCCCTACCAGCGGAAGAACGACCAGAATCGAGATCATGGACGAGACCAGTCGGCGCATCTCGGCGAGTCTAGCCGTGTTTCACCATTCGGCCACAGCCCGCACTCATCTGCGACGAAACGCCGACCACTAAACACTATGGATGCGCCACCAGGGCATCTCGCTCAGAGCTTCACCCCACGCGACTCGGGCGCCCGGTCGACGTTGAGTGATGGCACCAGGTCGAATCGGCTCGTGTGGCCGAAGGGAACGTCGTCGATGAGCGCGGTGTGCGGAGCGACCCCCGCGGTGCATGATCGGGCGTTCGCGGGAAGCACGCTGTCTCCGTTCTCGAAACGGGTGCACTCTACTGCAGGTGCTCAGGTTCGCTTCGCTATCCCTGCTCCTCGCCTGTGCGTCGTTCTCCCCGACGCCGAGGCCGACGCCGACGCCGACGCCGACGCCAGCTGCCTCCACCACCGAGAACGAGGATCGGGAGGACGGCCTCGCGCGACTGGTCGAGCGGCTCCCCAAGGTACCGGACGTGCCCATTTGGTTCGCGTGGCTCCGTCACCCCAACGGAACTTGCGCACGCCATGGCATCGACCTGACCCCCGGCCAGGAACGGATGACGCCGCTGGACCCCAACCCTACCAACGCCCCGCGGGAGCCCTTCGGTGCGCTCCAATGGTCGGTTGGCTCGCGGGGCCCCGCCGTCTTGCTGTCGAGCCCGGAGTCGGCCTACTCGGGCTCGAGCGCCCCATGCGAGCTCGAGCTGTCGCCCGACATGTTTGCCGCAGGGGAGGCCGGGTGTCTGGCGCGGCGGCCCATCTCCTCGCTCGGAACCTGCGGGCTCTTCGTCGCGCAGGTGCAGGACGAACTCTCCCGACCTCGCCACCTCGGTCAGCTCCTGCGGACGGAGGGCTCGTCGATCTGGCGAGCCTCCGTGGACGCGGGCGAGCGCCGGTGCGTGGAGTACACCGTCGACCCCGATGAGGAGCAAGGCCCCGACGGGACCGCGGGCACCGGAGAGTTGATCCGCCATTGGCCCGAGCCAGACGCCCAGGGTTGGCAAGGACTCGCCTGGGCCTACTCGTTCGCCGGCTCCGTCGTCCAGCTGTACGCGCCTCGCCCGTGGTCCGAAGAGCCACGACCTTTCCCAGCGTTGACTTCGTGTGGGCTGGGCGCTCGGATGGTGACCCTCGAGACCCCGGACCTCGCGGTCTTCGCGACGGGTGAGGCGTGGTTCTACAGCGCTCGGGCGTGCGAAGCCGCCGCGGACCGCGCCGAGCCGGAAGCCGTGGCGCGAGTCGTGGGTGGGTGCTCCTGACCGCGGGAACGCGCTAGGCTCGCGCCGTGGGGGACGTCGCCCGAAAGCCGCGCCGGCTGCCGTTGTTCGAAGCGACGGCGTCGCGGTCGCGCGGGGTAGCGCTCATGGACGCCCGGGAAGTCGATCGGCGGCACCAGCCGATCCACTGCGTCTGGGAGCTCACTCTCCGCTGCGACCTCGCGTGTCATCACTGCGGCTCGCGGGCCGGGCGGGCCCGGCCGGACGAGCTCTCGGTCGACCAGGCGCTCGACGTGGTCCGGCAGCTCGCCGAGCTCGGGGTCCAGGAGGTCACGCTCATCGGCGGCGAGGCCTACCTCTACGAAGGCTGGGAGCGCGTTGCGCGGGCCATCCGGGACCGCGGCATGGCGTGCGCGATGGTCAGCGGCGGGCGCGGCATCGACGCCGACGTCGCCCGCCGGGCCGCGGACGCGGGGGTCCAGAGCCTCTCGGTCTCCATCGACGGCGCCCCGGCCACCCACGACCGACTCCGGGGTCTCGCCGGTGCGCACGCGGCAGGCATCGCCGCCCTCCGCCACGCGGCGGCCGCCGGCATGCAGGTCGCACTCAACACCCAGATCAACCGGCTCAACCGACACGAACTCGAGGACGTCCACGACCGACTCGTCGACGTCGGCGGGCACGGCTGGCAGCTCGCCCTGACCGTCCCCGCGGGCCGCGCGGCGGACGACCCGGAGCTGCTCCTCCAGCCCTACGACCTGCTCGAACTCTTTCCGCGGCTCGCCGACCTGGCCGAGCGCTGCCAGGCGCGCGGAGTGACCTTCCTGGCCGGCAACAACGTCGGCTACTTCGGGCCCTACGAGCACCGCTTCCGCGGTCTCTTCCGGTCGGGCTGCACCGACTGCACGGCGGGGCGACTGGTCCTCGGTCTCGAAGCCAACGGCGACGTGAAGGGGTGCCCTTCCCTGCCGACCCGGAACTGGGTCGGCGGCAACCTCCGCGACCACTCCCTGGTGGACCTCTGGGAGCGCACTCCCGAGCTGCGCTTCACCCGCGACCGCGGCACCGACGACCTCTGGGGATACTGCGCCGGCTGCTACTACGCCGAGTCGTGCAAGGCCGGGTGCACCTGGACTTCGGAGTCCTTCCTCGGCCGGCGCGGCAACCAGCCCTACTGCCACCACCGCGCCCTCGAGCACCGCGCCCAGGGGCTCCGGGAGCGCCTGGTTCCACGGTCGCCAGCAATCGGCGAGCCTTTCGACTATGGTCTGTGGGATGTCGTGGTGGAGCCCTGGCCGCCCGAAGGAGACGAGTGATGCGACGGATGACCCTCTGCCAAGCCTGTGAGCGGCACGTGTACGAGAACGAGCCCGCTTGTCCCTTCTGCGGCTCGAGCGACGAGCGCCTCGCGCCGGCCCCCACCGTTCGCGGTCGACTCGGTCGGGCCGCCGGCCACGCGGCCCGCGCAGCGATGGTCGCGGGGGTGGTCGCCTGTGGCCCGTCGGAGGAGCCGGCCGATGCGGGCGCCGAGCCGGACGCCGCCGTGGCCGATGCAGGGGTCGCCGACGACGCGGGAGTCGAAGACGCCGGCGAAGACGACGACGCCAACGTGCCGACTCCGCTCTACGGCGGGGTCTTCCCCGACCCGCGCAAGCGCGCGGTGGTCTAGTCCTCGCACCGTTCGCTCAGCTCGACGGCCGTCAACTGGAGCTCCTCGGCGAGCCTGTCCATGAACCGTAGCGCGGCGTCGAGCTCTTGGTCGCTGTACTCGCCGAGCAGGGCCGTCGTTCTCCGCACGTGGTCGACGTAGATGGCGTCCACGCGATCGACCGCACCATCGCGGGGGCTCAGGAGCCAGCGACGGCGGTCCGAGGGATCCTGTTCCCGGTCCAAGAACTCGCCGCGCACGAGCCGGTCGATGATCGCGCTCAGCGAGGCCTGAGTGAGCCCGGTCTCTCGCGCCAACTCCGCGGCCGTCATCGGGCCCCCATGCCGAACCAGCTGGAAGCACTCGAGCTGGGTCCCCGTGAGGCCGAGACACCGCGCCGCAGCCTCCTGGAACAGGACCGTTCTCGCGCCGAAGCGCTGCGCGACCAAAACATACCGGTGGAAACGCTCGGTTGACATCCGACCTCATTTACTTAGGTTGCCTAACCATTAGACCCGCTAACGATAAGCGGCGTGGCCGCCCGTGTCACGCCGCGAAGGATCGAGGCACGGGACCCGTGTCCGCTCCCAGCGAGAGAGAGGCAGGCGACCCATGGTCATGAAACGAAAGGTAGCTCTGGTCACCGGAGCAGCGACGGGGATCGGCGCCTCACTCGCGAGCGCCCTGGCGGAGGCGGGGCTCCGGGTCTTCGGTGCCGACATCGCTTGGGACCCTGCGACCGAGTCCAAGAGCTATGAGCAGGTGCACTGCGATGTGGCCGATGCGAAGAGCGTCCAGGAGTGCGTCGACCGCATCGAAGAGGAGGCGGGAGGCGTGGACGTTCTGGTCAACAACGCCGCGATGGCTACCGAGCTCTCCCCGCGACCCTTCGACCAGCTCACGCCCGAGGAGTGGACTCGGGTACTCACCGTCAACACCCTCAGCCAGTTCCTCTGCTGCAAGGCGGTCGTCCCGCACATGCGGAGGAAGCGGTGGGGGCGCATCATCAATCTCACGTCGGCCACCGTCTTCGCCGGAACGCCGTACATGCTCCACTACATCGCCAGCAAGGGTGCAATCGTGGCGATGACGCGGTCTCTCGGCGCCGAGCTCGGTCCCGACGGGATCACGGTGAACGCCATCGCTCCCGGCCTGACGGAGACGGCAGGCATCCAGCGCAACGACGCGTACTCCGACGAGATGAAGGCGGGCGTCATCGCGTCGCGCGCGATCGCTCGAGCCGAACGCGCGGAGGACCTCGTGGGCACCTGTCTGTTCCTGGCGGGTGAGGGCGCCCGCTTCATCACGGGTCAGATCGTCGTGGTCGATGGCGGCGCCACGTTCCACTGAGCCAGCTCCAGGCGGCCCCCACCGGACATGGAGAAGCCTTGCCGGTGGTCGGCGGGGTCTTCCCCGACCCGCGCAAGCGCGCAGTGGTCTAGGACGCCCGGAAGAACTCGATCATCGCGTCGGCCCCCGCGGGGTCGAAGTCGCCGCCGAAGATGTGCGCCGACGCTTCGGCCATGTCTTCGCGCCGGTGCATCAGGTGGTCGATGCCCGCGAAGGAGCGGAAGGTCGGGTGTCGCGCGGCGGCGACCACCGACGCGGCGTCGTCCTCGCCCGTGATCCAGTCGAGCTCGCCGCGCATGATCAGCATCGGGCCCGCGAAGCGCCCGCACGCCCCCGCGACGTCGAGCGCCTGGAGCTGCTGGAAGAAGCGCGCCAGTCGCCCGTGGACTCGGCCCCCCGTGAACTCGTCCTTCGCCGGGGTCAGTTCCGGCTCGCGGGCGAGCACCGCGCGGGGAAGCTCCCCGCCGATCAGCACCGCTTCGCTGAGGCGGCGGCGGCGCGCGATGTGGCGGCGCAGCGGCTCCTCGGCGACCCCCTTCAACCGGAGCTGTCGTTCGGCGGTGGCCATCATCGCGTCGTGCCAGGGGATCGCCGTGGCGCCCCAGACCGCCGCCGCCCGCGCACCGAGCTCGGCCGCCAGGAGCTGAACCAGCGTGCCGCCGAGGCTGCGGCCGAAGAAGAAGACCCGATCCGGGTCGACCTCCGGATGCGCCAGCAGATGCGCGTGCCCGGCCCGGCACCACGCGAGCTCGGTGTCGAAGTCGGTGTCGACGCAGGGCGGCCCTTCGCTGTCGCCGACGCCGCTGCGGTCCACCCGGAGCGTCGCGAAGCCGCGCTCGGTCAGCGCGCGCACCAGCTTCAACGTCGGATGCCAGAGCTCCTGGGTGTGCTCCTCCGAGAGCCAGTTGGCGCTGGGCATCAGCCAGACCACCGGGTGCGGACCCGGCTCGTTCGGGAACGTCCAGATCGTTCGCAGCGCGTAGCCCTCGGACGGCACCTCGACCTCGTCGAGCTCCACCCGGCCCGGGTTCGGCTCGAGGGGGAGCGGCTCCAGCACCTGGCGCACGGTCCCATGGTCGAAGCTCAGCACGCACTCGTCGCCGACCACCAGCTCGCGGACCCGATCGCGAACATCATCGAGGCCGGTGACCGGCACCCCGTCGATGGCGAGCAGCCGCGCCCCGACCTCCACCCGATCCGCGAGCGGGCTGCCCTCCGGGAGCTCCATCACGACGAGCCCCGGGCCGTCCTCGGGGAGCGCGAGATCGAGACCGATGTGCGGACGCCGCCGGAGGACCATCGCCCGGTTGTATCGAACGCCCGCCCAGGTGCCTAGGGTCTCGCCGACGCGCTGGGCGCGGGCCGCAGCGGGGAGCGAGGAGTCCCCTTCGAGTTGCACCCTCGGCGGTGCGGGTCACCATCCGCCGCCATGCCGACCGCCCCCCCCACGGCCGACTTCATGGACAGCCTCGATCTCGAGGCTTTCCGTCGTGACCTCGATGCCCTCCGCGACCGCGCCAAACGCTCTCTGGGCCCGCGGCACGCCGCGCACCTGGCCAAGATGGAGCGCTGGGGTCGCCTGTGCTCCGGCCTCGGCTACGCGACCGCGTGGATCGCGCCGAACCCGCTCTCCGTGGCGCTCCTGAGCCAAGGCCGCCTGGTGCGCTGGACGATGGTCGCCCACCACGTGAGCCACCGGGGCTACGACCGCGTCGAGGGCGCCCCCGACACCCGCACGAGCAAGCGCTTCGCCGCGGGTCGCCGGCGTCTACTGGACTGGTTCGACTGGATCCGCCCCGAGGCATGGAACACGGAGCACAACCTCCTGCACCACTACCGGCTCGGCGAAGAGGCCGACCCGGACCTGGTCGAGCGCAACCTCGACTTCCTCCGGGACGCGGACCTGCCCCGCTGGGCGAAGCTCGCCCTGGTCCCGCTCCTCGCGGCGAGCTGGAAGCTCGTCTACTACGCGCCCAACGCCCACTTCGAGCACGAGAACGTGGCCGCCCGACGCCGCGGCGAGGCGGCTCGCTTCGCCGAGGTGGTCGACACCGTCCGGGACCCGGAGATCTGGAAGCACTCCTTCCTGCCCTATGGGCTGGGCACCTTCGTGCTGATTCCATCGCTCTTCGCGCCCCTCGGGCCCTGGGCGGTCTTCAGCGCGGCGGCCAACTCCGTCCTCGCCGAGATCGCGACCAACGTCCACGGCTTCGCGGTCATCGTGACCAACCACACCGGCGACGACCTCTACCGCTTCGAGACGCCCACGAAGAACCGCGCCGACTTCTACCTGCGGCAGGTCGTGGGCTCGACGAACTTCCGCACCGGCGGCGACCTGAACGACTTCCTCCACGGGTTCTTGAACTACCAGATCGAGCACCACCTCTTCCCGGACCTGCCGATGAAGGCGCTCCAGGAGATCCAGCCCGAGGTGAAGCGCATCTGCGAGAAGCACGGCGTCCCCTACGTGCAGCAGAGCGTGTGGGCGCGAGTGAAGAAGACCGTGGCCGTGATGATCGGCGACGCCGACATGCGCCGCGACCCACGCCTCGAGACGACGCGCGCAGCGGATCCGCAGCCCACCGCGGCGCCCCCCACGGCCTCACTTCCCTGAACCATCGCGCCCCTCGAATGGACACGCGCCATGGTACCGTCGGCTTCGAGCCGGCCGATGTACCACCTGTGCAAGCATGATCGCTTCTTCATCGTGCGCTGGGAGGAGACGACCCTTCGAGCTCTTCGAGAGATCGAGGGCGAGCTCGTCCGCTACCAGCGCTCGGTGGGCCACCCGCTGGTCTACATATCCCTGGCGGACGACCGCACTCGCAACCCCGATGCCGAGGTCCAACGGGCGTTGGTCGATTTCGTCGACCGCCACCGGGATGCGCTCGCACACGTCTACGTGGTCCTCGAGAGCAAGGGCTTCGCGGCCGCGGCTCAGCGCGCCGTGCTGTCGAGCATGATGATGATCAGCGGCCGTCGCGGAGTCGTCACCGTGAAGAGTTCGATGGCCGAGGCCGTCTCCGAGGCGCTCCCCGGTCTCGGGACGAGCTGGCCCCAGGTCTCCGCGGCCATGGAGCGCGACGGGGTCCATTCGGCCAAGCCCTGAGGACCGTGGCCGATCGGGGGGGTTTAGGCGCTCGTCGGCGCGAGTTGCGCATCGGAGACGCCAGCGCGGTGGCCAACTCGCCCCGCTCCAAGGCTTCGACGAGGGGGCTCCAGGAGTCGTACGCGATGACCACCGCCTCACCCGCGACGGTCACGCGCCGCTCGATGGCACCTTCCGACTGGAGCCCGCGAAACGGACCGCAGTCCTCCCGCCGCACCACGATCGAGCCCGGCAGCTCGGTGGTGTGGCTCGCCGTCAGCACCGAGAAGCGCTTGCCGCCCGGAGTGAGGTCCCGTCGCTCCCCCAAGCGCGTCCCGGCGCGCAGCCTCGGAAGCCCGCTATCCAGATGCGCCGCGAGACCCAGGGTCGCGGCGAAGCGCCGACGGCTCTCGGCGCGCATGTGCAGGAGCGCGACCCCCACGGTCGCGGAGAGGGCCAGCGCGGCCAGGTAAGGCCAGCTAGGCGAGCCCCCCGAGATGCCCCAGAAGAGATCGATGAGGAGCGCCGCCGCGAAGGGGAGAACGACCGCGCTGGCGTGCACCTCGCGCCCCACCCGGAACACGAGCCCGAGCGCCAGCGCCCCCGCGGCCATGCCGGCGCGGCCCCAGTGACCGGCGAGGACGCCCTCGACCGCAATGACCACCGCGACCCCGACGAAGGCCGCGGTCGAGAGGCGGAAGCGGCGTTCCGTGCCCTGGGTCGCGGCGTGCTCGAACGAGCGCACGAGCCAGTACGCCGCCAGAGCCGCCCAGGCCACGCGCCCGCTCGAGTTCGCGTAGGCCAGGTAGGCGCAGAAGACCATGGCGCCAGGGTGGGCGGAGGCCCGGAAGCTGGCGTCGTCGCGTTCGAAGAAGCGTTCGGCCTCTTCGCGGCGCCGGATGTCGATCGGTCGCTCGAAGGGGGGCGGGTCGGCGAGGTTGGCGCGGGGCGACGGCATGGGCCGCCTCTCGACCGCCCGACGCGCCGGTTGCGCGAGCTCTTCCGTGAAGAAGGGGCCCGCTGGCCTGACTTCCTGGCCGCGGTGGTCTACGACCGGGCCTCCCATGACCATCACCAACGACGCCGTGCTCCGCCGCATCCGCTCCACCTTCGACCTCGACGACCCGGAGATGATCCGCGTGTTCGAGCTGGGGGGGCGGGAGGTCACCGCGGACGAGGTGAACGCCTGGCTGGAGCCGGCCGCGGGCGAGGCGCTGGACGACTCGCTCCTCGCGGCGTTCCTGAATGGGTTCATCGTCGCGCGCCGCGGGCGGCGCGACGGCCCTCAGCGAGCGACCGAGACCGTGCTGGGTAACAACCTGATCCTGGTTAAGCTGCGCATCGCGCTGGACCTCCAAGCCGACGAGCTCCATTCGCTCATCGGCAGCGACGACGTTCAGCTGAGCCGCCACGAGCTCAGCGCGCTCTTCCGGAAGCCCGGTCACAAGCACTACCGCGAGTGCACCGATGAACTGGTGGAGAGCTTCCTCGACGGGATGGAGGCGCACTACGGACGCACCGAGGAACCCGGCGGCGACGGCGGGTGACCGTCGCTCCGCTCCGCCGATCGCGACGATCGGCTCGGGAGAGCCCTCCGAGCCTCCCCGGCCCTTCGATGGAACTGGACGCTCCTCGGCAAGGCGTGGAAGCGTCGGTCGCGATGCGTTCGCTCCTCTGTCTCTTCGTCCTCGTCGGCTGCGCGCCGAGGACGAATTCAGCTCCGGTCATTGCTCCGCCGCCCCCCACGGCAGCGATCGAACTCGACGGCGAAGTGCTCTATGCCCGGCGCCCCATCGAGGACATCCCCCCGGCCGTCGCGAACGGCTGGGAGCGCTTCCAGGAAGCGTGGGCCAGCGAGCCGCCGAGCCTGCCCAGAGACGCCGACGCGTTCGCGCTTCACGAGTTCGCGACCAAACGCCTCGGACCCTACGTTCAGACGCAGCACGAGACCGTGGAATCGCTCGTCGCAAGCCTGAACGAAGCGACCCCGCCCGACGAGGCGCTCGTGCAATCGGTGCTGGCGGCGCGCCTCCTGCAGCGGATGGCGACGTGGCTATGGACCCTTCCACTTCCCGACGAGGGCGAGCTCGAGCGGTCGAACCTACAGTCCGTGCAGCGCGCCAAGAACGAGCTCGCGAAGTACCTCGCCGCGACTGGAGTCCGCACGCTTTCGCGGTGCATCGAAGCGAGCGACGGCCGGCCCGAGATGCGGTTCTGGTCCGAGGACTGCGAGCAACGCGCGGCGAGCCTGGAGCCGATCCGGGTCGCCCAACTCGGCCCACCTCCCCGCACGCCGATGCCCGAAGACTGCCAGGATCACGGCGACCCCGTCCACCCTTCTCCCCAGCACGACCCCGGGGCGCGGCCCCGGCTGCTGGTGCTCGTCGACATCGAGGGAGAAGCGGTGGATGCGGTGGCGGTGCGGCATGCCATCGAGCGCCGGGCGCGTGCCGAGCATGGGCTGCGGGCCGTACCGGCCGGCAGTCGCCGGGCCGCCGAGCGCCTGGTCGAAGGCGGCCGAACGAGCCTCCGCGGGCCCGAATGCGCTGCGCCCCCATCGCTGAGTTGGGTGCTCGGATCGCAGAACCCGAATCTGGTCGTCGCCCGGGTCTCCCACAGTTGCGGCGATGTCATGCGTCTCGACTCCGAGCTGGAGCCCATCGGCCCGTCTCATCGGGAGTGCCGAGTGCACGTGCGTTGGTCTCGCGCAGGCTCCCTGGACGAGACCGGCTTGCCCCGGGACATGGCGGTCGAGGTCGACCCGAACGCCGATACCGCGGCGATGATCGACGCAGCGACGAGCGAAGATCCCGCGGCTAGGCAGATTGGTTCGTATCGACCGACCGGTGCCGACGGGGTCGCGGTCCACTTGGCCCCCATCGCTGCCAACCCCGGCTTCGCTCTACGGACCGCTCTGATGCGCGCGGCCATCGTCGCGTGCCAGCCGCAGCGCGGAGCCAACCGTCTGCAGCTCGGTTGGACGGTGACGCCGACCGGCACGGTCGAGGCGGTCACCGTCGAAGGCGGAGACCCACGGGTGAACGAGTGCGTGAAGCAGAAGCTCGAACAGCTCGCTCTCCCATGCACGCCCGACGGCGCCCCGATCGCCATGCAGACCACACTCTGTCTCGCCCGCTGACCCCGCGCGTGGCGAGGAAGCGCGGTGGGGGGACCGGACGTCGGCGGTGGGGGTGGCGGGCGGCCGCACTGGTGGTGGCGGCGGCGGCCGTCCCGGCCGTGGTCGTGGTTCTCAAGGTGCCGGCGCGGGTCGACGCCCGCCGCCGGGCCGCCCACGAGGATGTCGTAGCCCGGCTCCGGTCGGTGGAGCTCCCACTCGGTGGTGCGGGAGGCGAGTATGGGGAGTGCGTCGCCGCTCTCGTCGGGCACCACTCCCCGCCGTCCGCCCTGGACGCGGCGCCCCGCGGTGAAGCGGCGGCATGGGCCTGCCCGGCCGCCGCCCGCGTCCGGTGGCCCCTCTACGCAACGCCAGACGCCCTCGAGCGCTGCGACGACTCGACCTTCGCTCGCTGGCACCCGGGCGGCAGGAGGTCGCCCCTAGGCCGTTTCCATCCAGCGTCTCGGCAGCGCCTCGAGTTGGCCCTCCTCGAGCCCGATCCCCCGCGGCGGCTCGAAGCGGTGCAGGCCGCGCTCGTGGCCCGCGCCGCCCTCGCGCTGTGCACGGGGGTCGTCGCTCCCGGCTCGGCCCTGCTCGCCGCTCGCTCTCTGGAGACGGCCTCGCCGTTGGCGCGGCGGCGGCTGGCTGCCGAGCTCCGGCGCCTGGCCGCGGCACACCCGGACGCCCGGTTCCAGCTCGCCGCCATGAACGAGTACGAACCGCGGGTCTGGCGCAGCGTCACCTGGGCGGACTTCCCCTGGAGAGATGGCAGCGAGGATCGCTCGCTGGTCGCCCAGCCCTTCGGCGTGCTCGGGCCGGAGCCGGAGCCCAGCGACCTCGCGGTGCTGCACGCGGTCCATCGAACCGACGATCCCCCGGACGACCCGATCGCCGTGGCGGTGGACTACCGGTTAGCTGCCCTCCTTCTCGAGGGCGAAGACCGCCGTGAGACCGTCGCCGGCCATCGTCTCGAGACCTTCGAGCTCGACGGTCGACGCTGCGTGCGCGACTCCGAGTGGGACGACTCGGAGCCGGTCTGCTTCCTCCGCGCCGAAGTCGTCGCCCGAGACATCGCCATCGCCCGCCTCGCCCAGGCCTTCGCCCACGACGTCGCCCGCCCCCACCTCGAGCGCGACCAGCCCGACGCCCGGGTGGCGACGCTTCCGCCGGGCGCGCTCGGTGCACCGACCCGAATCGAGTCCCGCCGCATCGCCGCCGGAGGTCCCGACGCTACCGAATTCCACCGCGACGAGCTCCACGTCCGGGCCACCTGGTCCGAAGGGGACGCCGCGCGGCGGTGCTATCTGGTACTCGAAAGCCACGGAGCCGTCACCGTGGAAGCGAGCACCTCCCGCGAGGGCGGCCGCCGGGAGACCGCGGACCCGCGACCACGCTGGGCCATCTGGGACCGCCAAGCCGAGGAGTGACGGCGCCCCGCTCGCGTTCCAGCCTACCCCACCGACGTCGCCGCGTGCCCCGCGTTGAGCCTCACCGTCGACGGGGTGAACGCTGGATGCCTCGGCGCCCGGCCGGGGTGGTGGTCGACGGCGACGCCGTCGGCAGGACGCGCGTGGTGGAGTGCGACGAGGAGAACGAATCGGCTCGCATCCGGGTCTGCCCCGAGGGCGTGGGAGCCACCTGGCACACGTCGCGGCCGGCGCCTAGCATGGCTCCATGCCCAAGGCCGAACTACCGCCCGATGAGGAGGCGCGCCTACGGGCCCTCGAGTCCTACGGCATTCTCGACACCCCCCAGGAGCCCGAGTACGACGCGATCACCGAGCTCGCCTCGAGCATCTGTGAGACCCCGATCTCCGTGGTGAACTTCATCGCGGACGGCCGCCAGTGGTTCAAGTCCGAGGTGGGCCTCGGCGTCCGAGAGACCCCCTTGGACCCGAGCATCTGCGCCCACGCGATCCTCCAGAGCGAGCTCTTCGTGGTGCAGGACACCACGAAGGACGCTCGCTTCGCCGACAACCCGCTGGTCGTGGGCGATCCCCAGCTACGCTTCTATGCGGGGGCCCTGCTCCGAAGTCGCGAGGGCCATCCCCTCGGGACGCTCTGTGTCCTGGACACTCGCCCCCGAGAGCTGACCGACTCGCAGCTCTCGGCTCTGCAGGTTCTCGCCGAGCACGTGCGGAACATGCTCGAGCTCCGGCGATCCAATGAGGAACTCCGCGAGATTGCCGACAGCCTCGGCGTGGCCCTCGCGGCCCGCCAGCGGCTGGTAGCCACGGTGGCGCACGACCTGCGGACCCCCCTCAACGTCATCACGCTCGCCGCTCGCATGCTGCAGGACCCCGAGACGAGTCCCCAGGTGGCCCGCGTGGTCGCCGGACGACTCGGTCGCGCGTCTTCGTCGATGACTCGATTGGTCGAAGACCTCCTGGACCTCGAGGCGCACGCCGGGGGAGGCCTCTCCATCGAGCCTCGACCGATGGCCCTGGCCCCGCTGCTCCGCGACGTCGTCGAGCTCATGACCCCGCTGGCCGATCAGGCCTCCGTGAATCTCGTCCTCGAGGTCTCTCGAGACGGCGAGGTCGCCGGAGACTACGCTCGCTTGCACCAAGTGGTGACCAACTTGGTCGGCAACGCCCTCAAGTTCACCCCGACCGGCGGCGAGGTGCGGGTCCGCATGGAGGTCGAGGGCAGTGTGGTGAGCGTCTGTGTCACGGACACGGGCGTCGGCATCGCCCTCGAAGATCGGGAAGCCATCTTCGATCCCTTCGTTCGCGTGCGCTCGATGAACACCCGTGGGGCGGGGCTCGGCCTGGCGATCGCTCGTCGCGTCCTGGAAGCCCACCGTGGCTCCATCGGCGTCGAGAGCGAGGTGGGTGCAGGCAGCAGCTTCTGCTTCACCCTCCCGACGCTGTCGAGTTAGCGCTCCCGTCGACGACGGGAGCACGCCGAGTGACCGTCGTCGACCACGCCACCGACGGTCGGGCGCTTCACCATTCGCAGCCGAGCGTCGACGGCACCTCGCGCCCCGTCCGGCAAGCCGAGTTCCTCATTGGACGAACAGCCGCGCCTTCACCGGAGAGGGAAGAGCGCGAACAGTCTGCAGTCTCCCCAAATTCCGACAGCACTCTTCGACACTCTTTCATTCCACTGATAGCTTCTCCCCATGACTTCATTCGAGAGAGTTTGTTTGCTCGCAGCTTTGACCGCCGCATGTTCATCTTCGGACTCCATGCCGGCGAGCGGTCCCGATGGCGGCGCCCTACCGATGTGCTCGACCGACAGCCCCGGTCCCCTCGGCGACGTGCGGGAAGGCCTGGCTCGCGTGACCACCATCGACGAGACCGACGACGGAGTTCGGGTCACCCTGACCAACGAAGCAACCTTCTCCGCCATCTTCGCCAACCAGCCGGCGCTGGCCACCGACGATGAGGTCACGGTCACCGCGGCGGGTCGCGGGGTCTGGCTGGAGCGGGCCGGGGAGCGCGTGGGCTACTCGATCGACGACGACGCCTGGTTCGAGCCGGGGAGCGGGATCGAGGTCCCCGGGGAGAACCTCGTGCTGGAGCTCGTGCCGACCTGCTCGGGTACCCGGGCGGCGCCCATGGGCTGGTCCTGCGACACCCTCATCGACACCGGCTACGCGGTCCGCGGCACCAACGGGCTCATCGGCGAGGGGTCCAACGGCGCAGTCGCCGGCGACGATGGTCGCCAATGGCTCGTTCACGTCGACCGGTTGCGCGACGGCGACTTCCAGCCGCTCCCCGATGGAACCGTCTGCACGGCCGACCTCCCGTCGAGCTTCCGCCTGACCGTCATGCCCGCGTCCTAGAGGGACGGCCCACGGGCCCGCGCGACACCGATTGTCGGTGGGTCCATTGCTCCGCGACGTCGTCGAGCTCATGACGCCACTGGCGGGGCAGGCGTCCGTGGATCTCGTCCTCGAGATCCTCGGAGACGGCGAGGTCGCCGGAGACGGCATCGCCCTCGGGGATCGACGAGCCATCTTCGACCCTTTCGTGCGCGTGCGCTCGGCGAACACCCATGGCGCAGGGCTCGGGTTGGCGATCGCCAGCCGAATCCTCGAAGCCCACCGCGGCTCGATTGGCGTCGAGAGCGAAGTGGGCGCGGGAAGCAGCTTCTGCTTCACCCTCCCCTTACGCTCGGAATAGTCCGGGGCCGACGCTCCGGGGAGCACACGGTTTCTCGTCAAGCCTACGGGCCGAGGCTCCGCACGGGGCGCCCGACGCTCCGCATTCCTCGCGGGGTCGTCAGGTAGACTCGATGAATGCGGAAACACTACGTGCTGAAGTGTCCGAGCTGCGGCGCGCCGGCCGCCGACTGCGTGGCTCTATGTCCCTACTGCGGCAAAGCGACGGGCTTTGCCGGCCTCGGCGACGCTCACGGCGTCGAGCGCATGCAGAGTGGCGGCTTTCGGATCCATGGGGGCGCTCACGTGGCGATCGGCGCCACCGAGGACGAGCGCCAGTGCCCGTTCTGTGGAGCCATGGTCGAGACTCGCGCTCGCTTCTGCGGCCACTGCAGCGCGAAGATCGTCATCGAACGCATGCGCGTCGCCCAGTTGGTCATCGCCGGGGGCTCCATGACCATCGGTAGCGGCGGCCGCCTCGAGGTGGTCGGTCGCCGCAAGCGGGAGCTACACGCGGCCGCCGGCCGGGGCGACCTCCGGGCCGTGCGCCGAGAGATCGAGGACGGCGACGACCCCGACTTCCCCGACGAATCTGGACGCCGGCCGCTCCACTACGCGGCGGAAGCGGGAAGCATCGAGGTCGCCCAGTGGCTGGTCGCGGTCGGTGCCGAGCCGGACGTCGCCGACGACGCGGGGCGACGACCGATCCAAGCCGCCTCGAGCGACGCCATGCGCTCCTTCTTCGAGCTCGTGGGGGCCCGGTCCGGCTGACCCGATGCCCCGGTTCTCGCCGAGACCCTCGCCGCCGCTCCGAGAGGCGGCGCGGGTCAGTATGCGCCGCAGGTGAACGCTTCGTACGCGAGCTCCCGAGCCTGTTGCGGGAGCCCCGCGCGCGGGAACATGTAGAAACCGTAGCCGTGGAACCCCTGGTTTCCGACTCCGACCAGGAAGCGGCCCTCGCGCATCACGCGCATCGGCTCGGTCGCGGTCACGTCCAGGCTGTCGACGCGCCGCCCGCGGTCGAACAGGTGGTGCTCGCCGTCGGCGTAGAGCCACGACCAGCGACCCCCGTCGAATCGGACGTGGTCCCCGATCTCGAGGGGTCGTGGGCGCAGCTGGGCCAAGAGCGCCTCGCTCGGCTCGCTCTTCTCGAGGGGCCATTCCTCGAGCCGTGACCCCGGATGCGCTCCGAAGACGGCCACCATGAGCGGCTCGGTCAGGTGTGGCCGATCGTCTCCGCCCGCCATCAGCTCGGCGCACCCGTCCACCACGAGCGCGGTCGTTTGGCTCGAGTACTCCGGGCAGCTCCCGGTGATCGTCGTGCGCTGGGTGACCTCTCGTACGCACGAGCCGAGCTTGGTGACCAGGGTGACCTCGACGGGCTCCACGGCGTTCAGGGCGCCGCGATGCATGGCCATCGACGCCAGCTCCATCGGTACGTCGGGCAGCCTCACCCGCGGCCCACCGGTCGCGTCATGCCACCCCTCGACGATCAGGTACGCCTTCGGCCCCAGGGGCAACACCGGAACGGCCGGTGGGCTCACGCAGGTATCGTAGATGTGGCGACGGTAGACCCAGCCGCCCTCGAAGCGCGCCCAGGATCCGCGCACCTCCAGGACCCGGATGGAGCTCCCGTTCGCCAGCGTAGCTACCGCTTCGCTTCGCGCGCTCGGCTCGGCTCGGACGCGCAACGGCGGCTCCTCGTCGAGCACCAGGTGAAGGCAGCCGGGGGGCTCCGCCGCGGCTCTCTCTTCTTCTTCGTCGGGCGCCTCGGAGCGAGGGGAGGCGGGTGCGGGCGGGTCCGACGGCGGCTCGGGAGCGGGCTCCCTCGGCGAATCGTCCGAGCAGCCGAGCATCAGCGCGAAAAGAAGCCAACGCACCGGACGGTTGTAGCAGATCCTCATCGAGGATGAGGCGAGAGCCACTTCGACCTACTCGGCGCCTTCGCGAGCCGGCAGACTCTGGAGCGCGCCCACGCCGCCGCGCTCTGGGGGGGCTACCTGGCCCACGAGCTCGGGGACCTCATGCTCCTCCTTCCCGAGGACCGGCGGCGGCGCCGCGACGGGTGGAGGCGGCGCGGGGAGGCTCGACTCTACTTCGGAAGTCGCTGATCACATCGGGGTCGTTCGGTCGACCGGCGCGACGGTCACCCAGCAAGACAGGCCACGTCGGCCGCTACCGGTTCGGGGAGCAATGTGACCCCCCGGTTTCCGAGAATCGCGTCGAGCCGCGGTCGAAGGGGCCCCAGATCGATCCCATGGGGGCTCTCGTCGAGCGCGCGCCCGGTGATGCGGTGCGGACCGAGCCGTAGTCCGGCCGACAACATCCTGTCCGGAAAGCTCTCCGCGGTTCCGAGCAGCGCGGCGCCCGCCCGACCGGCGAGGCCTCGTCGCGAGAGAATGCGACGCGACAGTTCGAGCAGCACCGCCCAGCTGTCGCGAACTCCGGGAGGCGGCGTGAGCAGTGGTCGCGTTCGCTTGGCGAAGTCGCGCGCCGCGAGCGCGCCGAAGACGACCGGGTAAGAGCCGCGCTCGAGGCCGACCGTGGTCGGCAGGATGTAGTCGGCGAAGCGCGAAGTCTCGTTCACGTAGAGGTCGATCGACACGAGCAGCTCGAGTGATCCAAGCGCGCGCTCGGTGCGGTCGCGGTTGGGCAGCGAGGACGCGGGGTTGCCGGCGTGGCAGACGAGGGCGCGCATCTGCCGCGGTCCCGGCTCTTCGATCTCGTCGGCCATCGCCGCGACGGGGAGCTCGCCATTCGTCTCGGGCAGCCCCGAGCGGCTCCGGAAGCGGTCGAAGCTGCCGCTCTGTCCGGCGAGGCGCGCCAGGCCCGCCAGGTCGAACGCGGGCGTCGCGAACATCGCGCCGCCGGGGCGGTCGAGGTTGCCCGACACCGTGTTGAGGGCGTCGAGCAAGCAGGTGGTGAGCGCGCCGAACCGCCGGACGCAGGTGCCGAGCCTGCCATACGCGACGGCGCGTTCGGCGCGGGCGAACCCGACCGCGAGCTCGACGATGGCAGCGGCGTCGATCCCGACCGTGCCGGCCACGCGCTCGGGCGAGAAGGCCCGCACCGCGTCGCGGAGTCGGTCGACGCCCTCGGCCCGCGGGTGCGGATCGGCGAGGTGGCGCGCGAACACGACGTGCAGCATCGCCATGAGCAGCAGCGCGTCGGTGCCCGGCTGGACGAAGTGGTGCACGTCGGCGACGGCCGCGGTCTCGCTGCGGCGCGGATCGATCACCACGACCTTGCCACCGCGCGCCTGGATCGCCCGGATGCGACTGCCCATGCCCGGCGCGGTCAGCACGCTCCCCTGCGTCACCACCGGGTTCGCACCCACGATCAGGAGGAAGTCCGTCCGATCGATGTCGGGGACCGGGAGGTGGGTAACGTTGCCGAACGCCCACATCGACGCGAGCTGCCGTGGGAGCGAGTCCATCGAGTTCGGGCTGTACGCGTTCTTGCTCTGCAGCATCCCGCGGAGCAGGTGCATCCCGAGGGTTCTCGTCGTTTGGGGTCGGCATGCGGACGGCGGACGTCGATTTCGACCGTTCATCGCGAGCGGGGCGGGGGGGGCGGCTGGACGGGTGGGAACGGCGGCTGGCCCCGGACGAGCTCCGCCGGTGGACGGGTGGGGTCGAGCACCAGCGGGGCGTCGCTCCAGCCGAGGGCCAGCATCAGCGCCGCGGTCGAGTCGCGACGCCGCATGCGCATCTCGAACTCGTGGACGGCGATCAGCCCCACGAGGTGAACGCGGACCTTGGGGGCCGGCTTCAGGATGACCGCCTTGCCCACCGGGTCGGTGGCGGGGACCAGCAGCCAGCCGCTGAGCTCGGTGCTCTCGTGGAGCGCTGTCGGCGGCTCGGCGTGGGCGATGGTCTGCCCTTCGACGGGATTGGCGACCTTGCACCGATGGGGGAACTCGGCGATCGTGAGCAGCTCGTCGACCGGCCACCGCCAGCGCGACGGGCCGTCGGGGTCGAGCGCTTCCTCGATGTTCCAATCGGCGGGGAGCCGCAGGACCAGCTCGGTGCGCCGGGGCGTCGAGATGTGAAGGCCGCGGGTCTTCCGGTCGCTCATGCCCTGGGTGAAGAGGGTCCAGTGGGCCCGGTCCGCCGTCGGGGCCACGACGTGCAGCGTGAGGTCGATGAAGCTGCGGCGGCCCACCTCCACGACGCGGTCGGTCGGTCCCAGCAGCGCTTCGATCGCCCCGAGCAGCGCGGGCCGATGGCCCAGGTCCGGAGCCTTGCGCGGTCGCCCCGGCGGCTCGCACTCGGCGTCGATGAGGACGTTCCCGCCCGCCCACCCGGCGACCGCGCACGACGCGCCGTGCGCGATGAGCAACGCCTCCATCTCACCGTCGTTGCGCCAGCGGGCCATCCCCAGCGCGGTGGGAAACCCATTGTTTCCCTGGTCCACGTCCGCTCCGGCGTCGAGGAGAAGGCGGACGGCGTCCATGCTGCCGCCCTGGGCGGCGGCTACCAGTGGAATGCCCACCGAGACGTCGGCGCCGCGCGCGAGAAGGAGCTGCATGGCGCGGAGGTTCCCGGACGACGCGGCACGCTTCAGGAGCTCGCCGGGACTCCAGCCCGCATCCACCGACATACCCAGGTCGAGGGCGGTCTCGAGGAAGCGGGTCTGCCCCCACATGATGCTGGAGGTGGTCAGACTCAGCCGCTCCTCTTCGCTCAACTCGGCACAGAGCGCGCAGGCCGCTTCTTCATCGCCCTCGTGAAGATGCCGAGACACGTCTTTTGCGACAGACACACCGGGAGCATACATCCGCAGCTCGCTCGGTCAGCGTGTGGATGCCGCCGGTGGCGCCGGTCGAGCGCTGCGACGGAGGGCGCTGCCAGGAGTCGACGAACCAAGGCCGACGCGCGATACTCGAGGGCGATGGAAGCGCGTGCCGAGAGGGTCGGGGTCGAGGCCTACCTTCGGATGGATGCCGAAGCCGAAGGAAAACTGGAGCTCCTGAACGGCGTCGTCGTCGCGATGGCGGGGGCGTCGCCGCGCCACAACCTCATCGTCACGAACACGGCGACCGCGCTGACGAACGCGCTGCATGGCGGGGCTTGCCTGGTCATGACCCAGGATCAACGAGTCAGGGTCGAGGCGACGGAGAGCTACGTCTACCCCGACGTCGTCGTCATCTGTGACGAACCTCGATTCGACACGAGCGCGCGCCCGGCGACGTTGCTCAATCCGAGCGCCGTCATCGAAGTGCTCTCCGAATCCACGATCGACCACGACCTCGGCACAAAGCTCGGGCACTACCGCCAAATCCCTTCGGTCGACGAGGTGCTCTTCGTGCATACCGAGACCCGCGCGGCGACCCTCGTCACCCGACAGCACGATGGTAGCTGGAAGCTGGTCGACTCGGGCCCCGAGGGCTCGGTCACCGTCGCCGGCGTGGCGCTCTCCCTCGACACCCTCTACGCGCGCACCGACGACCTGCCCGTCTGAGCCGCGCCCGGATTCCCGAAGAGGCTGCGGGCTCAGCGGCCGAGGAGCACCACCGACTGGCCGGCGGCGAGGGTGAGCGAGAGCCGGGTGCCGGCGAGGGTCGCCGAGCCGGTGCCGGCCGCGGTGGCGAAGCCGGTGATCGCGCCGAGGGTGCTCGCGGTCAGTCCGTCGACCTGACGGCTCACCCCGGGGCCGCGGTTCACGGCGACCACCGCGAGGTCCCCCGAGTCGTCGTGCGCGTAGGCGTAGACGTAGAGGTCCTCCTCCACGAGGAGGGGGATCCGCCGGCCGCGGCGGAGGGCGAGGGAGTCCCGGCGAGCGACGCCCAGGGCGGCGAGGTGGTCGCGGAGGGCCTGCTGCGGACCGGAGACGGCAGTTTCACCCATCGCGACGGAAGTGAGCGCGCCGGTCCAGACCATGTCCCGGCGGTTGTCGGGGTCGTTGCCGCCTGCCATGCCGAGCTCGTCGCCGTAGTAGAGGAAGGGGATCCCCGGCATGGTGTAGAGCACCGTGAAGGCGCGCTGGAGTCGGCCGAAGACCTCCGGGTCGGTCGGCGTGCCGGGGAGCGCGGCGCAGCCGGGATCGCCCGACCAGCGGCACCCCTGCGCGGGGTCGAACGCGGCGCGGCTCGCCATGCGGTTCGAGTCGTGGGTCCCGAGGAAGCGCACGTGCAGGCCCTCCGAGGAGTAGCGGGTCTCGGCTTCACGCACGACCGCTTCCACGTCGACGAAACTCATCCGGTCGGTCACGAGGCCGTCCTGCAGCGCGTGGTGGGTCGGGAAGTCGAACTGCCCGTCCAGCGCGTGCTCGCCGACGTAGGCGTCGATCCACTCGTAGCCGTTGGCGTAGGTCTCGCCGCAACCGTAGTCGGCGGAGTCCGATTCGCCGACGGCGGTCTCGCCGACCAGGAAGAGCCGCTCGCCGCCCTGTTCGAAGCGGCGCGCCAGCGCGGCCCGGAGGTTGGTGATCGAGTTGGTCTCCACGTGCTTCACCGCGTCGATGCGGAAGCCGTCGATCCCCAGCTCGCTGATCCAATGGACCGCGTCGGCGATGAACTGGCGCTCGGCGCCCGGCTGCCGCCAGTCGATGTCCGGGAGGTACGGCGCGAAGAGGCAATCGAGCGGTCGCTCGCTCCAACCGCACCCCGCGTCGACGCCGCACACGCACGCGGTGCGGAACCACTCCGGGTTGGACGCGAGGTACTCGTGCTGGTCGTGGACCTGGTTGTTGATCAGGTCGAAGAGGACCCGGATGCCCCGGCTGTGGGCCTCGTCGACGAACGCCTGGAGCGCGTCGTTGCCACCGAAGCGCGGCTCGACCTCACGGCCCCGGGAGGGCCAGTAGCCGTGGTAGCCGGCGAAGCGCCGCGGTCCGTCGCGGCCCTCGAAGTGCCCCTCGGCCTGCTGGTTGATCGGGCTCAGCCAGATGACGTTCACCCCGAGGTCGTCGAAGTAGCCGCTCCGCATCACCTCCAGGGCGCCCCAGAGATCCCCGCCGTGGAAATCGGCGGGGTACTCGACCGGCGCGCCGACCGGGGCGTCGATGCTGGTGTCGCCGTTGGCGAACCGGTCGACGACGAGCATGTACATCAGCGCGTCGCGCCACTCGAAGGGCTCCTCCTCGATCCAGAAGGGCAAGTCCACCGGCTCCGCGTCGCGGTCCATCGCGTCGGTCACCCGCACGCTCAGGACGTGCCGGCCGGGCGCGAGGTCGGCGAGCGCCACGTCGTAGGCTCCCGCGGCGACATCGAGCATGCCGTCCAGGGCGGGCACCGGGACCTCGTCCAGGGTCACCGAGACGGAGGTCGGGGCGGCGCCGTCGCTGGCCGTGAGGATCTGGAGGCGCACCGCCGCGTCGCCGGTGTCGCTGGCGTCGTCGTAGGTGGTGGTCAGCTCGCCAGCGCGGATCTCCGGGCCGAGCGTGCAGGCGGGCATCACGAAGGCGCTGTTCACGCAGGCGTCGTCGTACTTCCGGAGGGCCGCGTCGGGGTCGAGGATCCACTCGCCATCGACGATGAACTTGTAGGCGACCATCGCCCCCGGCTCGAGCCCCGGGCCCGGCGAGAGGGTGACCTCGTAGGTCCCGTCGCCGTCGTCGTCGGTCATGGGGATCGGGGCGTCGCCCCAGCCCGTGAACTCGCCGGCGATCTGCACGCTGGTCGCGCCGACGCGCGGCGCGTGGCGGAGGGTCAGCTCGCAGGTTCGCGCGGCGAAGCCGGGGGTCCCGCCGTCGGGGAGCGGCACTTCCCCGTCGACCGTCGGGGTGCCACCATCGGTCATGGGGCCGCCGTCGCGCGGGGCCTCGGCGTCGGCACCGGCGTCGCGCTCGGTGTCGTCACTCGATGGCGAGTTCTCGCACGCCGTGACAAGAAGAAGCGCCGTCAACAGCGTACCCAGCTTGTGAATCACCATGTCTCCGAAGCCACACAGTGACGAACGCTCCCCGCTCTTTCAAGGGCTCTGTCTCCTGCTGGCCGTGCTGGCCGCCTGCGACGACTCACCGACCGATGACGCCGACGTGCCCGACGCCACGGTGGTCGACGCCGGGGCGATGGACGGCTCGGTAGACGGCGCGACGAGCGACGGCGGCACCGGCGACGGCGGGACCGACGATGGGGGATCCGATGGCGGGACCACCGAGCCCGGCTGCGTGAGCCCCACCGGCGCGGACCCCACGGGGACCGCTTCGCTCACCGACGGCACCGACACCGCCGCCGTCACCATCCCCGACCGCGCGGCCTGCCGTCGCGTCTACAGCTTGAGCACCACCGCGCCGCTCCGGGACGACCAGCCGGACAACCCCCGCGTGGTCACCGAACGCGAAGGTGACCCCACCGTCCGGAGCGGGCACGACCTCTTCGACGCGCTGCACGCCCTCGCGGTGGAAGAGGTCCGCGAGAACAGCGTGAGCTCGATCCGCGACGGCGCCTTCGACGATGGGCTCGCCGTCGACTGTGGGCCCGACGGGTGCTTCGAGACCGGCCGCCTGTGGACCTATGTCTGGACCCGCGACACCTCGTACGCGGTGGACGTCGGCCTCGCGCCGATGGACCCCGCCCGGGCCCGCGGCTCGCTGGAGTTCAAGCTCAGCGAGCGACGCGGCGGCGGCGACGAGCAGGTGGTGCAGGACACCGGCTCCGGCGGCAGCTACCCCGTCTCCACCGACCGCGTGGTCTGGGCCCTGGGCGCCTGGGCGGTCCTCGCGAACCTCGAGGGCTCCGAGCGCGACGCATTCCGGAGCCGCGCCCTCGAGGCCCTGAGCAACACCCTCGAGCACGACCGGCGGGTGGCCTTCGACGCGAGCGACGGCCTCTACTTCGGGGAGCAGTCGTTCCTCGACTGGCGCGAGCAGACCTATCCGGAGTGGACCGCGGACGACGTCGTCCACATCGCGATGAGCAAGGCGCTGAGCACCAACCTGCTGCACCTCCGGGCGCTCGAGGTCACCGCGGCGCTCGCCGACGAGGAGGGCGACACCGCGACCCGGGACCGCTTCGGCGGCTGGGCCGACGACCTGCGCCTCGCCATCCGCGAGCGCTTCTGGCTGGAGTCGGAAGGGCAGTTCTCGACCTTCGTCACCACCGGGCTCGACCCCGCGCCCGTGCGGCGCTTCGACCTGCTCGGCTCGAGCCTCGCGGTGATCTTCGGCGTGGCCACCGAGTCGCAGGCTCGCCGCGTGCTGGCGGGCTACCCCCACTACGGCCCCGGCGCGCCGGTCATCTGGCCCCAGCAGCAGCAGACGCCCATCTACCACAACCGCGGCGAGTGGCCCTTCGTGACCGCCTACTGGCTCCGCGCCGCGAAGGCTGCCGGCAACGACGCGGTCGCCGACCGCATGGTGCGCGCCCTGATGCGCGGCGCCGCGCTGAACCTCTCCAACATGGAGAACTTCGAGGCCGCCAGCGGCGCCGTCTGGCAGGACGATGGCGCGGCGAGCGGGCCGGTGGTGAACTCCCAGCGGCAGCTGTGGTCGGTCGCCGGCTACCTCTCGATGGTGCACCATACGCTCTTCGGTCTGGAGGCCGAGAGCGACGGGCTGCACGTGCGACCCTTCGTCACCGCCGGTCTCCGCGACGACGTGTTCGCCGGCACGGACGAACTGGTCCTCAACGACTACCCCTACCGCGGCCGCCGGGTCACCGTCGTGCTGCACCTGCCCGAGAGCGGCGGCACCGGCGCGCTCACCGTCGGCGAAGTGAGCCTGAACGGTACGGCGCTCGGGGGCGACCTCCTCCCCGCCGCGATGCTCGAGGAGACCAACCGGGTCGACGTCACCCTGACCGCCGGCGCGACCGCGGCGGCGAGTCTCACCGAGGTCTCGGGCACCGATTGGCGCGACGTCTACGGCCCGCGCACCCCGCGCGTCACGTCGTTCACCCGGGCGGGCGACGAGCTCACCCTCGCCCTCGACCTCAACGGAGCGACGGCGGCCGACGTTCGCTGGACGATCTACCGCGACGGTGAGCCCGTGGCCGACGACCTGCCGGGCACCACGACCCTCTGGACCGACCCCGCGTTCGACGCCTCGAGCCAGCGGTCTCCCTGCTACACCGCCGAGCTGACCTTCGCTGGCAGCGGGAACCACTCCCAGCACGCCCCGCCGAACTGCTGGTGGGGCGGCGGCGGCGCGCGGGTGACCACCATCGACGCGAGCGCGATGACCCACGGCGGCGGCACCGGTTCCACCGCCCACGGGCGCTTCCACTACGAGCCCTGGGGCGACCCCGGCCACTCGCTCACGGTACCCAGCTTCACCGCGGCCCAGACCGGCACGCACCTCCTGCAGGTGACCTTCGGGAACGGCGCGGGGTCGATCAACACCGGCGTCACCTGCGGCATCAAGCGCGTGATGGTCGAGGACGCCGTGACCGGCGCCGTCGTGGCCGAAGGCCCCCTGGTCATGCCGCACCTGGGCACGTGGTCTCGCTGGGAGGACTCCAGCTTCGTCTCCGCCGAGCTCGAAGCGGGCCGCACCTACCGCATCACCATCCGGCACGACGACGAGATGGTGAACATGTCCGCCTTCGCCCACTTCGAGCACTACACCGGCGGCCTCGGCGGCCGCGACGGCGCGTTCAGCCGAGTGAACATCGCGGACCTCAAGATCCTGGCCCGCTAACCCTGCTGCGAGCGCATACCCTCCGCCGATGCCGACCATCACCCGCCTCGAGTTCGCCTCGTCCGACGAGTTGTTCATGGAGGACTTCGACGAGGCCGAGATCCCCGAGGTCCTCGACCCGAGCGCCGACGATCTGGAAGAGTTGTTGAGCGGGTTGCTCTCCGGCGACGTCACCGAGCTCACGCTGGAGACCGACGAGCCCCGGACCCTCGATGCCTTCGGAGATGGCGAGCTGTGGGAGCTGCGACTCACCGAAGCCGGTTGGGGATACCCCGAGCTGGTCGGCCTCGGCGGCCGCGTCGCTCGCCGGATCGGCTCGGACGAGCCCATCGTGGTGTACGTGGCCGACATCGACTTCGAGCTGACCCTTCCCGAGCGCGCGGCCTTCGACGCCGAGCAGACCGAGAGTCTGCTGCGCGCCTTCTTCGAGACCGGGCAGGTCCCCGCCGGCTTCGACCTCCTGCCGAGCCCGGACGACGGGCTCCCCCGCGTCGCGCTGCGCGAGCTCCTCGCCGTGCCCTCGACCGGGTCGTCCATGCCCCTGGCCCGAGAGGTCGTGGCCGCGTTCGGCGGCCAGGACGCCGTGCTCCACGAACACGCCGCCCTCCCCGCAGGCAACTACCGCGACATCTTTCGGCTGCGCACCGCGCAGGCGACCGCGGGTGGGCGCGAGCAACCGGACCTGGCGACGGTGATGGCGGACCTGGCGTCCCACACCGGCCCGGTGACCCTCACCACCGCCGTCCTCCCCGAAACGTACCTGGCCGTCTTCACCGCAGCGGGCGACGAGCGCGACGGTACCCTACCCGGCCCGGCATGCCTCCATGGTCCCCACGTCGCCGGCTTCGCCCGCCCGCGGTCCGTGCTCGGGTAGCGAGTACCGCGCGCGCTCGGCCCACGTCGACGACGCAGGCCCCGGCCTCACCGCCCTTCGAGGCGTGGGAGCTCCATCTCGAACCGCTCGTCGGCTCCGGGCATCTCCGCTTCTTCGTCGCGGAAGAGCGCGCCCCAGTCCCCGGCGATCAACCGCATGCTCAACACGTCGTCTCGAATCTCGACCTCCGCCTCGCTGGCCCGCACGGGGTCGAGACGCCCCTCGGACCGGAGGGCGTCGACCCACTCGATGCGCCGAAGCGGCACGCGAGCCACGCAACGCTCGGACCGCCGCTCGCACACGAGCAGGTATCGAAGGAGGTCACCGGCCTCGCGAACATCGACCACGTAGCCGACGCGGCCACCGGGGAGCGGGCGCGTCTCACGGAGGTCGACGGGAACGAGGGGCTCGTGCGCCGCATACCGGTCGACCACGCGCGCGCGAAGAACGAGCCCCTCGGGCCGTACCCCGACGAGAAAGACGACGCGCCGGTCGTCGGCCCGCGCGACCAGGAGCGCGAGCGAACGGCCGATGGGCTGAAGCGCGCAGGTCGTCTCCTCCGACCCGAGCTGGCCGCAGAGTTGCTCGAGGGACCCCCGGTCCGAGAGCCCCTCGCGGGGATCGGCTCCGGCGGCGACGTCGCGCCCGGCCAGCGGAGACGGCAACGGTGGAAGGTCGCCGTACTGAAGATACAGGACCTCCTTCGGCTCGACGTCGTCCAGCGCCGGAGTCCGGGTCACGCGGACTCGGACCAAGCCGGGGTCGTCGAACGACAAGCGAGCCTCCGTCGTGGAATCACCCTCCCCCGGCCGGAGTCGATGGGTCCACCAGTCCTCTTCGAGGGCATCCCAGGGATGGCCCGAGACGCCTACTCGGTTCTGCCCCGCGACTCGGGTGAGGGCGGTGCACGCGAGAGCACCGTCCCCGGTCGAGCAGACCGCGATCTTCCGCTCGCGGGACCAGCTGTGGGTCGGTAGATGCGGATACGAGAACCACGCGTCGGTGCGGACTTCCGCGAGGACGTGGCCCGCATTCATCCTGTGGATCCGGAGCCAGTGGATATCGCTCGAGTGGCTCCCCCCGGTGTTGTACGTGACCTCCAAGTCGGCGAGGAACATGAACCGCCGCCCGCGGCGTCGCGCGACGAACAGGCGCAGCCCCTCGGACACGCCAAGTAGGACCAAGACGCCCGGATCCCCACGAGCCCCGCGCCCTGAGCTTCGACGGCACAACTCGCAGGCACCGTCGGCGTGCGGTGGAACGCCACCGCGTCGCCGAGCTCGACGAGCGACATCCACTCGCGGGGTACGACCTCGTCCGCGGGCGTCTCCTGGGCAGCGCCCTCGGCGGCCGTGGCGAGCAGAGCCATCAGACCCAGGACCCTCCTCGTGTCTCCCCAGCCGCGCCCGCGTGTTCGCCTCGACGCGAGCTCGCGCGCCCGTGGCTCGATGAGGCTTTCAGGTGCACGACGTCGTTCCATCGCCGGCTCGCAGAGCAAGGAGCGCACCACGCGCCGCGCCGTCCGCGCTGCCCGTCACCACGGCACTCTGGCGGTGGACCGGGGTGGGCCGGTCGTTGATCCCCGATGCGTGAGTCGAAGGCGCCTGCCCCGAGTGTTCAGGGACCGCGACTCCCGTCCGTAGTGGCGATGAGGCGTCGCGAACCCTAGTCGGCGCGTAGGCCGTCCAAGAGGGACGCCGCCCGCGCCGCGTACTCTTCGCCCGCGGTGCCAGCCCGACGGCCCGCGCGAACCACGGCCCGGAGCGCGCTCTCGTGGGCTGCTCGCGAGCCCGTTCGGTGGACGATCTGCGCGACGCGCCAGAGCGCCTCGACCACGAGCTCCCTCGCGTCCCGGTCGTGGCGGTGACGACGGACGAACGCTCGATAGCGTTCGAGGGCGCGACGGTCGTCGCCCTGCTGCTCGGCGATCCAGGCGAGTCGATAGAGCGCGGTACGCCGGACGATGCGGTCCAAGGTCTTCTGCCGATCGGGATCACGACTGCGCTCGGGGCCGACCTCGTCGATGATCCGTTGGTAGAGGCGGCCCGCGTCGTCGAAGCGCTGCATGCGTTCGAGGGCGGTCGCCGCCATCTCGAGGGCGGTGGGCGACTGCTGGTGGTCGGGCCGTTGCTCCAAGATCTCGAGGATGGAGGTCACGGCCGCCGAGTAGAGACGCGACGCCTCGTCGCCGTCGCCTCGGGACCCGGCCAGCTCAGCGGCGCGGAAGGCCCTGACGGCTTCTGCGAACTCGACGCCGTTCGACCGCCCGTCACCGTGACAGCATCGGTGGGTCCGGTTCGACGGGCGCGCGCAGAGGTTCCGGAGTTCGGCCCCCCAGGGGCAGCGAGGACCCTCCGGGTCGAAGCTGCAATGGCGGCGTAGTCGCCGCTGTACCAATTGCTCGACCTCTGCGTCCGAGCCGGTCGCCACGGCGATCGCGCGGAGGGTCTCCCAGGCCCGGAGCCCCGCCTCGCCGGCGGTCGGTCCACTGCATCGCTCTTCGAAGATCTGCTCGAAGCGCGCCCGGGCCTCGGGCCAGTAGCCGTACCAGTACAGCGCGAGCGCGTTGTTGAACTCGTAGGCGGCGCGCACGCCTTCGATGTCCGAGTCTTCCGGAACCGTCGATACGTAGAGCTCTCGGGCCATCGCGAGACGCTGGAGAAGCGCGGGCATGGGGAGGGGGCGGATCGAGGTACCTCGGTTCTCGGGGGGCTCTTGGCGAACCGTCAGCCGGCCGCTCGCCTCCGCGGCCTCCAGAAGCCGGGATACGGATTCCACCACCCGCCGCGCCGCACCCGTGCGGTGGGTCCTTCCCAGGTGCGAGTCCCGCACCGCGGCATACTCGCCTGCCGCTTCCTCATAGCGACCGGACCAATAGAGAGCGTCGGCGCGGTCGTAGCGGATCGCGTAGGCGTGGAGACCGTCGGGGTGCCGGTCGAGATACTTCTGGTACTCCGCCGCGGCGACACCGTAGTGGCGGTTCGCCGCCCGACATCGCCGCTCCGCCGCGGACTCGTCGCCGGCCTCGCGCAGCTCCACGCACCGCCGCCGCTCAGCCTGGGCGAGTTGGTGCCGTTGAATCGCCGTCGCGACCAGGTCTTCTTCGGCGCGGCGCGCGTCGCAGTCGGAACCCCGCTCCCGGGGCGCCCGCAGGCAGCTCCGGCCCGAGATCGACCGAACGACGTGCCGGTGAAATCGCGCCGCCGCGGCGAACCGGTCCGCGGCCGCCTCCATTTCCCGGAGTGCCGCGGTCTGGCGCGAGGAAGGGCGAGGGCGGCCCCGGTCGGCCGCGAGGTCCAGAAAGGCAGGCCGCGGCGCCGGGTCCAGGGTCCGCGGGGTCTCGGCGGCTGCCGATGCCCGCTGCTCCTGAGCGAGAGCGGAACTGCCGACCAGCGTGACCGCGGCGACGAAGAGCAGCGCCGCCCCCGTCCGGGCGCACGGTCTCTTCGACGGCAAACCGGCGGTGCGGAGGACTTCCATGCGCTGCGGGCTCAGTTGCCGAAGCGCGTCTCGAAGGTTCATCCGCACTGCGGGCGAGCGTCGCGAAGTGCGCGGTACCGCGTCCGAGTTCAGTCCACCCACGTACTCGGGACGACGCCGCACCCAGCGTTCGTCAGGCAGGTTCCGGGGGCGGCCACAAGAGCGCGAGCGCGCGATCCTGAGGCCACGCGGTGTACTCGCGAAAGCGGTACTTCCGGCTCAGGTACTCCCCCGCGCCGACCAGGAACATCAGCCCGTAGGCGATCCCACCGGTGTAGATCGCCCACCACTTCGCGGGCGCCGAGGATGCCAGCGCGGCGCAGACGATGCCGTTGACGGCGAAGAAGATGGCCCAGGCGATGGTCGCCTGTCGGTAGTGGGCTCGCTTCGCGGGGCCGTGGTCCGCGCGGCCGAGCCCGGGGTCCTGAACCCGCGCGAAACGCTCCGCCAGGGACATCGGGCCGCGCAGTGACTGGATGGCCTGCACCAGGAGCGTCGCGCTGATCAGCGCGGGCATGAAGAGGAAGAGCCGGGGCTCGTCGAGGACTGCGCCGATGGCGACCAGCGCGAGGATGGTCAGCGGCAGCCGGAGAAGCGGCCAGAGCTGACGACGATCCGAGCGGAGGACCCGGATGGCCAACATCGGGATCACCGCCACGAGCGTGATGAGCCCGACGCTGCGCGACGCACCGTTCCACAGCGCCCAGATCACCGCGACGGGGTACGCCGCCGTGACCACGACCTGGAGCGCCTTGAGCGTCACGGCCGCACCGTCGCGCCCAAGTCGGCTAGGAGAGCGGGGGACACGAGAGCGCGGGGGATGCCGACCATGGAGCGGGCCTAGGGGCGCTCCCGATGCCCGCAAAGGGGGGCACGGGGAATACAGAGCCGGGGGACACGGGGAATACCGGAATACCGAGACGGGGTTGATGAACAGCGGCTTTGCAGACGGGACGAATACCGAGACGGGGTTGATGAACAGCGGCTTTGCAGACGGCGGGGAGTACCGAGACGGGGGAATGCCGAGACGGGGAATACCGAGACGGGAATACCGAGACGGGGTTGATGAACGGCGGCTTTGCCGCGACGATCGCGGCAAAGCCGGCACACCGCTCGTCGGAGCACCGCGACTCGACCGAGCCGCCGGGCGCCCCTAGGTCCGCGCCCATGCGTGCCCTGAGTCTGGTGCTCCTCCTCTGGTCATCGGCGAGCGTGACTTTCGCGCAGGCCCCCGTGGATGCGCTCGACCAGCGCTTCGAACGGCAAGCGAACGACGCCGCGCGCCTCCGTCACGTCCACGGCGGCCTCAGCATGGGCGCCGGGGCGTTGCTACTCGGCTGGGCCGTCGCGGGCTACGCCGACGGCGTGTGGTCGGATCCCTCGCCGAGCGCCGGTCTGCTCTCCATCGGCGTCGGCCTGCTGGGAGGCATCCAGGGGCTGGTGTGGCTGCTCATCGAGAGCGAAGCCGAGGCGCGCCTCGCCCGCTTCCGGAGCGCGCCCCCCACCACGGACGCCGAGCGCTATCGCTACGAAGGTGAAGACCGCGCCTATACCGGCGCCGCGAGACTCCAGCGCGCGCTCGTGCGCTGGACCGGTCTGGGCATGGTCTTCGGTGGCGCGCTGGTCATCGGCGCGAGCGCCATCGACGACGTGATGCCGACCGGCTGGAAACGCAGCGGATATGTCATGGGCGCGATCCACGCTGCGCTCGGCGCTGTCATCATGACCCTCAGTACATTCCCTTCGCCGGGCGAGTCGAGCTCCGGACGCCGCTTCGCGCTGGCTCCAGCGGGCGGTCCCGGCTACGCGGGCCTCGCGTTCGCCGGCCGGCTCTGATCGGTGGGGCGGGGCACCCCGGGCCGTACCGAGACGGGAGGAACGCCGAGACGGAGAAACGCCGAGACGGGGTTGATGGATACCGGCTTCGCAGGAATGCCGAGACGGGGTTGATGGATACCGGCTTCGCTGGGCTCCCGTTGGCTGGTAGCCTCCGGGCGCTCGCTGTCACAGCGACGGTGGAAACCATCAGACACTCACGGCCGAGGGGGGCACCATGAGCGAACGACCGATGCACACGATCCCGGGACTCTTCGACCGGCTCGCGCATCTCTATGCAGACGGCGAGCGAGCCGTCGCCGAAGGTCGGCTGGCCGACGCCGAGGCCGCGTTTGGTCAGATCATCGAACTCGATGACCACTTCCGGCAGCGCTACGTCACCGCGTACGCGCAACGGGCGTTCGTCCGGCACCGAATGGGTCGCCTCGAGGAGGCCGTGGCCGACTACACCAAGGCGCTCGCGGCCGGAGAGCCGGAGCCGAACCAGGCCCAGTATCACTTTCAGCGCGCAATGGCCTTGTCCGCCTTGAAGCGGCCCGCGGACGCCGAGGCGGGGTTCAGCGCCGCGATCGCCCTCGCGCCGAATCAACCCGGTCCCTGGCACCTGCGCGGCAAGCTCCGCGCGGACAGCCGGCCCGCCGAGGCCCTGGCCGACCTCGACCGCTTCCTGCAACTCGCGGATCACCCCGAGGTGCGCCAGCTTCGCGGGTACTGCCTGCTGCAGCTCGGACGGGCTCCCGAAGCCATCCCGGAGCTGAACCGCGCTTCCGCGGGAGCTTGGACCGACTACCTGAGAGCCTGGGCCCACGCCATCACTGGGAACGTCGATCAGAGCCTGCAGGCGATGGCCGCCTGCGTGACGGCCAACGGGAGCTTCGGCTCCTATTTCCGCGAGCTCGACGACTTCGCCAGCGTGCGCCAACACCCTGGCTTCGCGGCAGCCGTTCCGCCCGCCTAGAGCCCGGCCGAGGGCTCCTCTGTGAGCTGGTCGTCGACCCACTCGGGTTCGATGCTTGGCGAGGGCGTCCCGCGGAGGAGCGCTCAGGCCATGAGGCCCGGCAGCCCCGCGCGCAAGTCACCGATGACGACTTGGTCGAGGGGCGTGCGGTTCCACTTGTCGCCGCGGAGGTCGCCGTATCCTGGGATGCCATCGACCTCCCAATGCTCGGGCTGACAGCCCATCGCGAGCAGCATGCTGATGTCGAGTCGGTTGTAGGCCGTGCCCACGTGTCGGGTCCATCGGCCGCGCTCGAAGCCGGAGCGGAAGTCGAGGTATTGGCCTTGCTGGAACATGCCCGCACAGGACCCCGCAACGAGCACCTGCGCGTCGTAGCACTGATGGTTGAGGTCGTAGGAGCCCGGGGTGTTGTCGCGCCCCGCTTGGTTGCCTATCTCGTTGTGCACGAGCAGCGCGCTGTCATCGAGCAGCGTGCCGGTATCCGTCTCCGTCGCGTCGAGTTCGCTGATGAGGCGCAGCACGTTGTCCATGTGCCATAGATGCGCGTTCTTGATGCTCTCGACCGCGGCGGCGCTCGCGCCGTGGCTCGCGCCGTGATGGCCGCCCGCGATCCCGTGATGCTCCTCGGTAAAGAGCACGTCTGGATCGATATAGAAGTTCACGATGCTCGTGAGCCCGCAACGAAGAGCCGCGATGCCGATGTCGACGAGCTCGCGGGACATCGCGGTGACGGTCTCCCCGCTCCGGCTCAGTCCCGCTGGCGCATCCGGCGCAACACACGCCACCCGGCGTGTACCGAGCCGCATCGAGACCGCGTGCATGTGTTCGATGTGCTGATCGAGCTTGTAGCGGTCGTCGGCCGAAAGACGTCGATTCGATCGGACCGCTTGGTAGTGCGGCAGCACGTGATCGACGACGCTGCGGGTGTGGCCGCGGCGACGGTCCACCACCGAAGGCTCGAGCGAGGAGTCGGCAAAGAGTTGCTGGAACGCTTCTTCGGCCCGCAGTCCCGGTACGGCTACCGGTCCACTCGGCCCGATGGTGAATGAGCACGAAGGCCTGCGGGCGCCCCAAGAGAACGTCAGGTTCAACGGAATGCTCTCACCCATGAACACATGCTCCGCCATGATTTGGTCGATCGACGGGGCCATGCGTGAGGGGTCTTCGGGGTAGCGGTCTTTGCCCCATCCAAGCAGACCGGTATAGGCGTTGTGATTGGCGTGGTTCAGCCGGTCGAGGTGGCGCAAGACGCTGATCTTGTCGCGGTAGGGATCGAAGCCAGCGTGCAGCAGGGTCGAGACATCGCCGGGGAGATCGCGAAGGCGCATGCCGATGACGTTTTCACCCAGCCGGCGCAAACCTCCCGCCGCAGCGACGGCGTCATCCTGCGGATACCACTGCTGGCCAAAGTGGCCGTTGGTGATCCTGTACGAGATGAACTTGCGCGTCGAAGGACTCTGCGCGTGGGTTTCGCTCAGCGACGAGAGCATCGGGATGGCGAGCGCCGAGCCGCCGAGACCCACGAGAAATGAACGACGACCAAAGCTACGAGGCTTCTTCATGGCGACTCCGGAAGGGAACGAAGGGAGAAGGCAGGGTTTCGGATGAGAGCCACGAAGGCTTGGCGAAGAGAAGCTCGTCCGGCGTGCAGTTCGTCTCGTGCGGCCTGGATCAGACAGGCGTCCCCGCCCCCCACCGGGCGTGCGTAGAAGTTCTCGGTGAGCTGCGCCCCGACACAAGCTGCGACGTACTCGCTGCGCGCAGCCGCTTCGCTGAGCTGTACTGCGCCGTTGAGGCCGACGCTCTCTTCTTCTCCGAACGCGACCACGGCAGAAGCGTCGATGGGCATGGCGTAATGCTCGCCGTCGAACTCGACCTCCTCCTGGTCGATCCACTCGCCGCTGGAGCCGTAGTGACCGAACGCGCCGCCGAAGTTGTCGAGACGCACGTGGCAGCTCGAGCACTGGGCCTCTTGCGTGACGTCAGCGAAGCGCTGCCGGATCGTCTGCCTCCCGCCCGTCGGCTCGGCCGGGTCATCGGGCGGAAACGCGTCCGGCGGCGGTGGGGGTACCGGCATGCAGAGCACCTCCGAAAGGGCCGCTCCGCGATGGATCACGTGACCGGCGTTCGAGTCGGGCACCGGCGTCGTCCGAAGCCACGCGGCGCGGGTCAATAAGCCCGCGCGCCGTTCCGCGTCGAGCAAGACCTCGCCGCGGGTTCCAGCCTCGAAGCCATAGGTCTCCGCCAATGCATCGTCTTCGATGAACGCGGTGCGACCCAGAAAGAGCGCGTCCATGCCGCCCTCCTCTTCGAGGGTGGCGTGGGCAGCAAAACGTACGAGCGCATCCGCGTCCGGGTTCGTGTCGAGCGCGAGCCAGTCTCGATAGAACTGGCCGATGCTCGTCACGCTGCGCGGGTCGTCCCACATGCGATCGACCTCTGCCTGGAGGCGCGCATGTCCCTCGTCCCCGTCGAAGCCCAAGGATGCGGCGTCGAGCAAGGTCTGGTCGGGGATCGACCCCCAAAGGGCGCGGGCGAGGCGCGCGGCAATCTCGTGCGAGGTCAGGGCTGCCACCCCGGGCTCGACCTCTTCGCCCTCCAGCTCGAGGTAGTAGAGGAACTGGGGCTCGAGGAGCAGCGCCATGAGCATCGTCGCGACGCCTTCGGAGGCGCTCGTGCTCGCACCGATGTCGTACGCTTCACGGACCTGCGTATGCTCGTCGGGGTGAACGGGTCGGCGGAAGACCCGCATACCGAAGTCGTCGATGAACGCATCGAGGCACGCCTCATCGGTCGCGCTCGGCGGAGACTGCAGCTCACTCAGGCATACGGAGAGCTCGCTGAGCGCCGGGCCTTCGCTCACGGCGAACGCCACCGTGCTCGCGATGTCGACGTATGCGTTGACGACGTCGAAGGACGCCACTTCGGTCTCTGCGATGAAGCGACCCGACTGGGTGCGCGGCAAGCTTCGCAGGCTCGCTTCGGCGCTCTCGACGGCACTCGCTGGCAAGAGCTCGCCAAGCGCTTCGAGATAGACCCCGCGATGCACCCGGATGAGGTCGGCAGCGGGCGCCGCGTCGGGATCACACGCGGCACCCAGGCCCACTGGGGCTTCGACGACGGGCTCATCGCTCGACGGTGCCCCCCCGATGACACCTTCGCAGGCGGTGAGCAGGCATCCGAGGACGACTAGACGCAACGTGCGCGACGAGACCATGCCCCTGAGTGCGCTCAGCCCCGACGGATTATGATCTGCGCCCCAAAAAAGGATCGCCAGCACGCAAAACAACGGCACTCTCGAAGCCTTCAGAGTAGTCGTCGCCGCTCACGTCCCCGACGACCTCCGCGCTCCGCCCCTCGCACGAGCCGCCCTGTCCATCGTCCGATTCGACGCTGCGCCGAGATGCTGGCTGGGCTCCACGGTGGGACGGCGAGCGCGCGACCCATCGAAGGCACCTCGCCTAGCTAGGCTAGATCGCGGTCCGAACGATCGTGAGCGGACCGCTCGCGGTCGTCCCGTCGGATGCGAGCACCTCGCCATCGACGAAAACCGAGAGCACGAGGGTCTCTCCATCGCGATCGAACGAACCGAGTCGGTCGTCGCCATCTCCACCGAAGCTCCGCACCCAGAGCTCGTTCCCATCCCCATCGTACGCAGCGACGAAGACGTCGCTGCCACCGCGAGTGACGAGGGTCTCGCCAGCGAAATTCAAGGTCCCGGAAAACGTGCCAGCCATGAGAACGGAGCCATCGTCGAGGGATGACACGCGACGTCCGTGGTCGTCTCGACTCGAACCGAGACCTCGCGCCCAACTCAGCGCGCCGTCGGCAGCGAAGACGGAGATGAAGGCGTCGCTCTGCCCGGCGTGGGAGAGCGCCACGCCGCCGAGTTCGAGCGGGCCGCCGTAGGTGCCGACGACCACATGTCCGTCGCCGTGAGCGGCAACGGCGCTGACCGCATCGTCGGCCTCACTGGAGATGACGAGTGTCGACACCACGGTGCCATCGCCGTCGAAGACCACCGCAACACCGTCACGGCCGCGTGCGGGCTCGCTGTCGTAGATGCGTCCTCTGCTGAACCAGCCACCGGCGACTACGCCACCGGCCACGAAGGCGCCTCGCGCGAGCTCGACGTTGGCGCCATTCAGTACCGCCGCCCAGCGGGGGGCGCCATCGGCGTCGAAGACCGCTACGAAACCGCTGTCGACGCCCGCCGGCGAAGGGGGAAGCGGTCCCGCTCCCACGTTCAGTTCACCGACGAAGTGGCCCACCAGCGCATGCTCGCTCTCGTCGCCCGTGATCGCCTTCACCTGCACGTTGCCAGAAGCGCTCGTGTACGCGGAGGACACCGCGATCGGGTCGCCACTCTCGACGTTGAAGTCGAAGATCACAGCAGTCTGTCGCGCCCCCCCGTCGAAGCTGATGGGTTCGGCGACGACCCCACTCACGTACCCTGCAACACGCACGCGACCACCTTCGACGACGACATCCGAAGCGCTGACGAACGTCGACGAGACCCACGCGTGAGACCAACGATGGGTCCCTTCGGAAGTGAGGCTGACCACGAACGCCGCCCCCGGTCCGGGCGCGCTCAGGGTGCCGCCGGGAAACGCGAGCTGACCGCTCATGGTGCCAACGAGATAGAGGTTTCCGGCATCGTCCAGGGCGCTGCCAAGCACCGATGCGTCGTCGCCATCGATGACTTGAAGCGTGTCGTCGGCGAAGCGCTCACCGACCAGACGGACGTCGACACACGCGCCGCAGACGAGGGCGACGAGCAACGAGGATGCGGCGCCGAGCGGGAGACGAGTCACCGCTGGAGTATCGCGGATATGCGAGCGCCGTGAACCGATCGTGGCCACTGGCGGCTGAATCGCTCCGCGCGTCGCTCGGCTTCGTCTCGCCGATCCAGACGAGCGAGCGCCTCGATGGCGAGAACCTCACGTTCCTGAGCGAAGGCACCATTGCCGAAGCGCTCCCGATGGCGATTGGCCAAGGCCAGCGAACGCGCGGGTTGGGTTCGCAGCCGCCGCCGTGCCGAAGCGACTAGCGCGAGCTCGCTCTCGTCCGCTATGGGGGAAGGCTCTTCGTATGTCGTATCGGCGGATGGTGGTTCTTCCACCTCGTCCTGCTCGACACCGGCGGCGACCTCGGCATGGCGGGCGGTACGGCCTACGCGAGGCGTTATGGGCCCCTCGGCGTGCTCCGTACTCGAACGCCGTGCTCTCGGCGCGCGCGCGCTCGGCGCGGGTATCTGGCGCTCGTCTGAGATGAACACTTCGACGGGCTCGGCGTCGGACTCGTGTGATTCTGCTTCGGATCGAGGGGATGCGATATCCGGCGCCTCCGAAGTGGGCGACTCGACGACCGACCTCGACGCCGTCGTCTCGGAAGGCACCGACTCGGAAGCCCGAGACTCGAGGGCCGCTTCCACGACGGTCTGCGCCGTGGAGGCCGAGGCTGGCGCGGACTCCCCCTGCAACAGCCACGCAGCAGGTGCTCCCAGCGTCAACACCACCGCGGCAGCCTTCAGCAGACCCAGACCGGAAGTGTTCCCCGCGGCTGCGGGCGCCGCACCCGTCGGGCCAGGCGCGCTCGATCCAGTCGAACCGCCGGGCCCGCCGGGTGGCGGCGCCAAGAATGGAAGCGTCGCGGCCAACTTCGCCCGCTCCTCTTCCGTGGGTCCGACCTCGCGCGCGGCGCGAATCTCGCCCGCCAATGCGTCATCGAACTCCGCCAGGCGCTTCGGCTCGTTCATCACTGTCCCCCTTCCGCACCGAAGAGCGTTCGGATCGCCCTACGTGCCGCGTGTAGCCGCGAGTAAGCGGTCTGAATGGGCACTTCCAGTGTCGTTGCGACCTCACTCATCTTCATCGCGTGGATCTCGTAGAGGACGAACACCGCTCGCTGTTGCTCGTTCAGCCCATCCAGCGCCATGCGGAGTTGCTCGACGCGCTGCTTGGCGATCACACGATGTTCTTGATCCGGCCCGTTGGGCTCCGGCTCGGGCGGCTCGGCGTGGGGCCGCTCTCTCCGACGGTATGCACGCCGCCGATGGGCGGCGACGGTGCGCATGGTGATGCCGTAGATCCAGCTGCGCAGGCTCGAACGCCCCTCGAAGCTCGGCAGCCGACGATACACCGTCAAGAACACTTCTTGGCAGACATCGGGGACCTCCGACTTGGCCACGCCCAGAAACGCGACCGTGCGCCACACGTCGTCCACGTGAGCCTCATAGATCTCCCGCATCCGCCGCGGGTCGGTCTCTGTCTGGCGCTGCACGGTCGTAGAGTGTCAGCGCGTTGGGGAAATTATGAACCCAGTGTGCATCTCGCCGGACTTCCTCGTGCCCCTCAGCGCAAGCGGAGCCCCAAGGCGAGACCCACTCCGCCCCACACCCGCCCAGCTACGTAGAGCACGACCGACTCGCCCCCATGCACGAACGCAAAACTCGGTCGCACGAAAGGCACCCCGACATCGACACCCAGGGCCACGTGAAGGCGTCGCCACCGGAGCGCCGGCCGAAACGCGAGGGTTCCGTCGACGTGCATGCCCGTCACGATGCGGTTGTCGTCGAAGCCGCGTCCTTCCGCCCTCAAAAAGCCGCCCCGAAGACCTCCACAAAACGCGAATCGAGCGATACCACGGTCGACAGCCGGGCAGCCCTCGAGCGTGAGTTCGGCCCCCACCAAACCGACCCCTTCGCCGATGCCTTCCTGGCCGGGCAAGAGCGCCAGGCCGCCCACTCGTAGCTCGAGTGGTCGCCAGACCACGAGCGTCTCGAGGCCTACGGACACCCCCGTCGAGGGGGCGCGCCCCAGCGTCACGCCCCCGGCCAGACCCAGATACACCCCAACCGGCTCGTCGCCTTCGCTGTCGTGCTCGTCCCGGACCGCCGCTTCGACCGCCTCGGCTACTGCCGGGGTGTCGACGACCATCTCCACCACGAAGCCGAGGCTCTCCCGCGCCTCATCGCACGAGCGGGCCGGCAGCGCGAGCTCACGAACTCCCAAGACCTCGCCGTTCTCCGAGAGGGTTCGAATGCGCGCTTGCCAGCGCGCATTCGCGAAGCTGTCCCGGCGAAGCCGCACTTCCATGCGCACCCGCGCCCGGGAGTCCTCTCGAAAGCTCACCGTGCCCATATGGTCGCCGAGAGCGCGGCGCAGGCTTCCTTCGAGGGCGCATTCGCTCGGCGCCTCGACACGCACCGAGGTCGTCACCCGAGGCACCGCGTCGAGCTGATAGTTCGACCCTGCGCAGCCCATCAGCGTGACCAGCAACGAGCCCAGCAGCCGTCCGGGAAGCGCCACGCGGCGTTGCTATCACACGATGAGAGGTGCGCAGTGATTTCGTCGCTCGGGGGCGACGCTCGAGCGCGCGTCGACGGTTTCGACCTAAGTCCACGCGCAACGATTGAGCCCACGTGTGAGCGGGGCGCCACACGAACTGTGACCAACCAGTCAGCATCGACCTCGATGGCGACGAGATCGTTCATGAATCTGAGCAGGCATGACCGCTGCAAAGTGCTCGCGCCATGCGATACATCCACTCCAGCCTCTTCCTTCTGGCGGCCACTCTCGGCGTCGGCTGCTTCCAGCGACCCATGACCCCGCCCACGACGGCGTCACTCCTCACGACGGCAGAGACGCTCGCCGACGGCGAGCTCTCCGTCGGACTCAATGGCGGCGCCCAAGGGGCCGTCTTCGGTCCAGCGGTCGCGACTGCCGGGGGACGACTGCGCTTCGGCGCAACCGACGACCTCGAGCTCGTCTTCGACGGCGGCGCGTACGTAGTCGGAGAGGAGAGCGTGGCCGACGAACACCGCGGCCTCTACACCGCCCGCCTCGGCCTGAAGTATCGACTCCATGAGCACTTCGCTGCCATCGGCGGACTGGGCGCAGGCATCGCGCCGACGTTCGGGTTCTTCGGCGGAATCGACGGTGGTCTCGTCGCTGCCTACGAGAACCCCTACGCCATTCCCTTCGTCGCGGCGCGCCTATCCTTCAACGCACCGGTCAACGCCCGGGAGGTCGATACGGGCCAGCCTGCTGAGGACGCGCCGGGTGACGTCGTCGCCGCGCCGGCGCGCACCCTTGGTGCCAGTGCCGAGACGGGGGTGCGAATTCCCTTCGGCCCGAGGATTGCGAGTGGAAAGCGCATGGGCAACCTCCTCGGAGCACTGGTCCTGACGCACCTCTACGACGGTCGAGGTGGGCTCATCGAAGAAGCCAACGGGATCACTGCCATCGGTGGCAACTTCGGCATCGAACTCGTCTTCGACTGACCGCTCCCCAGGCCCTCGAACATCAACCCCGTCTCGCTTCGAGC
>DCLA01000025.1:65777-95064 GCA_002320815.1 Myxococcales bacterium UBA1660
ATCAACCCCGTCTCGCTTCGAGCGTCCTCGCCTGGCCCAACCGACGTCGCTCACTCCCGCGGTCGGTGGAGTGAACCGCCGGTCAGCTCCATCGGCGGAGGGTAGGTCTCGGGGTCCAGCTCGCTCAGGCGCTCGCCGCAGACTCGCGTCGCCTCACCCAAAGTCCGGGTGCGGACCCCGGTGACGAGGCAGAACTCGAGCCGCTCTCGCGCGACCTGACGTAGACGGCTCGCCTCGGCGCCTCGCGGGAGGGCATCGGCCAAAGCGAGGTACATCTCGCCGACGCGCCGCGCACTGGCCACGATCCATGGGGTGCTCTCGTAGGACGCGGCCCGCGAGTAGAGGGCTTCGACCGCGCGCAGCGCGTCGAGGCGTGCCGCGAGGTTCACCGCCGCACGGCGGCTTGCCGCGGACCAGTCCATTCGGGCCAGCTCGGCGAGTTGGTACCGAGCTTCGGCCCCCCAGGCGCGAACCCCCGAGGCTCGATCCGGCTCGCCCTCCATCGCCTGCAGGGTCGCGTCCGCCAACGCAGCGGCGTCAGTCAGAGAGTTCCGGGCTGACGCCCCAAAACCGAGGCGCCCCTGCATGACCAGGAGCTCGAGCCGCGCTTCCACCGAAAGAGCCTGGCCGCGCTCTTGCAGCGCTCGCTCGATGACGTCACGCGCCTCGCGGTTCCGCTCCCGCTCCGCGAGCCACCGGGCGAACTTGGCTTCGACATGGGCGAGCTCCGCAGGGAGGCGCCGAGCGTAGTTTCGCCCGAAGATCGTCACGAGTTCGCGGACCTCGTCGATCGACCCCGTCGCCATCGTCAGCGTGATCGCGGTCGACAGTGCCGCCGGACCATTCGGGCAGTCGTCGCGCTCGATGCAGCCGCGGCCGTCTTCACCCGGATATCGGCGCGCGAAGGTCGCATGAGCAGCGGCCGCCTCCTCGTAGCGGCCCATCCCGTATAGCGCGCGCGCGACCTGCCACGCCGCTCTCATCGCGGTGGGCGCAGCGGGATGCTCCGCGATGAGCTGCCGTCGGGTCGCGAGCGCTCGGCCGGCCTGATGGGACCGATCGAAATGGATCGCCGCGTTGTAGAGGAGCTCGTCGGCCGGTGCGCACTCGGTGGCCTGTCGCAGATACTCCACCGCCGCGCCCTCGTGCTCGCCGTCGGCCGCCAGCCGTTCGGCGCGGGCCCGCGCGACCCGGCAACGCATCGTCTCCAAGGTGTCGCAAAAACCCTCGTGGGCTCCGCCCCGAGCAGGGTCGGCGCAGTAGAGCTCGCGAAGGGGCGCGATGGCGTCCTCGAGCGCGACGCCGCATTCCCCGCGGGGGGTCTCTCCGCGCGTCGCGATCACGTTCAGCGCATCGAGCCAGAGGGCCGCGGCGAAGACGCCCACCTCTTGGTCCGAGTGCTCACGCGCGACCACCTCGAAGCGCAGGGCCGCTTCGTCGTAGTGGTGGGCGTCATGGAAGAAGCGCGCGAGTCGGTACCGAAGGCTCGCGACGTCGGCACGATCGGGATGCGCGCAGAGGAGCTCACGGGCCCTACCGACCAGGCCGCCCTCCCCAGGGGTCAGCGGCCGCGGGGTGACGTCGAGCTCCCCGCCGTGAACACGGCTTCGAACGACCTGCCCAGACGCATCGCGGGCCGCGCTCGAAGCAGCCTGATCGAGCGCCGCCATCACTTGGCGAACCTCCTCGTCCACGGCTCCCGAACTCGCCCCCTCCGGTGCGGCGTCCGATTCCGCCGGACACGACACACGCTCGCGCACCTCCTCCGGGATGCAGGGCTCCTGCGCCGAGGCCACGGAGCCTGTCGCCAACCACGCAGCAAACGTCAGTCGTGCCACCATGGCTCGCACCGACATCCCCGAGCGGTCGGAAGTTCCGACACCGACGACCCGGGGCCCACGGGGACCACTTCAGGAGCGACTACGGCTCCGGGGGAAGAGCTATCCTCGGCGGGTGACACGAGTGACCTGCATCGCCACCGGCGCGGCCTTGGCGGAGTCCGACGCCGTGGCGTTCACGACTACCACCGGGCCGGGCCAAACTCCCATCGTCGTCGTCGACCACGAGCGGCGCGATTCCAATCGCCGGTGCCACCTGGCGGCAGACGCCGCCGTGCTGGAAGACGTGTTTGCGCGGGGTCTGCTCGAGGACGCCCTCGGTCTAGGCCGCCCGCTGACCGTTCGCGAGAAGGCCCTGGTGCGACAAGAGGTTACGGACCGCGCCCGCGTTCGCATGAACCTGCCTCTTTCCCACGCGGAAGCGCGCGCTCTGGCCCTCGCGATCATCAACCCCGTTCCGCCACCGGACCCCGCACCGCACGTGAAATTGCCCGGTGAAATCGAACCCATGGAGTGCGTCCTCCTGGACCAGCACACCCTCGAACGAGAGTGGGGCTGGGTCTTCTTCTACGGCGCCGCCGACGGAGAGCTACTCATCGGCAACGGCCCGCTCTTCGTGAATCGACATGACGCCTCCATCGAGTTGCAGGGCAGCGGGCTGACGACGGCTGAGTACCTCGAGGAGTACGAGGGAGAACTCTAGCCCCTCGCCATCAACCCCGTTGCGCCGCATCAACCCCGTTGCGCCGTTGCGCCGCCATCAACCCCGTTGCGCCATCCGCCGTTCCGTTGCGCCATCCGCCGTTCCTCGCGCCCATCGACCCCGTCGTGCCCCCGTCGCGCCCATCGACCCCGTCGTGCCCGCGCCGACCGCCCCCGCCGCGCTTGATGTGTCGCGCATCGGACCCTAGCGACGTCCCTTCCGCAGCGGCCCACCGCCAGCGACCCGCCAACGTCGGGTCGGGCGGCTTCCCGGGTCCCCGCACGGGGTACGTGCAAGGAGAGCGAGATGAGCGAGAAGATCGATACCGAGACGTTCGAGATGGAGGGCAAGTGTCCCTTCGGTGGTGACCGCATCGGGGGAGCCATGGGGACCCCGCCCACGCTCAGCGACTGGTATCCCGATCGGCTCCGCGTGGAGCAGCTCCACCGCAACGGGGCGGCGGCCAACCCGCTGGGGACCGGCTTCGACTACCCGGCGGCCTTCGCCAAGCTCGACTACGAGGCGCTCAAGAAGGACATCAAGGACTTCCTGGTGACCTCGGTGGAGTGGTGGCCCTCCGACTACCACAACTACGGCCCGCAGATGATCCGCATGGCGTGGCACGCGGCGGGCACCTACCGCATCGCCGACGGCCGCGGAGGCGCCGGCGAGGCCCTGCAGCGCTTCGCGCCGATCAACAGCTGGTGGGACAACGGCAACACCGACAAGTCCCGGCGTTTGATCTGGCCCATCAAGCAGAAGTACGGCGCCGCGCTCTCGTGGGCGGATCTGATGGTCCTCACCGGCAACTGCGCGCTGGAGATCATGGGCTTCCCCACCTACGGGTTCGGCGGCGGCCGCCTGGACTCCTGGGAAGCCGACGACCTGACCTACTGGGGTCCGGAGCATTGGGACCCGAGCTCCGCGCCCAGCCCGGACGCGATGGTCACCCGCGAGAAGCGATGGCGCGGCGAGAACGGTGACGCGGACTACGACCTCGAGAACCCGCTGGCCGCGACCCACCAGGCGCTCATCTACGTCAACCCGGAGGGCCCCTACGGCAAGGGTGACCCGATGGCCTCGGCGCGGGACATCCGCATCGCCTTCACCCGGATGGCGATGAACGACGAGGAGACCGTCGCGCTCATCGCGGGCGGCCATGCGTTTGGCAAGAGCCACGGCATGGTGAAGCCCGACGAGGTGGGTCCGCCCCCGGAGATCGCGCCCATCGAGGCGATGGGGATGGGCTGGCAGAACCCCAAGGGTACCGGCTTCGGTCGCTACACGATGACCAACGGCATCGAGGGGAGCTGGACCCCCGACCCGACCCAGTGGGACAACAGCTACCTCGAGAACCTGTTCAAGTTCGAGTGGGAGCAGACCCGGAGCCCCATCGGCGCCATCCAGTGGAAGCCGAAGGATCCGAACGCGCCCAAGACGCCGGACGCGCACGTCCCCGGTCAGATGAACGAGCTGATGATGATGACCAGCGACATCGCGCTCAAGACCGACCCCGAGTACCGCAAGGTCTGCGAGAAGTTCCTCAACGACTTCGACACCTTCACCCTCGCGTTCGCGAAGGCTTGGTACAAGCTCACCCACCGGGACATGGGTCCCAAGGAGCGCTACCTCGGTCCGGAGAAGACCATCGAGGACGATCTCCTCTGGCAGGATCCGATCCCCGAGCGCGACTACGAGCTGGTGGACGCGAGCGACGTGGCGTCGCTGAAGCAGGCGATCCACGCCACCGGGCTCTCGGTCTCCGACCTGGCCTACACGGCGCTTTCGGCGGCCATCACCTACCGCCACAGCGACAAGCGCGGCGGCGCCAACGGCGGCCGCCTGGCCCTGGCGCCGCAGAACGATTGGACGGTGAACGCCCGCTGCGGTCGCGTGCTCGCGGCCCTGGCCACGATCCAGTCGGACTTCGACGGGAAGTCCTCGCCCAAGAAGGTCAGCCTCGCGGACCTCATCGTCCTCGGGGGCTGCGTGGCGGTGGAGAAGGCCGCGAAGGACGCCGGGGTCAGCCTCGACGTGCCCTTCACCCCCGGCCGCGTGGACACGACCCAGGAGCTCACCGACGAGGAGTCCTTCCGCTGGCTGAAGCCGGTGGTCGACGGCTTCCGCAACTACGTCGATCCCGAGTTCGCCGCGATCGCCAGCGACCGGGTCTCGCCCGAGCAGCTCTTCCTGGACAAGGCCAACCTGCTCCGCCTGACGGCCCCCGAGTGGGTCGCGCTCACGGGCGGCCTGCGCGTGTTGGGATGCAACCACGACGCCTCCGGCGACGGCATCTTCACGGACCGCGTCGGCGTGCTCTCCAGCGACTTCTTCACGACCGTGACCAGCATGGACTACGTCTGGAAGAAGCAGGACGAGCGGGGCATGCGCTTCGACATCGCCCCCCGGGACGGTGGGCCGACCAAGTACACCGCGACGCGCTGCGACCTCGTCATGGGCTCGAACCAGCAGCTCCGCGCCATCGCCGAGGTCTACGCCGCGAACGACGGCCACGAGCGCTTCGTCCACGACTTCGTCGCGGCCTGGAACAAGCTGATGATGAACGACCGCTACGACGTCCCCCGCCAGTAGCGTCCGCTCCGTGGCCCCGGCGCCCGGCGCCGGGGCCCACGCCCCGCGCGCGACCGGAAAGGTGGCCGGTGATGAACCTCACTCGCAGAAGTGCTATGTTCGGCCACCCCTCCCATGTCGCGACTCCTCCCCATCCTCGTCGCCATGGTGGCGCTCCTCGCTTGCGAGGGCACCATCGGCGGCCGAACGTCCACGTCGGACCCCGACAATCCAGGCGATCCCTGCGCCGACGGGGTCTGTGAACCGGACGACGCGTTCCCCGCGGCGACCAGCGCCTACCCCCGGCTGAGTCACGGGCAGTACGAGAACACCCTGCGGGATCTCTTCGGACTCACCGAGCCGCCCGGCCTGGCCACGACCTTCGAGAGCGACCCCAGCGGTACGACCGCCTTCGACAACGACGTCACGGTCCTCCAGGTCACCCCCAACCTCTGGCAGGACTACCAGACCGCCGCCGAGACGATGGCCGAGCGGCTGCTCACCGACGCCGAGGCCCTGGGCCGCCTCACCGAAGGCCTGCCCGCCGGCGAGCCCGAGCGCACCGAGGCCTTCGCCGCGCGCTTCCTCCGCCAGGCCTTCCGCCGCCCGGTCACCACCGAGGACACGGCGCCCTTCGTGCGCCTAGCGAACGAGGCCACCACCCACTACCCGGACGCGCCGGTCGACGAAGCGCGGGTGGTGATGATCGTCCAGGCGGCGCTCCAGTCGCCCCACTTCCTCTACCGCGACGAGTCCGGCGAGGCCGACGCCGAGGGCCTGGTGGCCCTCGACGACCATCAGCTCGCCTCGCGGCTCTCCTACACGCTCTGGGACTCGATGCCCGACGACGAGCTCTTCCGCGCCGCCGAGGCCGGGGAGCTCACCAGCGACGAGGGCCTCCGGGCCCAGGCCGCACGCATGCTGGACGACCCCAAGGCGGCGACGAAGATCCGCTCCTTCCACAGCAAGCTCTTCGACCTCGGCCACTACGAGGACGTCGAGCTCGAGGGGTACCCCGAGGACATCGGGCACACCCTGCGGGCCGAGGCGGAGGCGTTCATCGACGACGTCCTCCTGGAGAACGACGGCGGCATCCGCGAGCTCTACACCGCGCCCTACACCTACGTGAACGAGGACACCGCCCCGCTCTACGGGCTCGAAGGGACCTACGGCCCCGAGCTCGAGCGCGCCGACCTGGATCCGGCCCAGCGCGCCGGTCTCTTCACCCAGCCGGGCTTCCTGGCCTCGCACGACGGAGACACCGCGCCCATCCACCGCGGCATCTTCCTGAACCTCTACGTGCTCTGCACCACGCTCCCGGCCCCGCCGGTCTTCGACCCGCCGGTCCTCGAGGGCGAGACCCGCCGTGAGCGCATCAACTCCATCACCGGCCCGGGCACCTGCGGCGCCACCTGTCACGCCGAAGCCATCAACCCCATCGGCTTCCCCTTCGAGACCTTCGACGACTACGGTCGCTGGCGCACCGAGGACAACGGCCACCCCGTCGACGCGGCGGCGACCTTCCGCTTCGAGGAAGGCGTGGTCGGCTTCGATGGCCCGGTCCAGCTCGCCGAGGCCATGGCCGAGTCCCTGAACGCCCACCGCTGCTACGCGCAGAACTGGCTGGAGTACTCCTTCGGTCGACCCATCCAGCCCGGTGACACCCCGGTGCTGGAGAGCCTCGCGCAGACCTCCCGCAGCGACGACCTGTCGGTGAAGGAGATCCTGGTGGCCCTCATCGACAGCAACCTCTTCCGCAACCGCCGCACGCAGCCCGAGGAGGACTCGGAATGAGCTCCCGAACCAAGAAGAAGCCCATGTCCCGCCGCCTCTTCCTGAGGGGTGCGGGCACCGTCGCGCTCGGCCTGCCCTTCCTCGAGACCTTCTCGCGCTTCGGCTCCCGGGCCGGCGCCCAGCCGCCCGCCGACAGCTTCGCGGTGTGGCTCCGCCAGGGCAACGGCGTGGCCCAGGCCGGCAACGGCGAGCCCGAGCGCTACTGGCCCCGGGAGACCGGACGGCTCACCACCGACGGTCTGGCCGCCGAGAGCGACCGCGCCCTGAGCGAGCTCGCGCCCTTCGCGGACAAGATCCTCGCCGTGGCTGGCCTCCGCTTCGCCTTCCCCGGCAACGGCTGCGGCCACAGCGGCGGCGGCAACCAGTGCCTCACCGCGGCCCGGGTCAGCGAGACCCCGTCCGGCGCCGAGTCGCTCTCGATGGGCGAGTCCGTCGACAACCGCATCGCCCGGGAGCTCCACCCGGAGCGCGAGCCGATGACCCTCTTCACCGGCCGCAAGAGCGGCTACCTCCCCGAGGTGATGAGCTACCGGGGTCCCATGGACCTGCGCGCAGGCGAGAACGACCCGTGGAACGCCTACATGCGCATGACCGGTCTGGCCGGGATGGACATCGACGCCATCAACCGGATCCGCGAGCGTCGGCTGAGCGTGAACGACCTCGTCCGCGACCAGATGAGCACCCTGCTCAGCGGCGACCTCAGCACCGACGACCGCCGGCGCCTCGACCTGCACTTCACGTCCATCCGGGACCTCGAGGTGCTGATGGGCTGCAACCTCCCCGAGATGCTGGAGATGGAGATCGAGGGCATCGATCCGCTCTCGGGCGGCAACTACCAGCGCGTCACCGAGATGCACAACGAGATCATCGCGATGGGCATCGCCTGCGGGTACATCCGCTCGGCGACCCTGCAGCTCGGCAACGGCAACGACGGCACCCAGCACACCATCCCCGGGTACCGCGGCGGCGAGCAGCTCCCGCGCTACCACCAGATCTCCCACCGCATCTTCAGCGACGGCTCCGAGGGCGACCCCATCGAGGGCGCCCAGGAGATGCACGGCGCGATCGACCGGATGCACCTGGGCCTCTTCCGCCACCTGATCGAGCGGCTCAGCATGTACACCGCCGAGTCCGGCGAGCCGCTCCTCGACCGCGGCGTGGTCTGCATCACCAACGACCTCGGTCACGGCGTGAGCCACACCTACCGAAACGTGCCCTTCATCTTCGCGGGGAGCTGCGGCGGCAACCTCGACGTGGGCAAGTACGTCGACGTCCGCGGGGGCGGCGACTACGTGACCCACAACAAGATGTTCAACACCATCCTCAGCGCCGTCGGCGTCCGCAAGGACGACGGCTCGCTCGTGGACGACTTCGGTGACAGCAGCCTCGAGGGCGGGTTCGTCCCCGACCTGATCGCCGCCGACGCCCCCGACTTCTAGGTCACGAGCGAGGTCCACGGCCGCCGAGCACGCCCTCCGCTCACCCGGGCGGATGGCGCAGGTCGGTGGCCACGACACCGGTCGGCGTGAACACGCGCATCACGCCGTGTTCGCGGAGCAGGAACGCCGGCTCGGGGTCGTAGTCGCTCTCCAGCCAGGGCGCGAGGACGTACCAGACCATGTCGTAGTCGGTCGTCGCGCCATAGATGGCTTCCGTGAGCGCGGTGCGGAGCCACGAGTCCTCGGTCATCGCGGCGCGACAGTGGTCGCCCACGATCGAGACCACCTCGGCATGGAAGTCGGAGGCCTCCTCCCGGGCCGCGTAGACGTCCTGACGCGTGCCCCACGTGAAGCGCGGGGTGCCGAGCGCGGTCGCCACCTCCGCCTGACCGGCGGCCTCCGCGAGGGACGCTTTCTGCGCCATGTCCCGCGCCATGAGCTCCTCGAGCTCCTGCCGTCGGGTCGGACCGTCGATGGGCGGGACCACCGGGTCCGGCGCCTTGACCTGCGCCAGCCGGGGTCCGATGAGGTCGCCCTGGGGGACCCGCTCGAAGACCTCCTGGAGCTCGGGCGGCGAGATCGGCTCCATGAAGAGGGTGTAGAAGGCATCGGCGCCGAGACGGTCGGGGCGGAGGCAGAACTGCCGCCAGGCGTGCAGCAGCGAGGGGTCCATCGTGCGCTTCGGCGCCGGCGGCGCTTTCGCTTCCGGCGCGGCCCAGCCCGGCAGCTCCCGGGCCGGAATGGCGGCCCGGTTCGCGGCGCCCTCGGCGTCGTCGGGCGGGTAGACCAGCCGCGCCTCTTTGGCGACCAGCGCTATGCTCAGCCCGTTCTCCCGGAGCGTCAGCATGGGCTCCGGGTCGTAGGGCGCCGCGAGCCACGGCGCGAGCAGGTACCCCACCATCTCCCAATCGCACGCGAGGAGGTAGATCCCCGACACGAGCGTCGCGACCGAGGGCACGAGCTTCCCGTCGTCGCCGACGATGGCGCCGACCACCGTGGTCCGGATGACGTCCCTCACGAGGCCGTCGAGATCGTTCCAGGAGCTCGACGACGCCATCGGACGCCCGTTCTTCTTCGCCGGAGTCCAGACCAGGGTCAGCGCATCGAGCCGCTTCACGAGGCGCTTGCTGCCGGCCTCGTCGGTGAGCCGGCGATACTCCAGGAGCGCGCGGGCTGCGGTCCGCTCGAGCTCCTCGTAGCGCCCCGGGCCCTCGAAGCGCGGCGGCGTCTCCAGCCCGAGAAGGCGCGCGAGCCGAGGCTCGATGACCTCCCGCTCCGGCACGTGCTCGAGCACCGCCCGGAGGTCCTCCGGCGACGCGACCTCTTCGAGCAGCACGTTCTCGTCCCCGTCGAACGTCGGCGCCTCCCCCCGACAGAAGCGAGTCCATGCTTCGAGCAACGCAGCATTCACGAGGGGTCCTCCGATTCGCCCTGGGTCCGACGCGAGGAGGCCGCTTCCTCCCCGTACCGTCTACGCGCCCCCCGCCGACATCTCCCCCCGCAACGCGCCTGGCCGCCCCATGAGGGTCTCTTCGATCCTCGAGCCGGCTGGTGCCGCAAGGAATCGGACGCTCCTTCCATCGGCCGCCCTCCTCGCCTCTCCGACCCTTTCGCCGGGGAGCGCGTCGCGCCCCATCCGCTAAGATGCTCCGCGATGCGATTGCTTCTCGCGCCGGCTCCGAGCCACGGCGTCATGTTCATCGTCCTGGTCGCCATCACGGTCCTCGCCGGCTGTGAAGGCTCCGCGGCGGAGACCGATCCTTCGAGCGATGGTGGCCCCACTGCGAACGACGCCGCGCCGAGCGACGCCGCAGCGAATGACGCCGAACCGCCCGACGCCAGCACGCCCGATGGCGGCCCTTTCGACGCCGGCACGCCCTCCGCCGACGCGGGGACCTCGCGCTGCGCCACGACGCTGATGGAGCTCATCGGCCGCGAGCTCGGCGGGCATCCCATCCTCGTCTCGGCGAACACCGAGGTGCACTGCACCCACGGGATGGGCTCCTGCTACGAGGGGATCGAGATCTTCGACGACGGCCGGGTCTGGTACCAGAACGTCCTCCTCGAGGAGTCGTCGGTGGCCTGCGAAGAGCTCCCCGCGCTGACGCCGCCGGAGCTGAGCGAGCTGCGCGCCACCCTGGGCGAGCTGGCGGCGAGCGAGTTCGCGGACTTCGCCGACGGGACCTGCCATCGCAGTGATCCCGAGGCGGACGACTTCGGCGTGGACGCCTACCGCGGCGCGCTCCCCACGTCCACGCCGTCGCTCGATCTCCTCATCGACAACACGAGCTGCCGAGGCATGACGGGGTCGCTCCCGGTCAAGGCGCTGCTGGATCGCTACTGGGCCTCGATCTCCCGCGACGGCGTCCTGCGCTGACGTCTCAGCGGGGGTCCAGGTAGTACGCCCAGAGGAAGCACATCTCGTCGTCGAAGCCGGTGCCGAAGTGGACCGTCGTGTCGGTGGGGTTCAGGTACTCGCAGGTGAGCTTCAGCCCCTCGCCCTCTCCGAACACCAGCGGCGGGTCGAACACGTCCAGGGGCGGCTCCGACCAGTTGTAGGACTCGTGGAGCACCGGTCCCTCGCCGGACTCGCCGGTGGTCCGCTCGATGGCCGCGAGCTGACCGAGTTGGTGGGTGTGCGAGGTGAGCGCGAACACCCGGGCGCCGGCCGGCAGCGAGTGGAAGCTGCTCACGGTGCTCGTCTCGCGCGGCGGGATCGTCAGGCCGAGGTCGCCGGTGAAGAGGAACTGCACCTCCTCGAGCACCTCCGAGGCGGGGACGACGTCGAACTCCACCATCGCTTCCACGTCGACGTCGCCCTCGCCGAAGTAGTTGATGTAGTGCATCTCCAGACCGATCGTCTGGTGGGCCTCGATGGCCATCCCGGCTCCCTCCGGGTAGGCGAGGCTCGACTCGAGCTGTTGGGCGATGAAGAGCGGCGTGCCTCCGCTCGCGTGGGCGAAGGCGCCGCACGACCGCGGCTCCGGATCGGGCGCGCCGTCGTCGACCCGGTGCACGATCAGGTGGTGACTCCCCTGCCCGAGATGCACTCGGATGCCCCGGATGTACCCCGCCGTCTCGTTGCCCAGGTCCACGCTCACGCAGACCGTGTCCTCGAACCCCGGCGCCGCCGTGAAGGGACCGATGCGCGCCATGTGGGTCCCGGGCTCGCCGATCATCCCATCGGCGTCGGGTTCGGGTGCGACGGACGCGTCGCCCTCGGTCTCGGGCGCCGGCGACGAGGAACAAGCGAGGAGAGCGACCAGGGTCACGGGCAGAACGCGCATGCCCCAACCTAGCCCGGCCGCCCCGCCCCTCGCACCCCCTGAAGGGGGACGACCGGTGATCGCCGGCGCGTATCGCACCGGCGGGATCGGTCAGGGAGCCGCGGGGACGACGAAGAAGATGTCCCGCTCGTCCACGACGGTGATGCCGTCTCCGATCACCTGTACCGTCACTCGGAAGATCTGGGGCACGCTGGTGGCGGCCACGGTGGTGTTCATCTGGGGCGCGAGACGCCAGCAGACGGGCGTCCGGACGCGGACGTCCACGTAGGCATCGGCGATCCCATCGGTGTCGGTGTCCACGTCCGTGAGACCGTCGGAGCACTCGGCCGTCCCGAGCTGCAGGGTCTCCGTCGGCGCCAAGAACGTCGCCACCGCGTCCACGGCGTCCGCGGGGTCGTCGGTGGCCAGCAGGGAGAGGTCCAGGGTCACTCCGTTGGCCAGGTCGCGGATCGCCGTCTCGATGGCGCTCGCGGCCATCGCGTTCGCGCCGTCCACCACGATGGGGACGCCCGCCGAGTCGAGGGCCCCGGTCCCGGAGGCCAGCGCTTGGAGATCGGTGGTGACCTGGGCGTTCACCGTAGATCCCCGGATGCCGATGATCTTCGCGCCCATGGCGTTCGCCTGGGCGACGACCGCCGGAGTGGTGGGACAGTTGTAGGTCGCCGTCGGGGGCTCGTCGGTGACCAGCATGATGACCGGCAGACTGTCGTCGCGGAAGCAAGGGTATCCGAGACCGGCTGCGCCTGCGGGAGAAGCGTCGCAACTCGTTCGGGGCGGGTACGGCGTACTGACCGTACAGGTCCCGTCGCCGGAGGAGTTCGCCCCGGTCAGCGTGGAGTAGGTCCCGAGGAGGAGCGGCTCGTCGCAGCAGCCCCCGGGTTCGGCGCTGGGGAGCGACGAGCGCACCAGGGCCGGGTTCGGCTGGAGGTCGAGGTGGTTCGTATAGGCCTGCCCGTTGGTGCCGCGGTAGCCCACCGTGCCCGCGCCCCACCAGATGTCCTCGATGCAGTCGGGCGCCGTCCCGGTACCCAGGGGAGCGCAGGTCACCCGAGCCGCGACCGAGTCGAGCGACGCCCGGATCGAGGCGTTCTCGTCCGTCATCGATCCGGAGCGGTCGACGAGCGTATAGACGTCCAGCTTGCGGAGGCTGGGGGTGAAGGCCAGCGCGTCGTCCGCCGGTAGCGGCGTGTCCTCGAAGGGGACCTCGAAGACGAAGTCGCCGCTCGCGGCAGGGTTCGCGGCCGCGTCGCGGGGGTCGGTGCCCGCCGCTCCCTCCAGGAAGTCGTCGGCGCCGTCCCCGTCCGAGTCGGGGTCGTAGGCGGAGGTCTCGCTGGCATCCAACACGCCGTCACACGACACGTCTTCCTCGTTGTCGGTGAGCCCGTCGCCGTCCGAATCGAGGTCGAGGTAGTCGGGGGTTCCATCCCCATCCGCATCGGAGGGAGTGGTCGCGGGGTCGTCGTCGCCGGCCTCGAGGGCGTCGGCGATGCAGTCGTCGTCGGAGTCGAGATCCACGTAGGACGGGACCTCGTCGCCATCCGGATCGGTCAGCCCCTCGTCGGCGTCGGCGATGGTGTCGCCGTCGGAGTCGATGTCGCGGAAGTCCGGCATTCCGTCGCCATCCGCGTCGGGCGGCGTATCCGGCGTCCCAGCGAGCTCGACGACGTCCGCGAGGCCATCGGCGTCGTCATCGAGGTCGGCGAAGTCCGCGACCCCGTCGAGGTCGAAGTCTTCGGTCCCCTCGTCGCCATCGAGGATCCCATTGTCGTCCGAGTCCGTGTCCTGGAAGTCCGGAGTCCCATCCGCGTCCGAGTCGATGGGCGAGGTCGCCGGGTCGTCGTCGCCGGCCTCGTCGGCGTCGGCGATCCCGTCGCCGTCCGAGTCGGTGTCGAGATGGTCGGGGGTCCCGTCGCCGTCGGTGTCGGTCCCGTCGACGTACCCCTCGTCCGCATCGCTGATGCCGTCGGCGTCCATGTCCGCCATGGTCGGGTCGAAGGCGTCGACCCCGAGGTCCGGCGGGGCGGCATCACTGCCTCCGTCCGCGCCGCCGCCATCTGCGCCGCCGTCGCTCATCGTCGCCGCGTCGACGTCGATCTCCATGCCCGGATCGTCGTCGCCGCAGCCCGTGGCCAGGGCCACACAGAGCACCATCCACCTCAGTCGTCGCATGCCATCTCCGTTCACCTCGGCCTCTTCTCGTCAGTTGTATTTTTCTAACAGGACTGCGCGAGCGATGGGGCAGACTTTTGCTCGAACGGCATCCGTGCTCGGCCTTTCGAGGGTCGTCACCTGCTCTCCCGTCCCGAACGGGCGACCCGAGCGCGAGTACAGGCCGCACCTTCGTCCCATCCGAGGGGGACGGGTCAGCCCCAGGGTTCTCCTCCACTGGCGGCTTGGGCTCCCTTTCGCACTCCGTTCGACTGGAACGTTGCCCCCCCCTATGGAGCTGTGATGCTCCGCGCGTGCACAAGCTCTTAGGGGTGCTCTCGATCGCGTGCGTGTTCTCGACGGCCGCCCACGCCCAGGCCACCGAAGCCGACTCGGCCGACGCCGCGGAGACCGTGGACTCCGAGACCGAGGCGCGCATGCTCTTCGACTCGGCCCAAGACGCCTATCGCGAGGGCAGCTTCGAGCGGGCGCTCGCGCTCTTCCAGGCGTCTTACGACCTCAGCGGCCGCGCCGAGCTGCTCTACAACGTCGGCCTGGCGGCCGAGCGGACGCGGGACGACGAACGCGCCCTCCGGGCGTTCGAGGAGTTCGTCGCGGCGGTCCCGGACAGCGAACGGCGCGCGTTCGCCGAGACCCGCATCCAGGCCCTGCGCGCGTCCCTCGCGCCCGCCGACGAGGACACCCCGGTCGTCTCCGAGCCGCCCCCGGAACCTCCGTCGCGTCCGTTGGGCGGCTTCCTGGTCGCGGGCGGCGGCGTCGCGCTCGCGGTGGCCGGCACGGTCATGCTCGTACGCGGGGTCTCCCTCCGCGACGAGGTGGAGAACGCCGAGCCGGGCACGCCCTTCGCGAACGTCGAGGGCAACGTGTCCCGCGCGCCCGCGCTCATCCGCGGCGGCGAAGTCCTCCTCGCCATCGGCGCCGCCGCCGCCGTCGCCGGGGTGGTGATCGCCATCGTCCAGCGACCGCGAGCTCGAGCCGTCGAGGTCGCCATCGGTCCGACCCGCGTGACCCTGTCCGGGAGCTTCTGATCATGCCGAGCCATCGCCTTCATCCTCTCCAGCTCGCGGTCGCCGCCGTCCTGCTGCTCGGCTGCCGCGCCGACGTGCTGGTGCCCAGCGGCGTCTTCGCCTGCGAGACCTCCGCCGAGTGCCCCGCGGGGATGACCTGCCAGGGCGAGCTCTGCGTGGACGACGCCGACGCCGCCGACGCCGCGGTGATGACCGACGCGGACGTGATGACCGACGCGGGCGCCGACGCCGGCGACGCGGGCTTCGACGCCTCGGTCCCGGATGCCGGCCTCGAGTGTGACCCGGCCTGCGAGGACCCGCTCATATGCCTCGACGGCACCTGCGGCTGCGACGACGACTGGCACTGCGGTCGCGAGGCCTTCTGCAACTCCGGAGGTTGCGTCGACTGCATCATGTCCTGCGAGGACGGCGAGTTCTGCACTCTCCAGGGATGCTTCGCTTGCCGCCGGCACCTGGACTGCGAGGCGTCCGAGGGCGGCGAGTCCTACTGCGTCTCCGGCGAGTGCGTCGGCTGCCGCGACGAAGGCGACTGCCCTTCGGACGATGCCCCCTACTGCATCGAGGGCACCTGCCAGGAGTGCGGCGCGAACCCCGAGTGCAGCGGAGACACTCCGATATGCTTCGAGGGCTCGTGCGTCGGCTGCGGCACCTCCGCCGACTGCTCGGGGACGCGGGACATCTGCTCGAACCACGAGTGCGTGGAGTGTGTCAGCCGGTCCCAGTGCCGCAGCGACGAGGCCTGCATCGACGGCGACTGCCGCTGACGGCGCAGTCGCTCCACCGGGACCGAGGGAAGCCGGTGGATGATCCACTGGCCCCCACGCTGGTCCTGGGTTCCCCAGCGAGCCGAGCCGCGCCGAGACCGGCCCTCCGGCGCCAAGCGCTCAGGTGACCGGGTTCGCGGCGAGCCAGTCGAGCATCGCGCGCGTCGTCTCCGCGGGGCGCTCCTGCTGGATCCAATGCCCGCAGTCGAAGGTCCGCACCTCGACCTTCGGCACGAAGTGGGTGAGCGTGTCCGACGGCGGGATCGGATCCCGCGCGCCGTAGATCATCAACGCCGGCTGCCGGACGATGGGGTCGACGTCCTCGAGGAGCTTCCAGTTCCGATCGAGGTTGCGATACCAATGGATGCCGCCCCGGAAGCCCGAGGTCTCGAACGCGGCCGTCAGCACCGCGAGCTCCTCGTCGTCGAGTAGGGGATCGCCCTGAGGCTCGTCCGAGGTGGCGAGGTCGATCATGACCATGCCGGGGCCCGGCGGTGCCACGGGCAGGTTCTTGCGGTAGAGGTTCCGGAGGAAGCGCTCGGTGTTCGCCTCCAGGACGGCATCGGCGACCCCGGGCTGCCGGTTGAAGTGCACGAAGTAGTGGTCGGCCCCGAAGACGGCCTCCATGAACTCGATCCAGGGGACCTCGGTCCGGGCCTGGTAGGGCAACGCCAGGTTGATCACCCGGTCGACGCGGTCCGGGTGGAGGATCGCCAGGGCCCAGACGATGTTCGCGCCCCAGTCGTGGCCGACGAAGGTCGCCTTCGCGTAGCCGAAGTGCTCGAGGAGACCCACCAGGTCCCCGGTGAGCTTCGTGATGTCGTAGGCGCTCACCTCCGGCGGGCACGACGACCCGCCGAAGCCCCGTTGGTTGGGAACGATGACGTGGAACCCCGCTGCCGCGAGGGCGGGGACCTGATGGCGCCAGGCGAAGGCGTGTTCCGGCCAGCCGTGGCAGAGCACGATGGGATTGCCGGCGTTCTCGCGGCCGGCTTCGTGGACCTCGAGCTGGATGCCGTTCACGGCGATGTGGGTCGCGGGGGGAAAGTTCGTCGATGTCGTCACTGCTGCGTCTCCTGCTTGGGTTGTTCGAGCGGTGCGACAGGTCCTAGAGTTCAAAGGTGCCAAGCCCTGACACCATTGAGCGGTAGTCGAGACCGGTGAGCTCACGAAGCCGGCAGGAGGCCATCGTGCGCGGCCTTCGCCGCGGCCGGAGCACGACCGTCAGCGAGCTGGCGCGCGAGGTCGGGGCGTCGCGACGGACGGTGTTGCGCGACCTCGCGGCCCTTCGGGAAGAGGGGTACGTGATCCACTCCGCGCCGGGCCGCGGCGGCGGGCTCTCGCTGGATCCCCAATCGGTCCAGACCACCCCGCGCCTCTCGGTGGCCGAGGTCTTCGCCCTACTGATCAGCGTCGCCAGCATGCGGGCCGCGGGGCAGCTGCCCTTCGCCGGCTTGGCTGACGCCGGCCTCGCCAAGATCGAGAAGGCGCTCCCCGCCGACAAGACCCGCGACCTCCGCCGCTTCCTCGACTGCCTCTACGTCGGCACCCTGGCGCCCCAGGTCGACGTCTCGGACATGGGCCCCATGGACCCGGGTCTCCTGGCCGTCGTCGAGCCCGCGTTCCTCCATCGTCAGCCGATGCGCTTTCGCTATCGGGATCGGAAGGGCGCCACCACCCGTCGCGAGGTCGAAGCGCACGCGATGCTGATCCTGCCGCCGCTCTGGTACCTGGTGGCCTGGGACCCTGCCCGCGATGACTTCCGCCACTTCCGGATGGACCGGATCCGGGACCCGGAGCTCGTCGAGGGCCCGAGCTTCCGGCGCCGCAAGGTGGTCTTCGAGAAGGAGATCCACCCCGTTCGCGGCGACCGCTGACGCAGCCCCCCGCCTGAGCGGGTCCTGTCCCGACGTCTCGCCGGTTTCCGGTGCGACACCCCGCCGTGGCCCTACCTCGGGTGAGCGGGGCGCGGTGTCGCGGTCGTGGTCCTGTTTCGTCGAGTTCTGATTGGACCGAGCATTGCATCTGGCCGCTGCGATGATTCGACCGATGCTTTGTCTCGCCCTTCTTCTCTCTGCCTTCGGCTGCGACCGCGACGAACCCGAAGACCCAGCCGCCACCGGCGGTCCCATGCTCCCCGAAGCCGAAGCTGTCGCGGAAGAGGTGCTGGAGGTAGCCGACGACGACGACGATCCCGGCGCCGAGCCCGGTGAAGGCGCGGCGATCGCGGTAGGCGACCTCCCCACTCGCGTCGCATCGGCCATCTCGGTCGTAGCCGTCGCAGAGCGCGGCTGCAGGCCGGGAGCAGTTTACTTCGACACCGACTCGGCCGAACTCGACGACGACGCCAAGGCGGACCTCGATCAGCTCGCCGAATGTCTCGAGGGAACCCGAGAGGACGAAGACGTCACCCTTCGCGGTCGCGCCGACCCCCGCGCCGGGGAGGACTACAACGAGCAGCTGGGCCGCCAGCGCGCGACAGCCGTTGCTAGCTACTTGCAGACGGAGGGCGGCGTGGACGAGAGCGACTTCACCATCCGTGCCGTCGGCGAGGACGGCGCCACCGAGGGCATGCCGGAGCTCTGGTCTTCCCAGCGAAACACGACCATCCGGCCCGAGTGACGCGTAGCCGGAGCTGCGCCCTCCCCTAGCCTCTCGGGCTGCATCTCGATCTGCGAGTGCGCCTCGCACGATCGTCCGGGGAGCGCCGCACCGCGGGCCCCGAGCGCTGACCCAGACCAGACGGCCGCACGCGGAACCGAGCGGCATGAGTCCAGGTTCCTCAGGAGCGCGGTCTGAAAGTGAGCGAAGCGCTGCTCGACAGAAGCGCACGGTCCAGGGTGAGCCGCGCCAAGATCTCCCCGTCGACCGGCGCGAGCACGAGGGCCCGGAAGCCTTCCGTGGTCGGCTCGGCGACGCGACAACCGCGAGCGCAGTCTCCGCAGGTCTCGACCCTGCGAACGAACCGAACGACCTCTGAACCGCTCGGGCGCTCGATGCTGAGCACCGTCCCTTCGACAATGACCTCGTCCTCGGTCGCGAGTCGGACCCACCCGACGCACTCCTCGGGACCGCAGCTCAGAGAGGCGAGCCCCGTAGCGAGCGAGAGCTGAACGTGGAGCCCCTCGGGTTCCAGCACGTTCAGCGGGGCGTCGCCGCATACGGACGCGATGGGCGCCGCGACGGGTTCCCAAGCCAGGTCGACCGGACCCATCTCCCCCTCCGCGGCGCCGACGAGGACTGCGTGATCCCCGGGCGGCAGCGCAGACCACTGGGACCGGCCGCGCAACGGCAGCGAGTGGGCGCTCGCGACGCCGCAGCCCCTCACGGCGACGCGGGCTTCCTGCGGGCTCGACCAACGAAACCACTGGGGCTCCTCGACCCGAACCCGGGCACGGGCTCGCCATCGGTCCAGGTCTCCCCCGACTCCCGACGCGACCTCCAACCGAGCCTCCGAGCCTCTCGCCAGGTCGAGCAAGGGAATCCCCTCCCCGCACTCGTAGGGATGCACCGACGCGCTACCCACGTAGACCCCGGCCGGAGACTCCTGCCAGCGCCGCGTGAGCTCCTCCAGCGACATCGCCGTCATCCGCTCCAACCACTCGCCCGCCCGGGCCGCCCCAAAAGGGATCTCCCGGTGGAGTCGCAGAACGAAGGGCCAGCCGTACTCGTCGACCAGAAACGCCGTCAGGCTCATCGCTTGCCCATGGTTGCGCGTCGGCTGCGCACCCCCGCGGAAGAAGTCATCGTCCAGCAGGTCGCGGATGCCGTCTTCCTTCGGAAGGTGACCGCCGGAGTAGCCGGAGAGCACTTCCGCCAGCCCCTCGCTGAAGACCCGGGGCGGATTGCCCAGGGCTTCGCCGAAGGCATGGACCAGCTCGTGAACCATGAGCGCCCGCCGCGCATAGATCTGCCCGTCGTACTCGCACCCGCTGAACTGGGGTGGGTCGGGGGCATAGCAGTAGTGCGCGAGGGTCGAGGAGTCCGAGAGGTGGTAGTAGCGAACCCGCCCGGGATCGACCCCCAGGAAGTCCCGGAACGCCTCGAAGCGCGCGTCGAGCTCCGCCGCGAACGCCTCGCTGGTGGCGGAGCGGTCGTCGTACGAGTAGTAGTCGACGTGTTCGGTACTCAGTTGGAGAGGCGGCAGGTCCGGCGCACAACCTCCCCAACAGAGAAAGGCGAGAGTTCCGAAGAGAGTCGACGTTTGGCGCACGCGGCCCCAACACGCTCTCACGGCATCTGTTCCCTGAACGAACGGGGAATGAGCGACCGCGCCAACGGACCCCACCATGCTTCGAGCCCCTCTCTGGAGCATCCGCCGCTCCCGGGGGTCGCCTCAGCGCTTCGCGTGGGTTCGCACGAGCGTCTCCACCGCGGCCCCCAGACGACCCGGTGCGGCCCCCGGGGGCAGGCGCATGGCGAGCCAGTCGACCGCGTCCGATACGCTGCCGTGGAACGCCACGAAGTCGCGCTTGCCCGTCATGGCCGCCACCACCGTACCCACCGAGCGGTAGACCGCGGCGACGAAGCCCTTGCTCATGATCACGACGCTCACGGCCGAGAGCTGCGAGCGCACATGGGCGAGGAGCTCCTGGGACCGCTCCTTGTAGCGCTCGGGCGGCCCCTCGTCGTGGGCGACCACGTAGAGCACCCCGACGGGTGCCCGGTGCCGCGCGTGGAGCATCGCGATGTGCTGCCGCGCGAGGTCGAAGCTCGATCCGAGGTCCCGGCCGTGGGTGATGACGATGAGCGCGCCGTGGGCCGTCGCGAAGGTCAACTGCCCATCCGACTCGAGAAGCTCCATGTTCGCGGGGAGCTTACTCCATACGGAAGTCCTTCGAGGCCGGTTCTCGACGTGCCCTCCGGCGGCAGACGAGCACGAAGAGCAGCAGCCAGGCGAAGGCGCCGGGAGAACGCGGGCGACCGACACTGCACCCGCCGGTGTCGGCGTCATCCGACTCCCCGAGTCCCGCGTCGCCCGCATCCGCAGCGCCAGGTCCCGTCGTGCCCCCGTCCACCATCGGACGGCTTCCGTCGCCTCCGCTCAGCACGAACGTCCCCCAGCGCGACGGCACGCGGAAGTCGCGGGTGCCGCCCGACCAGTCGCGGGAGCTGGAGCGCCCGCCTCGCGGGCTGCCGTCGTCCGGCCGGGACCGCGACGAGAGGGCGAGGTTCGCCCCGACCTCGAGGCCCCCGACCGGCTCCCGAGCGAGGCTCCCCCAGGGGATGGCCATCTCGACGAGGTACCCTTCATCGGCCTCGGTGTCGTTGGCGCTCCCGTCGACCACGGCCACCGACTCGAGCTCGACCTCCCGACTCGTGAAGCGAGCGCCCCGCGCGTTGATCACCACCTGGAGATCGGTCCCGCCGAGGTCACCGCCCCCGTCGTTCTCCGGGTCCAGAAAGACCTGGACCGCGTCGTCGAGCCAGATGGGACCCGATTCGCTCTCTCCGGCATGAGCCCGCACGTCCGGGTCGGCGACGTGAAAGCCCAGAAAGAGCGCCTCCTCGGTCCACGCCGCGTGGACGACGGCACTCGAGTCCGCCTCGTTCAGGGTGGTCGTCGTCACGGGCAGGTCGCTCAGGTCCCCGTCCACTCGCGGCGCCACCGAGAGATGAGGCACCCTCGACACGCGAGGCCTCGGCCCCGGGCAGCCCTCGTCCACCTCGCCGTCGCAGTCGTCGTCCAAGCCGTCGCCGCAGCGCTCGTCGACCGGCTCGCACCGCGCGTACGCGTCCGGCCCCACGTGCATCGCCGGCCTACCCCGCTCGTGGGCGCCGATGTCGGGCCCCGTGCCGTGGTAGCCGTCGCTGAAGTTGGGGAGCACTTCGCCCGCATCGACCCCCGCACTGTCGGCGCGAAGTCGATAGTCGAAGCCCAGCGTGGCGAAGTCGAACTCGCCGGCCTCGAAGCGGGGTGTACCGGAGATGCCGTGCGCTTCGGAGCCGCGGGGGACCGCCGCGCTGTAGAGGTCGTAGTCGGCGTCGACCGCGCGGCTCTGTGCGCTCGTCGATACCGAAGGACCCCCGCGAGTGTGCAGCACGTTGTTTCGGCTCACGAAGTGGTAGAGACCGCGACTCCCGTTGCCGAGGCCGTTGAACCCGTCGCCCCGTTGGTTGTCGAGGGTGTTGTGGAAGTAGTAGGTGTAGGCGGGCACGTCGGCGATGTCGCGAGGGCCACCCCCCTTCGCCGCGTGGCCAGCCTGGGCCCGGTCGGCGAACCGGTCGCTCCGCCGCATCGTGTTGCGGAAGAAGTAGAGGGGGCCGATGAGTACCGCGTCATTGGCCAGCGCTTGGTAGGTCTGGTCGATCAGATTGCCCCAGACCCGTACGTTGCGAATGCCACCCTCGAGCTCGATGGCGTCGTCCCAGCAATTGGCGAGGTAGTTGCCGTAGATGTCGGTGTCGTGGCCGACGTAGCCGTAGTCGCTCCAGCCGTAGGCGCCGCCGAAGATGTCGTTGAAATAGTGCTCCGAGTCCGAGTACGCCGCGTTGTAGCGGAACACGTGGTTGCCCCGGGAGTTGATGAGGTCGATGGCCTGGGGGCCGCCGGGGTGGTACTCGCGGGACTCGGTACAGGGTTCGCCCCCCGAGAGATCGAGGCGGCATTCGGCCCAACTGTTCGAGTCGGTGAACGGATGGTGCATGCGCGTGCGCTGGACCACGAGGCGGGCGAGGGAGTCCTCGGTGCTCTTGACCGCGGCGTCGTGGTTTCGACCGAAGGTCTGACCGTAGCGGTCATCGACGTGGCCCCACGAGTGGATGTCGGCATCTTCGATGACGATGTCCGTGCCCCCGAAGATGCGGATGCCGTGCTGGCCCCCCACGACCTCGACGTTCCGGAGGATCACGTAGCTGGCGTCGATGCGCACGGCTTGCCGCGGCGAGCCATTGCCCGTCCCCACGTCGATGCGCGCCCGGGAGCCGTCCGGCTGGAGCCCATCGTAGACCCGGTAGGCGTCGGCGGAGCCAGAGCGCTCGAGGACCAGCGGCGTCGTCCGGTCGTCCAGCCGCGTGACGTCGGAGTGCTCCGGGAACGCATCCGCCCAGGTCCGAGCCACGAGCGAATCCCGCTCGAGGACCGATCCGTCGGCGGCGTGATGGGTCAGCTCGACTTCGTACTCCGTGCCGGGCTGGAGCTGGACCAAGCTCCCGCGGTACACGGCGCCCTCCGCGTCGGTCCCGGGGATCGCGGCGTAGGGCATGGGGTAGCCGGCACGCCAAGCCCCGACGGGTGTGAGGGTCCGGTAGCGAACGCCGACGTACCTTCTCTCCCGGGCATCGTCCGGGGTCCAGTAGAGCGAGAGGCTCTCGAAAGTCGCCACGGCTTCGGGCGCGTCCGCGAGGGCCGACGGTGCCGCGAGCGACACCCACGCGATGCAGACGGCGGCAGCGACCGTCGTCGCAGTCCTGGCGCCCCGCGGGGCTGCAGGGAGACGCGAGACGCTCTCGTCGATTGGGGAACTCGCTTGCATCGGCACTCCTTCGCCACCTTCTCGTCGCCCTTCGACGGGTGGAAGAGCCACCGTACCGGCGCGCGATGGGTGTGCCGGAGACGGCGAATGCGCGGGTCGCGGTTCCGCCCGCGACTCGCCGCTGGTGGCTCGAGGAGACATTCCTCGCCGGGCGAGAGGCACCCCTCACGACACGAAGAGAGCTGACCCGCGGAGGCGGACAAGGGCTCACTCGCCTCGATTTCACTGGAGATCGCGGTGGGTGCAGACCGTGATCGTCGCCTGCTCCGTCTCGCACACCGCGGGCACCCCCGCGAGCGCGCGGCGAACACACTCGGAGTACGGGCCCGAGGCCCCACCCAGCGGCGCGACGTCGGCTCGCGAACCATCGCTCGACCGGGCGACCTCGCCGCGCACGCCCACGGCCTCGGGGCCCGAGGGCCCGTGCTGATGGCACTCGGCGACGGCGGAGAGCAACTCCGGTGTCTCCGGGACCCCCGTGATGCGGACGCGGACGTCGCCCACCGCACGGCCGTAGCGCTCGTCGCGGAGGGTTCGAGTGGCTTCCACCCGGACCGCCAGCATCAGTCGGCGCTCACTCCCGATCGGCTCGAAGCGATGACCGAGGAGCGCACTGCGCATGCACTCGTTCATGAGGGCTTCGCCGAAGAGCGAGACCGCGACACGGTGGTCGTCGTCGACGGAGTAGAGCGCGTGCACGAGACCCGGACGGTCCCCGCCACAGCGCTGGACCGTGATGGCGAGGGGCCCGAGGTCCGGGAAGTACTCGTCCCAGCCACCGGTCTGCGTGGTGGACCACGCGGTGGGTGCCTCGCCGAACCCGGAGGCGCCGTCGCGCTCCAGCGCTGCTGCCGCGGCCCGCCATCCCGTCGCGTCGACCGAGTCGGGGGGCACCCGACCGGTGGCGACCCAGCTCACCCCGGAGCTCGCCGGAGCGAAGGTGACGCGGACACCGCACTCGTCGAGGTCGGTACACCAAGTCGAGACCTCACCGACCGCGTGGTCCGGGAACGCCGCGCGGAGCGCCTCGCGGTCGGACGCGAAGGCCCGACAGCGCGCGCCCCGGCGCCAGCGTTCGGCCGCTCGCTCTGCGGCCCGCACGCCGACGACTCGCCCCGAGACCAGCGTGTTCATCCGCCGCTCGACGGGTTCTCCGAGCGCGCGCCGCTCGGCCTCGGTCAAGGGCGCCTCGGCGTTCGGGGCGCGCGGCGCCCAGGTCAGCACCACGTCGCCGGCGAAGGGGTCGGACGCCGTGCCCCGGATCGAAGGCGTCGCCATCGGGACCGGACGGTCCAACCAACACTCGGCTGGGCCGGCCGGCGCCGGTCCGGCGGCCCGAACCCGAGCCGCGGCCCGATGCTCGGCGAGCCACTCGGCGCTCGGTTGGAGCTCCGGCCCGACCGTGCGACGAAGCGCGGCGAGGCGCCGAGCACAGAAGAGCCGCCACTCGACCGCCTCCGCGGTGAGCTCGTTCGTGCAGGCTTCGTAGCTCGAGGCGGCGCCCTCCAGGAGCGGCGCGACTCGTTCGATGACCTCTGCATCGAACGCCGCTCGCTGCGGGTCCGCGCCCAGCCCAGCCGGTAGCGGCATCGCCAACCTCTGGAGCGCCAGCGCCTCCATCGCGAGCCCCAAGCCAGCGTGGGTCTCGGGCCGGGTCCGCGAGTTCGTCTGGATGGCCTCCCGCGCGAGCCGACCCATCTCACGCACCGCCGCAAACCGCTCTCCGGTCCATGCGCCGAGGACCGACCGAGCCCAGCTCTCGTACGCCGTCACCGAGGCTCCCGACGGCGGCCAAGGCACTTCGGATTCCAGCGCCGCGTGGGCAGCACGCCAGAACGGACCGCTGGTCTCGAGCACCGGCTCGGGGAGCGCGACCCCGGCGAGGTCCCAGGTGAGGACCGATTCCCGCAGGGGAAGCGCGTCGGGATCCTCGGGAGGGGACTCGGTTGCCGGGCGCTCCACGACGGGGGGCGCGGCAGGGGTGGGCGCCGGCGCGCTGCCACAGCCGACGGACACCATGATCGCGAGCGCGCTCACGATCGACGAGACGCCGATCAAGCGCATCTGGCGCTCCAGCGGTCGAGCGGCCATGGGAAGACTCTCCACGCCCTCACGGCTTCGGCGCTCCCGCGACAGTCGCGAGGCTTCCCGCCGCGGCGCCGACAAGCGAGAAACGCAGTACCCTCGACCTCTGAATGAGTCCACGGGTCGATCAGCGCACGAAAGGCAACCGAATTCCACCCCGTCGCTCACCCGGGCTTTTCGGACCGGTACGCCCACCGGTGTCCCGCTCGTGACTCTCGTCAGAAGTCGCGGACGGCGTCGAACCACGCGAGGGCGACGTCGACGTCGAGGTGCGTCGGGTGGGTCTCGGCGAGGAAGACGATGGCTCGCGCCGCGTCCTCCCGCTCACTGGTCATCACGTCCGGCAAGGCGTTCAGTCGGTCGACGAAGTGCGTGACCGCCGCCCGCGCGTCGGCCGAGTCGGTGGCGGCGTCGAGCGCGCGGCTGGCCTCGCGATAGGCCCGGGTAGCCGTCTTGGCCGACTTCGCGGGCCAGGCCGCGAAGGGGAGCCCGTGCTCCTCGCGGAACCATCGGGGGCTCCGCAGCTTGGACACGGAGAAGAAGGGCTCGTCGACGCCCTCCGCCGCGAGGACCTTGGCGCGAGCGCGCGCCCGCGAGCGCAGCGCCTTGCCCGCGCGTTCGTCGACGTTCCAGGCGATGAACCGGGTGAGGTGGGGCCAGACCTCGAAGGCAGGCAAGCCGGCGAGGTCGGGGACGAAGCGGAGCTCGAGGCTCTCCAGCGGCACCTCGGCGAGGGCGTCCAGGTGGCCTACCGGGCCGTGAACCCGGAGGTGCCGTAGGTGCGAGAGGGCCGCCAGGCTCCGGCAGTCGAAGGGCTCCCCCATGACGTCGTGCTCGATCGCCAGGGCCGACGCCGCGGTCACCCACGGCGCGGGCGGCAGCGACGGGATCGACGCCTTCGCGTCCGCGGCGAGGGTGAGGTCGAGGGGGAACGAGCCCGCGGGTCGGCGGACGGCGAGGCTCGGGTGCGCTCCCTCGACCCGAAGGCGACACAGGGCGCGGGGAAGCGTCAGCGCGATCCGATGGGCCCCGGGTCGCAGGGTGAGGTCGGCCAACCGGGCGTCGCTGGCGTCGAGATCCAGGTCCCCCATGGGGGCAAACGAGAGCCGCTCGCTCTCCCGGCTGCGCATCCACTCGAAGACGCCGACGTCGTTTCCCCGATAGCTCAGCCACCGGGGCCAGGGGGTGCCCGACGGGACGGTCAGCGGGTCGAAGCAGGTCCAGTCGATCGCGGCATCCGGGTCGACCACCAGATCGACCCGAGGCCCATCCGCCGGGCCCAGCGACAGACTTCCGACCCCCGCCTCGCGCTGGAGCACGTGGCTCTGGGGGCCGGTCAGAGAGAGGGGGATCCGCTCGTGCCGGTCCGAACGAGGCGCCATGGTCCGGGAGCGTAGCAGCGACCCCGGGTCGGGGTCGCTGCGGCTACGCTCCTCGGGTCGCCGGCGCGCCGCGGCATCTCCACCGCGGCGCCCCCCGTGGTTCAGTCGGTGCCGCTGTCGAGCTTGAACTCGACGCGACGGTTCTGGGCGTGCTCCTCGAGGGTCGTGGCATTGGGCACCACCGGGCGCTCTTGGCCGTAGCCGTGGGACTGCAGGCGGCTCGCCTCGACGTCGCCGCGCTCGACCAGGAACTCCACCACTGACGCCGCGCGAGCGCGGCTCAGGGTGAGGTTCCGCTGCGCGTCACCCCGGGCGTCGGTGTGGCCGATGACGTCGACCGACTGGATCTCGGGGTGCGCGTTGATGACCCGCGCGACGTTCATCAGGAGCGCATAGCTCCGGGAGCGGATGCGGGCGCTGTTGGTCCGGAAGTAGACCATGTCGAGCACCTCGAGCTCGCCGTCCTGGATGACGACCTGCTGCTCTTCCTGGCAACCGCGGTTGTCCACCGGGCCGGGCTCGTCGGGGCAGTTGTCGAGCCGGTCGACGACCGTGTCGCCGTCGCGATCCGCGTCCGGGCAACCATGGTTGGGCACCGGGCCGGGCTCGTTCACGCAGCGGTCCGCTTCGTCGAGCACGCCATCGCCGTCGTTATCGGGATCCGGGCAGCCGTCTTCGTCCTCGTGGCCGTCGGCGTCCTCGGCGTCGGCCGGACAGGCATCCGCGGTGTCGATGATCCCGTCGCCATCCGCATCGCCGACCTGGTCCGGGCAGCCGTCGACGTCCTCGAAGTCGTTCACCGTCTCGGGCTCCAAGGGGCAGTTGTCCGCGCCGTCCAGGATCCCGTCGCCATCGTTGTCGGGATCGGGGCAGCCGTCGGTGTCTTCGAAGGTGTCGACGTCCTCGGGCTCGCCGACGCAGGCGTCGTCGGGGTCCAGGATGCCATCGCCGTCACTGTCGACCGGCGCGGCCACCTCGTCCGCGGGCGTCGCCCAGCCGACGGTGGCGACCAAGCGCATGTCGGGGCTACCGAAGCCCCGGGAGAGGCCGGGTCCGATGGCCACGCCGGCGACCATCCCGCTCTGGTGGAAGAACTTGCCGCCCACCGTCGCCTCGAGGGCGGTGCCGTCGCGTTCCCCGAAGAGATCGAAGGCCGTCGAGCCATAGAGTTGGGCGGTCAGGTCCACGCGACTCCGGGCCGCGGCGGTGTCGCTCCACACCGTGTAGCCCGCACCGACTCCGTAGGTGAGCTCGTGCCCGAACTGCAGGTTGGTGGCGGTCTCGTTCGACTCGCGGATCAGCGCGCCGACGTTGAGCACCACCCGGAAGGCCCGGGCGGGTCGGATCTCGGCCAGGAGCTCGGGGTGCACCGTGAGAAAAGAGTCTCCACGATACGACGAGTCGCCCGAGGTCGGGAACGTCAACGTCAGCTGGCCGGCGATGGCCGCGAAGTCGTCGTCCTCGCCCCAGATGCCCACGCGGCCCCCGAGGTAGACGTCGCCGAGCCCGGCACCGTCCGGCGCCGGGAGTCCGAGCGCCGCGGCCTCCGTGTCATTGGCGCCGTTCATCACCAGGGTCACCGGCAGCCCGGCGAAGATCACCACCCGGTCGAAGAGCCCGAAGCCGACCCCGAGGGTGCCGTTGAGCTGGTGGTCGACGATGGAGAGCTCGTCGCTGCCCGCGTCGCCGGCCACCGTCTCCCAGATGAGCGGCCGCAGACCGTAGTCGAGGTGCAGCTGCGCGCTGAGCTTCAGGTGGCCGAGCAGGGTCGGTCGACTGAGGTGGAAGTCGTCGTTGGTGGTCTCGCTCGCGCGGTAGCGGTCGAGGGTGCCCAGCTGGGCCTCGGCGGCCCGGGGGAGGCTCAGCGCCGCGAGCGCGACGACCAGAAAGGGGAGCCAACGGCTCTTCTTCCCTCCCTTCGTCCCGTCGTTGCCACCGAGGTCGGTGTCGCTCCGGCGACGCCGGCGGCGGACCAGGACCAGGAGGCCCAGGACCATCGCCAGCGGGAACTCGCCGCGACCGGGCGACGCCGAGCAGAGCGCGCCGCCGGCGACGCCGCCACCGGTGGGACCGATCGGGGTGTCGTCGGTGTCGTCCAGATAGTCCGGGGTGCCGTCGCCGTCCGTGTCCTGGGCGTCGGCGGGATCGCCGTCGCCGTTGGGGTCGGCGTTCTCGTCGACGGTGGGCGTGCCGTCGCCGTCGTCGTCGTCGTCCAGGTAGTCCGGGGTGCCGTCGCCGTCCGTGTCCTGGGCGGTCGGGCCCTCGAAGCGGGTGTCCACGCCGTCCCCGTCGTCGTCGCGGTCGAGGACGTCGGGGGTGCCGTCGCCGTCGGTGTCCTGGACCGGCGCGTCCGTACCACCCACCGAGGCGTCGTAGGCGTCATCGAGACCGTCGCCGTTCATGTCGACGCCCATCGCCGTGGTGTCCGCGACGCCGTCACCGTTCGCGTCGTGGCCCTCGACGGCGTCGGGGGCTCCGTCGTCGTCGGAGTCGGTGTCCAGGTAGTCCGGCGTGCCGTCGCCGTCGGTGTCCACCGCGCCCTCGTCCGCGTCGCGGAGGCCGTCGCCGTCCGAGTCGAGGTCGTAGGCGTTGCCGCGGCCGTCGCCATCGGCGTCGGCGTTGCCCTCGTCTTCGTCGCGGAGCCCGTCGCCGTCGGAGTCGTCGTCCAGGCGGTTCGGAGTTCCGTCGCCGTCGGTGTCGGGACCCGCGGCCTCTTCGTCGGCGGTGGGGATCCCGTCGCCGTCGTCGTCGG
>DCLA01000025.1:95363-101471 GCA_002320815.1 Myxococcales bacterium UBA1660
GGATCCCGTCGCCGTCGTCGTCGGTGTCGTCGTAGTCGGGGTTCCCGTCGCCGTCCGAGTCCGGGCAGTCCATGGCCGCCGGAGACGCGGGGGGCGGGCACTCGACGCTGTCGATGACGCCGTCCTCGTCGGTGTCGACCGGGCGGAAGGTGGGGTCCAGGTAATCCAGGATCCCGTCGTCGTTCTCGTCGCGGTCACCGGCGCTCTCGGTCCGGTCGGACGCGGTGTCGCCGTCGCTGTCGTCGTCGTACCAGTTGGGCAGGCCGTCCTCGTCGACATCGGTCGGGTCGGCGGCGGGCCCCTCGTACTCGTCGGCGTCGGAGCGCTCGAGGGTGGTGTCCATGCCGTCACCGTCGTCGTCGGCGTCCTGGAAGTTGGGCGCGCCGTCCATGTCGAGGTCCGCCGGGGTCGGGGTGGCGCCGATCACGCCACCACAGTCCGCCGCGGCGGCGCAGTCGGCGTCGAAGGCATCGTCGAGCCCGTCGCCGTCGGTGTCGGCGCCGACGGGCTCGGTGTCCGCGACCCCGTTCGAGTCATCGTCGTGCCCTTCGGCGAGATCGGGGATCCCATCGCCGTCGGCGTCCAGGGAGAGGTAGTCCGGAGTGCCGTCCATGTCGCTGTCCGCGCACATGGCCGGCAGCGGGCACTCGAGGTCGTCGGTCAGACCGTCGCCATCGGAGTCGATGTCACGCCAGTCGGCCGGGCCATCGTCGTCGGTGTTCGGCTGGGTTGCCATCGCGCCGAGGACGCCGCCACAGGCCGCGGCGTCGACGCAGTCGGGGTCGAAGGCGTCGTCGAGGCCGTCCCGATCGGTGTCCACGCCGGCGAGCTCGATGTCGCCCGCGCCGTCGCCGTTGGCGTCGGTGCCCTCGACGGCATCCCCGATGCCGTCCCCATCGGAGTCGACGTCGCGGTAGTCGGCGGTGCCGTCGCCATCGGTGTCCGGCGCGGGCAGCGCCCCGAGCCCGGTGATGCCATCCGCGAGGCCGTCGCCATCGGAGTCCGTGGTGTCGTCGACGACCCCATTCCCGTCGGCGTCCGTGCCCCCGGCCTCGAGGGTGTCGGTGAGCCCATCGTCGTCGGCGTCGCGGTCCAGGAAGTCGGGGCTGGTGTCCCCATCGGAGATCGGGAGGGCCAACGGCGTCGCCGAGAGCGGGTCGTGGAGACCGTCGCCGTCGGCATCCATGAACCCATCGACCCGGCCGTCGCCGTCGGTGTCGGACCCGGCACCCTCCGCGAGGTCCGCGATGCCGTCGCCGTCGGCGTCCAGGTCGAGGTGGTTGGCGATCCCGTCGCCGTCGAAGTCCGTCGCCATGGGCAGCGAATCGCAGACGCCATCCGCGGGGCTGCTGTCGTCGCAGGTCACCAGCGCGGCGTCCTCGTAGTCCAGGATCCCGTTGTCGTTGGTGTCGCCCAGGAGCGTCGGGTCGATCTCCTCGATGTCGGGGATCCCGTCGTTGTCGTCGTCGATGTCATCCTCGTCGGGGACCATGTCGCCATCGGAGTCCCCCGACTCGCAAGCGAGGGCGGCGTTGCAGACCTCCGTACCGCCGCAGTTCGCGTCGGTGAGGCACTCGGCGCAGCTGCGCGAGGGCACATCACAGACGGGCGTCGCCGGAGTCGGTGCGCAGTCGGCGTCGTCGGTGCATCCGGGAACACAAGAGCCCATCCCATCGCAGACCGTACCGACCCCGCAGTGGGAGTCCTCCGAGCACTCCACGCAGACGGCGGCGCCCGCCATGGACGTCCCGCAGACCGGCGTGGCCGCGTCGCAACCGTTGTCGACGCCGGAGCCCCCCGCCGTGTCCTCGCAGGCGATGCAGACCGGGACCCCGCTGGTGTCACAGACGGGGTTCATGGCCGAGCAGCCGGAGTCGGTGCCGCCCGCCGTGTCGTTCTCACAGACGGCACAGAAAGACGACAGGCCCGACCCGGTGCAGAAAGGCGCGCCCGAAGCGCAGCCGAGGTCCGTCCCCGGTCCCGCCATGGTGTCGAAGCAGGGCGCACAGACGGACGGGGTGCCCGTACAGACGAAGCCCGACTCGACGGTGCACATCGCGCTGCAGCCGTCCCCAGGGGTCGTCCCGCTGTCGTCGCACATCTCCGGGGCGATCACGAGACCGTCGCCGCAGATCGGCGAGCACATCGAGGGGGCGCCGGTGCAGTCGTAGCCCGTCTCGGTGGCGCACGTCGCGCTGCACCCGTCGCCCGGCATGGTCCCGCTGTCGTCGCAGGTTTCCGGAGCGATCACGAGCCCATCGCCGCAGATGGGCGAGCACGTCGAGGGGGCGCCGGTGCAGTCGTAGCCGGCCTCGGTGGCGCACGTCGCGCTGCACCCATCGCCCGGCATGGTCCCGCTGTCGTCGCAGGTCTCGGGAGCGATCACCAGGCCGTCGCCGCAGATGGGCGCGCACATCGAGGGCGCGCCCATGCAGTCGTACCCGGTCTCGACGGTGCAAGTCGCGCTGCAGCCGTCGCCGGGCAGCAGGTCGCCGTCATCGCAGCTCTCGGCCCCCTCGACGATCCCATCCCCGCAGACCGCAGGGATGGTGCACGCGCTCGCCGTCGCGACCTCCACCGCGTCCAGCGTGTAGGCGTAGCTGAAGGTCACCGAGTCGCCGGCGAGGATGGTCTTCCGGATGGCCAGGGAAATGGCGTTGTCGCTCGTCGCCGTGTCGCCGGGAGTGCAAGAGAAACCGATGCACGAGTAGACCGCGTCGGGATCGCGGTTGGTGAACCCCCCGAACGTCACGCGCGCGTCCGGATCGCTCGAGATGAGCGCGAGGTACGAGTCGGGCCCGGTGGTCGTCGCCGTGACCAACGCCTGCGAGGTCGCCGTCCCGTCCCCCTGAGCGATGATGGTGTTGGTCGTCTCGAAGTTCCCCGTGACCGGCTGCATGTTGTCCGGGTCGACGTTTCGCATGTAGGTCACGACCGCGGGGATCAGCCCGTTGTTGGTCAGCGTGACCTCGACCAGGATGAAGAGGCCTTCGTTGAGGACCGAGATCTCCTTGTCGACGGCGATGCCCGCGACCGAGCCCGACCAGTACGCGGCCGCGCCGCCACGAAGGCCGCACACGAGCGGCCGGCACTCGGCGCGGGTCCCGGTGAAGCTCCCCGGAATCCCTTGCTCTCCCCTCAACGTACTGTTGAAGAAGTCGATCCCATCGACGCTGATTCCAAAGCCTTCTTCGGGCGTTCCCGGCACGAAGAAGTCGCCCTTGTAGTCCATCCAGTCGGTTCGTTCCGGGTCGGCAACGAAGCCCAGGAGCCCGGTGTCCGACCGGGGGTGCCAGCCCATCGGAGGCGTCGAGGAAGCTCCGAACGATGCGGCCTCCGCGGTCCCCACTTCGAGCAGCCGCGAGCGGAGGAACACGTCCGTCCCCTGGTCGACCACCTCGCAGTAGGCGTCGCAGCCCGCTCCGTCGACGGCCAGCCCCATGGCGGTCGTCGGACAGACGTCGCGGGAGTCCGGGACGCCATCACCGTCCGCATCCTGGGCTAGCACGGGCGACGCCAGGGCCAGTGAAAAGACGATGAAGGAGAAAAGACGGCTGACGTTGATTCTCATGAATCGATCCGGCGGCAAGAGGTGAGGTGCGTTCTGCGGGGCCATTCCGCCCCCTCAGAGCCTGACTCAATTGCTTCTGTGGCGCAATATTTTACTGACACCATCATTTAGCCCACCACGCGAGGGTCGAACTCACCCCCGGCGCGGAGCGGGCCCGGATGGGGCGCCAAGGCCTCAGTCTCGACGCAGGGCCTCGAGGGCCGCCGCCCGGTATCCGGTGTGGACCCACCCCGCGATGTCGAAGCCCAAGAGGAACGCGCCCTGACTGATCATCGCGACCCCCGACCCGGTCAGGTACCCCTCGTTCGGATCGTCCGCGCGGCCCAGGAAGAACATCAGGACCCCGGCCACGATGTAGGCGATGTCCAGGCCGACGTTCAACGCGAAGACCTGCCCCGACGTGCGCTGCTGGGTGATGGACGCTTCCAGGACCCTCTTCGCGCCCCGGAGTTCCCCGAAGCGCCCCTCGTCGATCCCGTGCCGACGCTGGTGACCGAGGTCGAGGAGGGGCACCGCGAGCGCGGCGTCGATGACTCCGAATGCGGCGGTCGTGAGCCCGAAGCCCAGCCACTCGCGCCGATCGTGCAGAGCGGCCGAGAGGATGCCGCCCGCCAGCGCCGACGCGAGCCCCCAACCGAAGATCCAGCGTCCCTCCCGCCGGTTCTGAGCGGCGTTGGCGTGCCGAGTCTCCGCCACGGCCGCGGGCGACGGGCCGTCCAGCACGCTGACGATCTCCGGCGGAGGGAGACGGAGGTCGAGCTGAGCGCTGGCCGACGACGACGCCGCCACGAGCGCGAGCACGACGAGGGTTCGAGCGTCGGGGCAGAAGGACGGCATCGCGGCGGACATCGACGCCCAGACTACCTGCGACCGAGTCGACGATCGACGGCCCGCGGCGTACGGCGCGACGAGCGACCGGGACGCCGTCGCGCCCGCTGCGTATGCTGCCGACCATGCCGACGCCGCCTCCGGCCTCACGAAAGTCCGCGCGCCGATGGTGACCCGCTGGGTGCTCGACCTTCGCCGCACCTCGGACCCCGATGCCCAGCGCGTGGTGCTCTTCGACGATACCGTCGTGGTCGGCCGGGATCCGCGCGTCGCGAACCTCTGCGTCGCCTCCGCCGAGCTCTCTCGTCGCCATGCGTCGCTGCAGCTCGCGACGGATGGCTCGGTGCGGGTGCGCGACCTGGGCACGGCCGGCGGCCTCGTCCTGGATGGCCAGAAGGTCGATGGGGTTCCGTTGACCCCGGGGGACGCGCTGGAGCTCGGGGACTGGCGCCTCGCCCTCGTGGCGCCCCCCGAGCCTGCGTCAGCACCGCCGATAATCGCCCGCCTCGTCCCGCACCCGGCCTCGACCTCGCACGCGATCGACGCCATCGAGGTGGCCGTCGAGCGGGAGCGCGCCACCTGGACGCTCCGCTACACGCTGCACGGCGACCTCGACGCGCTCGCCCTCCCCGACCCACCCTTGGATCCGCTCCGACTCTGGGAGCACACCTGCTTCGAGCTCTTCGCCCGCCAGCTCGGCACTCCCCGGTACGACGAGTGGAACTTCTCACCGACCGGACAGCGGACGCGCTTCGCCTTCCTCGGCTACCGCGAGCGCCAGGACGTCGACCCGGGGCCCCGGGCGACGCTGAGCTTCGAGCGCAGGCGGGCCTTCGTGGCCACCGTGGCGAGCCCGCTTCGCCTGGCTCCCTCCACTTTCGTGAGTCCGTGCGTGGTCACCCGCGACCGCGCGGGCGGCACGGCGTTCTGGGCCCTCGAGCACGCCGGGGACCGCCCCGACTTCCACGCCCCGAGCTCGTTCCGCCAGCTCGCCCTCCTCGGCGATCCCGGCGCATCTCCCGACGAGTAGCGTCGATGGGAGCCGCATCGCGACGTAGGTGACCCGGCCGAGCGGCACGCCGGCGCCCGAGACGTCCCATTCGATCTCCGGCGAACGGCCCACGACCGGACGATAGCGCAGCGAGCCCAGCCCCGGCGAGCCCAGCCGGCGCCCAACGTGCAAGCCCCGTAAGGTCGGGCTTGCGGGGCTCTCGCGTAAGGTGGGTCATGGCTGCGCACCTGTCCGGATGTCACGAGGTCTCTCCTCGGATCGCCCCGAGCCGCCGCGGCGGCCCCCCTACGGGGACCACGCCGCCGCGCTGCCGAGTGTGCAACCAGCCCCTCCACCTCCTGGCGCAGGTCGACCTCGCGCCGCTGGGTCACCTGGACCAGGTGGGCCTCCTCTACGGCTGCGATCGCTACCCCGCGAAGGGTTGCTCCGGCGCCGAAGGATGCGCGCTGGTGTACGCGCCCAAGGCTACCTCCCGCTTTCCTCGGGTGGTGGGCGCAGCGCCCCAGGGCGCGGAGACCTGCCGTTGCGGCGGCGAGCTGATGCCGGTCTTCCAGCTCGACGAGGACCACGGCCTCACCCGGGGCCGACACGCGCGATGCTGTGCCCGCTGCGGCGCCAAGCACCGCGCCGAGTCCCGTCACTGACGGGTTCGCCGCGGCCGTCGCCAGGGATCCGCTAGCGCGGAGCTCAGGTCGGT
>DCLA01000069.1 GCA_002320815.1 Myxococcales bacterium UBA1660
CGAGTAAATCAACGGGCTGCTAGGCTTGGTCCCCCGCGATGGAGACGCGAACCGAGTCTTCGAGGTGCGTGCTCGCGCCTACGACTCGGGCGGCGACCTTCTGGCGTCCGCCGGGGCCCGCTCCGGTTACGTCCCCGGGGACGTCCGGGTGCTCGCCCTCTTCCTCGACGCGACCTGCGATCGCGAGCGGGTCGACGCGTGCTCGGGCCAGGTGTGTGTTCGCGGCGAGTGTCGAGACGCCGTTCCGGTGGTCCCTCCCGAGAGCCTTCCCCGCTACCAGGTCACCTCGGACGACGCCGGCGCGGGAGACGCCGGTGCCGACGCCGACGTCGTGGACGCCGGGTGCGAGTTCGTCAGCGCCATGGACGAGGCCGGAGACGGGGTCGACGCCAACTGCGATGGCGCCGACGGCGTGCGAGGCACCACGGTCTATGTCGCCCCAGGCGGCAGCTCTGATCCCGACGGGAGCCCCGCCGCCCCGTTCGGCTCCCTGGTCGAAGTCGCCGAACTGCTCGCCGCCGACCCCTCGAGAACCGAGGTCGTGATGGCCGCCGGGAGCTACGACGCCGGGGATACCTGGGTGGTGCCCGATGGCGTGTCGGTCCACGGCGGCTACGGGCCGCGTTTCCTGGCCCGGGCCGGCGAGACCGTCATCGAGGGAGGCGCGATAGGTGCGCGCGTCGAGCAGCATACGGAGCCCACACTTCTCGAGGGCCTCACGCTTCGCGCTCGGGACGCCACGGAGCCCGGTGGGTCCTCCGTGGGCCTCCTGGTCCTCGACGACCGCGGCGGCGTGCTCGTGCTCCGGGATTGCCGCGTCGAAGCGGGCAACGGCGCCACCGGAGCCACGGGTGAAACCGTGACGACCCCGGGGATGACGGGAGCGTCCGGCGACCGGGGGAACAACGCCTCGAGCTCGGTTCCGGGCTCTGGGGGACCTGGGGGCATCAGCGCGTGCTCGGGGAACGGCGGTCGCGGTGGCCGGGGCGGCGACGGTGCGGGAACGGACCTCATCGATCCGGTCGGCCCCGGCGCGGACGGAGCGCCCGGAGACGTCTCGCCCTCCGGCGCGCTGGCCGGTCCTGGTGGCCCGGGGGGGCCCGCCAGCGGCACCTCGGTCACTCGCTCCGGGCAGAACGGCAGTCCTGGGAACACCGGTCCCGCCGGCGACGATGGTCGACCCCCCTCGGCCAACCCGGAGTTCGCGGGCGCCTTCTTCCAGCCCCGCGATGCCGAGGCCGGAGAGCCGGGCGGTGGCGGCGGCGGAGGCGGCGGCGGCGGCGGCGGCGCAGGCAACGAGGGCCGCGTCGACGAAGGCGGCGGGGGTGGCGGCGGCGGTGCCGGCGGCTGCGGAGGCGAAGGCGGCGGTGGCGGCGGCGGCGGCGGCGCCTCCATCGGGATGACCGTCTTCGGCGCGGAGGTCGTCTTGGAGCGAGTGGTCCTCGTCTCCGCCTCCGGCGGTCGCGGCGGCGCGGGGGGCATCGGTGGCCCTGGCGGCGCGGGCGGAGCCGGGGGCCGGCTGGGAGAAGGCAGCGGCTCCGGCGGGGATGGGGCGCGGGGCGGCACCGGAGGCGTCGGTGGCGCCGGCGGAGACGGCGCCGGTGGGGCGGGGGGACCCTCGATCGGATTGCTCGCGTTCCAGAACGCCTCCGTGACTCGTGACGCGACGGTCTCGATCGAGCTCGGCTCGGGCGGCTTCGGTGGAACGGCCTCCAGCGCAGCAGGCACGGGCCCGAACGGGATGGCGGTGATGGTGCTCGAGCCCGCGCCCTGAGACCGAGTCGCGTCACACGACCGCCGGCCGCCGACCGCCGGGCCGTTCCCGGGACTGAGCCTCCCGCGCCTCTACGCGCCCGGCACCCTCAGCGTCGCTCTCGGGGCTCCCGCTCTGTCGGCGCCCTCGACCTGCGGGTAGAGCGAGCTCGGCGCCGACAATCGATAGCTGGTGCGCACCAGCAACGACGCCGCGGGCCGCCCGTTCTCGAAGTGGTCGTGCTGGTCCGCGAACACCTGCCCCCGCACCTGCCAAGACGGATCCCGATTCCGCGGCACCTCCTCCGCCTCGGGGAGCGCCAGACAGATCGCGCGCAGCCTCTTCACCACCTTCGGGTCGACGTCGCTCATCGCCGCCAGGATGCCAGAGACTCCACGCGACGGGGCCATAGCCGTCCCCGTGGAGCTTGCCGGCATCTGCCACGCGTGGTCGCCTTGTCCAACATCATGGAGGAAGCAGGTCACGCAGATGCGCTCCCCCTCGGACTCGTGCCAGTAGACGGTCGGAGTGGCGCATCGTTCGCAGTCTTCGGCGCGGTCGATCGCAGGGTGCAGCGCGGTCTTGGGCACGACGACATCGTCTCGTAGCGAGGGAGGGCCGGATACTCCCATCTAGGAACGCCGACGGGTTTTCGTGGAAATGAGAGGGACTGCGGCTTCCGCTGGTTTCGTGTCGCCCGGAAGCACCGATTCCCGCCGTCACATGTGCTGTCGCACAACCCGGACCTGGGTTCCCAGGAGCCGCTGAAGTTCTCGAACTTCCGCCGGCCCCAACTCGCGCCCCGGGTTGGTCACCGTGATCACGCAGCGCGCGAACCCCTGCTCCTCGAGATAGCGCAACGCATCCAGCAAGCTCTCGCCTTCGCAGCACGGGGTCACCACCCCGAGCTCCTCGAAGTCGGCGGCGGCCGCGATATCCATACGTTCGCCCCACCACCCGATGTCGAGCGCGGCGCCGCACAGCGGGCAGGCGACGGACTCGAAGCTCAAGCCCGCGTCCACGAACACCGGATGCGCATGGGTCTCGCATCGCACGAAGGAGAACCGATCGCGTAGGTAGTCCACCGCGTCGTTCTGCTTCCCGGCGCTGGGACATGCCTTGGAGGAGCGCGGGAGGACGTGGAGGAAGCTGTCGCTCACCGCCTCGGTATAGCGCACCCCAGACATCGCTGGCGCCAGAGGACTCCTTCGTGGCACGTCAGGCACCGGTCCCCGGCGAGTTCGATCACGGGCCCGACGATCGGGCGCTGCTAGGGTCGCGCGATGCGCTTCCTTCGCTCGATGCCGGCCCTGCTGCCGGCGCTTCTCGTCGTGATCGCCGCCTGTGGTGACGACGACGGCCGCACCGACGGCACTCCCATGGACGCCGGCGTCATCACCGACGCCACCGCGCCCACGGACGCCGGCACCACCGCCGACACCGGGATCGCCCAAGACGCGGGCACCATCGAGACGCCGGACAGCGGCGCGGTGGGCGCGACCGGGTCCCTCGCCGGCACCGTGTCGCGCACCGCCAGCGCGACGCCGGAGGCCGATGGCGTCGGCCCGGTCTACATCGCCGTCTTCGATCGCGACCCGGTGACCAACCGCGACACCGCGGTGCTCGTGGGGCAGGCCATCGTCGCGAGCGCCGACCTGAGCGACGCGTCCGCCTCGGTCCCCTATACCCTCGAAGGGATCCCGCCGCGCGCGGAGCCCTACTTCGTCAGCGCCTTCTTCGACGCCGACATGAACGCGGGGACCGACCCCGCCACCGCCGGCCCCGACCGCGGCGACCTGGTCTCGCTCATGGGCCTCGGTTCGCCGCAGGTCACCGTGCCCGACGCGGCGCCGGTAGACTTCGACGTCGTCCTCAACACCGCGCTCTTGTTCGATCCCTGAACGCCCCGTGCGAACCACCGCCCTCTCCGCTCTCCTCGCGCTCGCCCTCGCGTCCTGTGGCGACCCCGCCGTGGACCCGACGACCCTCGAGGACTGTCGTGGTCTCGACGAGACCGACGCCTACGCATGCTCGGAGGCACGCTTCTGGGTCGCCTTCCAGCACGAGCGCGACCAGCGCCTCCCGGTCTACGCCATGTTCGGCGACGTCCTCGAGGAGCACGCACCCGGCGACCCCGCGCTCTCGGCGGAGCGCGGCAACGTGTTCTTTCGCCGGGGCCAGTTGGGCATGGCCATCGCGCTCGAGGAGCACGTGGGCGGCGACGCCATCACCTACATCGCGCAGGTCGGCCCCGACTTCGATGAAGCCGAGGTGCTCGACCCCGACAACTTCATCCTGGTCTCCTGGAAGGCCTCGATGGCCATCGCCGTGGCCCACGTCACCGGCGACAACGACGAAGCGGTGCGCCTCTACGACGAGGCCGAGGCGCGCATCGCCGCCGACCCGCTGGGCAACGTGCCTTCCATCAGCGGCACCGCCATCGGGCTCCCCCTCGCCACCGGCGTCCCCCAGCGGGTGATCGCCGCCATCGACGCCTGGACCTGTACCGGCGCCGACTTCTGCGAGCGCAACACCGAGCACGCGCCCTGGGCGCTCCCGGGCATGGCCTTCCACTGGGCCGACCACTACGCCCGGGTCGGCGACCGCGACACTACCGTGGCCTACCTCGAGGCCTCCAAGGCCGCCGAGGGTTTCGACGAGTGGCCCTGGCGCAACCTGGTCGACGACGCCCTGGCCGACCCCGACGCCTACCTCGCCAAGTTCGCCGAGCGCGGCGACGAGGGGTCCGCCTTCGACCTGGTCTACGCCAACCAGGACTACGGCTGCGTCATCTGCCACGCCCCCTGAGGCCCGTCCCCGCTCCACGGCGGGACCCTCCCGCGGAGTCGCCGCGCCGTGAACGCTCACGGATCACCCCCGCGAGCTCTACCTCCAGCGGCCGTTGACGCCAAAAACCGCGGGCCCCAGAGTCCTCCGGTCATGCCCACCGCCCAGGACGACGCCGGTATCGCCTTCGATCCCGACGAGCTCGCCTTCGAGCACTGCGACCAGGAGCCGATCCACCAGCCCGGGGCCGTCCAGGGCTTCGGATACCTGGTGGCCCTCGACCCCGAGAGTGGGCACGTCCGCGTCTACAGCGAGAACATCGGGCAGCTCCTGAGCTGGGAGGGCGAGCTCCAGAACCAGGACTTCTTCGAGTGGCTCTGCGAGAGCGAGACGCCCAGCTCGTTCGTCCGCGAGTCCTACGAGCGGGCCAGCCGGGAAGGCATCCGTCTGCCCCTCCGCCTCGCCTTCCGCGCCGACGCCGTCCGGGTCGGCGAGCGCCGCGAGTTCGATGGGGTCGTCTACCGCAGCGGGGATCTGATGGTCCTCGAGGTGGAGCCCGTCGCCCACGTGACCGCTCGGATGGGCATCCTCCAGCAGCGCAAGGTGTTCACCAAGAACATCGCGCCCATGCTGGCCCAGCTCGACGACGTCGACGCGGTCTCCAACGCCATCGCCGAGACCATCCGGGGGCTCACCGAGTTCGAGCGGGTGCTCGTGCTGCGCTTCAACCAGGACGACACCGGCACCGTCGTCGGCGAGTCGGTGGAGGGCATGGACTCGCTGATGGGGCTCACCTATCCGGCGTCGGACATCCCGGCCCAGGCGCGCGCGCTCTACCTCGAGAACTGGATCCGGCTGAACCCCGACGTCCAGCTCCCGCCGGTTCCGCTCGCGCCCGCCCTCGCCGAGGGCAAGCCGCCCTTGGACCTCACCCAGTCGCTGGTGCGGGCCATGTCGCCCATCCACAACCAGTACCTGCGGAACATGGGCATCCGCGCGACCATGTCGGTCTCGCTGGTCAGCGAAGGCCGGCTCTGGGGTCTCATCGTCTGCCACCATCGCCAGGCGCACTACGTCTCCCAGGCGGTGCGCCTCGAGTGCGAGGCCTTCGGGCACCTCTTCGCCTGGCAGCTCTACGCCAAGGAGCAGCAGAACCTGGTCGCGCTCCGCGCCAACGCCGACGCCGTCGTCGACACGCTCATCGAGCGGCTCACGCCGGATATGAACATCGTCGACGTCTTCCGCGCGAACCAGGACCAGGTGCTCGGCCTGCTCGACGCCTGCGGCTTCGTCTACGTCGGCGGCGACCGCGTGGTCAGCGTGGGGCGCACCCCCAGCGACGCGGTGATCGAACAGCTCACGTCGCTCTGGAAGAGCGACCAGGCGGGCGACCATCCCTTCATGACCGAGGACCTCACCGCCCTCGGCATCCAGCCCGACGTCGACGATGTGGTCGGCGCTCTGGTCATCCCCATGCTTCCGGAGCAGGGCCACTTCACCATGTGGTTCCGGCCGGAGCATCCCCGGGTGATCCGCTGGGCGGGTCGCCCCGGCGAGAAGAGCCCCAGCGCGTCCAAGCGGGAGCGGCTGCAGCCCCGGACCACCTTCGAGGTCCACGAGCAGCCCATCGTCGGGCACTCCGCGCCTTGGTCCCAGGACGACATCCTCTTGGCCCAGCGGCTCAACAAGTTCTTCCTGCGCGACGCCCTCCAGAGCAACGCGGTCCTGCGCACCAGCTTCGCCGAGCTCGAGGTGAAGGAGAAGGCCCAGAGCGAGTTCATCGCCACCCTGGCCCACGAGCTGCGCAACCCGCTCTCCCCGATCAGCAACGCGGTCTCCATCCTGCGGGCGGATCCCGATACCAAGCAGCGGGACCGCGTCCTCGGCGCGCTGGACCGGCAGGTGCGGCACCTCTCGGTCCTCGTCGACGACCTCATGGACGTGTCCCGCCTCTCGCGCGGCGTCCGCCTGGACAAGGAGGTCGTGGACCTGCGCGCCATCGCCCGCGACGCCATCGCCATGAACGAGAGCGCGCGCGAGGTGAAGAGCCAGGAGCTGACCACCGAGCTACCGGAGAACCCGGTGTGGGTGTGGGGCGACCCCGTCCGCCTCACGCAGATCGTCTCCAACCTGCTCAGCAACGCCATCAAGTACTCGAACCGCGACGGTCACATCCAGCTCGCGGTCACGGCCAGCGATGGCGACTCGGGCACCGCCCGCCTGAGCGTGAAGGACGACGGCATCGGCATCGCCCCCGGCGACGAAGACCGCATCTTCTCCATGTTCAGCCAGCTCGACGGCCCCGACTCCAAGGACACCCGCGGTGGCTTGGGCATCGGGCTCACCCTGGTGCAGCGCCTCGTGAGCGCTCACGACGGCACCATCGAGGTCGTCAGCGAAGGTCTGGGCAAGGGCAGCGACTTCATCATGACCCTGCCCATCAACGCCCACGACGCCGCATCGGTGGCGCGGCGTCCGGCCTCGGTCACCGCGCAGTCGCGCTTCCGCTTCCTGGTCGTGGACGACAACCCCGACGTCGGCGACATGCTGCGCATGGTGCTCGAGTCCAAGGGCCAGACCGTCCATGTCTGCCAGAGCGGCGAAGAAGCCATCGACGCCTTCGAGGACTTCGAGCCCGACGTGGCCCTCCTGGACATCGGCATGCCCACCATGGACGGCTACACCACCTGCCGCCGGCTCCGGGAGCTGGACCCCGAGGACCACGTGCATTTCGTCGCCCAGACCGGATGGGGTGAGAAGGAAGACCGTCGCAAGTCCGACGAAGCGGGCTTCCACCGGCACCTGGTCAAACCCGTGAGCGTCGAAGACATCGACGCCCTCCTCGCCGACATCGGCCGCTCCCACTGAGCGACGGGTAGGGTTCAGAGGGAGCGCGTCTGCGTCGGCGCCGGCGAAATAGACGGGACGTTGCTTCGTACCGAAGGTCATGGAGCACCGCACCACTCTCGGCCTCTCGATCCTGCTCTCGACCACGGGCTGCATCGCCGCCTCGGAGCCTCCCGTCGATGCGGCCTCTCCCGATGCCGCGCCCGCCGGACCAGCGGATTCCGCACCGCCCGATGCCGCGGAGCCCGCGCCGGCACCGGCGCCTCTCACCGACGATCCCGACCTCGCCGACGAGCTGCGCCGCCTCGCTGCCGAGCATGGAGTGCCGGCCTTGGGCGCAGCCACGGTGAGGGCAGGGGTTCCCCCTCGAGGCGCAGTGGTCGGCAGCCGGCGCGTCGGTGAGGATGACCCCGCCCTGCTGAACGACGCCTGGCATCTCGGGTCGAATGGCAAAGCCATGACGGCGGCGGCGGTCTACCTCGCGGAAGAAGCCGGCCTCCTGAGCACTCGGGCGCCGCTGAGCGAGGTGTTCCCCGCCGTCGGCGTCCACCCCGACCACTCCTCGACCACCTTGCACGACCTGCTCGTCCATCGCGGCGGGCTCCCCGACAACGACGAGCTGCCCGCTGCAGCACTCGAGGCGCTACGCGCTGGGGGCGCGTCGTCGACCCTTCGCGCGGGCCTCGTCGAGGCGATCTTGGAGGCACCTCCCGTGGCGGACCCGAGCCGGATGCGATACTCGAACTACGCCTATGTGACCGCGGGGACGGCGCTCGAGACGCGCCTCCCCGGCGCCTTCGAAGAGATCCTCCAGGGAAGGCTCTTCGAGCCCCTGGGCCTTCAGAGTTGCGGCTTCGGCCCGCCGTCGGGCGAGGGCGGCGCCCTCTCGGGTCACCTCGCAACGGACGCCGGTCTACGGCCCGATGCCGGTGACAACCCGGCCTGGGCATCCCCTGCCGGCAGCATCCACTGCAGCCTCCTCGACTGGGTCCGGTTCATCGCATGGATGACCGGCGCCGGGCCCACCGATGCCCCCCGCGCGCTACTCGCGACGCTCGCGGAAACCGACGAGGGCCGAGTGCCTGGGTGGGAAGTCGTCTCGCAGCCCTGGGCCAGCACGCCGATCCTCGTGCACCTCGGGACCAACGGACGATGGTTCAGCACGGCGTGGGTCGTTCCCGCCGAAGGCCGCGTCTACATGGCCACGGGAAACTCGGGCACCCGTGAAGCCAACGAGGCCATCAACGCGGCGATCGCCTGGATGGTGCGTCGCGACAGCGACCTCTAGCAGCAGGGCGCTGAAGAACGAGCCCGAAGGGCGAGTTCGGAAGCGTCCTGCCCCGTGCCCCGTAGCGCGGTCGGCTTCTCGTCGACCCAGAGGGTCCATGACCCAGCCCGACCTCCACCTCTACACCGCGCCCACCATGAACGGCTGGAAGCCGCTCATCTTCCTCGAGGAGGCCGGCCTCGAGTACGAGCTCACCTACGTGCGCTTCTCGCAGAACGAGCAGAAGGCGCCTGCATACCTCGAGCTCAACCCGAACGGGCGAATCCCCACCTTGGTGGACCGGGCAAACGACGATTTCGTCGTATTCGACGCCTCCCAGTTCGACGCGTGACCGCTCAGAGGGAGCGCGTCGTCGAGGGCGCCGGGGTCGGCGCGGCGTTGCCGCCCGTCGCGTCGATCAGATGCTGAAAGACGTCGCCCTCGGTCCACTTGCTCACCAGGCCCGTCAGTGCGGAGAGCATCATCTGCTGGAAGCCGAGCTCGAGCTGCGAGTACTCGGTCTCGCTCACTCCGGTCCCGGTGAACGAGAAGAGGTAGTCGTCGGCCTCGGAGGGCCGGATGGCGAAGCCCCACTGCATCTGGAGCACGTCCTGCGCGTACCCCAGCCGCCCATGCGGGCGCATCTCGATCCCGTCGAGGCGCACGTCCGCCACGAAGTGCGGGTCGGGCTCGTCCAGGGGAGGGGAGTCCACCACCAGGATCCGCTGGAAATAGGGGGCCAGCGCCGTGCGCAGACTCCGCTTGAAGAACGTGCGGAACTCGATCGCCGAGTACTGCGATTGCCGCACGTGAACTCGGTCGGGAACGCGCATCGGATCGAGCACGATGTAGAGCGTTCGCGGCAGCGGACGCGCCACCATCATCGTCGGCGCCGCCACCGACCGCCCGGTGAGATCCGCCTGCCGCGACGCGGCGCCACCCAGGCACCCCGCGAGCAGCATCGCGCAGAGCGCACCCACGCGCACACGATGGAAACGCGCCCTCTTCTCACCGTCGAACCACAGCAGCTCTCGCATCGACTCACCCATCCCACCGACCCAGCGGTCACGTGATCGCGCAGCGAGTACCATGCCCGCGATTCAATCGGCAACCCATGGCGCAGCCGCTGCGCCGAGCATCCGATGTCTTCGGGGCTCCTCGCTCCCGCGGCTGAACCCGATCAGAGTCTGGTACGCCAGTACCCGGGGAATCGACGGCCGTGCGCCACGGCGACCACCAAGAGTTCATCCTCTTCGACGACGACGATCACAGCGTATGGAAACAGATCGAACTGGAACGCTCGTACATCCAGTCCGTCTGGGTAGCCTCTCTCACGCTGCCCGACCCCTGGGAGTTCGGAGGCTCGCTCGATCACCGCGCGGGCCTCGTCGCGAAACTTCGCTCCATATCCTGGGCGCTCTGCTTCGTGGTACCTGATCGCTGCAACCAGTTCGGCGCGCGCCTCTGGGTGGAACAGGAGCCGCCGCACTACCGACTCAGGGCTTCATCAATCTGGGCCTGGACTTGCTCCCACGACTCCGTCTCGACCTCGCCGCGACGTATCTGTTCCACCCGATGGATGACCTCTTCCCGCCACGCCGCCGCGACTCGCTCCGTCGTCCGTGGAACCGTTGCCAGGATTCGCAAAGCGAGCGCCTCCCGGTCTTCGTCCGGTAGCTCGAGGGCGCCCTCGTAGAGTTTCTCGGCCGCGTCGGTCACGAACGTCAGTCTACGTGCTCGGCAGGTGTCTGGCCAACAGCCAGCCGGCCAGCACTCTTCGGCCATAACCTGCGATCCGGTCGAACTGAGTATGCACGTAAGCTATGGGAGTGCTGTGTTCAACGTATTGGCAGCTATGCCTCGTCGCGCGCACCTTGGACTCATGCGTACTCACCTTCTCCTGACCCTCGCGCTCTCCTTCGCCTGCCACTCCCAGCACGGCGGCACCGACGAAACCGTCGCGCCCGACGCCGCCGCGGTTCCGGCGGACGCGGCGCTCGCCGTCGATTTCGCCACCGCCGACGCGGGTCCGGGCCCCATCGACGAGACCGTGGGACCCGCGCCGGTCGAGCGCCTCGAGTGCGCCGGCGACGGAACCTACGACGTCGCCGTCTCCGCCACTGGACTCGAAGAGTACGAGGGCGCCACCGTCTACATCGCGGCGTACCAGTTGGCGGGCGAGGACGAGCCCGCTCGCCGCGTCCTCCTGCGCACCGCCGTCGCCGACGGCGCCTTCGCCGCCGACTGCGCCGCGTCGATCACCACCAACTTCGCCTACCCCTCGGTCGCGGTCCTCCTCGACTTGGACGACGACGGCTGCAACGACGGCGACCCCGTCGTCTCCCACCAGCTCTTCGGCTGGGACGAGGACGTCGGCCTCACCCTCACCGAACCCGGTGAGTTCACCCCGCTGGACCAGTCTCGCGTCTCCGTCATCGGCCACGAGGAGAGCTTCTGCGAAGTCCTCTTCGACTGAGGGGTCGCCGGCGAGGTCAGCCGGCTCGAGTGTCGCCACCGAGTAGCGTGAGCACCTCGCCGGTGATGTAGCCGGAGTCGGCATTGCTCGCGAAGAATACGTAGGCGGGGGCAACCTCTTCCGGTTGGGCGGGCCGGCCGTAGGGGGTGTCGGCGCCAAAGTCTTCGTACCCGTGCTCACCGGAGTGCGGTCGCTCCGCCGGGTTGAGGGGCGTCCACACCGGTCCCGGCGCCACGCAGTTGACGCGGATCTTCCGCTCCACGAGCTCCTGCGCGAGGGTCTTGGTGAAGGCGTGGGTGGCGCCCTTGGTCGCCGAGTAGTCGAGGAGGCCCTTGGAGCCCTCGAGTCCCGTGATCGACCCGGTGTTGATGATGACGCCGCCTTCGGGCAGGTGGGCCAACGCCGCCGTGGCGACCACGAAGTAACCCTGGATGTTGGTCTCGAAGGTCCGGCGCCACTGGTCCAGATCGACGTCGTCGATCGCGTTGCGATGCTTCTGGTAGGCCGCGTTGTTGACCAGGACGTCCAGACCACCGAGTTCCTTCGCCGCTCGGTCCACCATTCGTGCTGCCGCGTCGGGATCCCGGAGGTCCACTTCCAGCGCGACTGCTCGACGGCCCAGCTCGACCACCCGATCGACGATGGCGTCGGCGTCGCCCTTCTCCGCGGGGAGATGGGTGACCGCGACGTTGGCGCCCTCGCGCGCGAAGAGCCAGGCGACGGCGCGACCGATGCCCGAGTCGCCGCCGGTCACCAGGCAGCGTTTGCCGTCCAGCTTGCCGGCGGCTTTGTAGTCGGGCGCCTCCCACCGCGGCGCGGGTTCCATCCCCGCCTCGGTGCCGGGGAGGCTCATGGATTGGTCGTCGAAGGGGGGCTCGGGCTCGTTGGGCATGCGGGACTCATGGGGCCCGCCCAACCCTTGGCCAGCGGCGGGGCAGGAATGCCCGCAGCCTCGACTCCCTGGCTCGTCCTCACCAGGGCATCGGAGCGGGGCGATCCATCGCCGGGGCCCGGCGCCGCCTTCGGGCTCGCATCGGGCTCGGCCGGGGAGCCGCAGGCTCCGACGGCTCGACCGCGGGCTCGGCGATCGTCGGTGATGGGCCAGCGTCGGCCGCGTGAAGCGGAACGGGCTCGGCCGGGCCAGGGAATGGCCGAGCCGCGGGAGCAGGAGCTTCGCGGACCGAGCTCGTGGCGGCCCGATCGCTGGCGGGAGTCTCCCCGGTGCGGGGGATCTCCCACGCGAACCAAACTGCGAGCGCTCCGGCTCCCAGTAGAGAGAGCGCGCCGGCCCAGGCGATCGCGCGGCGCGACAGCCGCGCGGGCCGAGCTACGGCGGATGGGGGCGGCGGGGGGCGAGTCGAGGGTGAGGGGACCCCATGGGCAGTCCACTGATCGGCCAGCCATCGTCGCTTGTCCTCGATCACCGAGGCGACCGCGGCTTCGAGCCAATCGGCGAGGGACTGCGGGCCCTCCTGCCGGACGAGCGCGCGCCGTTCGGACTCTGCATGGCGAGCGATGGCCAGCGCCGTGGGGCGCTCGGCCGGCTCTTTGGACAGGCCCGCTCGGAGGATCTCCCGGGCCTCCTCGCTGCCCTCACCGAGCTCGGGTGCGGGCTCATCGAGGATGCGGCGAGCCACGACCCGCAAGTCGTCGTCGTCGTAGAGGCGCCGTCCGGCGAGCAACTCGTGAGCGACGACCGCGAGCTGAAAGACGTCGGCGGCGGAGGTCAGCGCGTCGAAGCGAAGGGCCTCGGGCGAGATGTAGCCCGGCGTTCCCCGGAGATACCGCTGGGTCAGAGGGTCGCGGGCGCTGCGCGCGAGGCCGAAATCCATCAGGCGGACCGAGCCATCGAAGCCCACCATCACGTTGGCGGGGGAGACGTCGCGGTGCACCACCGGTGACGGCTCGCCGTCGTCGCCGACGTGGGAGTGGGCCGCGTGCAGCGCCAAGGCGACCTGAGCCACGACGTGCCAGGCGAGCTGAGCGGGGAGGCGCGGCAGCTCGCGGAGGGTGATCCCCTCCACGTAGTCCATCACGAGATAGAGGCCCCGATCGTCCACCCCGACGTCGAGCACCTCCACGATGTTCGGGTGCCGGAGCATGGCGTTGAGCCGAGCTTCGAGGAGCAGCTCGCGCTCGGAGGAGTCTCCGGGGCCTCCGCCGCTGGGGCGCTTGAGCGCGAGAGCGCGTCCGAAGTCTCCGGTGCGCCGAAACGCGAGGCGCACCGTGCCCATGCCACCCCGCGCGATCTCATCGGCGATCAGCAAGTCGGTCACGGGGTCGTCCCCTCTGGGGCCGGGGTCGCGCCGAAGTGAGTGGGCTCGCTGAAGGTCGTGTCTTCGACCGCGTACGTGACCGATCGTCCGTCGCGGCGCGCCTCGCACGCGCCGCTGGCGGCGAGGCTACGGAGTGCGCGCTGGACCGTGCGGAGGTTGGCACCCACCTGCGCGCTGAGCTCGCCTGCCCCCGATCCGGGGTCCGATGCGAGGAGGCGAAGGAGCCGGTCGTCCAGGGAGGGTGCGCTGGCCAGGGCGGGACAGAGGAAGCGTTGCTGCGGTTTCAGGTGAAGGCAGTCCCCGCTCCGGTCGACGGTCGCCTGCGAACCGAGCGCGGACCGCACCCGGTGTAGCAGGGTGCGCAGCGTGCCCCCGTGGATGCCCGGTCGGAAGGCGAAGCCATACACGCGCTCGAAGAAGTGCTCGGTAGGCAGCGGCGCTCCCGCTCGGGCGAGCACGGTGATGGCCTCGATCGTCCGCTCGCCTACTTCCATCGGGATCACGGGGGCGGACCCTTCCGCCGCCCGCGCCCAGCGGAGCCGGCAGCCGTGGGCGTCGACCTCCCACACCGCTGGGGTTCCAGCCGCGGGGGCCCCGAGCGCCGAGGCCATGGCGAACGCGAGAGCCTCGTGCTCGGGCGCGACGGCGTCGAAGCCGCTGCAGAGTACGTCTCGTTCGAGCGCGAATCGCGGCGGAAGAGGGATGGCGCGCAGGCGGTCGAGGTTCGCCACGGTGGGCGCCGAGAGCGCGGCGCGCCACTCTCTGGCCGGGACGCTGAGCGGCCGTTCGAGCGCCTCCTCGCCGACGTTTCCGGCGAGTACCAGTTCCCAATCCACCAGGGGATGCCACGACGCCGGCACGGCCCGGGCGCACGAAGTCATGATGAGCGCGCTCGCGTGCGGCTTGCCCGTGATCCGCCGGGTCCGCGCGAGCGTCCAGTAGGCCAGGTACTCCATTGCGCGGATCCCCTCGGTGCGGGCGGCGCGCGCCGCCTGCCGAGCCTGCGCCACGGCGTCCGCGGGGTCCTGGTCGAGAGTGGCCAGGGCGCGCAGGACCAGCTGAACGATGCGGAGCTCCGCGTCGTCGCGAGAGAGGACCACCGGGCCGCCGAGCGGGTGGATGTGCAGATACGCCCGCAGGGCCGCGGCGGCCTCCCATCGACCCGTCGAGGGCTCCGAGGGATCGAGGTCCGTACCCCCATCACGGGGTGCCTGAAGTCCACTCATCGCCCGAAGCTCGTCGCTCAGGCGGTCGCGGTCATCCATCGCGGATGATGATATCATTGGCGGTGTTGTTCCCCCACTGGATAGCACCCGTCGTGCTCTTCGTCGGCGGGCTCGCGGCCTGCTCCGAGGAGCCCACCGTGGTCCGGGTCACCCTCACGGCCGACCCTTCGATCGCCGAGCGCGCCGCGCTCCTGGACGTGGTGATCGAAGGACCGGATGGCGAGCCGGACCGGCGCGCGATCGATCCCCGGGTCGAGGGGGCGTTCCCCTACGAGGTCGTGGTCGTTCCCCGGGGCGGCGACGCCTCCCGGGACTTCACGCTCACCGTGAACCTCGAGGACGCGGGCGGGGGTTCGCTGGGCGTTCAGCGGCTGACGGCCGGGTTCGAGCGAGGCCGAACGCGCTACGCCGAGCTCCGCTTCTCCGAGAGCTGTCTCGGCGTCGTTTGTGGTCCGGCGGAACGCTGTGACGAGGGAAGCTGCCGTCCCGCCTGCGGAGAGCCGGCGCCCGCACCCGGGTCGGCGAGCGACTGCGCCCCCGACGGCGGCGTGCCCGACTCGGGACCGCCGGACCTCGGTACGCCGGACGCCGGGCCCGCGAGCTGTTCCCTCGATGACGCGGTGGTCGTCGAACGCTTCCCGGACGACGATCTCGGGCGTCCGTGCCCCGACTTCGAGGCCGAGCCCCAACGGTGCTCGGCGGCAAATCACTCTTCGCTGGCGGTGGTCGAGACGTCGGTCGACGACCCCGCTCCCTTTTGCGGACCGAGCCACGCTCTCCACGTGATTCATCCGGACGACACTCGAGCCGCGAATGCGTACTTCGCGTTGCCGGCGAGCGATCTGGGCGGGATGCGGGTCATGCGGACGATGATCCGCATCCCGACGGAGAGCCATGACACCATGGTCGCGGCCAATCGGCCACTGTCTTCGTTCGTCGCGCTGCTGGCCGGCCGCCGGGTCGCGGCGCCGACCGCGAGCGTGGGCGTCACTTGGCTGAACGAGGGTGTCTTGCGGGTCGACGGGTACGGGCCCGACGGAGCTCGGCTCAGCTCGACCACGGCGGCGCGCTTTCCCGTGGACGATTGGTTCTGTCTCGAGCTCGCGATGGACCTGGAGGCCGATACCGTCCAGCTCCGGATCGATGGAATCGAGTTCGCGCCCATCGAGCTCGAGGCCATCGGCGCGGCTTTCGCGGCGGAGAGTGTGACGTACGCGCGGGTCGGGCCCATGGCGCCGGCCGCATCGATCCCACTGACGCTCGAGTTCGACGATCTAGCCCTCGGGTCTGGACCCCTCCCGTGTCCGCCGTGAGCGATGATCGACGCCCCCTTCGACTCCGAACCCTCGGCATCCTCGGCCGGGGAGGCATGGGGGAAGTCTTCCACGTCGTCCGCGAGGAGGGAGATTTCCGGCGCAGCTACGCGCTGAAGCGCATCCACCCCGACCTCCTCGACGACGACTTCGCGGTGACCTCGTTCCTCGATGAGGCGCGGCTCACGGGCCGCCTCAGCCATCCGAACCTGGTGCGGGTCTTCGAGGTCGGTCACGACGACGAAGGGCCGTTCATGCTGATGGATCTCGTCGAAGGGCGGTCGTTGAAGCAACTGCTGCGGCTCGCTCTGGCCGCGGGCGAGAACATCGACATGCTCGTGGTCATCGAGTGGATGCGAGACGTCGCTCGCGGGCTCGCCCACGCGCACGCCGCCAAGGACCTGGACGGGCGTCCCCTCGGCGTCCTGCACCGGGACATCTCGCCGGACAACGTGCTCATCGGTCTGGATGGCGTGGCGCGGCTCACCGATTTCGGAATCGCGAAGGCTCTGGGTCGCCGGACGGCGACCACCCGTCATCTCATCAAGGGGAAGATCCCCTACATGGCTCCGGAACGGCTTCGCTTCGAAGAGGCGGGGGTTCCGGCCGACCTCTGGTCGCTGGGGGTCGTGCTCTACGAGGGCCTCGCGCATCGTCGCCTCTATCGCGGCGAGGGCAGTGCTCGACGCGCGATGATGGAACCTCCACCGGACCTCCGAGAGGCCGTCCCCGAAGCCCCGGCGTCCCTCGTCGAGCTCTGCTTCGAGCTGCTCGCCAAGGAGCCGGACGAACGGCCGACCAGCGCGGACGAGGTGGCGCGGCGACTCGACGCCATCTTGGCGGAGCTCTCCGCCGAAGAGTCCGCCGCTACGCTCTCCCTGGCCATCGACTACATCGAGGCGCGGCAGCGCCGGGGGTGGTTCGATCCCGAGAGGTCGCCCGAGACCTCGACCTCGCCGGCCAACGTCGTCTCACCGGAAGAGTCCCGGGAGCGGACCATCCGACAGGAGGGGGTTGCCGAAATGCTCGACATCACGGTGGCCAAAGGCGTGGGCGATGCTCAGCAGTAGACCGTTGTGGGTGGTCTCCAGGGGGTAGCTGACGACCCGCCCTCCTTCGAGCGCGCCGCCGGCGTGGCCCGCGAGGATGAAGGGAATGTCCTTGACCGTGTGAAAGGTGCCGATGCCGTTGTCGGTACCCCACACCATCAAACTGTGATGCAGCAGGTTCTCGCCGTCGGCCGTGGGGATCTGCCGAAGTCGCTCGAGCAGCCCGGCGACCTGCTCGGAGATCCAACGGAGGGCCTCGGTGTACTCGGCCTGGCGGGGGTCGTCCGCTTGCCAGTGGGACATGGCGTGCAGGTGCTCGTAGATCCCGAGCCACACCGGCAGATAGCTCCCCGTGGAGTACCCGTAGAACATCGTCGCCATCCGGGTCAGGTCGCAGGCGAACGCCGTCGCGAGGATGTCCAGGAGCGCCTCGGAGCGCGCCGGGACGGCCATGTCGTCGTCGAGGTCGAAGCGACCGACGTCAAGCGGTCCGCAGCCGGGCCCCTCGACGGCGGTCGCATCCAAACGACGCTCCATCGAACGGATCGCCTCGAGATGGGCGTCGAGCCGCGGTCGGTCATCGCGGGAGATGAGCGGTTGCATGCTCACCAGCTCGCTCGCGGCGTGGTCCAGTAGACTCCCCCGCCGGGCTCGGACATGGAGCAACTCCTCGGCTCCGCCCGCGGCGAAGTCGGCGAAGATGCGCGTGTAGGCCGCCATCGGGTCTCGATCCGGGCGGTTCGGTTGAGCGGGCCCGTTGTTCGAGAGCTTCGCGGTCACCGTCCGATCTCCGATGCCCAGGTTGATGCTCGGAAAGCGCGTGAGGTTGTCCCGGGCCAGGAAGCGGTCGAGGGAGATTCCCCCGGCGTGGTCGAATCCCTGGATGGGCTCGGTACCGGTCAGGAACGTCAGGCCTCCGCCGGTGTGACCGTTGGGACCGCGATTCGCCGCGTTGTAGAGCCCATCGACGAACACCAGCGAATCGGCGAAGGGCCGCAGCGGCTCGGTCGCCACCGGCCACGCGCCGAGGCTCTCGTCCAGGGCGTACGAAGCATCGCGGCGACGGCCCGGGAAGAAGAGGTCGTCGTCCGCGCGCTGCCGCGGCCGCGCGTCGGGTTCGTAGGCGTAGTGATCGCGGGGAGCCACCCGCCATCCGTTGGCGTGGAACATCCCGATGAAGCGCTGTGGGATCGGCTGGTCGGCCTTGGCGGCACGGATGCCGGCGCGAAACACCGGGACCGTGGCGGCGGCGGCCAGGCCCAACTGCTTCAGCAAGCTGCGGCGTCGAATCGTCAAACGGCTCATCGTTCTTCCTCCGGGTCCATGAGCAACGACTCCCCCCGCACGGCCTCGCTGGTAGCGAGCGCGACGAGAAGGTCGTTGAGGTCTCCCCCCGACGCGCGGAAGCGTCGGCGCAGCTCCGTGAGCAGCTCGGCATCGGGGCCATCGGCGATCTCGCCGAAGGCGGAGCGCTCGTCCCATACGATTCGGGGTGACCGGCCGAAGGCGTAGATGGCCCACTGCTCGACGAAGCAATCCTGCGCTTCCGAGGAGCGAGCGAGCGCTGCGCCCAACTCGGCGACGCCGTCGAACTCGGTGTACCCGTCGCGCGTGAAGGTCAGGGCGCCGGAGGCGTCGATGGGGAGGTCGTCGCCTTCGACGGTCCGGAAGCGTCCCATCTGGTCGTACCCCTCGAAACCGAAGCCGATGGGATCGATGCGGTCGTGGCATCCCGCGCAGCTCGGGTTGGCGCGGTGAACGGCGAAACGCTCGCGGTTCGTGAGGGAGTCGTCGCTGGCGGGGAGCTGCGCTTCGACGTCCGGCGGTGGCGGCGGCAGCTCCTGGCAGAGGAGCTGCCGGATCACCAGCACCCCCCGCTGCACGGGTGCCGTGCCCCAGTAGACCGAGTGGGCCCAGGGCACTCGCGGGTGTCCGAGGAGACCCGGGTAGGGGTGGTTGCCATAGGTCTCCTCCATCGAGGTCCCCTCGAAGTGGGTCGGGAGCGTCATGAGCGCCTCGAAGGTTCCCTCGGGACCGAAGTGAGCTCGGTCGATCAGGTCTGCGAAGGACTCCCGGATCGCGTCGGGGTTCGGGGTGCCGGGACCGCGAGACGGGGGCTTCTCGAGCTGGAGGAGCTGCGCATAGAAGCGGTGCAGCATGGGCCGGGCGCGCGGGTCCTCGATCAGGCGGCGCGCCTGCGCCTCCAACACGCCCGGGTCGAGCAGGGCGCCGCTACCGGCCAGGTCGCGCAGCTCGTCGTCGGGATGTCGGTCCCAGAGGAAGAGTGAGAGCCGCGCCGCAATCGACCAGGGGAGTTCGCTCTCGCTCGCTGGCTCGTTCAAGTAGAGGAAGTGGGGCGACAGGAGGAGCGCCTCGAGGACCGTACGGAGGGCGTCACGAGGGTCGTCGCCGGCGTCGAGCCGAGCGTCGTACACCCGCCGAAGACCGTCGCGCTCGGGGGGCCGGAGCGGCCGCCGGTACAGGCGCGCGCCGACCCGCTCGATGAATCGATCGGCGCACACGGAGTCGCTCTCGGCGCAGGAGAGCCGAGCCCCATCGACCTCGATGCCTCCGGCCTGCTGGCGCACCCACCAGATGGACTCGGCGTAGCGCTCCAGATCGGACCCGGAGATCGTATGGGTCCTGGCGTCCGACGAGAAGTGAGTCGTCGGCTCATGTTCGTTCAGGCCTCGCAGGGCGACGAACTGGCGAGACCAGTCGGTCTCGCCGTAGAGCGCGAAGAGCGCGTTGTTGAACTGGACGTCCGTGAGCCGTCGGAGTGGCAGCGTGACCTGCTCCTCGAGCGGAACGGCAGTGGGATCGTCGGTCGGCGGAAGAGCTCCCGGGCGGTCGTCGCCGTCGCCGAGCATCCCTCCGGCACCGATCTCCCCGTGGCAGGCCAGGGTGAGGGTCAGGGACAGGAAGACGGGGAGGCGACATCTCATCGCCTGGACGGTAGAGGAGCCATCGCACGCCTGCCGTCACGGGGTTGTCGCGGTTCCCCGAGGTCGCGATCCGGGTTCCGATCGCTTCGTTACAGGGTCGTCGTCCGGCGCCCGAGCTCCGGCCCATCGTGTAGGATCGCCGTGATGAACATCCTCGGCGTCTCGACGGCCTCTGGCGTCTCGCGCCTCGGCATCCTCCTCATCGTGGTGGTGGCGGTCGGCGGCGCGGTTGCTGGCCCCTCGGGGACGCTGGCCCAGGGGCCGGTCGATGCCGCGGACCCGGAGCCCGCCCAGGCGGACCGGGAAACCCGCGCGCGAACGACCTTCGAGCTCGGGGTCGCAGCCTATCGGGGCGGTCGATTGGACGACGCGGTCGAGGCCCTCCGCGAGTCGCTCGCGCTGAGCCCTCGCGTCACCACGGCCTTCAACCTGGCGCTCGCCCTGGCACAGATGGGCCGTGACGCCGCGGCCGCGACGATCGCCGCGGACCTCCTGCGCGGAGAGTACGGCTCACCGGACGATGAACAGCGGGAGCGCGTCGGCGCGCTCCTCGCGACCGCCGAAGCCAAGGCCGTCAGACTCACCGTCGTGGTCACGGGAGCCGGCGACAGCGCCTGGGTCCGGGTGGACGGCGGTCCACGGGAAGCCCTGCGCGACGAGCGAACCCTCTGGCTCGCGCAGGGGGCCCACGCGATCGAAGTGGGAGCCTCGGGCGTGGCCAGCCAGCGGAGCACCCTGGCCTTGGTCAACGGCGAGCGCCGTCGCCTGGCCTTCGACCTCCGACAGGCGCCGGGACTGCTGGTAGTCACCGGACCGGCCGAGCGACCCATCGAGATCGTCGACGTGCTGCGCGGTCGGGGCCGCATCGAGGCCACCCTGGCGCCCGGGACCTATCAGGTGGGCCTCGTCGAGGGCCCGCATCGGTCCGTCGTCATCGAGCCAGGGGACTCCAAGCACATCTCCTTGCTGGACGCGAGCTCCCCAGCCGCCGTACCCGACCGCCGCCGCCGTCGGCGATGGGGCATCGCCCTTGGCGTCGTCGTCGTCGCCGCCGCCGCTCTGGGTCTCGGCTTCGGCCTCGCCCGAAGGCAGCCCGAGGTCGAAGGCGACCCCCACCTCGGCGTGTTCGAAGCCCTGACGCACTGGTGACGCCAGTGACGCGAGCGCTCGGCCGGCTACACACCGTGAGGCTCGAGGTGCGCCGCGCGCGCTGATAGGCTCGGGCGGTGTCGCTCGCGCCGGGCTTGTACGATCAGCCGCTCACTCGGCGGCTCGCCGCCGACTTGGCGGAGCTCGCGAGCGAGCTGCTGGCGACTTCCCCCATCGACCCGAGCAGGTCCGCGGAGCTCTTCAGCCGCGTCTTCCAGGAACGGCTGATCCGGGTGCTGGAGTCGGTGCGCGGCGAGAAGCCGCGCGAGCGGGTCGAGCGACAGCTGGCGCTGATCAACGGGCTCCTGGACCGCATCGGTGAGGCCGCCGAGGGCGTCGTCGAGGACGGCGACAAGCTCGACCCCAGCGGCGCGATGCTCGAAGCGATCCTCGCTCCCACCGCCCCGCCGAAGTCGCCCCGGCGACCCCCCGCACCTGGGCTCCCGCTGTCGGAGAGCAGTCTGCTGGTCAACGGTCACCGCGACCTCAGCGTGGGCCCGGAGATCAAGAAGGAGATCCAGTCGGCCGACCGCGTCGACCTGCTGTGCTCCTTCCTCAAGTGGAGCGGCTTCCGTCTGGTCGAGGAGGAACTCCGGGCCCTGTGCGCCCGCCGAGAGCCCGGCGCGCCGAGCCCGCTGCGGGTGCTCACGACCGCCTACATGAGCGCCACCGAACGCCGGGCCCTCGACGAGCTCCAGGCCATGGGCGCCGAGGTGAAGGTCAGCTACGACACCGAGCGCACGCGGCTGCACGCCAAGGCCTGGCAGTTCCATCGGGCCTCCGGATTCTCGACCGCGCTCATCGGCTCCTCGAACCTCTCCCACGCCGCCATGCTCGACGGCGTGGAGTGGAACGTGCGCGTCTCCCAGGTCGACAACCCCGCCATCCTCGAGAAGTTCGCGGCGACCTTCGAGCAATACTGGTCCGACCAGACCTTCGCGCCCTACGACCCCGCCCAGTTCACGCAGGCGGTGAAGCGCACGCGGCACCAGCAGCTCGCGCCCTTCCTGAAGCTGGACGTGGAGCCGCGTCCGCACCAGCGCGAGATCCTCGCCGCCCTCGCCACGGAGCGCAGCCGCGGCCACCATCGCAACCTGGTCGTCGCCGCCACGGGCACCGGCAAGACCATCGTGGCCGCCCTGGACTATGCGCGCTTGCGGGAGACCCACCCGCGGATGCTCTTCGTCGCCCACCGGCGCGAGATCCTGGACCAGAGCCTCAGCACCTTTCAGGTGGTCTGCAAAGACCCCAGCTTCGAGCGCCTCCACAGCGGCGACACTCCGATGGAGTACGAGCGGGTCTTCGCCTCGGTGCAGTCGCTGGGTGAGGAGCGCCTCGAGACCCTTCGGCCCGACCACTTCGACGTGCTCATCGTCGACGAGTTCCACCACGCCGCCGCCGGCACCTACGAGCGCCTACTGGAGCACTTCCGGCCCAAGGTCCTCCTGGGTCTGACCGCCACCCCGGAACGAGCGGACGGCAGATCGGTCCTCCACCACTTCGACGACCGCGTCGCCTACGAGCTCCGCCTCTGGAAGGCGCTGGACCAGGACCTCCTCAGCCCCTTCCAGTACTTCGGTGTCGGCGGGGCCCCCGACCTCAGCGCCGAACGGCTCTGGAGCGGCGGACGCTACAAGACGCGCGACCTCAGCAACATCTACACGGCCGACCACCTCTTCGCGAAGCGCATCCTCCAGGAGACGGCAGCCAAGGTCACCGACGTGCATCGGATGCGCGCCCTCGGCTTCTGCGTCGACATCGCGCACGCGGAGTTCATGGCCCAGCAGTTCAACGCGCACGGCATCCCCGCGGAGGCGGTGAGCACCAACACTTCTCGCGCCGATCGCGCCGGCGCCCTCCAGCGTTTGGCCGCCGGCGACCTGAACATCCTCTTCCGCGTCGACCTCTTCAACGAGGGCGTCGACCTGCCCAACGTGGACACGCTCCTCTTCCTACGGCCCACCGAGAGCGCCACGGTCTTCCTGCAGCAGCTCGGTCGAGGCCTCCGCCGCGCCCGGGACAAGGCTTGCTGCACCGTGCTGGACTTCATCGGCGGTGCCCATCGGAAGTTCCGCTTCGACATCCGTTTCCGAGCGCTCCTCGGCGGGACCCGGAAGTCGATCCAGCGGGACATCGACGAGGGGTTCCCTCGACTGCCCAGCGGCTGCTCCATCCAGCTCGACCGCATGGCCACCGAGACCGTGCTGGAGAACATCCGGCAAGCGATAGGGCACGGCCGAAGCCACCTGGTCGAGGACCTCCGCGCGCTCGGCCCCGAGACCAGCCTTCAGCGCTTCCTCCACGAGGGCGGCTACGACCTCGAGGACGTCTACGACACCCGCGGCTCCTTCAGCAGCCTCCGCCGCCAAGCCGGCTTCGAGACCCACACGGCGACGAAAGCAGACGAGGTCATCGAGCGCGCCTTCGACCGCATCCTCCACCTCGACGACTTCGAGCGCCTGGACGCATTGCAGGACCTCCTCGCCCGGCCGGAGCTCCGAGCCGACGATACCGACGTCTACCAGCGCTTGCTCTTCGTGCTCCTCCGCGGACGGGCGGGCCGCTTCGGCGATATGCAGTCCACTTGGGACCGCCTCTGGACCCACGACTGGCTCCGCACCGAGCTCCGGCAACTCCTCGACGTCCTGGCCGACCGCACCCGCCGCGCCACCGTTGCGGGAACCCACGGACCACTCCGCGTCCACGCCACCTACACCCGCTTCGAAGTCCTGGCCGCCTTCGACCAGCGCACGAAGACCGGTGGCGTCAAGACGATCCAGACCGGCGTCTACGCCATCCCCGAGCACCGCACGGACCTCTTCTTCGTCACCTTGGAGAAGAGCGAACAGGGCTTCACCGCCACCACCATGTACCGGGACTACCCCCTCAGCGAACGCCGCTTCCACTGGGAGAGCCAGAGCACCTGCCACGACGGCACTCCCACCGGCCGCCGCTACCTGACCCTGGGCCACGGCGAGAACACCGGCCTCCTCTTCGTCCGCCAGCGCTAGAAAGACGACCGCGGCGTCGCCATGCCCTACGTCAACCTCGGCCCCGTCCGCTACGCGGGCCACACCGGAGCCAGGCCGATGCAGATCGTGTGGGAGCTCGAGGAGCCGATGCCCGCGGACCTCTACCAGGAAGCCAAGCTCGCCGCGGGGTAGCGGCGCCGTTCGCGACTGCAGGGATGAAAACGAAAAGCGGCGCCGTGCGGAGGACCGCCCGGCGCCGCTCTCGCGAACACGAGTGAGGTCAGCGCACCATCACGCGGACGTCGTCGATGCCCCACGACTCGTCGGTCGGGGCCTGGTCGAGCGTCGACCCGGCTTGGATCTGGAGGCTGGGGGCCGAGTGCGCGCGCGTCGCGCTCACCGGAATGGGCGGGCGATCGAGCCAGGTTCCGCCGCACACATTGCTTCCAGTGGATTGGTTCAGCGACTGCCGGTAGATGTCGGCACCGTCCAACCGGACGAACGCCTGCTCACCGTCCCAGCTGTCGATGCTGAAATAGGTCAGGTCGATCCGAGCTTCGGAGTGGCTCACTCCGAGAAGGCCGTAGCTCTTGCTCACGCTGCCGCTGGCGAAGAGTCCGAAGCCGCCGAGCATGCGGGTACCGAAGCATCCGGTGCTCGTGCGGTTGTCCGACCAGCCGGCAGCGCCGCTCTGGAAGTCCTCGTAGGAGACCACCGTCCAGCCGCCGCCGGCGGTGGTCATGTCACAGGTGACGGAGATCGGCGCTCCAGCCCCGGCACCATCGGGATCGATGGTGTAGGTTCCGCTGGGCGTAGACGGGTCGAGCGTCAAGAGCTGCAGGCAGCTCGTGACGACGGTGCAGGCGGCCGCCCCCGTGGAGTCGTCGCAGTATCGACCCGCGCTGCAGGCGAAGCCGGGATCACTGGCAGCAGTGGCGCAGGTGGCCTCGCACGTGCCGTCCCCGTCATTGTCCTGGTAGCCCGCGGCGCAACCGCAGGTCGGGGGCGCGCCGACGTTGTTGACGCAGGTGTGTGCGGGCGCCGCGCCGCAGCCGCCGTTGTCGGTGGCGCACTCGTCGACGTCGCTGCAGGAAGCCATGTCGGCGGCGAGGGTGTAGCCGGTGGCGCAGGAGCAGGTGAAGGAGCCCGCGGTATCCGTACAGATCTGCTCGCAACCGCCGTTGCCGGTCGCGCACTCGTCGATGTTGCTGCAGCCGGTCGAGCCGGTGCCGGAGTAGCCCGCCGGACAAGCGCCACATGTGCGGCTTCCGCTCGTGTTGGTGCACACCGTCAGAGGGTCGCAGCCGCCGTTGCCGGTGGCGCACTCGTCGACGTCGTCGCAGGCGGCCATGTCGGCGGCGAGGGTGTA
>DCLA01000056.1 GCA_002320815.1 Myxococcales bacterium UBA1660
GGCGCATGGGGGAACCGGGCCGAATCGGGCGGCTTGAGCGGATGCGCGGGGTTTGGAATGCTCCCGCGACCACGCGCGCGTCCACTGGGGACGCGGTCCAAGGAGAAGCACCGATGAGCCTGAGCACCCTGACCGCCGAAGAGGCCATGATCTTGATGGGGATGCTGCGCGAAGTGGTGCAGGCCGATGGCGCCTACACCGCCGAAGAAGCCGCCGAAGTCGCCAGAATCGAAAGCGCGCTGGGAGCAGAGCGCTTCGCGGCCGCAGTCGCGGCCGCGAAGCGCGAGTTCACCTCGCGGAAGGCGCTGGCGAGCAAGGTCCACCTCGTCACTCGCCGCGAAGCCCAGGACGCCATCCTCGACACGTTGAGCGCCGTCGCGGCGAGTGACGACATCACCGCTGGCGAAGACGAGCCCATCCAATGGCTCGCCACCGCCTGGAACCGCTGAGCGGATTCGCTCCCAGGTATCGCCCAATCGATCCAGCCGGGGGTGGCGGCCGCCGGCGGACCGCCACCCTTCCGCCGGCGGGCAGGCCCTTTTCCTTCGAAATTCTTCCCTCGATCCGCCGGCACGCTCCTTGATGGTCCTGCGAGCGGATGTCTCCGCCGCACATCGTCGTTCGGGGGGCGACGACTGCGATCAGCCGCCGCACCACTTTTCGGAAAGCCTTCCTGGCTCCGTGGGATCCCATGGTGCGCGACATCTGGCTCTACTCGCTCGCGGACGCGGCCCGGCAGACCAACACGGACGTCCACATGTCGACGCTCGTGGTGAACCATCACCACACGACCGCGACGCCCAACGAGGACAATTTCCCCGAGTTCCTGCGCCGGCTGCACCGCGACGCTAGCCGGGGCATCAACGCGCTTCTGCGCGAGGTCGGCTACGACGTGCCGCATCACGTCTTCGACAAACGACCCACGCACCGTATGCGGCTCCTGGATGGCGAAGCCCAGGTGAGCCAGCTGATCCACGACTTCCTGAACCCGGTGTCGTCGGGGCTCGTGGCGAAGCCGACCGACATGCCCGGTGGGCCGCTGATCGAGTTCGGTCACTGGAAGGGGGAAGGCTTCGTCATCAAGCGGCCGCCGATGGGATTCAGCAAAGAACGTCCGTCCGAGGTCCTACTGTCGCCGAAGATCATGCCCGTCCTCCTCGCCGACTTCGATGGCGACCTGGACAAAGCGATCTTCGAGATGCGCCGCCTCTGCCGAGGAGTGAAACAGTCGATGGCAAGGGCGCGGCCCTTCCCGCCCCTCGGAGCCCGTCGGCTGCGGCAGCTGCACCCTTTCGACGAACCCAATTCTCCGGCCGAGGAGACGGGGCCCATCATCCCCAGCTTTCGCATCGGCGCCCGTGGTCTCGTGGGCTCCGAGCGATATCGCCGTGCAGCGACGGAAGTCGCCACGTTTCGCCGGTGCCACCGTCAGAGAAGACTCGAGCGCCGTCGAGGTGAGACCCCCTCCTTTCCCCACGGGACGTATGAGCTCCGCGTCCGCCACGGTGTTCCCGTCGACCCACCGCTGCCCGACGCTCTCGTCGCTGCGCCAGGCCCGCTACTCCACGAAGTCGAAGCCGAGTTCGCCTCGGGCAAACGGGAACCCACCGGTCGCCGCGAGACGCTGACGGCCGAGGTCGCGGACGCTTGGACAGAAGCGGCCTCAGCCGTGGTCGCAACCGAAGCGACCGACCTGGACTTCAGGGCCCTCCGCACTCCCGAAGCGGAGGGCGCCTCGGATACAGACGATCCCACACCCCGACCTCGACGACTCCGAAGTGGGAGCCGGAGGCTCGTCCCGCTTCTTCGGGTGAAGCGACGCCGCTCCAAGGGCAAAGGCCCACCTCGTTGATGCAGACGCTTCGCGAACCGCGCCGTGGGGAAGGCCCCCGCGGCGCATTGGTCCGTCCGTCGAGTCGTTCGCGACACCGAAACCGCTCCAAAACGGGCTGAGTCGCCCGCTTGCCCTCAGTGAACTGGCGCGCGGCGGCTCGACGGGCCGCGCAGGGACCCCTGGCCCACCGCCCCCCCCCTAACCGAGGACCTCGCCCACGCCGGTACCTGGGAGCGACTCGCGCGCGAGGCCTCAGGTCATGGTCCAGGTGGTGGCGGTGGGGGAGTCGTGGAGCTCGACGCCCTTGGCGGCGAGCTCCTCGCGAATCGCATCGGCGGCGGCGAAGTCCTTTTCCGCACGGGCAGCGACTCGGTCGGCGATCTTCTGCTCCACGTACTCCGGAGTGATCCCCGCCTTACCCGCTCGTCGGTCGCGGACGCGATCGAGGAACGCGACCGGATCCTGCCCGCCGAGCCCCAGCTCGGCGTCGAGCGCCACGAAGCCTGCGTGCGCGGCCGCGACGGCCGCCTTGGCCGCCTTCCCCTTCTTGCCCTGCGCCTTGTCGCAGAGCTCGTTCACGGCCTTCAGGAAGTCCTGCATCGCCGCGAGCCCCTTGGGCATGTTGAGGTCGTCGTCCAGCACGAGCTTCAAGGCCGCCGGGAACGCGCCGAGGTCTTCGGGCACCGGCTCCGACGAGTCGACCAGACGCTGCGGCGCGATGTCGCTGAGCCGTCGCCGTGTGGAATAGAGATACTCGACGCGACGCTCCGCTTCCTCGATCCCCGGGAAGCGCGGAGTGCCGTCCTCGCCGTCCTCGAAGTTGAGCCCGAGCGGCGCGCGGTAGTGCACCGACATCGTCCAGAGGCGGATGCTCTCCGGCTCGTGGAGCGGGAAGAGGTTCCGTACCGTGAAGAAGTTGCCGAGGCTCTTCGACATCTTCTCGCCGTTCACCTCGAGGAAGCCGTTGTGCATCCAGTGGTTCGCGAAGACCTTGCCGGTCGCGCATTCGCTCTGCGCGATCTCGTTCTCGTGGTGGGGGAACACCAGGTCGAGCCCACCGCCGTGGAGGTCGAGGGTCTCGCCGAGCTTCGCCGTGGACATCACCGAGCACTCGATGTGCCACCCCGGCCGACCGTGACCCCAAGGGCTCTCCCAGCCCCACTCGTCGAGCGGAGCCCCCTTCCAGAGCGCGAAGTCCGCCGGGTCCTTCTTGCGCTGGGCCTGCGCCTCATCGAGGCGACCGCTGGCGCCAGCCGCCATGTCGTCCAGCTTCCGCCCGCTGAGCCGCCCGTACCCCTCGGCGGATCGCACGCTGAAATAGACGTCTCCGTCGGCGACGTAGGCGTGCCCCTTGTCGATCAGGGTGGTGACCATGGCGTAGATGCCCTCCAGGTGGTCGCTCACCCGAGGCTCTTCGTCCGGCTTCACGTTGCGCAACGCGGCCATGTCCTCGCCGAAGGCGGTGGTCATTCGGTCGGCCAGCGCCCGGGGCTCCTCGCCCGCTTCCTTCGCGCGCTTCAGGATCTTGTCGTCGATGTCGGTGATGTTCCGGACGTATTCGACGGCCATCCCCGAGGCCCGAAGGTGCCGCACCAGGACGTCGTAGATGATGAAGCAGCGCGCATGCCCGATGTGGGCGTAGTCGTAGACGGTCGGGCCGCAGACGTAGACCTTCGCGAGGTTCTTCTCTTGCGTCTCGAACGGGCGCTTCTCGCCCGTCATGGTGTCCTGAATGCGAAGCATGGGGCGGCAGTCTGGCACTCCGACGCGCCAGGGCAACCCTGGTGTGCGAGCCTCGATCCATGGTCGCCCTCGCGTATCTCCACGGCCTCGGCTCCGGCCCCCGCTCCTACAAGGGGACTCATTTGAGACGCAGGCTCGCGCCGATTCCGCTGCTCCTTCCGGACCTCAACCGACCGAGCCTCGAGGCGCTGAGTCCCACCGCGGGCCTCGCGCACTTGGAGACCGTCATGCCGGAGCGGGTGTCCTTGGTCGGCTCGAGCTACGGAGGCTGGCTGGCCGCGCTTTTTGCGGCTTGCCACCCCGACCGGGTCGAGCGCCTGGTCCTCCTCTGTCCTGGATTCCACCTCGCGTCGCGCTGGCCCGAGCTCGTCGGTCCCGTAGGGATGGAGCAGTGGAAGCGCACCGGGTCACTACCGCTGGAGACCGGCGGGAACCTCCCGTGGTCATTCCTCGAGGAGTCGCAGGGGCTTCTGTCGGCGCCGCTCGTCACTCAACGCACGTGGATCGTCCATGGCCGGCAGGACGCGGTGGTCCCCTTCGAGTCATCGGCGGCCTACGCCCGGGGGCAGGAGCACGTGACGCTGGTCCCGGTGGACGACGACCACGGACTGGCGAGCAGCCTCGACACCATCGAGGACCTCGTTCGAGGTCACCTGATCATCTGACCCCCATTGGGCGTCGGTGACCGTCCCAGGTACCGCCGAAGACGACAAGTGCGAACGTGGTTCGCGGTGGGGCGCGGGCGCCAGGGCGCCGCGGGTGGGGCAATGAGCCCCGGGGGGAGCATCGGGCAGCGTCGCGCGAACCTGCGGAATGGGCCGATTTTCAGCGGTAGAGGCATCGTGCAGGGGGTTGGATCCGTGTTTGCAACGCATCCGAACGATGTCTCGCCTCCTCGTCATCGCGGTCCTCGCCGCCGGATGCTCCACCTTCTCCAGCGCGCCGGATTCGGCCGAGCCCACCGCGTGGGCCCCGTCCGCCACCGGCGACCGCACCGACCCGGAGCCGGTCACCCCGGTACCGTCGGCCACCCGCATCGAGCTCTTCGAAGACGGCGATCGCTCGACCATCGACGCGCCGCCCCAGGACGCCATCGCGCTGGACCTGACCGAGGACTGGGTGCCCCTCGCCCTGCGCGGGACCCCGTCGGGCGAGGCGCCCAGCTACCAGGCGGACTACCTGGAAGCGGCGCGGGACCCGGCGGCGAACCAGGCCGTCTACGGCATCCTCCCCTCGTTCTCGGTGGTCCGAGCCCGCCTGGAGCAGACCGAGCGCCACGAGTGCCACGACCGCCTCCGCGACGGCTCCCTCGCCGAGGTCGACGGCACCTTCATCGGCTGGCGCCGCCACCGCGAGGCCCAGCGTGGGCGCCGCCAGACCGTCGAGCGTCTCCGCCCGCGGCTCGAGGAGCTCCTCGCCGCGAACGGCGAAGAGGAGCAGGGCAAGAGCGGCGAGGACGCCGAGACGGAGATCGAGGCCATCCGTGAGCGCCTGGCCGAGATCGAGCCCAAGGTCCTCGCCATCCGCGAGGCCCAGGCCCACCTCCGCTGCGACGGCCTCCTGGCCGAGGGCGCCGAGGACGCGGTCATCGACGGCCCGACCCGCGAGGGCCTCGAGGCCTTCCAGGCTCGCAACGGCCTGCTCCCCACCCAGCGCCTCGACCCCGACACCCGCAACGCGATGCGCAACGACAGCCGCGAGCTCGACTTCCTCGTGCTCCTCCGGGTCCTCCGGGAGCGCGTCGCCGAGGCCTCCGGCATCCTCGCCGATGGCACCGCCACCGCCGAGTCCGGCAAGGTCCTCGGCTACTACCTCGACGGCGAGAAGCTGCGCACCCGCCCCAACGACCACGAGGTCCCGAACGCGGCGCCCGACCGCCTGAGCCGGGCCACCGAGGAAGCCGCCGAGGCCCTCGGGTGGACCGATCCCGCCGCCGCCCTCGAGCACCTCCGCGCCCTCGCCGAGAACCCCCTCACGGGTCCGGTCGCGGTGCGCATCTCCGAGCTCCCCCGGGGCCCCAACGAGCAGCTCGAGCTCCGCGTCGAGATCGACCGCGGCGACATCTACTACGACTTCCCCTACACCAGCGACGGTCGCCGCCGCGCCCAGCCGATGGACGAGCTCCCCGCGCTCACCATTTTCGCCAAGCGCGCCGACGGCACCGAGGAAGCCCTGGTCCGCTGGCCCACCACCGTCGGCATGTGGGCCCAGGAGCAGGTGGGGAACCGCGTCGGTCTCCGCTACGAAGAGTCCCCCGTCGGCGAGCGCGTCTGGCGTGACCTCATCGTGGCCCCCCGGTGGCTCCCGCCCCGCGGCATCCCCGATCGGTCGCTGATGGTGCGCGAGGAGGGCGAGTGGCAGGCGGACTACGAGACCGTCGGTCCGGGCCCCAGCAGCGCCTACGGTCTGGTCATGCTGGTTCACCACCTGATGCGCGAGCCCGAGAACGAAGGGGGCGAGCCCCGCTTCCTCGACCAGGGGATCCGCACGCACGGCACCGGCAACCTCCGCTCCATCGTGGAGGAGCACCAGGGCAGCCACGGCTGTCACCGGATGTTCAACACCAACGTGCTGCGTCTCTCCGGCTTCCTCCTCCGCCACCGCACCCACGTGCATCACGGCGAGGTCGGCGTGGAGTACAACCGGCGCCTCCGCGACGGCGGGCGCACCGCGCGCCTGGAGCTCGACTCCCGCGGCTACCGCATCGAGCTCGACCCGCCGGTCCCGGTGAACGTGCTCGAGGGCGAGATCCACGGCGGCCGCCGGCAGCCCATCGACGGTCTCCGGCCGCTGCCCGCCCAGCTCCGGGCCCGCGCGGCCGCCGCCGACTCCGACGACGACTGACTCACCGGTCCCCCGGCTCGAGCCCCGCGACGCCCGTTCGTCGCGGGGCTCGGTCGTTCTCCCTCGAAGGCCCGCGCCACGGGCGCCGAGCGAAGGCCTCCGCGCCACGGGCGCCGAGCGGAGGCCCCCGCACCACGGGCGCCGAGCGAAGGCCTCCACACCACGGGCGCCGAGCGGAGGGCCCCGCACCACGATACCGCCGACGCGTGAGCGAGCGCCGCCGCCGTGAGCGCCGTTCCGGGCTACCCCTGGAGGATGGTCCGCTCCCTCACCGCCTGGCTCACCGCCCTCGCCCTCCTCACCGCCTGCGGCGACGACGACGACCCCGGCCCGCCCGACGCCGCCCCGGACGCCGGCCTCGACGCGGGCGACCCCGCCCCGGCGATGTACCCCGAGGCCACCATGCCCGCCGCGACGACCCCGGTCCCCGGCGTCCGCCGCGAGGTCTTCCACGTCGCCGGCACGACACCACCACCCAACCCGGTCACCGGCGGCGAGACCCCGGCGGAGCTGAACGTCACCCAGGTCCTCCGCTACCGCCGCGACGTCGATCCGCCCGCCGAAGCCCGCGCCATCCTCGTGGCGATGCCCGGCTTCCTCGGCGGCGGGGGGAGCTTCGATGGCCTCGCGCGCGCGCTCGTGAGCGCCGGCCTCGCGGACGGCGGCGGCGACGTCGAGGTGTGGGCCATCGACCGTCGCGCGAACCTGCTGGAGGACCTCCGCGGCGCGGACGCCGCCGAAGCGCTGGGGGACCCGGAGGTCGCCGACGGCTACTACTTCCACGACGCGACCGTCGGCGGCGAGGCCTTCGCCGGCTTCGTGCGCCAGAGCGCGGTGGACTACATGAGCGAGTGGGGCTTGGCGACCCACGTCGAAGACCTGCACGCGGTCATCGGGACGGTGCCCGAAGCCGAGCGCCGACGGCGCGTGTTCCTGATGGGCCATTCGCTGGGCGCGTCGTTCGCCGAGGCCTACGCCGCGTGGCGCTTCGGCGAGGGCGACGACGCCACCCACGGCTTCGACGAGCTGGCCGGGTTGATCCTGGTCGACGGCCTCCTCGGCGCGGAGCCGACCACCGAGACCGAGTACCGCGAGGGGCAGTCGATGGGCGGCATCCCCCAACCGGGTCTGGACGAGATCCGCGCGGAGACCCGCTTCTTCGCCCTCCCCCTCCTGGGCGTCGCGGTGTACGCCCGGACGGAGGTCCTCGGGCTTCGCGCGCTCCAGGACCCGGCCCTGGTCGTCGACGACAGCGGCCGGGATCGGGTGCTGGCCACGTTGTCGGGCCTCGCGCCCACCCGGGTCCCGCCGATGGACAACGCGACCGCCATGGCCCTCGGGTTCGACGACGCGCACGGACCGCTGGCGTTCGCGCGCGCCCGGCTCGGGACCCTGGTGGGCCCGACGGAGAACTACGGCGGGCTCTTCGGGGGCGAGATGCTCCAGCGCCCCAGCGACCCGGAGACCACCTACCGCTGGACCGACGCCCCCGAGGCCGGCGAGATCACCTCCATCGACGACCTGGCCCGCGCGTTCACCCACGGCCGCTCGAACTTCGCCGAGTGGTACTTCCCGGTGCGGCTCCCGGTGGATCTCGCCGCGGTCGGCGGGGCGGCCATCGCCGAAGACGGGTGGCAGGCCTCCGAGGGGCTGCGGAGCTTCGACGGCGCCGCCATCGACCTGCCGATCCTCGCGGTCGCCTGTGGCCTCATCGGCGACCCGGCGCGCTACGACGAGCTGCGCGCCCGCCTGACCACGCCCGTCGGCGCGGGCCGGCCAGCGGCGGGCGCCACCCGCGACACGGACGCGGGGCTCCGGGTGGTCGACGCCACCGATCTCGCTCACCTGGACCCCAATCTCTCCAGCGATCGGGCGGCCAATCCGACCATCGAAGAGACATCGACCTTCGTCGGGCTGCACGCGGCCGCCGGAGGGGTCACCATCGACGCCCTGGTGATGGAGTAATCGACGACATGGACCCCCTGGACGAGATCACACGCAAGCCCGAGCGGCGCCCCAAGGGCGACCTGACCGGCAAGCAACGCAAGTTCCTCCGCGCGGAAGCGCATCACATCGACCCGCTGGTGCGCGTCGGCTCCGCCGGGCTCACCGCGCAGGTGGCCGAGGCGGCGAGCGAGGCCCTCGAGACCCACGAGCTGATCAAGGTGAAGGTCCTCGAAGGCGCGCCGGTGGGCCGGGCCGAAGCCGGCGACTTCCTGACCACCGAGTGCGGCGCGCATCTGGTGGGTCTCATCGGTCGCATCGCGATCCTCTACCGCCGCCACGGCGAACGCCCCCAGATCCGCCTGCCGAGCCGATGACCCGAGCGCTGCCCGCCCCGGTGGAAGCCCTGGTCCGCGAACGCGCGGTCGAGCCGGGACCTCTCCTCTGGCTCACCGGCGCGGGCATCTCGGCGGAGAGCGGCATCCCGACCTTCCGGGGACCCGAGGGGTACTGGAAGGTCGGCTCCCGCAACTACCACCCGCAGCAGCTGGCGACCCGCGCGGCCTTCGGCGCGATGCCCGACGAGGTCTGGGCCTGGTACCTCTACCGCCGGGCGGTCTGCCGGGCCGCCGAGCCCAACGCCGCGCACCACGCGCTGGTCGAGCTCGAGGAGCGCATCGGCCCTCGCTTTCGCCTCATCACGCAGAACGTGGACGGCCTCCATCAGCGCGCGGGCACGAAGCGCGTGTACGCGATCCACGGCAACATCGACGAGATGCGCGCAGTGAGCGGCCGGGTGACCGCGCCGATCCCGGCGGGTATCCCGACCGACTGGCCCAAGGGTCGCGCGCTCACCGCCGCCGACCGGGACCTCCTGCAGGTCGAGGCGCGCCCCGCGCGGCCGCACGTGCTCTGGTTCGACGAGTGCTACGACGAGGAGCACTTCCACTTCGACAGCTCCCTGCGCGCCGCGGCGGAGGCGTCGCTGCTGGTCGTCGTGGGGACCACGGGGGCCACCAACCTGCCCATGCAGGTCGGGATGCTCTGCGCGCGACACGGGACCCCGTCGATCGTCATCAACCCGGAGCCGAACCCCTTCTCGGAGGTCGTCGAGCGGAGCGGCCTGGGGATCTTCCTCCAGGGCACGGCGGGCGAGTGGGTCCCCGCGCTCGCCGCGGCGGCCGCCGAGGCCTACGCCCCCACGCCGTGAGCGGGGCGAGCGCGCCCGCGGAGCGCTCCCACGCGCTCGGGCCCTGGCTCTACCTCCGCGCCCTCGGGGCGATCCACGTCATCGCCTTCGTCGACTTCGGTCGGCAACTCCGGGGGCTCATCGGCCGCGAGGGTCTCCTCCCCTTCCGCGCTCGCCTCGCGGCGCACGCGGACGCGGGCCACGGGTTCTGGGAGTGGCCGACCCTGGGCTGGTGGGGAGCCTCGGACGGCGAGCTCCTTCTCTTGGCCGCGGTGGGCGCCGCGGCCGGGCTCGCGCTCCTGATCGGGCGCGCTCAGCGCAGCGCGCTGGTCGTGGCCTACGTCGCCTACCTCTCCCTCCAGAAGGCTGGCGGCGCGTTCATGGCCTACCAGTGGGACCTCCTCCTCTTGGAAGCCACGGTGGTCGCGCTCGCGCTGGCGCCCTCCCGCCGGGAACCCCGGGTCGACGCCCGCCGCGGACCGACCCCGGTGCCTCGTTGGGCGCTGCTCGCTCACGGGTTCCTCTTCGGGCGCCTCATGTTCGCGAGCGGCGTCGTGAAGCTCACCAGTGGCGATCCGGACTGGGCGTCCCTGGGCGCGATGGATCTGCACTACTGGACCCAACCGCTGCCCAACCCGCTCAGCCTCTTCGCGGCGGCGTTGCCCCACGGGTTCCACGCGGTCGAGGTGGTCCTGGTCTTCGTCCTCGAGCTCGCCTTCCCGTGGCTGCTCCTCGTGCGCGGGTGGCCCCGGCGGATCGGCGCGCTGGGTCTCCTCGGTCTGCAGGTCGCCATCGCCCTCACCGGCAACTTCGGCTTCTTCAACCTCCTCGCCGGCGCGATGGCCCTTCCGCTCTTGGACGACGGCTGCTTCCGCTGGCTGCGCGCCACTCCGAGACCCGAGCGCGAGAACCAGGGCTTCGCGCGTGCGGTCGCCGTCGTCTCGCTGGCCTTCGGCCTCGTCCCGCTCTGGGGCACGCTCTTCGGATACGCGGGGCTCCCGCAGCCGGTCCTGGAGGCGAACGTCGCGGCCAACCGCTTCGGGCTCGGGGTGGCCTACGGCCTCTTCGCGGACATGACCGACGACCGCGTGGAGCTGGTCTTCGAGGGTCGCCGGGGCGACGAGTGGCACGCATACGTGCTCCCGCACCAGCCCGGGCCCACCGACCGACTCCCCGGCCAGGTCGCGCCCGGGATGCCGCGCCTGGATTGGAGCCTGTGGTTCGCCGCCCTCGGCAGCCCCGCGCACGAGGAGGTCGCCCGCCAGCTCGCCCGCGCGCTCCATGAAGCGCGGCCCGAGGTGCTGGCTCTGCTCGCCGACGACCCCTTCCGAGGGTTGGTCCCCGAAGAAGTTCGAATTCGGCGCTACCGATATCGACCCCATGACCCCAGGATCGCTCTCGACACGGGGGAGTGGTGGTCGCGGACGGCGTTGGGGGAACCCAGCGACCCCTGAACAGGGGTGATTTCCGAGAAAAACGTGCCGTTCTACTCTTGCCGCACCGGCGATATGAATGACATAATCTCGAAACGCACCGAAACGTGCGGCACACACTCATGTGGTCTTGGCTGAAGCGGCGCCGCGCGCGCCAGGCGAGTCGCGGGTTCCCGGCCATGGTCCGGGTGCGCAGCGCCGACGGCCAACCGGTGGACCGAGTGACCATCGAGGGCGTGTACGAGCCGTCGGGCCGATTGGTCCGTGATACGCGGCCGACCCCCCAGGGGCTGTGCATCTTCCACTGGCTCGCCAACGGCGGAGACGAGCGGCTGCGGCTGCGGCTCCTCGCCGAGGACGGCAGCCTGGCGGAGGTCGAGGTGCCCCACGACCGGCCGTCGCCGGCCGAGGTGATCGAGGTCCTCCTCGCGAAGGCGAAGCAGAAGACCGGGACCTGACTCCGGCCCCGGGTGCTAGAACCCCGGACGTGCCCTCGCGCCCCTTCGAGCCCAGCCCGCCCCGGGATTTGACCCTCCCGACGCCGGGGTCCCAGACCGCCCGCGCCATCTTCTCCATGGCGCTCCGCAAGCTCTTCGAGGACCTCAAAGGCCTGCGCCTCCCGCACCTCGACGCCGACGCCAGCGCGGACTACCGGACCCTGCGCGAGACGCTGGTCGGCTTCCTCCCGGGCCGCCCCGGCGCGGTGGCCAGCCTGCTGCGGTCGCCGACGGTCTCGGCGCCCCTCCGCTGTCTCCTGCACGGCCTGCACGACACGCCGGCCTACGTCGCCGAGCTCGTCGGTCAGAGTCTCTACGCGCTGCACCGCGACGGCTTGCTCCCCAGCGGGACCCGCATGGCTGCGCCGCCCGCGCTCTTCGCCTCGCCGCGCCACGACGCCAGCCAAGCGGCGCCTCGGCATCCGGTGGTCTTCGATCAGCTCCCGGCGCCGGACCGGAAGCGCCACCACCCCATCACCGATTCGCTCCTCCTGGCCGAGGTGGACACCAACCCCGTCCGCCTGACCGATGCCCACCCGGACAAAGCCGGCAACGCCATCGACCTGGGCGGCCGGGCTCCGGCCGAGTGGTGCGCTTCCCTCCGGGCCGCCCTCGACCTGGTCGAGCGAGCGCTGCCCGACGTCCGGCGCGAGATGGACCTCGGGCTGAGCCTGGTGGTCCCGGTAGGGTACGACGAAGAGAAGCATCTGTCGGCCAGCTACCGCGAGGCGATCGGGACCCTCTACCTCACCCTGCATCCGGACCCCGTCGTGATGGCCGAGGCCCTGGTGCACGAGTTCTCCCACGCCAAGCTCAATGCGCTCCTCGAGCTCGACCCGGTGCTCCAGAACGACTGGGAGGCGATCCACCCCTCGCCCTACCGACCGGACCCCCGCCCGATGATGGGCGTGCTCCTCGGGGCCCACGCTTTCGTGGCGGTCGCCCGCTTCCTGGACGCGATCGACCCCCCTGGCATGGCGCGGCGACGGAGCGAGCTGGCCACGAAGAACCGCGCCGCGGTCGCCACGCTACGCGAAGCGGCGCGCCCCACGCCGGTGGGGGCCGGGCTGATCGACGAGCTCGACCGACTCACGAGCGATTGACGGTCCCCGGACGGTATTTCAGAGGGGAGAAATCTCCGGCCCCGCCGTACGCGAGGCGAGCTCCCCCATGATCAAGCTGTTCAAGACCGTCGCCGAGTCCAACCTCTTCCAGAACTTCATCACCGGCGTGATCCTCTTCGCCGGTGCGCTGGTGGGTCTGGAGACCTATCCGAGCTTCCACGAGCGCTACGAGCCGGTGCTCCACGTCCTGGACCAGGTGGTCCTATGGATCTTCGTCGGCGAGATCATCATCAAGATGGTCGCCGAGCTCCCGCGGCCTTGGCGCTACTTCTACGACGGCTGGAACGTCTTCGACTTCCTCATCGTCGCCGGCGCGTTCCTGCCCTTCGCCGCCCAATACGCGACCGTCCTCCGGCTGCTCCGGCTGCTCCGGGTCCTGAAGCTCGTCCGCGCGCTGCCCAAACTGCAGATGCTGGTGGGCGCGCTCCTCAAGAGCATCCCCTCCATGGCCTACGTCAGCCTCCTGCTGATGATGCTCTTCTACGTCTACGCGGTCGCCGCGACGTTCATGTGGGGCCACAACGATCCGGTCCACTTCGGCAACCTGCAGATGTCCTTCCTGAGCCTCTTCCGGGCGGTGACCCTCGAGGACTGGACCGACCTCATGTACATCCAGATGTACGGCTGCGAGGGCTACGGCTACGGCGGGATGGAGCAGCTCTGCGTCGCGTCGGAGCCCTCGCCGGTCGGCGGCGCGGTCTTCTTCGTGAGCTTCGTGCTCTTCGGCACGATGATCTTCTTGAACCTCTTCATCGGTGTCATCCTCAACGGCATGGACGAGGCCCAGCGCGAGGCCGCCGAGGAGGCCCAGGCGGCCGCGGCCGCCGCCGTGGGCGATCCCCGGCACCTGGACGACGAGCTCCGCAGCCTCACCGAGAAGCTCGGCGATCTCCAGCTCCAGATCGCGCGCATCCAGAAGGCCGCCTCGGGCGACGACAAGATCCGTACCCTGCCCATCCCCGGCACGGTGCAGGAGGCCGCGGAATGAGCGCCCTCCCCCGGGGTCTGGTCGGCGTCGTCCACCTCCCGCCGCTGCCCGGCGACCCTCGCCCGTCCGAGGGCTTCGACGGCGCCCTCCGCTTCGCGCTCCGCGACGCCGACGCGCTGGCCGCGGGCGGCCTGAGCGCGGTGGTCGTGGAGAACTTCGGCTCGGCCCCCTTCCCCAAGGGGTCGGCCGGCGACCGCCTCCCGCCCCACCAGGTGGCCTTCATGGCCGTCGTGGCCCGGGAGCTGAAGGCTCGCTTCACCCACGTGGGCATCAACTGCCTGCGCAACGACGCCCGGTCGGCGTTGGGCGTCGCCGCGGCCACGGGCTCCGACTTCGTGCGCGTGAACGTCCACACCGGCGCCTACGTGACCGACCAGGGCCTCATCGAGGGCGAGGCCGCCGAGAGCCTCCGCTACCGCGCCGCGCTGGGCGGTGGGCCCCGCCTGACTGCCGACGTGCTGGTGAAGCACGCCGCCCCGCTGGCTCCGCTGACCGCGACCCAGGCGACCCACGAGGCCCTGGACCGCGGCTTGGCCGACGCGGTGATCGTGAGCGGGACCGGTACGGGACAGCCGGTGGACCGCGCGATCCTCGCCGAGGTCCGGGCCGCCGCCGGGGACCGCCCGGTCTGGATCGGCTCCGGGCTCACGCCGGCCAACGCGCCGGAGCTCGCGCCGCTGACCGACGCCGCCATCGTGGGCACCTGGCTCAAGGAAGACGGCGACGTCGCGCGACCCGTCGATCCGGAGCGCGTGAAACGACTCCTCGACGCGACGACCCCGCTCTTCCGCTGACTCCCAGCGGGGATCGCCCCCCGCGCCCGAGAGGCGAGGTTCGCGTCGCAGGGCGCGTTCGGAGTCGCGGAACGCGACAGGGTCTCCGACGGAACCCTGGTTGGAAACGCTCGGATACGGTTTCCCGAAGGATTTTGCGCCGTCGAGACGCGGACGAAATCTGTCGGAAACCGGGCTCGCGCAGAGTTCTCGATGAACGAGTCCGCTCCCGGAGCGCCCTCATGGCCCGGCGACCGACTCGAGCGAGAGACCATGACGCAATCCATGCTCGACAGCATCTGGGTGCTCCTCAGCGCCTTCCTCGTCTTCTTCATGCACGCGGGCTTCGCCCTCGTGGAGTCCGGCTTCTGCCGCAAGAAGAACGCCGTCATGGTGCTCCTGAAGAACTTCGGGGTGGTCGCGATCGCCTCCATCGTCTTCTACGTGGTCGGCTACGGGTTCATGTTCGGTGAAGGCAACGGCTTCATCGGGCTCAGCCACTTCCTGCCCAGCGGCGCCGAGGCCGACGTGGGCACCCTGCCCATCTACGTCTTCCTCTTCTTTCAGCTCGTCTTCGCGGCGACGGCCTGCACCATCGTGAGCGGCGCCGTCGCCGAGCGGGCTCGGCTCGGGACCTTCTTCGCCTTCACCGCCTTGGCGACCGCGTTCGTGTACCCGGTGGTCGGCCACTGGGTCTGGGGCGGCGGCTGGCTCAGCCAGATGGGCTTCCTCGACTTCGCTGGCAGCACGGTGGTCCACGCCGTCGGCGGCGGGATGGCGCTGGCCGGGGCCCTCGCCGTCGGTCCCCGGTTGGGCAAGTACGACAAGGAGGGCAACAGCCGTCCCATGCCGGCCCACAACTTCCCGCTGGCGGCCCTGGGCGTGATCATCCTCTGGCTCGGCTGGTTCGGCTTCAACGGCGGCAGCACCGTCAGCGCCGAGAACCCCGGCTCCATCGCGCGCATCGTCCTGGTGACCAACCTGGCGGCCTCCGCGGGCTTCCTGGTGAGCCTCACCTGGGTCCGCTTCCGCACCGGCATGCTCGACCTCTCCATGGGCCTCAACGGCGCCCTGGCCGGCCTGGTGGGCATCACCGCCGGCTGCGACATCATCGCGCCCGGCTGGTCTCTCCTGGTGGGCGCCGTGGCCGGGATCCTCTGCGTCGAGGGCGTGTACTTCCTCGACAAGGTGAAGCTCGACGATCCCGTCGGCGCCATCGTCGTCCACGGCATGTGCGGCGTCTTCGGCACCCTCGCGGTGGGTCTCTTCGGCGACGAGGTCGGCCTCTTGGTCGGCGGGGGCGCCGCCCAGCTCGGTATCCAGGCGATGGGCACCTTCGCCGGCTTCGCCTTCGCCTTCGCGGCGGGCTGCCTGCTCTGGTTCGGCATGAAGTTCCTGGTCCCCGGTGGGGTCCGCGTGGAAGCCGGCCACGAGCTCGAGGGCCTCGACGTCGCCGAGTGCGGCGTCGACGCCTACGGCGAGGAGTTCGGAGGCGGCGGCGGGGCCCACTCGGCCCACGCGATGCCCGCCCCGGCGGAGTAGCTCACCCGCGCGTCACGCCCACCGCGCGGTCGCGCTCTTCGCAGCGGTGCTCGCACGCCGCGATGCAAGTCTCGATCGCCTCATCGTCGGACTCGGCCTCGCATGAGCCGCACTCGCAGTACCCGTGCAGTGCTTCGAGCCGAGGCAAGAGCGGCTCCCGTTCGGCAGCGAAGGCCCGACACTCGGCGGCACCACGAAAGACGCCAAGCAGGTAGGTGAGCTCACCACCGTACATGCGCTTGTCGAATGCCAGCCCGTCGATGGCCTCGTCGCACGGCTCCGGAGCACACTCCAGCGTACAGGTCGCCTCCGCAGGGTTCGCGGAATCCCCGGCGCCCGCTGGCGCCGACGCGGACCCGGAGGCGACCGCCCCTCCGAGGCTCGACCCGGCACTTCCCGACGAACCTGCAGGGGCCGCCTGAAAACGAACCGCGGGCTCGCGGGTAGAACAACTCGCCTGCCCGCCGTTGGAGCAGGAGACCGTCCGCTCGGCGTCCACGCAGCTCAGCGACACCTGGTCGACCTCGCTCGCGTAGACCCAGCGCCTCGGAGTCGCCTCGACCCGGATGTAGGGCAACTGCGAGAACCCACCCATGGCGCCTCCCCCCCCGGGGCCCTCGTACCCGCCGTCGGTGACGACCACGCCTCCCGAAAGCAAGAGCTCGTGCACCGAGCGCCCCCCCTGCGCGTCACGCGGTCCCCGAATCGTCAACATGAGCTCGCCGTCGCGAAGTGAACCCGGATGGGGACGACAGCGACGATCCAAGCCCTCCTCGGGGAGGTCCGCGTAGACGAAGAAGCGGGCTCCGCGAAGCGGAGTGGCGCCGTCCGTCACTTCGTGCATCCCCTCCACCCGCACCAGCTCGGCCTGCGCCAGAGCGCGGAGCTCCTCGACGGTCCGGGCATCGAGAGAGTGCCGCTCGGGTTCGGTCTCGGGCGCAGCGGCGCGCGAGGGAGGCCGGTCCGTCCGCTGGGCGGGCGCCGCGGCCTGAGGCGCGGGCACCTCGTGGGTCTCGAGGTGCCCGGTGTGACAACCGACGAGCAGAAGCATGCTCACATGGAACCGTACCGATCGACGTCGCATCGGAGCAGCGTACGCAGCCCGGACCGCGATCCCCCGCGGGGGAATCGGTCACCGACCGAGAGACCGCGAGGGTCGCGGAGCGCCGCCGTGCGCGATGGCACCCTTCCGCCAACGGCACGGGATGTATCCGATGGCCTGACGGACGCGAAACGGCGACCTCCGAGCTCGGAGGTCGCCGTTCTCACGAGCCTCGGCTCAGCTCACTTGTTGCGCTCCGCGCGCTCCTTGATCTCCTCGCGGACCTTGTCCACGACCGAGTTCGGGGCGGGGGCGTAGTGGCTGAACTCCATCGAGAACTGGCCGCGACCGCTGGTGGTCGAGCGGAGGTCACCGATGTAGCCGAACATCTCCCCGAGGGGGACGTCCGCCTTGATGCGCATGGCGGTGGCGCCGGTCTCCTGGCTCTTGATCATGCCGCGCCGACGGTTGAGGTCGCCGATGACGTCGCCGAGGTACTCCTCGGGGACGAACACGTCGACCTTCATGATCGGCTCGAGGAGCTGCGGGCCACACTTCGGCAGGGTCTGACGGTAGGCGGCGCGCGCGGCGGTCTCGAAGGCCATCTGCGAGGAGTCGACCGCGTGGAACGCGCCGTCCTTCAGGGTGACCTTGAAGTCGAGGAGCGGGAAGCCGAGGAGCGGACCCTTGTCGATGGAGGTGCGGAAGCCCTTCTCGACCGAGGGGATGTACTCCTTGGGCACGCGGCCACCGGTGACCGAGTCCTCGAAGACGAAGCCGGAGCCCGTCTCGAGCGGCTCGACCGAGTAGTCGATCTTCGCGTACTGACCGGAACCACCGGTCTGCTTCTTGTGGGTGTAGCTGTCGTCGACCGGCTTGGTGATGGTCTCGCGGTAGGCGACCTGCGGCTTGCCGACCTCGGCCTCGACGCCGTGGGTCCGCTTCAGGATGTCGACCTTGATGTCGAGGTGGAGCTCGCCCATGCCCTTGATGATCGTCTCACCGGACTCCTGGTCGACCTCGACCTGGAAGGACGGGTCCTCGGCGACCATCTTGCCGAGCGCGGTGGAGAGCTTCTCGGAGTTCGCCTTGTCGCGCGGGAGAACGGCGACGGAGATGACGGGATCCGGGAAGACCATCGGCTCGAGGGTGGCCGGGTCCTTGACGTCGGCGAGGGTGTGACCCGTGCGGACGTTCTTCAGACCGACGACGGCGACGATGTCGCCGGCGCGGCAGCTGTCGATCATGGTGCGGTCGTCGGCGTGCATCTCCACCATGCGGCCGATGCGCTCGGTCTTGCCGGTGAAGGTGTTCACCAGGGTGTCACCCTTGGTGATGGTGCCGGAGTAGACGCGGATGAAGGTCAGGGCGCCGAAGCGGTCGTCCATGATCTTGAAGGCGAGCGCGCGGACGGGGGCGTCCGGGTCGACGAGGGCCTTCTTGCCGGTCTCGTTGCCCTCGAGGTCGATCTCGGGCTGCGGGGGAACCTCGGTCGGGTTCGGCAGGTAGTCCACGACGGCGTCGAGGACGTTCTGCACGCCCTTGTTCTTGAACGACGAGCCGCAGAAGGTCGGGAAGAACGCCAGGTCGATGGTGCCCTTGCGGATGCACTTCTTGAGCTGCTCGATGGTGGGCTCGTGGCCCTCGAGGTAGGCCTCGAGGAGGTCGTCGTCCTGCTCGAGGGCGGTCTCGACGAGCTCGGTCCGCCACTTCGCGACGTCGTCCTTCATGTCGGCGGGGACGTCCTTGACCTCGTAGTTCTCCGGGAGACCGGTGTCGTCCCAGATGTACGCCTTCTCCTCGAGGAGGTCGACGACGCCCACGAAGTCGGACTCGGTGCCGATCGGGAGGACCATCACCAGCGGCTTGGCCGCCAGGACGTTCTTGATCTGGTCGACGACGCGGTAGAAGTCGGCGCCGACGCGGTCGAGCTTGTTGACGTAGATGATGCGCGAGACCTTGGAGTCGTTCGCGTAACGCCAGTTGGTCTCCGACTGGGGCTCGACGCCGCCGGAACCACAGAAGACACCGACGCCACCGTCGAGCACCTTGAGCGACCGGTAGACCTCGATGGTGAAGTCGACGTGGCCGGGGGTGTCGATGATGTTGAGGCGGTGGTCCTTCCAGAAGCAGGTGGTGGCGGCCGACTGAATCGTGATGCCGCGCTCCTGCTCCTGCTCCATGAAGTCGGTCGTCGCCGCGCCGTCATGGACCTCACCCAGCTTGTGGATCTTGCCGGTGAGCTTGAGGATACGCTCGGTGGTGGTGGTCTTGCCCGCGTCCACGTGGGCGAAGATGCCGATGTTTCGGTACTTGCTGAGCTCTTGCTGCATGATGGGGGGTCCGTTTCGTCGCCGGCTTCGCTCTCGGAGCGGCCTCGTTCATCTGGGCCCGGTGCGGGGCGCCCCGTCCCTACCACTTGGTGGCCGCCCTGCAAATGGACGGTGAGAGGAGGCTCCGCGCGAGGGCGAGAGCGCTTGATAAGCTCTCTTTCAGCGTCGCGCCATCCTCGGCGCGAAGAATCGCGGACGGATGGACCGTGACCACCGTGTGCGGAGCGAAGGGCGTGGCGACGACCTTCCCGCGAACGTCGCGGAATTTCACCCGAGATCCCAGGAGGCTCCGGGTGGCCGTGGCCCCCAGCAGCACCAGGACTTCGGGCTTCACCAGCTCCAGCTCCGCGTGGAGCCACGGACGACAGGCCTGCACCTCGCCGGCCCGGGGCCGATCGTGGATCCGGCGCTTTCCTCGGAAGCGGAAGTGTTTGACCGAGTTGGTGAGGTAAGTCTCGCCCGGCGGCAGGCCGACCGACGCCATCACCTCGCGCAGCAGCGAGCCCGCGGGGCCCACGAAGGGGCGACCGCGGCGGTCTTCCTGGTCGCCGGGCTGCTCGCCGACCAAGACGACCCGCGCGTCCGCGGGTCCTTCGCCGAAGACCACCTGGGTCGCCGGCCCGTGGAGGGGACAGGCGCGGCAGGCGGGGGCGGCCTCGCGCAGGGTCTCGAGGCTCCGGCGCTCGGGGAGCACGTCGGCCACGGTGGGTTGGCGCTCGGCCCGGGCGGCCATCGCCGCGACCCGGGCCGGAGCCTCGGCGACGAGCGCGCGGAGGTCGCGGGTCTCGGGCAGGGTGGACCAGTGCTTGGCGGGCATCTCGGCTCGCATCGCCTTCAGGTTGGTGCGCGCCGGGTTGAAGGTGGCGCGGTAGTAGGTGCGCCACAGGTCGTCGAGCCCGTCGGCGTCCGGGACGGCCGAGCGCGGCGCGCCCGGTGCCCAGGTCAGCTCGCCCTCGCGCACGTGGAGCGTGGCGTCGGGGGTGAAGATGGCGAAGGGGCGGTCTCCGAAGCGCCGGGCGAAGAACCCCGCGACCAGCGGGAGGACGTGGTGGTCCGGTCGATGCCAGGCCGCGAAGGTGTCGGGGGCGACCTCCCGAAAGCGAACGAAGGCCTTGGCCTTGTGGGCGTCTCGGCGCACCGCGGCGTCCCGGGCGACGAGCTCCCGGACGTCGGGGTCCAGGGCTCGCTCGGGGAGGCCCTTCTCGGTCTGGTGCCGGTGGAGCAGCCGGTAGAGCAGTCGCAGCGAGTCCGGATCCCGGTGATGCGCCACCCGGCGAAAGGGTCCCTGCCAGCCGCGGGGGAAGCGCGGCGTGGGAAAGCGCTGGCCGGCGGGAGCCGGTTCCAGAAGCGATCCCTGGGCGCCGTCGGCAAAGAGACCCGCGGGATCGGCGCCTTCCGCCAGGAGGCGCCGGAGGGTCCCCCGGACCTCCCGCCAGCGGTCCGGCGAGCTGGGCTCGAGGGTCAGGCCGCGCACGACTCGAAGAGCTCCAGCTGCTCCGCGCGCTTCTCCTGCACCCGCGTGCGCAGAGTCCGCATCAACACGCGATGGTGAGCGCCTGCGCCTTCGAGGCCGTGGACGAAGGGAGCCACCTTGGGCATCGAGACCCGGAGCGCCCGGAGGTCGTCGGCGCGGAGGCGACCCTGCCGCCGGGCGCTCAGGAGCCGGTCGACGCGTCGCGCCCCGAGACCGGGGACGCGCAGGAGCTGCTCCCGGGGCGCGCGGTTGAGGTCCAGCGGAAAGAGCTCGGGGTGCCGCAGCGCCCAGGCGAGCTTGGGATCGATGTCCAGGGGCAGCGCCTGCTCTTCCTCGAAGAGCTCGTCGACCTCGAAACCGTAGAAGCGGAAGAGCCAGTCCGCCTGGTAGAGGCGGTGCTCGCGGAGCAGGGTGACCGGCTTGCGCGGCAGCCCCGGGTCCGCGTGGACGATGGGGCTGTAGGCGCTGTAGTAGACGCGCCGGAGCCCGTGGCTGCGGTAGAGGGTCGACGCCGAGCGCAGGATGGTCTGGTCGGTGGTGGGCGTCGCGCCAACGACCATCTGGGTGCTCTGGCCCGCCGGGGCGAAGGGCGGCGCCTTCTTGCTCTTCTCGCGCTTGCGCGCGCCGATCTCCTCGGCGGCGTGATGCATCGATCCCTCGATGGACTCGGCGCGCTTCTCGGGGGCCAGCTTGGCCAGGTCGCCGGCGGTGGGGAGCTCCACGTTGCAGCTCAGCCGGTCCGCGTAGCGACCGGCGAGGCTGACCAACTCGGGCGACGCGCCGGCGATGATCTTGAGGTGCACATAGCCGCCGAAGCGCTCCTCCTCGCGGAGACGCCGGGCGACCTCGACCAGCCGCTCCATGGTGTGGTCCTCGCTGACCACGATGCCGCTGGAGAGGAAGAGCCCCTCGATGTAGTTCCGCCGGTAGAGGTCCATGGTGAGCCGGACCACCTCCTCGACGGTGAAGGCGGCGCGCTCGGTGTCGGAGCTCGCGCGGTTGATGCAGAAGCGACAGTCGTAGAGGCAACGGTTGGTGAAGAGGATCTTCAGCAGCGAGACGCAGCGGCCGTCCGGGGTGTAGCTGTGGCAGATGCCCATGCCCTCGGTGCTGCCGAGGCCCGAGCCCGAGCGCGTGCCCTTGGCGCCGCTGCTCGCGCAGGAGGCGTCGTATTTCGCGGCGTCGGCGAGGACCGCCAGCTTGCGACGGAGAGACATGGACGGCAGCTTGGCAAACCACTGATCATGCGTCCAGTCGGTCTTTTCGAAGGTCGTCGCCGGTGGGGCCGAAGCGTGGCGTACCCTTCGCCGCGATGACCGATGCGAAGACCGAGAGCGGCGCCGACCGTTGGGACCGAGTGCTGGCCGATGTCCGCGCGTTCGTGGCCGAGCGCGAGTGGGAGCCCTTCCACGACCCGAAGAACCTGGCGATGGCGGTCGCCTCCGAGGCCGGCGAGTTGCTCAGCGAGCTCCGCTGGATCCCGGGCGACGAGGCCGACGCCCACTGCCGGTCCGACGAGCACCGGCAGGCCATCGCCGACGAGATCGCCGACGTGGCGGTGACCCTGACCATGTTGGCGGACCGCGTCGGCCTCGACCTGCTGGAGGCGATGCACGCCAAGTTGGTGAAGAACCGAGAGAAGTACCCCGCCGACGAGTGGCGGGGCCGCTGAGCCCGGGAAGCGCGCCGCTCAGCCGACGAGCTCGCTGGCGGCGTCCCGGAGCCGCTCCAGGCGACCGCGCTGGATCCCCGTCTCCGTGGAGAGCTCGTCCAGCCGGTGGTCGTCGGCGGTCGCCAACGCGGCGGCGTCGACCAGGCCGGCGGCGAAGAGGCGCTTCGAGAGCTTCGGCCCGATGCCCTTGACCGCCGCGAGGGGGACGCCGCTGGGCGTCGCGGAGGCCTCCTTCGAACGCGGCGGCACCGCGGCCGCCGACCGCGCCTCCAGCGCCTCCAGGCGCTCGGTCAGCGCGGCGAGGGCCGCGTCGCGGGCGCTCAGCTCGGTGAGGACGGTCGCGAGCGCGCGCTGAGCGTCGGCCAGGCCCGCCTCCGCGGCTTCGAGGCGGTGGCGGAGCCCGTCGTCGGGGGCGCGCGACTCGAGGGCGCCGAGGCGCTCGTCGAGGGCCAGGAGCTCGTCGTTGGAACCCGGCTCGCTGGAGGGCGGCGCCGGTTCGGGCGCGGGCGCCTCTTCGAGCGCGACGAGGCGGCCGCGGAGCTCCCCCGCGAGGGCCGTGGCTTCGTCGCGGACGCTGCCGAAGTCGCGGGTGGCGCGCTCCTCGATGCCGTCGAGGCGATCGTCGTGGGCGGCCAGCTCGAGCTGGAGCCGGGTGACCTCGGCGACCCGCGCTTCCATGGACGCGAGCCGCTCGTCGGCGGCGGCGCCACCGGCGGCTTCGAGGGCCTTCACGCGTCCCGAGGTGGAACGCGACTCGGTCTCGGTGGCGCCCACCCGAGCCTCGAGAGCTTCCAGGGCCTTGCGCTGATCGGCGCCATCGAGCTCCACGGCGCGCAGCCGCGCCTGGACGGCGCCCAGGGTCATCGAGTCCGACGCGGCGCCGGACCCGGGGGTGGTCGAGGGCCGCACCGCGGGTCCCGGAGGCGGCGCCGCGGGTCGCGACGCCGGGACGCCTGCGCGCGCGGGGGGAGGCATCGGCCGGGACGCCGAGGTCGGCCGCGCGGGCGGCGTGGTCGCCCCGAGGGGATCCACCCGGGGGCTCTCCACGGGACGCGGCGGCGCGAGGGGCCGGGGCGGCGCCGAAGGGATCCGCGGCGCCGCGGGCTTGGCCGGGGTGCTCGCGGGGAAGGAGGGCTTCTTGAGCCGGACCGTGGTCTTCAGCGCGCGCGACGCGGCCGACGCGGGCGGCGGCGGCGCCGAAGGCCGCATCGCGCCCGGGGGCCGGGACAGGTCGCCGGGTCCCTTGGGCTTCCAGGGGGCGGGCGGCGCCACGGAGCGGCCCAGTCGCGCGGGCGGCTTGGAGGGGTCGGCGCTCATCGGTGGCGCCGGTTCGGTCTTGGGCCCCTCGGGCGCGACCGAGGCCCGCTGGCCAGGCAGCGGCGGCGGACCCACTCGGGCGCCCGGGAGCGGCGGCGGTCGGCGGGAGGGCGCCCGCACCTCGTCGGGGATCTTCATGTCCGGGGCGGTGGCCTCACCGCCGTCCAGCTCGGCCTCCTCGCGCTCGCTGCCCATCGGCCTCGCACCATACTCCATGGACCGGCGGTCGGATACCGTCAGCGCATCGCCTCGGGGGGCGCGAGCCCCTGCTGGACCAGGGTCGCCCGCAGGTTCTCGTCCGCGTGCTCCCAGACGTAGGCGAGGTCCATCGCCGGCGGGAGACCGGGGTCGGCGCGGGCGACGGCGACCCGGAGGAGCCGGACAACGCCGAGCTGGTCGCCGGCGAGGCACGCCGCGCGGGCAGCGAGGCCGTACCAGAGCCCCTCGGCGCGGGTCCCCGCGAAGCGCGCCGCAGCGGCCTCCACCGCCGCGGCCGACACCTGGCCCTCTTCGACCATCTCCAGGGTCTCGGGCGACGCGCCACCGAGGGTGGCGACCCCGAAGAGCTCGTCGCCGCGCAGGCCCGCCCGGCGCGCGAGCGCGGTGGCGCGCCAGAGGAGGCGCACGACGTGGTCGGGCTCGCACCCGGCGAGGACCGCTTCGACGGCGTCGGGGTCCGGGAGCGCGGCCTGGATGGCGTCGTCGAAGCCCTCGGGCACCACGTCTTCGGCGTCGATGAACTCTTGCACCTCGACCGCGCGGGGGTCGTCGGCGTCGGCCTTCCGGAGGAAGGCCTCGGCGAGACGGATCGCGTGGGTCAGGTCGCCGACCTCGGCCAGCACCTTCAGGTAGGGCAGCGGCGGGCCACCGCGGAGCCAAACGGTCCGCTCGGCGGCCTCGAGGCGCGAGCTGCCCGCTCCGTCGAGCCACTCGCACCAACCGGCGACCCGCTCGAGGTAGCGCCGCTCCGGTTGGTCGGCGCGTTCGTCGATGGGCGTGGGCAGCGCGTCGGAACGCGAGCGCACGGCCTTCCACAGCTCCAGGCGCTCGTTGGCGTCGAGCGCGGGGATCCACGGCGCCGGGTCCGGCCAGGTGCCGGCGAGCGCATCGCGCAGGTCTCCTTCCAGCCTTTCGGCCCAGGCAGCGGTCAACGTGTCGGTCCTCCCGAGAGCTCCATAGAGCGCTCATGGGGACCAGATCACTCGGCCGCCACCGCCAATCGTGCAGAAACGTGCTCGTCGATGGCGTCGGCGGCCATCCAACCGAGGGCCGCGATCGTCCACTGGGGGTTGACCACGATGGTCGACGGGAAGAGAGACGCATCGGACACGAAGACGTTGTCCGCGCCGCGCAAGCGGAAGCCGCCGTCGACCGCGCCCCGCTCGGGATGGGCCGCCATGCGTAGGCCGCCCTGGGGGTGTGCGCTGGAGAGCATCAGGTGCTCGGGCTCGGTGATCACCGCCCGCATGGTGTCGTAGAGCGTCTTCTCGGAGGCCTGGGCGTACTCCTCGGCGCGGATGCGGAGCCCCACCCCGAGACCGGCGCCCTCGTGGCCCTGCCGCACGCCCGCCAGGCCGACCTCCTCGGCGCCGGCGGCCAGGTAGAGCCGCACGATGGAGGCCAGGGCGCGCACGTTCAGATCGTGCTCGCTCGCCGAGAGCCGATAGTGGACGTCGCGATCGCCATCGATCTGACCGTGGAGCGGCGAGCCGATGGTCGTCGCGCACATGGCGAGCTGCTGGTAGCTCTCCATCCAGCGGCGATGCACCTCGCCGACCCCGGGGACCACGTTGCTCAAGAGCGCCGGGGGCACGAAGGCGTTCTCCATCACGTAGCGGGTCACGTAGGGCCCGTGCTCGCCGGTCAACGTGAAGTCTTCGTCGGGGCTCTTGGTGGCGATGTACTTGATCTGGAAGCCCAGGTGGCCTGGCTTGGGGAAGCGCTCCGGGAAGCGGGCGACGACCCCCGAGCCGTAGTTGAAGCCGAGGTGGGTCCCCACCCAGCCGTTGCGGAAGGCAGCCAGCGTCTCCCACACCGGGTCGGCGGCGGCGCTCCGCTTGAGCAGCGCCGGCGACCCGACCGCCCCGCAGGCCAGCACCACGTGGTCGACCTTCACGTGCGACTTCAGGCCGCGGCCGAGCTCGAGGGCGGTGACCCGCATGCGTCCGTCGCCCTGGTACTCGCCCACCAGCCGCTCGATGGGCAGGTTCGGGTGGACCCGGGCCCCGGCCTTCTCCGCGTCGGGGATGAAGGTCAGGTCCATCGAGAGCTTGTGGCCGAAGTGGCACCCGTAGTTGCAGAGGCCGCAGCCCAGGCAGTAGTCGCCGTTCTGATCCGGCGTCGCGTGGGGGCGCTGCCGCGGGCCCATCATCACGTTGTTGAGGGCCTCCTCGCTGTCGAAGCGGAAGCCCTCCCCGCCCAGCGCCCGCGCCCCCTTCTCCAGGAGGTGCGAGGGATCGGTGTAGAGGCTCTCGTTGATGGTGCCGAGCGCCTGCCGCTTCCGGATCGCGTCGAGCGCGCGGTCGAGGCCGTGCGGGTCGAGCCCGAGGTAGGTCTCCTCGTTCAGGCCGCTGGTCCAGGCCTCGGCGGTGGTCTTCCTCAGCCGGACGCTGAGCCCCGAGGTCATCACCGTGCCGCCGCCGACCAGGCGCCCGCGGAGCAGGTGCAGGTCGAGGTTGCGGCTGAGGGTCATCAGGCCGTCCTCGAAGAGCTGGCCCATGCCCACCAGCGTGTCGAGGGGGTACTCGGTGGGCCGGAAGCGCGGGCCAGCCTCGAAGATGGCCACGTCGTACCGGCCGGTCTCCGCGAGGCGCGCGGCGGCTACCGCGCCTCCTGCCCCGCTCCCGATCACCGCGACCTTGGGCCGGCCGTCGTCGGCGAAGAGCTTCGAGGCCTCGTAGGGGTGACCGGTGAAGTGGACCCGGGCGACCTCGCGCGCGTCGAAGACATCCGGGCGCGGGGTGGGCAGCCGGAGCGGATCGACGTCCACCCGCTCGCGCAGGAGCTCCTTGCGCTTCCAGATGCGCTGGTAGCCGGTGATGCCGTCGGCGCCGGGGTTCGAGTAGAAGGCGAGGCCCATCACCTCGCGGAGGCTCTTGGCGAGATCCCGGATGGTCGCCCGCTCGACCGAGCGCGGGACCACCTTGCCCACGACGTCCCAGAAGGTGTCGGCGATGCGTTCGTCGGACTCGAAGAACGCGCGCACGAAGTGGCTCTTCTCCGTCGCGGTCTGCAGCCAAGGCCGCGTCCCGTGGGCCAAGGCGGTCCCATGGACGAAGGTCCAGAGCAGCAAGCTGTAGAGCTTGTCCCGCGCCCGCGACTCGTGCGCCGGCAGCGAGCGCACGTAGGCGTCGAAGCGCTGGGTCGCCGCCTTCACCAGGGGCTCGTCCTCGGGCCTCGTGACCCCCAGCACGTAGGGCAGATAGGCCTCGAACGTCTTCAGTTGCCAGTCCGGCAGCCCCTCGGCCGTCCGGACCTCCCGATCCCCCAGGTCTTTCATTGGTAGACCCTACCTTTCCG
>DCLA01000012.1:0-40000 GCA_002320815.1 Myxococcales bacterium UBA1660
GCCCTGCACGGCGATGGTCTTCGTGTGGAGCCACCTGACCCGGGGCGACCCGAACTACACCCTGGTGCAGGTCTCGGTGAACGACCTGATCCTGGTGTTCGCGTTCGCGCCCATCGCCGGCCTACTCCTGGGCGTCACCGACCTGGTGGTCCCGTGGGAGACCCTGGTGGCGTCGGTGGTGATCTTCGTCGTGATCCCCCTCGCCGCGGGGGTGCTCACTCGCCGCCAGCTCGTCGCCTTGGGAGGCGCCCGCGCCGTCGAGGTCTTCGCCGGCCGCCTGAAGCCCGCCTCCATCGTGGGCTTGCTCCTCACGGTGGTGCTGCTCTTCGGCTTCCAGGCCGACACGTTGGTGAACCAACCAGGCCGGGTGTTGCTCATCGCCCTCCCCCTCGCGATCCAGAGCTACGGCATCTTCGCCATTACCTACGGGCTCGCCCGCGCGCTGAAGCTCCCTTTCGCCATCGCGGCGCCGGCGGCGATGATCGGCACCTCCAACTTCTTCGAGCTCGCCGTCGCCGTGGCCATCAGCCTCTTCGGGCTCGGCTCCGGCGCCGCCCTGGCCACCGTCGTCGGCGTCCTCATCGAGGTCCCGGTGATGCTCTCCCTGGTGGCCTTCGCCAACCGCACCCAGCGCTGGTTCCCGGCGCCCATCCCCCCTGGAGGCACATGAACGGCTTCTCCTTCGACCGCGTCCTCTTCCTCTGTGTCGCCAACTCCGCCCGGTCCCAGATGGCCGAGGGCCTCGCCCGGGACCTCTTCGGCGACGACGTCGCTGTGCAGTCCGCGGGCTCGGCGCCCACCCGCGTGAACCCCTTCGCCATCGAGGCGCTGGCCGAGCTGGGCATCGACATCTCGACGCAGACCTCGAAGGCCGTGGACGCCGTCGACCCGGGGTCGGTGGACCTGGTGATCACCCTCTGCGCCGAGGAGGTCTGCCCGGTGTTTCTCGGCGAGGTCCCGCGACTCCACTGGCCCATCGCCGACCCCGACCGCGCGGACCCCAGCCTCACCGACGAGGAGCGCCGGGTCCATTTCCGCAGCGCGCGCGACGCCATCCGCGGTCGCCTCCAGGTCCTCGCCGCGCTCCGCGACGTCCCCGCCGGGCCGACCCCGCACGAGTTCCACGCCAGCATCCGGGTCCCCGACCTGGGCGAGGGCGCGCGCTTCTACGCCTGGCTCCTGGGCACCGCGCCGAAGGAGTGGACCCATCGCTACGTGACCTTCGTGAGCGCGCCGCTGCGCACGAACTTCGTGCTCCTGGTCAGCGACGGAAAGACGCTGCACCAGGACACGCTCTACCACCTGGGCATCGACGTGGGCTCCAAGGCCGCGGTGGTCGAGGCGCACCAGCGAGCGGCCACCGCGGGGTGGACCATCCGTAAGCCCGCGCGCACCACCTGGCGCGGCACGCCCCTCCACGAGCTCTGGCTGGAAGACCCCGGCGGCAACGCCATCGAGATCTACGCCCGCCTGACACCCGACGAGCTCGCGGCGATGCCTGCGGACCAAGAGCCGGTGTTCCTGGTCGGCCCCGACGCGACCTGAAGCCGGTCAGCGCCCGCCGAGGTGACTCCAAGCTCCTCACCTACCGCGAATCGGATCTCCCCGAGGCGCCGCTCTTCGGAAGCTCGCGAGTCCGGGACATGAGCCTCGTGCTCGACCATTGGCCGGACCTCGAGGCGGCCGTCCCGACCCTGGCGGGGCGGGTGGACCGGAGCGCCGTCGGCGTCGTCGGCCACTCGATGGACGGCTCTCCGCACCTGACGACGGCGGGCCCGGAGTGGCACGTGGATCCCTTCCGCCTGGCCCCGGCACCCAAGACGCTGGTGACCTTGGTCGGGGCGGAGCACGGACTTGGCGGAGTCTCCGGCTACGACGTCGCCGAGACGACCGACCCCAGTCCGGAACGACTGCGCCTGGTCTGCAGGCTGGTCGCGAACTACCTGGGAGGCCACCTTCGTGGCGGCGCGCCGCTCGACCTCGCCGCGCTGGAATCCGACGCCTTGGTAGGCCGGGTCGAGGTCGAGCAGCGCGAGCGCTAGCGGCGGGAACCCCTCGGGGCCCTCCACAACGCCGGGGACGATCGTCGTCATTGTCGTCATTCGCTAACACGCGCTCCGCGAACACGCGCTCCGGGGACGATCGTCGTCATTGTCGTCATTTGCTGCAAATGACGAAAATGACGACGATCGTCCCTGGCGCTATGACGGGGGGATGAGTGCAGTGGTGTTGCGGAGCGAGAAGTTCGAGGTTCGCGAAGTGCCGGTGGTCACGCGCGATGGGGCGACCGTCACCAAGCACGTGGTGGTCCACCCGGGCGCGGTGGCGCTGCTCCCGGTGCTCGACGATGGCCGCGTGGTCCTCATCCGCAACACGCGCTTCGCCGTGGGTCGCACTCTGTGGGAGGTGGCCGCGGGCACCCTCGAGATCGGCGAGGAGCCGATGGCCTGTGCCGCCCGTGAGCTGCGCGAGGAGACCGGGTACGAGGCGGCGACCCTGGAGCCGCTGGTGCAGTTCTACTCGGCGCCGGGGTTCTGCACCGAGCTGCTCCACGTCTTCGTCGCCACCGGGCTGCGCCAGGTCGGCCAGGCGCTGGAAGCCACCGAGCACATCGAGGTCCACCCGGTCACCGTGGCCGAGCTGGAGCGGATGCTCGACGCCGGCGACTTCGTGGACGCCAAGACGCTGACCACGGTGCTCCTCTGGCTGCGGCGCCGGGAGCGGGTCAGCCGCTGAGGCGTGCGCCGATCGCGGCGATGTCCGCCGGGGTGTCCAGGTCCTCGTGGATTGCCGGATCGGCGACGTCCACCACCCGCTGCCTTTCGGCGGGGACGTCGCGGAGGATGGCGCGGAGCCCTCCCTCGCCCGCGCCGCCGGCGATGCGCGCGAAGAGGGCGCGGTCGAGCACCAGGGGGTGTCCCCGGTGCGCACCACGACGCGGACGGACGGCCCAGGCCCCCGTGGCGCCGTGGACCCGCAGGAGCGCGGCGACGGTCTCCGGCGCGACCCGCGGGTGGTCGACCAGGCTGACCACGACCGCGTCGCAGGTCGCCGACGCCGCCAGCCCGCACCGCAGTGACGAGAGCTGGCCCTCCTCGGGCGCGGGGTTCCACACCGGGATCGCGTCGCCCAGGTGCGCGCGGAGGCGGAGACCGTGGGGCCGGGCCAGGACGACCTTCACCGACGCGCAGCCCCCGGCGCGCAAGGTGGCGACGGCGTGGGCCAGGAAGGTGCGCCCCTCGTGGAGCGCCAGCGCCTTGGGCCCGCCAGCACGGGTGGACGCGCCGGCGGCGAGGACGATGCCGTCGACCCTCACTCGGCTTTCTCGGTGGGCGCCGATGCTTCGCCGGCTTCGGGCGAGACCTCGTCTTCGGACGCTTCGGCCGGGCCCTCGACGTCCCCGGTTGGCTCCGGCGGGCAATGTGCCCCCGTGGCCGCCCACTGGCGGGCGAGCTGCCCGAAGAGCGCCTGGCTGCCCGGCGCGGGCTCCAGATGCTCGGGCGGGTCCCACCCGTAGGCCACCAGCGCGTCGCTCTCCATGTGCTCCAGGAGCGCCTCCATGTCCTTGCCGCCGTTGCGCTCCGGGTCCTGGATCTGCCCGCAGATGGCCGCGAGGCTCTTGCCCTCCCAGGCCATCTCCGCGGGCGCCAGGTGCCACTCCGGGTTCCCGGGCACCGTGCGGAAGTGGCTCTCACCGTGGCAACTCGCGCAGGGCAACCCGGGCGCGCCGTGGCCGTCCTCGCCGCGGACCACGTGGGGCTGGTGCGGCTCGCCGGCGCGCTGCAGCGGGCGCTCGCCGATGGGGTGACAGTTCACGCAGCGCGGATGGGTCAGCACCTTGCCCATCTCCTCGAAGAGCGCGACCGAGCGCGCCTCCTCGTCGGCGATGTCCGCGAAGTCGGCGACCGAGCGAAGCCCCGCCGTGCCAGGCAGCGGGTCGGCCACCGGCTCCGGTTCGTCCTCGCCGCAGTCGTCGCAGCCGATGGCCAGCATCAGGAGCGCGCAGGGAAGCCAGCGACTCATCGCTCACCCTCCCCGGCCGCCTGCTTGATGGCGCGACGGATGCGCACGTAGGTCGCGCAGCGACAGATGTTGCCCGCCATGCCGCGGTCGATGTCGTCGTCGCTCGGCGAGGGGCGGCTCTTCAGGAGCGCCACCGCGCTCATGATCTGCCCCGACTGGCAATACCCGCACTGGGGCACGGCCAGCTCGGTCCAGGCCTCCCGGACCGCGTCGGCCTCGGGACCGCTCACGCCCTCGATGGTCACCACGGCCTTGCCGGCCACCGAGCCCACCGGAGCCACGCAGGCCCGCCGCGGGACGCCATCCACGTGGACGGTGCAGGCGCCGCACTGGGCCACGCCGCAGCCGTACTTGGTCCCCGTCAGCCCCAGGTGGTCCCGGAGTACCCACAGGAGCGGGGTGTCCGGCGCGGCCTCGACCTCGTGCTCTTCGCCGTTGATGGTCAGCGTGATGCTCATCGCGCACCTCCGAGTCGGTCGCGGCGGTCGGCGCCGAAGATGGGCAGGCGGCGTACCCGGGTCCCGGTGGCCGCGAAGATGGCGTTGGCCAACGCGGGCGCCGCCGGCGGCGTGGGCGGCTCGCCGACCCCGCCCGGTGGGGCGCCCGAAGGCACCAGCCGCGCCTCCATGCGCGGCGGCGACTCGTTCATGCGCATCACGCGCCAGCGGGGGAAGTTGTCTTGCACGATGGCTCCGTCCTTCGCGGTGATCTCGCCGTAGAGCGCGTTGGAGAGGCCGAAGAGGGTGCCGCCCTCGAGCTGGGAGAGCGCGTGGTCGGTGTTGACCACGGTCCCCGCGTCCATCACCGACCAGACCGCGGGGATGGTCAGGCGGTCGTCGACCATTGCGACCTCCACCACGGTGGCGACGTACGAGGTGAATGAGCGGTGGGCGGCGATGCCCAGGCCGTGTCCTTCGGGGAGCGTCCGCCCCCAGTCGGCGAGCTCGGCGACCATCTCGGTGACGGCGCGCAGCCGGCCGGTGTCGATGGGGTGCGTATCCATCGAGCTGCCGTAGTTGTCGTACTCGGCGCCCTCGGTTCGCGGGTCGATCTCCCGGGGCGGACCGATGAGCTCCAGCAGGTAGTCCTTGGGGTCGCGACCGGCCGCGTGGGCCAGCTCGGCCACGAAGCTCTGCACCGCGAAGGCGTGGTAGATGTTGGCCACGCTGCGCAGCCAGCCGATGCGCACGTGGGCTTCCGCCTCGCCGGTCTCCAGCCGGAGGTGGGGCACCGCGAAGGGCGTGTCGCTGGCGCCGAGGCGGAGATCGCCCCAGCCGGGCTCGTTGGCGCCTTCCTGAAAGGTGGAGGCGATGGGCGGGAAGACGGTGCGGTGGAGGAAGGCGGTGCACGCGCCGCTCTCGTCCAGGGCGCCCTCGAGGCGCTGCGCGCTGACGGTGTGGTAGTAGCCGTGCCGTAGCTCGTCCTCGCGGGTCCAGGTGACCTTCACCGGCTTGCCCATCTCCCGGGCGAGGAGCGCCGCCTCGGCGACGAAGTCCTGCTTCGACTTCCGGCCGAAGCCACCGCCGAGCCAGGTGACGTGGACGGTCACGTTCGCCTCGGGGACGCCGCAGACCTGGGCCACGGTGCTCCGGGCGGCCTGCGGGTTCTGGGTGCAGGCCCAGCACTCCACGCGGTCGCCGTCCCAGCGCGCCGTCGCCGCCGGCGGCTCCATCATCGAGTGGGCGAGATGGGGCACATAGTACTCGGCCTCCACCCGCTGATGCGCGGAGTCCAAGGCACCCATGGTGTCGCCGCGCTCGCGCCGGACCCGGCCCGCCTCGCGCACCTGGGCGAAGAGGGTCTCGGCGTAGGCCTCGGAGTCGTAGCTGGCGTTGGGGCCCGCCTCCCATTCGACCTCGAGCTCTTCCCGCCCGCGGATGGCGGCCCAGGTGTTCCGCGCCACGACGGCCACGCCGCCGAGGGGCTTGAACGCGACCGGCGCGGTGATCGCGGGGAGCTGGATGGTGCGCACCACCCCGGGGACTCGCCGCGCGGCGGTGTCGTCGAAGGAGCGCACCGAGCCGAGCACCTGCGGCGGCCGCGCGACCACCGCGTAGAGCATCTCGGGGAGCCGCACGTCGATGCCGAAGGTGCCCTCCCCCTTCACGATGGCGGGGATGGTCAGCGAGGGCGTGGGCTTGGCCACGTAGCGCCACTGGTCGGGGTCCTTGAGCTGGATGCGCCGCTCGGGGGGCGGGGTGAGCGCGGCGGCCGCGGCGGCCAGCTCGCCGTAGGGCAGGCGGCGGTCGCTCCCCTCGTGGACCACTTCGCCCTGGACCCCGCGGCACTGGGCAGCGCCGACGCCCCAGCGGGTGGCGGCGGCCTGCTCCAGCATCTGGCGCATCGCGGCGCCGGCGATGCGCAAGCGGGTGAAGTTGAAGCGCACCGAGCGGGACCCGTCGGTGTTCTGGTCGCCGTACTTGGGGTCACCCAGCGCCTGCTCGACGACCACCTTCTCCCAGGGGACCTCGAGCTCCTCGGCCACGAGCTGGCACATCGCGGTCCACACCTGCTGGCCCATCTCGGACCGATGGCAGGTGATGCGCGCGGTGCCGTCCTCCTCCAGCGCGATCCAGAGGTCTGGGCTGGCGTCGCCCCCCTCCACGTCGGCCAGGGGGCCGGGCGCGTCGGCGCGCAGGTGGCGGCGCAGGACGACGCCGAGGACCAGCGAGCCGGCGCCGGCGGCGAAGCCCCGACGCCCGAGGCGCAGGAACGAGGAGGCAGGGGGAGATGAGGGCATGGACGGCAGAGAGTGTGAGAAGGGGGCCCGACCGTTACCAGGCGAGCGGCGATCGCAGCCTGGCATCCCGGGCGAGGACTCGGCCTGCGCATTCCTCGCGGGGGCGTGCCCGATCGTGCCGACGCGCGCGGCGTTCGAGCCCCGCCCCCTCGGCAGGGGTGGTTCGCCGGGGTATCCTCGGGCGGTGACCCGCGGGGAGGCCCACGAGATCCTGGGGACGGACGACGATACGTCGGTGGACGCGATCCGCCGGGCGTACCTTCGCGCGGTGAAGGCCCATCCGCCGGAGCGGGACCCCGACGGCTTCCAGCGGGTGCGAGAGGCCTACGAGCTGCTCCGGGCTCCCGCCGCCCAGATCCCGGTGACCGACGCACCTCGCACCGCCTTCAACGAGCTCTTGGCCTCCTACTGGGACGCCGTGGACGAAGGGCATCACCACGCCTCCGACGAGGTCTTCGAACGGCTCCGCGCCGAGCACGGGGACGAAGACGAGGTGCGCTGGCTGGAGTTCGAGCGGGCCTCCGACGAGGAGCGGCCAGACATCGCCCGCCGCCACGGCGACCCCGACATGCTGCGCTCGGCGATCCTCTTCGACCCGGACGCCTTCTCCGACGAGGAGCTCCTCGCCGCCGACAACGGGTCGCTCGCCTCACTGCTCCTCGAGCGCGGCTTGGTCGACGCCGTGGTGGAGCGTCTCCGGACCCGCGAGAGCCACGACGTCCTAGGGCTCCTCGGCGCGCTGGAGGTCATGGCCGCCGGGGCCCGGGAGGCGGGGAGCGCCCTCGCGCGCGCCTGGTTCACGCGGGAGCGAACGCTGACGCCACGCCGCCTGGAGAACGAGGCGCTGGTGATCCTGATGGCGGAGCAGCTCCTCGCGCTACCGGCCTCCTTCCCCGACGACGCCTTCGCCGCGCTCGCTCGGGGCGTCCTGGAGAGAGAGGTGCCCACCGTGGAGGCGCTCTTCGCGCATCATGCGGGCGCGGCCCGCCGGCGCGCCCGACGACAGCTCCGCACCCACGCGCCGGACCTCGTTCGGCGCAGGAGCGCCGAGCCAGCCCCCTACCAGCGGGGTTCCGGGGAGTCCAAGCCGAGCGGTTGGGGGACGTGGTTCTGGGGCCTCTTCGTGTTCGCGCAGCTGGTGCGCTTCGTTTGCAACCACTCGGAGCCCACTTATCGCTACGACCCCGACATCCTGAGGCCGCGCCCCTATGCGCCGACCGCCGCCGCGCCCGTGCACGAGGCCCCGGCGACGCGCGCCGCTGCGGACGACGCCTGCGCCCGGGAGTTACCCGCCTGTGAAGACTACACCGCCGCCGCCGCCGCCCTCCGCGCGGGCCGCTGCACCGACGCCGCGCTGGCCTACCAGCAGGCCGCCCTGGCGAGCCCCGAAGCGGGACAGCTCATCGAGCGCGTGGAAGCCGAGCTCCTCTCCCTCTGCCCCCAGCCCGACGTGCCGGAAGCACTCCCTACCGCGGAACCCAACCCGGCTGCGGGCCCGCTCGACCCCCAACCCGGCACCCCGGAGCCTCCAGACTCCGAGGCCCCGGCCGCGGCCCCCTGATCGCTTGCGCTCGCCGCCCCCGGTCTCGATGCTGCGGCGATGGATCCCGCGTACTTGCCCCGGCATGTCCTCCTCGTCGACCGCGACCCCGCGATGGTGAGCGCCTGGGAGGCAGCCTTCGCCGCCGTCGACGCGGTCGAGGCCATCCGCGGCGACTACTTCGCGCGGCGAGCGGACGCGATGGTCAGCCCCGCGAACGCCTTCGGCATCATGGACGGCGGCCTGGACCTGGCCATCCGCGCCGAGCTCGGCGTGGAGGTCCAAGCCGCGGTCCAGGCGCGCATCGAGGAGCGGCACCATGGCGAGTTGCCGGTCGGGCAGGCCGAGGTGGTCCCCACCGGCGACGTGCGGTGGCCCTACCTCGTGGTCGCGCCGACCATGCGCGTTCCCACCGACGTGTCCCAGACCCTCCACGCGTACCTCGCCTTTCGCGCGGCGCTCCTGGCCATCGCGCAGCACGGCGCGACCGGGGCCCCCATCCGTTCCCTGATCTGTTGCGGTCTGGGCACCGGCGTCGGCGCCATGGAGCCGGAGCGCTGCGCCCATCAGATGGCCGCCGCTTGGCGCCAGCTGCATGGCCCCGCGCGGATCCCGGGAGGCCGCGCGGTACTCCGAGCCCACGCGGCCCTGAACGAGGCCTAGGGCGCGACGACGCGCCAGGCTTCGACGGGGAGCGGCTCGGTGAGGAAGGGCTCGCAGAGGGCGGGGACGTCCTCGGGGGGCAGCACGCCGTCCTTGCCGACGAAGAGGAGCTTGGACTCCACCAGGGTGTGGACCCGGTCGCCGACCAGGAAGTGGCTCTGGAGCATCAGGAGGCGGCCGTCGACGCCGACGCCGCGGGTCTCGATCCGGTAGCGCACCCGCGGGCCCAGCTCGCGGCGATAAACCGCCCGCTGCTCGCCGACCATCGCGTTGACGCCCTGGGCGCGCCAGCGGTCCCAGGCGCCGGAGCGGACGGCCCAGTCGGTGCGACCCATCTCCGCGTTCTGGAGGTAGACCGCCTGGTTCATGTGGCGGTTGAAGTCGAGCTCCCGGAAGCGGACGCGGCGGTCCAGGCGGGAGACGAGGCCACCGGGGCCCCGGCGGCGGATCTCGAGGTACTGGGGAAGCACCCGGGCTGCATATCCGAGCATGCCGAGGGGTAGCGCACCGGCGGCGCGGCGCCATCGCTCGCCGCTTCGTCGCTCGCCGGCAGGCTCGCCGCCCCCTCCTCGCCGCCAGGGGTCCTGGCGGCGGCTCCGTGCTAGGTCGGGACATGCCCTCCCTCCCCGGCCTCCGCCCGCGCGATCACTGGGCGCGGCGGATCTCGGCGCTGGATCCTGCCGAGGACTTCCACGCGATGTACCGCATGTTGGTCGCCTACGAGTTCCCCTGGGACGCGACCACGGCGCTCTCCTTCGCGCTCTTCCGCACCTACGCGGTCCCCTCGATCGGCGGGCTCCTCCACCAGACCGGCGAGCTCACCGAGCGCACCCGCAAGCGCTACGACGACACCGTCCTGTTGATGGAGGCGGTGGTCGAGGACGACCCCGCCAGCGAGCGCGGCCGCCGGGCGCTGCGGCGCATCAACCGGATGCACGCCGCCTACGACATCGCGCCGGACGACATGCGCTACGTGCTGAGCACCTTCGTGGTGGCGCCGGTGCGCTGGATCGACCGCTACGGTTGGCGCCGGCTGACCGCGGCCGAGCGCGAGGCCTCCGCGCGCCACTACCGCGAGGTCGGCCGACACATGGGGATCCGCGCGATTCCCGCGGACTACGACGCCTTCGCGACCTTCATGGACGAGTACGAGCGCGCGCACTTCGCCTTTCACCCCGGGGCCCGCGCGGTCGCCGAGGCCACCTTGAGCTTCATGGGCGAGCTCCCCTACTTCCGGCGGCTCCCGGGGCCGCTGGTGCGCCGGGCGGCCTTCGCCCTGATGGACGACGCGCTCCTCGACGCCTTCCGCTTCCCGCGCCCGACGGCCGCCGAGCGCCGGGCGACGGAGCTGGCGATGGCGGGGCGGAGGCAGATGATGCGCCGGCTCCCGTCGCGGACGGCGCCCGGATACCACCGGTCGTCCCGGGAGGTGCGGAAGACCTACCCCCACGGGTTCGCGCTGGAGGATCTGGGGACCTTCCCCGCCGGCTGCCCGGTCCCCCACCCCTGAGCCGACCTACTCCGGGTCTTCGCCGGTGCCCAGCACCGCGCACGCCATGGCGCCGGTGGCTAGCGCGTGCCGCTCGGGCCGGGCGAGGAGCGGGGTACCGCGGAGCTCGCCGATCAGGAGCGCGGCCATGTCGCCGTGAGTCACCAGCACGCCGTTCTCGCCCGGGTCCAGCGCCTGCTGCAACCCGGCGAGCACCGCCCGCGCGCGCTCTCCGCCATCGGCCAGCGACTCGCCGGATTCCGGCCGCGGATCCTCGCCGCGGGCCACGGCGGCGCGGCGTTCGTCCCATTCCATGGCGCCCCCCAGCGAGCGCAGCTCGGGCCGGTCGACGACCTCGGGCCCCGCTTCCAAGAGCGCGGCCGTTTCCCGGGTGCGCCCGGTGGGGCTGGCCCAGACCACGGTGACGTTCTCCGGGAGTCGCCCGGCCAGGGCGCGCGCCTGCTCCTCGCCGCGCTCGGTCAGCGCGTCGAGACCCTCGGCATCGAGGTCGGCGGGAGGCTCCGCGAGGTTCCTGAACGCCTCTGCATGGCGCACCACGCAGACCTGGGAGGGCTCGGGGTCCGGGGCGGTCACCGCTTCGACCACCTCGGGCGACGCACCGGGGGCGGGGGTCACCGGGTCGTCGCAGCCGACGAGGCCAGCCAGGACAGCGAGGTTCAGGAGGAGCGCAGCGCGGGTCACGGGAGACCTCTAGGGCCCGCGCGAGGGTTGAAAAGGCGGGTCGTGCTACGCCTTTTGCGCGGCACACGCAGGGGCCCCGGGTCGCCCCCGGGACCCCAAAGACCGCCGATCGGAGCCCAAGGACCGCTCTGGTCGGCGCCAGTCCGGGAGCGCAGAATGGCTCCATGAGCGACCAGCCCTTCGACGCCGTCCTGATCGGTGGCGGCCCCGCCAACCTCTCCGCTGCCCTGGCCCTCGGCCGCGCCCGTCGCCACGTGCTCCTCACCGATGCCGGCCCGCGGCGCAACGGGGCGGCGACCCACGTGAACAACTTTCTCACCCGGGACCACACGCCGCCCGACGAGATGCGCCGCATCGGCCGGGAGCAGCTCGCGAAGTACCCCACGGTGACCCTCCGTGACGAACCGGTGCTGGGGGTGTCCGGCGAGCGGGGCGCCTTTCGGGTCGAGCTGCCCAGTGGCGTGGTCGACGCCCGCCGCCTGCTCCTGGGCACGGGCATGATCGACGAGATGCTGCCCATCGAGGGCTTCGCCGAGCGCTGGGGCCACGCGATCTACCAGTGCCCCTATTGCCACGGCTACGAGGTCCGGGACCGACCCTGGGGCTTCCTCGTCTCGCCGCAGAATGCCGGACACTTCGTCCCCTTCGCGCTCCAGGCGCTCCAGTGGACCGACCGGCTCACCGTCTTCACCCACGGGCAGATGGAGGTCGACGGCGACACCCGCGGTCTCCTCGAGGCGCGCGGCATCCGCTTGGCCACCGCGCCCATCGAGCGGCTGGTGGGTCCGGGGACCACGCTGACCGGCGTGGCGACCGGCGGGGAGGTGATCCCCTGCGACGCGCTCTACGCGCACCCGCCGCAGCGGCAGGTCCAGCTGGTGGGCGCGCTCGGCCTCGAGCTCGACGACGACGGTTACGTACGGGTCGACGAGATGCGCCGCGAGACATCGCGCCCCGGGATCTACGCCGCGGGCGACCTGACGACCCGGATGCAGGGCGCCATCCTCGCCGCCGGCTTCGGGACCCGGGCGGCGGCCATGATCAACGTGGAGCTGGCGATGGAACCGCACTGAAGCGCCGGGCCGCTCGCCACGCCGCCGGGGTCTGCCCGTGCTCGCGGCGGAAGAGGCGGATGAAGTGGGTGGGGTCGGCGTAGCCCACGCGCTCGGCGACGATGTCCACCCGCTCGTCGGAGTGGGAGAGCAGGCGCCGGGCCTGGGCCATGCGGCCGTGGATGATCCACTTCACCGCGCTCCGCCCGGTCGCGCGGGTGAGCGCGCCGGTCACGTAGGCCGGCGTACGCCCGATGGCGTCGGCGACCTCTTGCAGGGTGAGCGGGCCCAGGCAGTGCTGCTCGATGTAGCGCAGCGCGTCGGGCACCACGCCGCCACCGGGCGGGGCCGGCGCCGCGCCCGCCGCGCGATCGACCTCGGCCAGGATCAGGGTGAGCAAGCTGCGGCGCACCGCCTCCGCGGGGTCACCGCCCGAGGCGTCTGCCGTCGCCACCGCCAGCTCGCCGAAGAGGCTCTCCAGGTAGTCGTGGCGGGCCGGGGGAATGGTGATCACCGCGGCCCCACCGTCGCGAACGCGCTCGAAGGGCGAGAGCAACGCACCGGCGCCGTCGGCCTTCAGGCAGGGCACGCAGAAGCCGACCCCCCAGGACTCGCCGCGGCTGCCGCCCAGGTGGCGATGGGCTGCGCCGGCGGGCACCAGATGCACGTCGCCGGGCCGGACGATCCAGCGGCCGCTCTGCTCCACGCGGGCCTCGCCGGTGAGCTGAAAGGAGAGCGCGGCGTAGCCGTGGGTGACCGGGGTCGGGCTCCCGCGCTCCACGCAGTCCCGGCGACGGCCGGCGACCATGGTGCCGGCTTCGGCGAAGGCGTCGTCGCGGGGCGTGGGGCGCTCGCTCATGGCTCAGCCTCGCACGCGCGTCGGGGTCGCGCGAGCGCTCAGGCCGTGGCGTCCCGCTCCGCCTGCCGGCGAAGGATCGCGTACAGGGCCCCCGCGCGTCCATGCCCTCGGGCGCCGCCGTGGGGCTCACCACCGGGAGCTGCAGCGAGAGAAAACGAACCGCGCCCCGCGCCCGGTCCGACGCGTTCGGATCCACGCTGCGCCAGAGCCGCTGCATGGCGGTGTTCTCCGGGAGCGCTTCGGCCTGGAAGCCGGAGAAGCCCCGCTCGCGCGCGGCGGCGATGAGGCGCAGAAAGAGGAGCCGACCCAGCCCCTTGCCCTGGAATTCGTCCACCACGGCCACCGCCGCCTCGGCGATGGTGGGTGCCTCGGGGTCCCCGATGAAGCGCGCCACGCCGACGCCTTCCTCGCGCCCCTGGGCGTCCAAGCGCCCGGCGCCGATGGCCACGTGGCGCTCCATGTCCAGCTCGGTCAGGTACGCCAGTTCGGCGTCGCTGAGGTGACTCTTGTTGCTGAAGAAGCGCATGTAGCGCGACTCGTGGCTCAGCCGCGCGAGCCCCTCGCCGATGAGCGCCTTGTCGCTGGGGCGCACGAGCCGGAGGAAGAGCTCGGTGCCGTCCGGGAGCACTACGTCCTCGCGGTAGTCGGCGTCGAAATGACGCGACGGTCGCCGGACGAGCTCGGGGGTGGCACCCATGGGCAGGACGGTAGCGCCGAACGGCGCGACGCCAAGGGGTGCCACGAAGAACTCACCCGGCCGAAATCGGGTCGAAACGCACGGCACCCCCACGCCGGGGGACGCCTGGCTCAGCGCTCGGGCGCGAACGCCAACACCTGGACGGTCGTGCTCGGACCGGTGTGGTAGCGCCCCTCGCTCACGTCGCGGTCGATGGCTTCACAGCGCTCGAAGCGGAGGCCGTCGAGCTCGTCGCGCAGGGCCTCGGGCGTCATGAGCAGGTCGGGATCCTTGGGACCTCCCACGCCGGGTCGCTCGAGCTGCCGCGGCGTATAGGCCTCCAGGACGAGGGCCCCGCCGGGACGCAGCGCGCGGACGCAAGCGGCGTGGAGCGCGCGCCGGAGCGCGCTGGGGACGTGGGCCCAGACGGAGACGATCCCGGCCCACTGGCCCTCGCCGAGGTCGTAGTCGGCGAGGTCCGCGGTCACGGTGGTCAGGGTCACACCGCGCTCGGTCGCGAGCCGGGCCGCGTTGGCCAGGCCCACCGGCGACTGGTCGACCGCGGTGACCTCGTGGCCGCGCTCCGCCAGGAAGACCGCGTTCCGGCCCTCGCCCTCGGCGAGGCAGAGCACCGGCCCCGGCGGGATCCGCTCGGCGACCTCGCGGACGAAGTCGTTGGGCTCGGTTCCGTAGGAGGCGAAGGCCTCGGCGTAGCGTTCATCCCACATGCCCCGGGAGGTTGCCGGCCGCTCCCGCGAGGGTCGAGGGGTTTCGTGTGCCTGCGACGACATGCCGCGGTAAGAGGCCCGCATGCGTCCCTCCCTCCTGCTCGTGGGCCTCGCGCTCCTCGGCTGCGATGGAGACGGCGGCGCGCGCGCCGAGATGGTGGTCTACGCCGCGTCCTCGCTCACCGAAGCCTTCACCGCCCTGGAGTCGGCGTACGAGGCGGAGCACCCCGGGGTCGACGTGCGGCTCTCCTTCGCCGGCAGCCAGATGCTCCGGCTCCAGATCGAACAGGGAGCCCGGGCGGACGTGTTCGCGTCCGCCGACGAGCGCCACATGGCCGCGCTACGCGACGCCGACCGGGTCGCCCCGCCCACCCTCTTCGCCGCCAACGAGCTGGTGGTGATCACCCCGGTCGGCGACGAGCGCATCCGGCGCCTCGAGGACCTGCGGACCGCCCAGCGCGTGGTCCTGGGCGACGAGTCGGTGCCCGTGGGGCGCTACGCGCGGCAGCTCCTCCGGCAGGCGGGCCTCTGGGAGGCCGTGCAGCCCCACGTCGTCAGCGAGGAAGCCAACGTGCGGCTGGTGCGCGCCAAGGTGGAGATCGGCGAAGCCGACGCCGCGCTCGTGTATCGCACCGACGCGCGGACCGACCGAGTGCGCGCGGTGGCCATCCCCGACGACCAGAACGTCCGCACCCGCTACCCGATCGCGGTCACCCGCGACGCGCCCCATCCCGCCGAGGCCGCACGTTTCGTGGCCTTCGTCCGCAGCGAGGCGGGCGCCCGAATCCTGAGCGAGCGAGGCTTCGGCGCGCCGTGAGGGGGTCCCGGATCCCGGGCCTGGTGGGCGCGGTCCTGGTCGGGCTGGTGCTCCTGCCGCTGGTCGCGCTCGTCGTCGCTGGCGCCCGCGTCGACTTCGGCGCCGCGCTGGCCGACCCGATGTTCCTCCCGGCGCTCGCGCTCAGTGTCCGCACGTCGCTGCTCGCCATGGCGCTGGTGGTGCTCCTCGGGACTCCGCTCGCCTGGTGGCTGGCCACGCGCCGGACCCGCATCGCCCGCGCGGTGGAGCTCGCCGTCGCCCTGCCCATCGTGGTCCCCCCGGCGGTCATCGGCGTCGCGCTCCTGATGACCTACGGCCGCCAAGGCCTGCTGGGCCCCTTCCTGGCGAACGTCGGGGTCACCCTGCCCTTCACCGAGCCCGCGGTCGTCTTGGCGCAGGTGGTGGTCGCCGCGCCCTTCTATGTGCAGGCCGCCGCGAGCGGCTTCCGCGAAGTGGATCCCGAACTCCTGGTGGTGGCCCGGAGCCTGGGGGCCACACCGACGGCGGCGCTCCGCCGCGTGGCCATCCCCATCGCCATGCCCGGGCTGGTGGTGGGTGCGTCCCTGGCGTGGGCCCGCGCGCTGGGCGAGTTCGGCGCGACCCTGGTGTTCGCGGGCAACATGCGCGGCGAGACCCAGACCCTGCCCCTGGCCATCTTCCAGGCTCTGGAGTCCGACGTGCGCGTGGCGGTGGTGTTCTCCCTGGTCCTGGTGGCCGTGGGCGCCCTCTTGCTGGGCGCCCTGCGCTTCGCGCCGCGCCTCTGGGGGCGACGATGAGCGACTGGGCCGCCACCGTCCGCGCCCGGGTGGGCACCTTCCTCCTCGACGTCGCGCTCGAGGGCCGGGGGACCGTGGCCCTCGTCGGCCCCAACGGCAGCGGCAAGACGACCCTGCTCCGCGCGCTCCTGGGCGCGATCCCCGCGGAGGCGGCCACGTTCACCCTCGCGGGTCGGGCCCTGGCGGAGCTCTCGGTCGAAGAGCGCCGGATCGGCTACGTCCCCCAGGGGTCCGGGCTCTTCCCCCATCTCGATGTCCTGGGCAACGTCACCTTCGGGCGCCCTGGCGCGGCCGCGGCCGCCGTCGAGCTCCTCGACGAGCTGGGGTGCGGTCACCTTCGCTCGCGCCGGGTCTACGATCTCTCGGGCGGAGAGCGGCAGCGCGTCGCTCTCGCCCGCGCGCTCCTGGCGCAACCGGACATGCTCCTCCTGGACGAGCCCCTCGCCGCCCTGGACGCCATCACCCGGCGACAGGTGCGCGCGCTGCTCCGCGACCGATTGGCCGCCTTCGGCCGGCCCGTGGTGCTCGTGACCCACGACGTCCGGGACATCGAGGCCCTGGCCGAACGGGTGTGGGTCCTCGAGAAGGGCTCGGTGGTCCAGCAGGGCACCCTGGCGGAGCTCCGCGCCGCGCCCGCCGATGTCTTCGTTACCGAGCTGGTGGCCGACTGACGGGGCACCTTGCCCCGCCCGTCGGGACATCTTCGCCCATGGCGCTCCCGAGCCCCGGCTCTAGGTGGTCCAGGTGAACCGATCGCGGCGCCGACCCACGGTGTTCGTCCTGGAGGACGACCCGGACCAGCAGGAGCTCCTCTGCGCTTTCTTCTCCACGCGCGGGTGTCGCGTCGATGCCGCCGGGAGCCTCGCGGAGGCCCGGGAGGAACTCGACCCGAGTAGCCCCCACGATCTCTACGTCCTCGACTACGACCTCCCCGACGGAGTCTCTTTCGATCTTTTGTCGGAGGGCCTCGTCCAATCGGAGCGCAGCGTGGTGATCAGCGCGTCCAGCGCGCTCCCGCCCCGCCCCTCGGGCACCCACTACATCTCCAAGCCAGCCTCGCTGGAAGCCATCACCGCCGCGGTCACCACCATCCTCTGGGAAGGGTGGAGCGAGGCGCCCCGCTCGTCGGTCATGGGCCGCCGGTCCCGACCGCCGGGGGAGGACGACACGCTCGAGCTGGTCGTCTACATCTCCCCCAGCAGTCACCTCACCGCCGTGGCCCTCAAGCGCCTGGCCGAGGTGCTCGATGGCGATCCGGCGGACCACCCCGCGGTCCGCATCGTGAACATCGAGACCCCCGAGGGCCTCGACGAGGCGAGCCACGAGGGTGTGCTCTTCACCCCGACGCTGGAGCGTCGGGCCCCCGAACCCCGCGCCTGGTTGGTGGGCGACCTGACCGACACGGACGCCGTGCGCGCCCTGGTGGAGCGATGAACGAGATCGAGGAACGCGAGGCCCTGCAGAAGCTCTCCAGCGGCGTCGATGGGCTGGACGAGTTGCTGCGCGGCGGCCTCCCCGAGAACCGCGTGACCATGGTCGCCGGGTCCAGCGGCACCGGGAAGACCCTCTTCGCGCTCCAGGCCGCGTGCCACTGGGCCCACGCCGGCAAGCGGGTGGTCTTCGTGTCCACCGAGGAAGCCGAAGAGGATCTGCTGGCCACGGGCGAGCTCCTCGGCTTCCGGAGCCGCCAGGCCCGCGCGGAGGGCTCACTCACCATCGTGGACATCTCCACGCCGGCCCCGGGGTCGATCATGGTCACCGGCGACTTCGACGTCCGCGCGCTGGAGAAGCGGCTGGAGCAACTCACCGAGAAACACCAGGCCGACGTGCTGGTGTTGGACTCGGCCTCGGCTCTCTTCGCCCACATCCCGCCGGGTCCGACCACCCGCCGGGACCTGATCCGCTTGCTGCACGCGCTGCGCTCCAAGCCGCTCACCATGCTGGTCACCACCGAGACCACCGGGCGCGCCCGGGAGGACTTCGGCCCCCTCGGCTTCGAGCAGTACGTCTGCGACGTGGTCATCGCCCTGCGCAATGTGGTGGACGGAAAGCGCCGGCGCCGGACCATCGAGGTCCACAAGTACCGCCGCAGCGACCACCTCAAGGGCGAATTCCCGGCGGCGGTCACCGACCGAGGCCTGAGCGTCTATCCGCTGGACGCCCGGCCCCGCCCCGCCCGCGCCAAGGCGCAGCCGGAGCGCTTCCCCAGCGGCGCCACCGGCCTGGACGAGCTGACCGGCGGCGGCTGGCTCCGGGACAACATCGTCATCGTCCGGGGCCCGACCGGGAGCGGCAAGACCACCCTGGCCGGCATGTACGCCCTGAGCGGCGCGCGCCGCGGCGAGCGAGTCTTCTACTACGGCTTCGAGGAGACCCAGGACATCCTGGTCCGCAACTTCGAGCAGCTCGGCTTGGACGCTCACCAGTGCATCGAAGAGGGATCGCTGAAGATCATCTGCCGCTACCCCGAGGCCACCAGCCCCGAGGACCTGGTCATCGAGCTCCGCTCGGTGCTCGAGGAGTACGAGCCCTCGCTCATCGTGCTCGACAGCATCAGCGCCATCGACCACGTGACCTCCTTCGAGTCCTTCCGGCAGTTCATCATCGGCATGGTCTCGGCGCTGCGCCGCCACGGGCGGAGCGCGCTGCTCACCCAGACCGTCGACCGCGACGAGCAGGACCGGGCGGCGCCCTACCTGTCGACCATCGCCGATGCGATCCTCGTGCTCCGCTACGAGCTGGAAGACACCGGGCTCGACCGGTCGATGCGCGTGCTGAAGATGCGCGGCTCGGACCACGAGACCCGCCCCCAGCCCTTCCGCATCGGCCCCGGCGGGGTGATCATCGAGGGCGATCGGGACTTCGAGCCGACCTAGGTGGGACAAAAAGCCCGCAAACTGCGGCATCTCACATGTTTCCGGTCCGTTTCCGCGCACTTCCTTGACATTTGCGGTTCGCTGGCTACATGCGACAACCCTTGCCGCAGCAATCGTTGTCTTTCGGCAATTCTCACCAGCAATGTCACGGAAAGTATCCAGCACCATCACTCCTTACTTCGTTCTCAAGTTCGGCGGCTCCAGCGTCGCCCGTCCGCGCGGTTGGAAGCAGATCGCCCGCGCTGCCCGCGCCCACGCCGGTCGCGGTGAGCACCCGGTCATCGTCTGCTCCGCGCTCGGTGGCGTCACCGACCACCTGGAAGCGCTGATCGCCGCCGCCGAGGCCGGCGACACGCCGACGGCCGCGCTGCAGGGCATCTGGCAGCAGCACGTCTCCCTCGCGCGGGAGCTCGGCCTCGACGCCGACGCGGTCCTCGGGGAGCGCCTCGCCGAGCTGACCGAGCTGGCCACCGCCGAGAACCACGGCCCCGCCTGGCGCGCGCGGATCTTCGCCATGGGCGAGCTGATGAGCACCACGCTCGGCGCCGCCTACCTCCGCCACCGCGGCATCGAGGCCCGCTGGGTGGACGCCCGGCAGCTCCTCTGCGCGGAAACGGACCCGGCCGCGAACGAAGCCCAGCGCTACCTGAGCGCACGCTGTGACCACTCCCGCGACCCCGACGTGGCCGCGCACCTCGAGCGCGAGAGCGCCGCGGTGACCATCACCCAGGGGTTCATTGCCCGGAACGACGCCGGGGAGACCGTGCTCTTGGGCCGCGGTGGCTCGGACACCTCCGCCGCCTATCTCGCCGCCCGCCTGGGCGCGCGCCGGCTGGAGATCTGGACCGACGTCCCCGGCCTCTTCACCATCGACCCCCGCCGCACCGATCGATCGCGCCTGATCCCGCGGGTGACCTACGACGAAGCCGCCGTCCTCGGCGCCCTCGGTGCCAAGGTGCTGCACCCCCGTTGTCTGGAGCCCGTCCGCGAGCACGGCATCCCGCTGGCCATCCGCTGGACCAGCCGCCCCGAGCTCGAGGGTACCGTCATCGGCGACGGCGACGACAACCGGCCGGGCATCAAGGCGGTGACCTCCCGCTCCAAGCTCTGCCTCGTCTCGATGGAGCGGGACCGTGAGTGGCAGCCCGTCGGCTTCATGGCCGAGGTCGCGACCTGCTTCCATCAGCACGGCCTGTCGATGGACCTGATCAGCAGCTCCCCGTCGGAGATCCGCGCCACCATCGACCTGGGGGCCAACCCCGGCGCCGAAGCGCTCCTCCCGGGCCTACTGAAGGACCTGAAGTCCTTCTGCCGTCCCACGCTGCATCAGGACCTCACCTGCGTGAGCGTGGCGGGCAGCGAGATCGGTGCGGAGCTCCCGCGCATCGCCGCCATCATGCACCTCTTGGGTGAGCCGCGGATCCACCTGGCCAGCCACGCCGCCGACGATACCCACGTGAGCTACGTGGTCGACGAGCGCCTCGGTCAGGACCTGGCGGTGGCGATCCACGAGGCGCTCTTCTGCGCCACCGACTCGGTCCCCCTCGGACCCACCTGGGACGAGCTACACCAGGCTCCGCCCAGCTCGGTTCACCGCATCCCCGGGAGCGCGGTGAAGGGTCGCTCGATCAGCGCATGACCCAACTGACTCCCGTGTCCCCGGGCCCGGCACCTGCCGAGGGTCTTCGCTTTCGTGCGCCCACCGTCGACGACGGCGCCGCGATGCACGCGCTGGTGAAGACCGGCGGCGTGCTCGAGCCGAACACCTGCTACGCCTACCTCCTCCTCGCGACCCACTTCGCCGACACCTGCCTGGTCGCGACCGAGCAAGGCGAGGTGGTCGCCTTCGTGGCGGCCTACCGACCGCCGACCCACCCCGACACCGTCTTCGTCTGGCAGATCGGCGTCCACCCCCGGCTCCGCGGCCGCGGCGTCGCGCGCCGGCTCCTGAACGAGTTGGTGACGCGCGGTGACGGCGTCCGCTTCCTCGAAGCGACGGTCGACCCCGCCAACGAACCCTCCAGACGGCTCTTCGCCGGCTTCGCGCGGCACCAGGGTGTGCCCTGCGCGATCGGCGCCGGCTTCGAGCCCCACCACTTCACCACCGGTGCCGCGGGCGACGCCCACCCGCCCGAGCACCTCCACCGAATCGGCCCCTTCTCCGAAAGCGATCCTTCATGACCTCCACCATCCAACGCCTCGAATCCGAGGTCCGCAGCTACTGCCGCTCCTTCCCCACGGTCTTCACCAAGGCCGAGGGCTCCGTCCTCCACGACGCGAAGGGCACGCAGTACATCGACTTCTTCGCGGGCGCCGGCTCGCTCAACTACGGGCACAACGAGCCGCACCTGCGTGACGCCCTGGTGGCCTACCTGCAGGCCTCCGGGATCACCCACGGCCTCGACATGGCCACCGAAGCCAAGATCGCCTTCCTGGAGACCTTCGAGCGCCTGGTGCTGAAGCCCCGGGACCTGGACATGAAGGTCATGTTCCCCGGACCTACCGGCACCAACGCCGTCGAGGCGGCGATCAAGCTCGCCCGCAAGGTGACCGGACGGAACAACGTGGTCGCGTTCACCAACGCCTTCCACGGCATGACCCTCGGGTCCCTCGCGCTCACCGGCAACGCCGGCAAGCGGCACGGCGCCGGCGTGGCGCTCCACGACGTGAACCGCCTCCCCTTCGACGGGTACATGGGCGACGACGTGGACACCCTCGACTATGTCGAGACCGTCCTCGCCGATCCCTCGAGCGGTATCGACGCCCCCGCCGCCTTCATCGTGGAGACGGTGCAGGGCGAGGGCGGCGTCAACGTGGCCTCCGGTCCCTGGCTCCGCCGCCTGGCGAAGCTGGCCAAGCTCCACGACGCGCTCCTCATCATCGACGACATCCAGGTCGGTTGCGGCCGCACCGGTGAGTTCTTCAGCTTCGAGAAGCTGGGCGTCTCCCCGGACATCGTCTGCCTCTCGAAGTCCATCTCCGGCTACGGCCTCCCCTTCGCGCTCACGCTCTTCAAGCCCGAGCTCGATCAGTGGAGCCCCGGCGAGCACAACGGCACCTTCCGCGGGAACAACCTCGCCTTCGTGACCGCCCAGGTCGCCCTGGAGCGCTACTGGGCCGACGACGCCCTCTCGCGCGCCGTCGCCGACAAGGCGGCCTACGCCTCCGAGCGCCTCGCCGAGCTGGCCAACCGCCACGACGCCAAGGCCCGCGGCCGCGGTCTCATCCAGGGCCTCGCCTTCGACGAGGATCCCTCCATCGCCGACCGGGCGACCGCCCTCGCCTTCGAGCGCGGCCTGATCATCGAGACCAGCGGCGCCCATGGAGAGGTGATCAAGCTCCTGCCCCCGCTGACCATCGAACGGACGCACCTGGAGCGCGGCCTCGACATCCTGACCGAGTCCGTGCAACTGGCCTCCCAGGGCCGAGCCGCCGCGTCGACCACCCGCTTCACCGCCGGCTCCGAGCAGGCCGTACTGAACCAGGCGGTGGAGTCGTGATCGTCCGTAAGCTCAGCGAGCTCGAGCCCGAGCGCATCCAGAGCGCCGAGACCTGGTCGAGCCGTCGGCTCGTCCTCGCGGGCGACAAGATGGGCTTCTCGATGCACGACACCATCATCCACGCGGGCACCACGACCCACATGCACTACGCCAACCACCTGGAGGCGGTCTACTGCATCCAGGGCAAGGGCACGGTGAAGGTGGTGCAGACCGGCGAGGAGTTCGTCATCGAGGCGGGTACGATCTACGCCCTCGACCAGCACGACGAGCACATCCTGACCGCCGAGTCGGAGATGCGCATGGTCTGCGCGTTCAACCCGCCCCTGGTGGGGCGCGAGACGCACGACGAGAACGGCGTGTACCCGCTCCTCACCGAGGACGACGAAGCCGCGGAGTAGCCCATGACGACCGCCCAGCCCCCGCGCCGGGCCGATGACCGCGACCCCTACTGGTCGCGCCACCGCGACCGCGAAGGCACCACCGCGCGCCGAGACCCCATCATCTGGGGCTCGCGCGTGGAGGCCGCCTCTCGCGGTCCTCTCGGTGAGAGGGAGCTCCGCTCCTTCGAGGAGAACGGGTTCCTGCTCGTCGACTCCCTCTTCTCCGAGGAGGAGGTCGAGCGGCTCCTCCGCCGCGCCGAGGAGCTCGCCGCCCAGCCCCCCGATCCCGAGACGCTCGTACGCGAACCCGGCAGCGACGCCGTTCGCTCGATCTTCCGGATTCACCGCGACGACCGGGTCTTCCGGAGCCTCGCCGACGACCCTCGGCTCGCCGGAGTCGCGCGGCAGATCCTCGACAGCGAGGTCGCGGTCCACCAGTCGCGGATCAACTTCAAACCCGGCTTCACCGGCCGCCCCTTCGACTGGCACTCGGACTTCGAGACCTGGCACATGGAGGACGGCATGCCGGGGATGCGCGCGCTCAGCGCGTCGCTCTTGCTGACCGACAACCTGCCGATCAACGGCACCCTGATGTTGGTCCCCGGTTCACACCGGACCTACGTGCGCTGTCAGGGCGAGACCCCCGAGGACCACTATCGCCAGTCCCTGGCCGAGCAGCGCGTGGGGATCCCCTCGCAGCACGTGCTCCGGGACCTCATCGGCGAGGGCGGGGTCGTGCAGGCCACCGGCGGCCCGGGCTCGGTGCTCTTCTTCGACTGCAACACCCTGCATGGGTCGGCGGGGAACATCACCCCCTACCCTCGGCACAACGTGTTCATGGTCTTCAACAGCGAACACAACCGGCTCGAGCCGCCCTATGGCGGGACGCGGCCGCGCCCGTCGTTCCTCGCCGACCGGGCCCCCAGAGGCGACCGCCCGTGAACCAGCTCCTCGTCACCGGGAGCTTCGCGCTCTTCCTCGTCGCCTTCACCCTCATCGGCGCGCTCTCGGCGCGGCAGAAGGAGCAGGACTCGCCCGAGGACTACCTGGTGGCCAGCCGCAACGTCAGCCCCTGGCTGGTCGCGCTCTCGGCGATCTCCACCAACAACTCCGGCTACATGTTCATCGGCCTCATCGGCTTCGCCTGGCGGAGCGGGATCGAGGCGCTGTGGATCAACGTGGGCTGGATCTTCGGCGACTTCGTCACCTGGCTCTGGGTGCACAAACGGGTGCGCGCGCGGAGCGAGGACATCGCCGCCAACACGGTCCCCGGCCTCCTGGCCACCGACGAGAACGGGAAGCTCCAGCGCCCGCTCTCCATCGTGGCCGGGCTGCTCACCTTCCTCTTCCTGGGCGGCTACGCGGCCGCGCAGCTCAAGGCCGGGAGCACCACCCTGCACGCCCTCTTCGACTGGCCGCTCTGGCTGGGCGCGGTGATCGGCGTGGTCATCGTCACCGTGTACTGCTTCGCCGGCGGCATCCGCGCATCCATCTGGACCGACGCCGCCCAGTCCATCGTGATGATCGGCGCCATGGCCCTGCTGCTCGGCTACTGCGTCGTCGCCGTGGGCGGACCGAGCGCGCTCCTCGCCCAGCTCGAGGCCATCGACCCGCAGCTGGTGCAGCTCGTCCCCAGCGGGCTGGCCTTCGGCTTCGGGCTCTATCTGCTGGGCCTGACCTTCGGCGGCATCGCCACCATCGGCCAGCCACACATCCTGATCCGCTTCATGGCCATCGACGCCACGGACTCGATCCGCAAGGCGCGGAACATCTACTTCGTCTGGTACATATTCTTCAGCGTCGCGGCCTTCGCGGTGGGGCTCTACAGCCGCGTGCTCCTGCCCGATCTGACCGCCGGGCTCGAGGGGGCCGACGCGGTGCGCGCCACCGAAGCGGCGCTGCCCACCCTGACCCTCGATCTACTGCCGCCGGTCCTGGTCGGCGTGATGCTCGCGGGGCTCTTCGCGGCCACCATGAGCACCGCCGACAGCCAACTCCTCTCCTGCTCGGGCGCGGTCACCCAAGACGTCTTTCCCCGCTTCTCGAAGTCGGCGCGGGCGTCGAAAGTAGCCACCCTGAGCGTCGCGATCCTCGCGCTGATCATCGCCCTGGTGGCCGACGCCGGCGTCTTCAGCATCGTGCTGATGGCCTGGTCGATCCTGGGCGCCGCGTTCGGGCCGATCCTCATCGTTCGCCTGGCCGGGTGGCGACTCCCCGCCGGGCTCGCGCTGGTGATGATGGCCGTCGGGGTCGGCACGGTGGTCCTCTGGGGCGCCTCCCCCTGGGCCGGTGACGTCTTCAAGGCGCTCCCGGGCCTCCTGGCGCCGATGGTCGTCTACGGCGCCTGCGCGCCCTTCCTCCGGCGCCCCTCGGTCAGCCCGCCTCCGGCCCCATGAGATCGGCGATCTGCCGGAGGGACGCGACGAGCTGGTCGCGCTCCACCGCGGGCAGGGCCCGAAGTCGCTGGAGGAACTCCGCCTGCAGCGGCGCCGGGTGGGCTTCGTAGCGCTCCTGGCCGGCGGAAGTCAGCGTGAGCCGCACATGGCGGCGGTCGACGATGCCCCGGGACCGGTCCACCAGCCCGGCGCGCACCAGCCGCTCGACGATGCGGGAGACGGTCGCCGACGAGAGCTTCACCAGGTCCGCCAGCGTGGCCAGGGTCGGCGGCTCCTCCGCCGCGCCGATGGCCTCGAGGCACATGAGCTGCGGCAAGGTGAGGCCGTGCTCCTTGGACAGGCGCTTGGATTGCTCCTCCAGACGGCGAGAGATCCCGCGCAGGGTCTCCAGCAGCTCGTGGGCCAGATCGGGCGCCTGTTCCATGTCGTCGGTGTCTCGGAACCACCGCGTCCCCAACGAGGAACGGCGGAACCCTTCGAGAGTGCAGAAGCGGATCCCCCGAGACAAGGACTCTGTGCTGGACACGTGCATTTTCGCCCCACTCGACCCCGAGCGGTGGGTGTGGCAGGTCGAAAGGGATGCGCCTGCTCGATCTCATCGGAAACACCCCCCTGGTTCAGCTCGACTCCGGCAAGGAGTCCGTCGCTCTCTACGGCAAGTACGAGGGCTCGGGCCCCGGCGGCTCGGTGAAGGACCGCCCCGCCCGCTCGATGATCCTTCGGGCCGAGGAGCGCGGGGAGTTGAAGCCGGGGATGAAGCTCGTCGAGCCCACCAGCGGCAACACCGGCATCGCGCTGGCGATGATCGCCGCGGCCAAGGGCTATCCCATCGAGCTGGTCATGCCCGAGAGCGCCACCCAGGAGCGCATCGACACCATGCGGGCCTTCGGGGCCACGGTGACCCTGACCCCGGCGGACGGCGGCATGGAGGCGGCCATCGACTACGCCCACGCCAAGGTCGCCGAGGGCGGCTACCTGATGCTCGACCAGTTCGCCAACCCGGACAACCCGCGGGCTCACTACGAGAGCACCGGGCCCGAGATCTGGCGCGAGACCGACGGGAAGATCACCCACTTCGTCAGCGCCATGGGCACCACGGGCACCATCATGGGCGTCTCCCGCTTCCTCAAGGAGCAGGACGCCGGGATCCAGATCGTCGGCTGCCAGCCCACCGATGGCTCCAAGATCCCCGGGATCCGCCGCTGGCCCCAGGCCTACCTGCCGAAGATCTTCGAGCCGGAGCGGGTCGACCGGATCATCGACATCGACCAGCAGGTAGCCGAAGACGAGTGCCGCCGGCTGGCCCGCGAAGAAGGCGTCTTCTGCGGCGTGAGCGCCGCCGGCGCCGCCTGGGCCGCCCGCCAGGTCTGCGACGAGATCGACGCCGGCGTGGTGGTCTGCGTGCTCTGCGACCGCGGCGCCAACTACCTCTCCTCGCCGCTCTTCAAGACGGAGGGCCAGTGAAGGTCCGGCTGGCGAAGGTGGGCCCGGTCGCCTTCGAGGCCATCGCGGGCTCCGGCGGCCAGGCGATCATCGACGGCAAGGAGGCCATCGGCGGCGAGGGCCGCGGCATGCGGCCCATGGAGGCCCTGCTCATGGCCCTGGGGAGCTGCTCGGCGATGGACGTGGTCTACATCCTCCGGAAGCAGAAGGAGCCGCTGGACGACCTGACCATCGACGTCGACGCCGAGCGAGGCGAGGGCACCCCCTCACCCTTCACCGCGATCCATCTGACCTTCACCGCCACCGGCGCCGGCCTCAGCGAGAAGAAGGTCCAGCGCGCGGTGGCTCTCTCGGTGGAGAAGTACTGCTCGGTGGGCCTCTCCCTCAGCGACGCCATCGCCGTCACCCACGAGACCGTCGTCCGCGAGGGCTGACCGGAAAAATCCGCCCAGCACCCTTGGTGCGGGACACGGGGGCCTTAGAAGCTCCCCGACCATGGGTGAGGTTGGGACGGAGCCTGGCGGGAGCCGGAGGGGGAGACGCCTGCGCCGCGCGCTGGTCGGGCTGCTGGTGGTGGTGGCGCTGCTGCTCCTGGTGGCCATCGGCTTCTACTGGTGGTTCGTGATGCGCGACCGCGGGCCCGTCGTGGAAGGGGAGATCGACGAGCCCCTGCTCACCGAACCCACCCGGCTCTGCGTCCGCGGCGGTCGGCGACCGTGCCGGAGCGTGGACTCGGTGGAGCAGGTCCTGAGCGCGCCCATCCTGACCATCGAGCAGGCCGAGGCGACCAGCGGCGGCATGCAGGGGGCCATCTCGCTGGCGGTCGAAGACGGCCAGGGGACCCGGCTCCGGACCAAGTGGCGCAGCCACCAGAGCGCCTCCATCGTGAACACCCCCGTGAAGGAGCTGGCCGCCTACGGACTCCAGGCGCTCTTCCTGGAGCCGGAGGACCAGGTGATCCCCCCCGTGGTCGGCGCCTGCTTCGAGGTGGAGCACTACCGCGCCGAGGTGGACCCCGCAGCCGACGCCCTGGAAGGGACCGACTGCGTGTACGGGTTCCTGGCCTACTGGCTGGTGGGCTCCGCGACCATCTACGCCGCTCGCGAAGACGGCCTGCTGCCGAGACCGGAGGACATCCGGGATCCGCAGCTCTACTCGGCGGAGCGCTTCCGGGACGCCGACCCGGCGACTCGGCGGAACCTGGCCATCCTGAACCTGGTGACCCACCTGGTGAACAACGGCGACGCCCACGCGGGGCAGTTCGTGCTCTACGAGGAGCCCCTGCGCCTCTTCGTCATCGACAACTCGATCGCCTTCCAGTCGATCGCCAACCCGGTGATGACCCAGATCCAGGATCTCTCCGAGCTCATGGTCCCGTCCATCCCCGCCGACGTGGCCGATCGGCTCCGAGGACTGCAGCGCGCGGACCTCGACGCGCTGGCCAGCCTGGAGGAGCTCGCCCGGGTGGGCGGCGCCTTCGAGCACGTGGAGCCGGGCGAGCCCATCGACCCCGACGAGCGCATCCGGGTCACCGGGGACCGCATCCAGGCGGGGCTGACCACCGCCGACCTGGACGACCTCTGGGACCGCTTCGAGGGAGTCCAGGAACGGCTGGCGAGCGGCGCCCTGGGCACTTTCTGACGTGCGCCTCCGTTAGAAGGCGACCCCCACCGCCTCGCAGAGGAAGCGCATGTGCTCCCGGCCGGTGGCGAAGTGGTCCCGGCAGCGCTCGACCAAGCCGGGCCCGGTGGCCTCGGCCACGGTGAGGTCCCGGACCAGGATGTGATCCTTGCGCCGCAGCTCCTCGATGAGCGGGTGGTCGGCGTCGAAGCCTTTGGGCGCGCGCTTCAGCGACTCGCCGCCGCGGCGCCACCCGGCAGCCTCGATCGCGCCGACGATGGCTTCCCACCGCTCGGGTTCGGCGGTGATCTTCTCCCGGATGGCCCGCAGGGACTTCGCGTCGGGGCGCCACATCCCCATGCCCAGGAAGCACTCGTCCGGCGCCACGTGGAGGTAGCAGCCGGGCGCGTGGACGTCCTTGCCGTCCTCGTGGCGGAACTGGATGCCCAGGTTGGTCTTGTAGGGCGTCTTGTCCTTGCCGAAGCGGGTGTCGCGATGGACCCGCATGATCGAGCCTCCCACCTTGCGGTCGTCGGCCACCAGGTGCTCGCTCAGGTCCGCCAGCACCGGCTCCATGGCCCGCACGAAGGCCCGCGCCGGCTCGCGCACCAACGCCTCGTAGCGGTCCTGGTTGGCCTTGAACCACGCCCGCTCGTTGTGCTCCGCCAGCTCCTTCAGGAAGCGGCGGCACCCCGGCCCCAGCTTCTCGAAGTCGGTCCCTTCGTCCGTCGCCTTCTTCGCCTTCGCTCTGCTCATCGGATCACCTCCGCCCCCTCGTCGTGCGAGCCGCGGCCGTTTCGACCGGCCCCGCGACAATCCCCGTCTATCATGCGCCCATGGCGATCGAGACGGGTGACGACTACGTGGACAGCCTCCGCGGCCGCGGGCTGCGGGTGCTCTACAAGGGCGAGTGGATCGACGAACCGGTGGATCATCCGGTCATCCGCCCCTCCATCGCCGCCGTGGCCATGACCTACGACCTCGCCCGGGAGCATCCCGAGCTGGCCACGGCAGAGTCCTCGATCGCCGGCCGGCGAGTGAACCGCTTCCTGCACGTGACCGAGAGCGCCGCCGACGTGGTGGCCCAGAACCACATGCAGCGGCGGCTGGGGCAGCTCACCGGCACCTGCTTCCAGCGGTGCGTGGGCATGGACGCCTTCAACGCCCTCTTCAGCGTCACCCACGACATCGACGACGCGGCCGGCACCGGGTACCACCCGCGGCTGCGCGCCTTTTTGCGCGACCGGCAGCTCGCCAACCACGTGGTCGGCGGCGCGATGACCGATCCCAAGGGCGACCGCTCCCGGGGCCCGGCCGACCAGGACGACCCCGCTCTCTTCGTGCACGTGGTGGAGCGGCGCGATGGCGGCGTGGTCATCCGCGGAGCCAAGGCCCACCAGACCGGCTGCCTGAACTCCCACTGGCTGCTGGTGATGCCCACCATGCGCCTGCGCGCCGGCGACGAGGCCTACGCCATCAGCTGCGCGGTGCCGGTGGACGCGCCGGGCATCACCTACGTGCTCGGCCGCCAGGCCTCCGACGGCCGTGCCCTGGAGGGCATCGACCAGGGCAACGCCACCTACGCCGGCCAGGAGGCGCTCATCGTCTTCGAGGACGTCTTCGTCCCGGACGAACTGGTCTTCATGGACGGCGAGGTCGACTGGGCCGCCGAGCTGGTCGAGCGCTTCACCACCTACCACCGGCGCAGCTACGTCTGTAAGACCGGCCTCGGCGACGTGCTCATCGGGGCGGCGGCGCAGATCGCCGAGGACAACGGCGTACCCAAGGCCTCGCACATCCAGGACAAGCTGGTGGAGATGGCCCACCTCAACGAGACCCTCTACGGCACGGGTATCGCCGCCTCCCACGCCTCGACGCCGCGCCCGGCCGGCAACTGGGAGCCGGACCCCATGCTGGCCAACGTCTGCAAACACAACGTCACCCGCTTCCCCTTCGAGCTGGGCCGCTTGGCCCAGGACCTCGCCGGGGGGCTGGTGGCCACCGGGCCTTCCGACAAAGACCTCGAGCACCCGGAGGTGGGCCCGCTCCTGGAGCGCCTCTTGCGAGCGGCGCCCGGGGTGCCCACCAAACGACGGCTCCGGGTCCTGCGGCTCATCGAGAACATGACCATGGGCCGGAACGCGGTGGGCTACCTCACCGAGTCCCTCCACGGCGCCGGGTCCCCCCAGGCCCAGCGGATCCAGATCCGGCGGATGATGGACGTCGAGGGCAAGAAGGCCCTCGCTCGGCGCCTCGCCGGCGTCGACGACGACGATCAGTCCGCGTAGCGGGCGCCGATGAACTCGAGGAGCGGCGGCATCGTGCGGTCGAACGCCTCGAACTGCGGCACGTGGCCCACGTCGTCGAGCTCCACCAGCTCCGCGTCGGGGATCGCCGCCGCCGCGGCGCGGCCGAGCGCCGGGTAGTCACCCAAGGTCGCGCGCACCTCGGCCGAGACCCGGCCCTTGCCCACCGCGGTGCGGTCGCGCTGGCCGATGATCAGCAGCGTGGGCATCGCGAGGTCGGGGAACTCGTGGAGCACCGGCTGGGTGAAGATCATCTCGTAGGTGAGCGCCGAGACGAGCGCCATCCGCTCGCGGTCGGGTCCCCGGAGCCACCCCACCTGGATGGCCAGGAGCGGGTCGTAGGCCTCGTCCCACTGGCCGGCGAAGTAGCTCTCCAGCATGTAGGCCTTCACCGCCCCCGGCTCCCGCCCGGCCTCGGCGCGCGCGGTCTCCTCGATGCTCGCGTAGGGCACCACCCGCTGCCAGTCCTCGAGTCCGATGGGGTTCATCAGCACGAGCCCGGTGGTCCGCGCCGGCGCCGTGAGCGCGAAGCGGGTGGCCAGCATGCCGCCCATGGAGTGACCGATGACCAGCGCCTTCTCGACCCGCAGGTGATCCAGGAGCGCCAGCGTGTGCCGGGTCATCTCGTGGAACGAGTAGGTCACGTCGGTGGGCTTGCTGGACTTGCCGAAGCCGATCTGGTCGGGCGCGATCGCGCGGTAGCCGGCCTCGACCAGGACGCGGATGGTGCGCTCCCAGTAGGCGCCGGAGAAGTTCTTCCCGTGCAGCAGGAGCACGGTGCCCTTCACCTCACCGGCGGGGCGAACGTCCATGTAGACCATCTCCACCGGCTGGCCCTGCATGGACAGCTCGATGGCCTGGACCTCGAAGGGGTAGTCGAAGCCCGAGAGGCGCGCGTTCAGCCCCTCGTGGGCGGTCGGCGTCGGGACCGGGGGCTCGTGCTCGGCGCCGCTGACGGCGCTGGTGAGCTGGGGCGTCGGCGGCGGACATACCGGGTCCGAAGCGCAGGCCGAAAGGAGGAGGGCGAAGAAGAGACCGAATCGCATCGGGCCCATGGTCGCCCGAGGACCGCCGGCGTTAGTTCCCCTCAGAGCGCGTCGGGGAGCGCGCAGTAGAGCTCTTCCACGCCGAGCGGCACGCAGACCTCGTCGCAGACCGTGCTGGCGCACTCGCGGCCATCGTCGCACTCGTCGCCCAGCGCCAGCCGCGGCTGGCAGGTCCCCTCGGACACGAAGGGCGTGAAGCCCTCGCAGTAGAGCGCGGAGAGGCAGCTGTCGTTCTGCCGGCAGGTGTCACCCGGTCCCCCGAGGTCGACACAGTAGGAGCGACCGCCGCCGCCGCTGGCGCAGCTCTGAGCCAGGTCGTTGCACGAGTAGGCCGCGGCCACGTCGAGCCAGCCGTCGGGGGTGCACTCGCCGCCCGGGTCCACGGTGCCGCGCAGGACCCGGAGGAGCCCGGTCCGCGCGGTGGTCCACTGGGCGAGCTCGGTGTCGCAGTCGGCCGCGTACGCGGCGCCCTCCTCGGCGACCACCGCGGCCACCGAGGGGCTGTAGCCGGTGCGCGGATCGAGGAGCACCTCGGAGATGCGACTGGTGCACCGGCGGGCCACGTCGGCCTCGCAGGTGTCGGGGTCCGCGGTGGGCGCCGAGCAACAGCGGAAGTGTCCGTCGCAGACCACCACGGCCACCTCGCCGCAGAAGTCCTCGGCGGCGACGGGCGGCAGGTCGCCGCCCTCGCGGTGGTCCTCCGGGTCGTTGATGAAGGAGCAGCCGGCGAGGAGCAGGAGGATCCCGAGACGGCGCATCAGAAGGTCCCCCGGAGCGCCACGTGGCCGAGCCCGACCTGCGCCTGCACCTGGGCCTCGTCGTCGCCGCCCACCGTGAAGAGCACGATCAGCCCCGCCGCCGCGGCGGCCACCGCGCCGACCAAGCTGATGTCGGCCACCAGGTTCCGGCGCCGCAGCGGGTCGAGGTCCGCGTCCTCGCAGTGCGGCGGGGGCGTCGGCGTGTCTCGGCCGCAGGTGTTGGCCAGGTCGCGATCGGTGGCCTCGCTCAGCCCCGCGGCGACGCCGAAGGAGACCGCCAAGGCGCCCGCGGCGATGAAGAGCGCCGTGGCAGCGACCGGGACCCGTCGCTTCTCCACGAAGATCACCGGCGTGGCCAGGGTGCCGTCGGCGCCGGGCTCGGCCACCGACCCCACCTGGCCGCCGACGGCCGGCGCCTCCGCGCGGGCCCGCAGCCGGACCACTCGCGCTCCGAGGGCGTCGCGGCGCTCGGCGTCCAGGTCCTCGGCGTCCGCGAGATAGCCCTCCAGGGCGTCGGCCGCAGGCCCCGGACGACCGGCCCGCTCGGCGGCGAGGTAGACGTTGTAGAGCAGCTCGGGGTGCCCGGTGAGCGCGTGGGCCCGGCGGAAGTCGGCCTCGGCCTCTTCGTAGGCGCCGCGGTCGTAGCGCGCGACGCCCCGCTCGAAGGCCACCCGGGCTTCGGCGACGGAGTCGTCGCTGGGCGCTTGGGCGGAAGCGGTGAGGGAGGTGCAGGCCAAGACTACGGCCAAAGCGAATGCTCGCATCGGGCGCGATGATAACCTCCCCGCCCCTCGGCCCGCCACGCTCGATGGATTCCGCCCCGGGAGGTAACGTCTCGGCGCCGCCTCCGTCGCCCCCCTCCCCCGTGTCCACCTCCAACCCTCCGCCCGCTCCCGCGAGCCCCCGCCGCCAGCGCATCCTGGAGGGACCGGTGGGTCCCACGCTCCTCCGCCTGGCCCTGCCGATGGTGGTGGGCATCGCCGCCGTCCTCTTCTTCAACCTGGTGGACACCTTCTGGGTCGGGCAGCTCGGCGCGATGGAGCTCGCCGCGATGGGCTTCACCTTCCCGGTGGTGATGGTGGTGACCAACCTGACCATCGGGCTGTCCATCGGGTCCACGGCGGTCATCGCCGCCTCCCTCGGCGAGGGGGACCCCGAGGCGCCCCGGCGCCTCACCACCGACGCGCTCCTCTTCGCGCTCCTCATCGTGGCCGCCGTATGCGCCGTGGGTGTCGCGACCATCGACCCCCTCTTCCGGGCGCTGGGCGCCGACGCGGAGACGCTGCCGCTGATCCGCGAGTACATGGAGCCCTGGTATCTCGGCGTGGGGCTCCTGGTGATCCCCATGGTCGGCAACGGCGCCATCCGCGCCACCGGCGACACCCTCACGCCGAGTCTGGTGATGATCGCCGCCGGCCTCACCAACGCCGGCCTCGATCCGCTGCTGATCTTCGGCTGGGGTCCCTTCCCGGCCCTGGGCCTGCGTGGCGCGGCCTACGCGACCCTGGGCTCCTACGGGATCTCCTTCGTGGCCTGCGGGTGGCTGCTGGTCCGCCGCGAGCACCTGCTCAGCTTCCATCGGCCCACCGCGGCCGCCATCGCCGCCTCCTGGCGGCGCATCCTGCGCATCGGCTTGCCGGCGGCCGGCACCAACCTCCTGACCCCGCTCGCCGCGGGCGCGATCACCCGCCTCGTCGCCCAGCATGGACCGCAGGCGGTCGCCGCCTACGGGGCCGGCGTGCGGGTGGAGGGCCTGGCCATGATGGGCGTCTACGCCCTCACCGCCGCGCTCACGCCCTTCGTCGGACAGAACCACGGCGCCGGACAGGTGGACCGCATCCGGGAGACCCTGCGCTTCAACGTGAAGGCCGCCGCCGTGTGGGGCCTCGCCGCCGCGGCGGTGCTCGCGCTGGTCGCCGACCCGCTGGCGCGCCTGCTCAACGAGGATCCGGCCATCGTGCGCACCACGAGGCTCTTCCTGTGGATCGTGCCCGCCAGCTACATCCCCTACGGCATCGCCCTCCTCGTGGCGGCCATGTACAACGCGATGGAGAAGCCCCTGAAGGCCACCTTCCTCGCGGCCCTGCGGCTCATCGCGCTGGCGGTCCCCCTGGCCTGGCTGGGGTCGCAGCTCTTCGGGATCCCCGGGCTCTTCGCCGGCATCGCCGCGGCGAACACCGTGATGGGCATCACCGCCGCCCTCGTGGTGCGCCGCGATCTGGTGGCCCATCGCGTGTAGGGTGCGGCGATGACCGACCCGCGCATCGACGAACTCTTGGACTTCTGGTTGGGCCCCCTGGACGCCGAGGGGTTCTCCGACGCCGCCCACCAGCAGCGGTGGTTCCAGAAGAGCGACGACTTCGACCGCGAGCTCGAGGAGCGCTTCGGCGCGCTGCATCGGGCGGCCGCCGCCGGCGAGCTCGACGAGTGGCGGAAGACCCCCCGCGGACGGCTGGCGCTCATCGTCCTCCTCGATCAGCTCAGCCGGAACCTCCACCGGGACACGCCCGGGATGTTCGCCCAGGATCCGGAGGCCCTCGCCCTGGCCAAGGAAGCCCTCGCCCTCGGCGACGAGGCCACCCTCGCGCCCCAGGAGCGCTACTTCCTCTACATGCCCTTCATGCACTCCGAGGATCCCAGCGACCAGGAGAAGTGCGTGGCCCTCTTCGAGGCCGCCCAGGCGAGGTACCCCGGGAACTTCGATCCCAAGTGGGCGGTGGCCCATCGGGACATCGTGGTGCGCTTCGGGCGCTTCCCGCACCGCAACGCCATCCTCGGGCGGGAGAGCACCGCCGAGGAGCGAGCGTTCCTGGAAGAGCCGGGCTCGTCGTTCTGAGGGCGGGACCGGGCGGCGCGCCCGGCGCCCCGTCAGTCCATGCGGCGGTGACGCATGACCAGGCCCGCTGCGCCCACGAGGTACACGTCGTGGTCGGTGCGGTGGATGCCGCGGAGCTCCAGCCCGCCCACCGCGAGATCCACCGGCTGCCACTGGCCTTCGGCGTCGCGCTCGAGGACGGTCGCGTCTTCGCCGACCGCCATGGGGCGGCCGTTCGGGCCCAGGTCCACCGCGTAGAGCACCGGGCCGTCGCCGGCACCGGGGCGCTCCTCGACGCAGCCTTCCGGGTCGATGCGCACGACGCGCCCGCCGTCGCCGACCGCCCAATGGATGCCGTCCGCTTCCATCACCGCCCGCAGGGTCACCCCGTCGGGGCAGTCCACGCGGGTCTCGGTGGGGCCCTCGATCTGGATCACCACGCCGTCGTCGCCGACGGCCACCGCGCGCCCCGGCTCGCCGGCCAGACCCCAGAGGGTGCCGGCCTCGGGCACGCGCTCCACCACGAAGGCTCCGGGCGCACCGCGCACGATGGCGCCGCCGGCGCCCACCGCGAGCAGGACGCCGCCGCCGGCGACCACGTCGCGGAGGCCCACGCGATCATCGGGCGGCAGCTCGTGCCGGCGCACGGCGTCGAAGGTGATCTCCAGGAGCTGCCCCTGGTCGCCGACCGCGATCAAGCGGTGCTCTTCGAGCTTGGCCACCGCCGCGAAGGCGACCTCGGTGGGCACCTCCACCGCCTCGAAGCGTCCCTGGGCCGCCTTGGCCAGCGTCCCCCACTGACCGACCACGGTGATCACGCCGGCCAGGTCGCTCACGTCGAAGAGGGTCGCCACCGGACCCGCGCTGAGCATCCGTAGGTGGTCCCCGTCGACCCGGGCCAAGCGCCCGCCGTCACCGACGAGCCAGGTGGGCGCCTCCCGGGCGCTCCCGATGCCGCGGAAACCCAGCCGGTCGCCGCTCTCGAGCTCGACCTCGCCATCGCCGCTCAGGAGCCAGACGTGGCCCTCCCGGCCGCTGGCGGCGAAGCGGTCGCCGTCGCAGGCCAGATCGGTGAGGCCCTCGTCGATGCTCCGGGAGACCCGCTCCCAGCGCTCGCCGACCCGGCGCAGCACGAACCCGTTGTCGCCGACGGCCATCCAGCGGCCGACGCAGTGCGCGATGGCCCGCAGGGTCGGGCCGCCCTCGTGCTCGACCACCACGCCCTGATCCTCGATGCGGAGGATCACGCCCTCGGTGCCCACGGCCCGCAGCACGTCGTCGCCCGCCTCCACCCCGAAGAGGTGCTCGGGTCGTCCGGTGTCCACCAGCGAGGGTCGCAGGGTCTGCAGGCGCACCACCGTGCCCCGCGCCCCGACGGCCACCGCGTCGGTCGGTCCGAGGGCCACGATGTCGTGGAGGTCGGCGTCGGTGTCCAGCGCGATGGCCCGGGGTCCGCTCTGCAGGAGCGCGACCACGGTGCCCGCGTCGCCCACGGCGAGGGCTTGCGCGGGCCCGATGAAGGCCAGGCCGTTGAGGTCGGCCTCGGTGCCCGTGGCCCACCACGCGAGCTGACTCCCGGTGAGCTTCGCCGCGCGTCCGCGGGGACCGACCATGGCCACCATCTCCGCCGAGGCCACCTCGACGTCGCGCCAGGTGGGCATCGCGCGCGGCTGGGGGTTCTCCCAGCGCCAGCCGAGCTCGTTGGGGGCCGGCGCCGCCAGCGGCGCCAGCACCGGCGGACGCGGCGTGGGCAGCCGGACGCTCACCCAACCGTCGGGCGCGGGGTCTTCGGCGGGCGCGCGCATCAGGAAGGCGGTGACCCCGGCGACGACCGCCAGGGCCAGCACGCCGAGGACGATCCAGGGCAGCGCGCCCCCCCGGCGGACGCTGGCGGCGGCGTGGTCCGCCTCCTCGTCCAGCGCCGGGGTGAGCGGCTGGCCGGTGTGGGGGTCCACCGCCAGCGCGGTGGCCGCGGTGCCCAGGGCGCGGGCCCGGGAGTCCGAGGTCCGCGGCGCCCGGCGCACCTTGGGGGCATCGTCCACCGCGGCGTAGGGCGCGAGGGCCTCCGCGAGCGCCGCCGGGCTCTCGAAGCGGGCCTCCGGGGTCTTGTCCAGGCAGCGCTCGATGATGCGCTCGAAGGGCGCGGGGACATCCGCCCGGTAGCGACCCACCGGCGGCGGCGCCTCGGTGCAGATCTTGAGGACGAGCATCGGGTAGGACTCGTCGTCGAAGGGGCGCTGGTCGGTGAGCAACTCGAAGAGGACCACGCCCAGCGCGTAGATGTCCGCAGCCGGCCCGACCGTCTTCTTCCCCTGCGCCTGCTCCGGGGGCATGTAGTAGGGCGTCCCCACCGCGGCCCCGGTGCGGGTCATCAGGGTGGCGCCGTCGACGCCTTCCAGGAACTTGGAGACGCCGAAGTCGAGGAGCTTGGGCGTCTCGGCCGGTCCCTCGAGGAAGATGTTGTCGAGCTTCAGGTCCCGGTGGACGATCCCCTGGGCGTGGGCCGCGGCCAGCGCGTCGCAGACGGCGCGCACGATGCGCACCGCGCGACCGAGGGTCATGGGGCCGTCCTCGCGGAGCGCCTCGGCGGCGTCGCGCCCCTGGAGCTTTTCCATGGCGAACCAGGGCAGCGGATCGGCGCCCTGCCCCAGCACCCGCACGATGCCCGGGTGGCCGATGCGCGTGGCCGCCTGAGCCTCCCGCTCGAAGCGGGTGACCACCTCGCGACTCTGGGCCAGCCCGGGGTGCAGGACCTTGAGGGCGACCTCGGTCCCGGTCTCGCCGTCGAAGGCGGAGTACACCGCGCCGAAGCCGCCGACCCCCAGGACCTCGCGCAGCTGGTAGCGCCCCCCGAAGATGGAGCCGACCCGCGCCTTCGCGTCCTCGAGGACCTCGCTCATCGCCGCACGCTACGGACCCGCGCGGAGCGGGTCAACGCTCACTCCCAGGTGAAGCTGAGGCCGCCGGTCGCCGACCAGGCCCGGTGCCGCAGGGTGGCCGCGTCGGGGAGACCCAGCCGCCAGTGGTGCGAGGCCCGAACCTCGACCGCCACGAAGTCGGTGAGCTCCACGGCCAGGCCGCCGGTGAGCGAGACGTCCAGAGCCCCCACCGAGCGCATCTGGCCCCCCGGCAACGCGGCGTAGCCGGCGCTGGCCTGGAGCAAGGGGCGCAGACGCAGAGCCTCGATCTCGGGCCGGAGGGCGAAGGAGAGCCCGCCTCCGAAGCCGGGCGACTTCAGCGGGAGCTCCCGGGCCACCGCCTGCAGGTACACGCCGATCTCCAAGGGGCCGGCCGCCTCCACCGCGAGCTGCAGTCGCGTCACCGGGCGGGCGACGGTCTCGCCCGTCTCGGTGTGCTGCATGATCTCCGCGCCGATTTGGGTATCCAGCCGAGCGCGCCGCTGGGCCTCGACCGTCGACGGGACGAGGAGCCACAGGCCCACGAGGGCGACCAGGGCAGTACTCCAACGGCGGAGAGCGGGGGGCATGGCCGTCTGCAAAAGCATGGACCATGCCGCTTCGCCCGGCGCGCGAAGCGCTCGATCTGACCCCGGAGGATCTCGGCGCCGCCGGCCTGGATCAGCATCGGCGGCAGCCCTTCCAGCTCCGCATGGGCCGGCGAAGCGAGCGGGTCCGTGGGGTCCGTGCCCTGGAGGTAGTGCGCGGCGAAACGCGCCATCAGGTCCGGGGTGAGGTAGTCCTCTCCGAGGTCCCGCGGCGTGTCCGCCAGGTCGACCCAGGGCGAGAGGAGCACCAGGGCGCCCGGGCCGGGCTGGCCGGCGTCGCGGAGCGCGAGGGCCACGGCCACGGCGAGCGCGCCGCCGGCCGAGTCGCCGCTGAGCACGATGCGCTCCGGCGCGACCCCGCGAGCGACGAGCGCCTCGAAGGCGCGCCGGGCGTCGGCGACGGGTCGCGGGAAGGCGTGCTCCGGAGCCAGCGCGTACTCCGCCGCGTACACCTCCCGCCGCGTCGCGCGAGCCAGGTCGCCCAGCATGCCCTTGTGGGTGCGGGTGGAGCAGAAGGCGTAGCCGCCGCCGTGGAGGTGCAGCACCACCCGGTCGGAGCGCCGGTCGTGGGGCCGGAAGACCTTGGTCTTCATCCCGGCCAGGCGGTCGCGGCGCACGGTGACCCCGGCGGGCGGCGGCGCGAAGAGCGAGAGGGTCTCCAGCCGGGCCCGGGCCTTGGCCGGGGGCATCCCGCCCGCGATCGACCGAGCGCTGGCCCGCAGCACGCGGACCAGCCAGTCGGCGCGCCAGGTCCCGGCGGGATGCGCCGGGGTCAGCAACGACCGGGGAACGAGGGCGACCATGCCCCCGAATTACCAGCCGATCGCCAGCCTCGCCAAATAACTTTCCCCTGCGATTTCGGCCACTTGACCCGCGCTACGGGTCACCCCTCGGGAGCGACGATTCACCCCGCTCCCGCGACGGTTCACGGGAGCGAGGCCGAGAGGTCAGTCACAGGCGTCGGAGACCCGCTCCCGGGCCGCCGCGCAGCGCTCCTCGGCGTGGAGGCAGCGCTCCTGCGCCCGCGGGTGGTCCTCGGCGATGGTGCAGATGCGCTCGCCGAGCGCGCAGATGGCGTCGCGGTGCTCGTAGGCGTCGGGGCAGTCGGCCAGGTTCAGCGCGCGGTCGAGGTCGTCCGTCGCGCCCCCGAGGTCGTCCATGAGCTGCATGGACTCGTCCTCGTCCATCTCGCCGCCCATGGGCTCGGCGGCTTCCTCCTGCCCCACGTCGGCCTCGGTGGCCATGGCGCCGCCCGCGGACTCCGCGGGCGCCGAGGCCGCCGGCCGGCTC
>DCLA01000012.1:40315-106428 GCA_002320815.1 Myxococcales bacterium UBA1660
CCGGCCGGCTCGCCGCCGCGCACCCTCCGAGGAGGGCCACGGCGAGGAGTCCAGCGAGGGCCCGCATCAGGCGCAGGTGGCCTGGATGATGGGCTCGGAGACCGCGTACTGCTCGAGGAACGCTCGGCGCTCGCTCTTCATCTGGTCGACCCAGGCGCGGTACTCGTCCATGCGACCGGTGCGCTCGAAGAAGCGCCGCGGCTCGAGGATCTCGGCGGGGACCTTCTCGACGAGGTCGGCATTGGCCGGCGCGTCGACGTCGACGATCTCGTAGCCGAAGTCGGGGTCGATCTTCCACTGGATGTGCTCGGCGAGGAGCGCCTCGAGCATGGCCGACGAGTGGGGGATCTTGACCTTGAGGGCCTTGCCGTCCTTCACGTCCCGGCTGTCGCCGCCGACGTAGCCGGTGTTCATCAGCCACATGGTCACGCCGTCCATGGTGGCGGCCAGCTCGGCGAAGCGCTCGGCCTGGAGGCCGTGCTTTCCGGGGAAGAAGGGCTGGGTGAAGGGCGAGCGGGTCTTGCCGCGCTCCTTGCCGGCCGCGCTGGTCTTCGAGGTCTCCCCGAGCATGAAGAAGCCGGCGGCCTGCTCGGGCGAGGTGAAGCGCAAGATGCCCGGGGTGGCCGCGTCCGCGCCCTCGTCTCGGTTGAGGATGCCCATGGACTTCACCTCCGGGATGTCGTGGAGGTCGGCGGCGCCGGGGATGGCGCTCATGGGGATGATCGAGCGGCCGTTCTGGGTCCACTTCACGAAGTCCCAGCCGTCCTGGGGGACGCCCTGGTCGTCGATCACGTCGTCGGCCTTCACCTCGCCGGCGATGAACTTCTCGACGTTGCCGGCGTGGGCCCCGGTGGCCAGGAGGATGTCCTTCAGGCGCTCGACCTCGCCGGGGCTCAGCACGCTCTTCTCGAAGTCGAAGGTGCCGTCGGTGTCCATGAAGGCGTTCTCGAGCCAGGCGTCGCCGTTGGTCGACCCCGCGTGGATCACGGGCTCCGTCTCCGGACGCAGGCCGTCGATCTTGGCAAAGCAGCCGTCCTCGGTGATCGAGAGCTGCCCCTTGGGCCAGAGCGCGACCATGTCGTCCTGGATGGGCTCGGTGATCTCGCCCTGCTTGGAGAAGGTCGTGGTGGTCTTGCCGGTGCCGCTGAGGCCCATGACCGTCATGGTCACGCGATGTCCGTCGTTCTTGGTGACGGCCTTGGCGCCCGCGTGGAGCACGAGCCCACCGTTCTGGTGGACGTAGAGGTTGAGCATCCGGAGGACGCCCTTCTTGGACTCGCCGAAGTAGTCGGCGCCCATCACGTAGGTGGTCCAGTTCTCGAGGTCGACGAGGATCGCCTGGCGGCCGGGCATGTCGTCGAGGAAGAGGTTCGGCGTGTAGACCAGCCGGAACGTCGGCTTGAAGGGCTGCTCCAAAGCGTCCTTCGGCTCCACGTCGGAGCGCGGGAAGGCGAGCACCTGCTGCATGCCGGCGATGTTCGCGCCCTCGACGGTGTAGAGCCAGGTGGCCCCGAAGGCGCGCTCGCCGAGCCCGACGTAGCCGTCGATGGCGATGAGCTGCCCCTTGTCCGCGATGTAGGCCTTCTGGCGCTCGATGAGCTCCTTCGCCTTGGCGGGCTCGATCACGTTCGCGCTCCACGGCGCGGCGTCGCCGCGGTCGTCGATGATGTACGTGAACTTCGCCATCCGCGCCTTGTTGCGGGAGACCTTGTTGACGCTGCCCACGGCGGACTGCTGGACACACGGGGTGTGCTCGAGCGCGAGCTCCCGGAGCTCGCTCTGGCTGGGGTTGTCGAGGTACTCCACATCGAAAGGACGGGGGTCGATCGCGGCCATTGTTTCGGTTCCCTCCAGGGTCTGCTGTAAAGCAGTAAAGACGCCCCGGCTCTAGCGCAGGGGTCGACAAAGTGCCACCGGAAGGGTGGCTGGTGCTGTGGAACCGCACGACCCGAGGGGCCGAACGGCTGCCCCGGACCGGGGCTGGGTGACGAGGCTGTAAAGCCTTGCTCGGAACGAGTCGAGGGCTAAGCTCCCCCGGCCATGTCGTCGTTCGTATCCAGGAGGCTCGCGATCGTTCGAGACGCCTCCCGTTCGGGGGACGAAGAAGCGATCGGACCGGACCACGAGCGCTGGGGCGACTGGCGCTGGCAGTCCCGGCGCGCCCTGCGGTCCCTGGACGACCTCGAGGCCGCCCTGGACCTGACCGACGACGAGCGGGAGGGCGCCCGGCGGGCGATGGCCGAGGGGTTCCCCATCGCCATCACGCCCCACACCCTCTCGCTGATGGATCCGGCCGATCCGGCGTGTCCGATCCGGCGCCAGTTCGTGCCCAGCGCGAGCGAGGCGGTGACCATCCCCGGCGATCTGCGCGATCCCCTCGGCGAAGAGGACCACGAGGTCGCGCCGAACCTGGTCTGCCGCTACCCCGACCGGGCGCTCCTGCTGGCCACCGATCGCTGCGCCGTCTACTGCCGCTTCTGCACCCGCTCGCGGATGGTGGGCGACGGCGGCGGGCCCCGGTCGATGGAGAAACTCGATCCGGCCTTCGCGTGGCTGGAACGCAACAGACAGGTGCGCGAAGTGATCGTCAGCGGCGGCGACCCGCTGGTGATGGGCACCTCCCGCATCGCGCGGCTCCTCGAGCGACTGGGCGCCATGGACTGGCTGGACACCATTCGGATCGCCACCCGCGCGCCGGTAACGATCCCCCAGCGGATCGACGAAGAGCTCTGCCGGGTGCTCCGCCAGAGCCACCCCGCCGTCTGGGTCATGACGCACTTCAACCACCCCCGGGAGCTCAGCGCCGCCAGCCAGCGAGCGTGCGGGATGTTGGTGGACCACGGGCTCCCCGTGATGAACCAGGCCGTACTCCTTCGGGGCGTGAACGACGACGCGGACACGCTCGAGGCCCTCTTCCGGGGGCTCGTCCGCTGGCGGGTTCGCCCCTACTACCTCCTGCAGGCCGACGTCGTCCGCGGCACCGGCCACCTCCGGACCCCGATCTCGACGGGTATCCGCATCATGGAGAAGCTCCAAGGCCGACTCAGCGGCATCGCGCTGCCCAAGCTCATCTGCGACACCCCCGCGGGTCGCGGGAAGGTGCCCATCGGTCCCCAGACCATCGTGGCCCAGGCCGACGGCCGGACCACCTTGAAGACCTTCCGGGGCGAAGAGGTGGACTACCTCGATCCCCCTTCGGCGCCCGACTGACGCCAACTGCTTGACGAACCGGGCCCTCGGCTCGTATCTGCGGCGCCGGGTGCCACGCACCCCGCCCACGCACCCCCAACGAAACACGACTCATCGCATGGAACGCGCGCTCACCCTCACCAAGACGACCATCGGCAAGAAGGCCCTCATGGCCCTCAGCGGGGTCGCCATGCTCGGCTTCGTCATCGGTCACCTCTCGGGGAACCTGAAGGTCTTCGCCGGCGCCGAAGACTTCAACGAGTACGCCGTCTGGCTGCGCACCATGCCCGGGCTCCTCTGGGGCACCCGCATCGTGCTCTTGGGTGCCCTCGCCGCCCACATGGCGTCGGCCTTCTCCCTCTGGAGCCGCAACAAGAGCGCCCGCAAGAGCCGGTACACCAAGAAGAAGGACCTGGCGACCGACTACGCCGCCAAGACCATGTACTGGTCCGGCCCCATCCTCTTCTTCTACATCGTCTTCCACCTGGTCCACCTGACCTTCGGCGGGATGATCTTCGGCGAGAGCGCCGTCTTCGGCATCGAGGGCTACGAGTGGGACCACTCCAACCCCTACAACAACATGGTGCTCGGCTTTCAGCACTGGGCCGTGGTCGTGCCCTATGTCCTCGGCGTCGTCGCCCTCGGCGTGCACCTCTTCCACGGCATCTGGAGCGCCTTCCAGACCGTCGGCCTGAACCACACCAAGTACAACTTCCTCCGGCGGGATCTCTCGATCGCGCTCGCGGTCTTCATCACCGCCGGGTTCCTCTCCATCCCCGTCGCCGTCCTGGCGGGCTGGATCGAGCCGACCACCCAGACCTTCTTCTACCCGGAGCTCGAGCCGTCCTGAACCCGGGCGCCGCCCGGCGCCCCCGAGCCCCCGAACACCTCCCCGAGCTTTCGCGCCCCCGCGGCGCCGTCCCCCGAGAACGAGACCCATGGCGAACACCGAGCTGAAGTCCCACGAGCCCACCGGCCCCATCGAGGAGCGGTGGCGCGAGCACAAGGCCCACCAGAAGCTGACCGCGCCGCACAACCGGCGGAAGTACAAGGTCATCATCGTCGGCAGCGGTCTGGCCGGCGGCGCGGCCGCCGCGTCGATGGGCGAGATGGGCTACGACGTCCACTGCTTCTGCTTCCAGGACAGCCCGCGCCGCGCGCACAGCATCGCGGCCCAGGGCGGCATCAACGCCGCGAAGAACTACCCGAACGACGGCGACAGCGTCTACCGGCTCTTCTACGACACCGTGAAGGGCGGCGACTTCCGCTCCCGCGAGTCGAACGTCTACCGGCTGGCCGAGCTCTCGGTGAACATCATCGACCAGGCCGTCGCCCAGGGCGTTCCCTTCGCCCGCGAGTACGGCGGCCTCCTGGCCAACCGCTCCTTCGGCGGCGCCCAGGTCTCGCGCACCTTCTACGCCCGCGGCCAGACCGGCCAGCAGCTCCTCCTCGGCGCCTACTCGGCGCTGAGCAGGCAGATCGAGGCGGGCACGGTGAAGATGTACCCGCGCCACTCGATGCAGGACCTCATCGTCCACGACGGCAAGGCCCGCGGCATCGTCACGCGCAACCTGCTCAACGGCAAGGTCGAGGCCCACGTCGCCGACGTCGTGCTCCTCTGCACCGGCGGCTACGGCAACGTCTTCTACCTGTCGACGAACGCCATGGGCTCGAACTGCACCGCCATCTGGCAGGCCCACAAGCGCGGCGCCTACATGGCCAACCCCTGCTACACGCAGATCCACCCGACCTGCATCCCGCGCAGCGGCGAGTACCAGTCGAAGCTCACCCTGATGAGCGAGTCGCTCCGCAACGACGGCCGGGTCTGGGTGCCGCGGAACAAGGAAGACGTCACCAAGGATCCCGGCAAGATCCCCGAGGCGGACCGCTACTACTACCTCGAGGAGAAGTACGGCTCCTTCGGCAACCTCGTGCCCCGGGACGTGGCCTCGCGGAACGCGAAGTACGTCTGCGACCAGGGCCTCGGGGTCGGCCAGGAGGTCGATGGCGAGCGGCGCGCGGTGTACCTGGACTTCAAGACCGCCATCGAGCGGCTCGGCAAGGACACCATCAAGGAGCGCTACGGCAACCTCTTCGAGATGTACGAGCGCATCACCGGCGACGACCCCTACGAGACGCCGATGCGCATCTACCCCGCGACCCACTACACGATGGGCGGCCTCTGGGTGGACTACAACCTGCAGTCCACCATCGAGGGCCTGTTCGTGGGCGGCGAGGCGAACTTCTCCGACCACGGCGCCAACCGCCTCGGCGCCTCGGCGCTGATGCAGGGCCTCGCGGACGGCTACTTCGTTCTGCCCTTCACCATCGGCGACTACCTCAGCCCGTACCAGAAGACCGGCGTCGACCTGGCCAAGCTGGAGCTCGACGACAAGCCGGTCACCGACGCGGTGAAGGAGGTCGAGGCACGGCTGGAGAAGCTGGCCAACGCCCCCGACCCGAAGCACTCGCCGGACTACTTCCACCGGAAGCTCGGCAACATCATCTGGCAGTACTGCGGCATGGCCCGCACCGCCGAGGGTCTGAAGACCGCGCTCCAGGAGATCCCCAAGCTCCGCGAGCAGTTCCACCGCGAGGTCAAGGTCACCGGCACCGCCGATGGCTTCAACCAGACCCTGGTCAAGGCCGCCCGCGTGGCCGACTTCCTCGAGCTCGGTGAGCTCATGTGTCTCGACGCGCTCCACCGCGAGGAGAGCTGCGGCGGTCACTTCCGCGAGGAGCACCAGACCGAGGACGGCGAGGCCAAGCGCGACGACGAGAACTTCCAGTACGCCGCCGCTTGGGAGTGGCAGGGCGTGCCCAGCTCCGCGGCGCTCCACAAGGAGCACCTCGAGTTCGAGTACGTGAAGCCCACGCAGCGGTCCTACAAGTAGTAACGAGCGACGAGACCATCATGAAGACGAAGAACCTCACGCTGAACGTCTGGCGCCAGCGCTCCAAGAGCGACTCGGGCCGCTTCGAGAAGTACGTCGCCAAGGACGTCAACGAGCACATGTCCTTCCTGGAGATGCTCGACGTCGTGAACGAAGAGCTCCTCGAGAAGGGCGAAGAGCCCATCGCCTTCGACCACGACTGCCGCGAGGGCATCTGTGGCATGTGCGGCCTGGTCATCAACGGCTACGCCCACGGCCCGCAGGAGCGCACCACCGCGTGCCAGCTCCACATGCGCAAGGTGTTCGAGCTGGGCTGGGACGAGCTGTGGATCGAGCCCTGGCGCGCCACCTCGTTCCCGGTGATCAAGGACCTCGCCGTCGATCGCAGCGCCTTCGACCGCATCATGCAGGCCGGTGGCTACATCAGCATCCGCACCGGCAGCCCGCCCGACGCCAACGAGATGCCCATCGGCAAGCACGTGGCCGACATGGCCATGGACGCCGCCGAGTGCATCGGCTGCGGCGCCTGCGTCGCCGCCTGCCCCAACGCCTCGGCGAGCCTCTTCACCAGCGCCAAGGTCTCCCACCTGGGCCTCTTGCCCCAGGGCCAGGCCGAGCGGGAGGACCGGGTCCGCAAGATGGTCGGGCAGATGGATGCCGAGGGCTTCGGCAGCTGCACCAACCACGGCGAGTGCGAGAAGGCGTGCCCCAAGGGCATCAGCATCGACTGGATCGCCCGTATGAACCGCGAGTTCCTCAAGGCCATGGTCACCGCCGACAACGAGGTCGAAGAGCGCGACTGAGCGCCGCTCGACCCACCGCCGCGAGGGCCGCCGGGATTCCCCCTGCGGCCCTCTCGCGTTCCGTCCCTCGCACTCCGTGCGGGGGAACGCCGAGCCAGACTCTGCTCAGCGGCTAGGTTCGCCCCATGCTTCGGGTTCTCCTCCTCGCCCTCCTCGCCGGCTGCGCGTCCGGGAGCACCACGGCGCCCTGCGCCACCAGCAGCGACTGCGAGGCGGGCTTCGCCTGCATCGACGGAGCCTGCGCCCCACGTGCCACACCGGGTGATGGCGGCGCGCGCGACGACTCGGGGCGGCCTCGCGACGCGGGCCCCGAGCGGGACTCGGGCGTGGACGGCGGCCCGCCGGCGATGTGCGTGAGCGCGAGCGACTGTACGACTGACGCCTGCGCGACGGCCGAGTGCGTCGACGGCAGCTGCGACCTCACCGCGGTCCCGTGCGACGACGCCGACGCCTGCACCGTCGACAGCTGCGACCCGGCGAGCGGCTGCACGACGGCGCCCGTCGACTGCGACGACGCCGACGCCTGCACCGTCGACAGCTGCGACCCGGCGAGCGGGTGCGCCCACGAACCGGTGGCGGTCGCCGGCGGGACCTGCGCCGCGCCCATCGACATCTCCGCCGGCGGATCCTTCGCTGGCGACTCGACCTGCGCCCCGAGCGGGGTCAGCGGCGTCTGTGGCGGGTCGGAGGCCCCCGATGTCGCCTTGGTGCTCGACCTCGACCGGGAATCGGAGGTCGCCCTCGATGCGCGCGGGAGCGCGTTCACGCCGGTGCTCCTGGTGGGCGCGGCCTGCGGCGAGGGCGCGCGCGGCTGCGGTGGCGACTCGCTGATCCTCACCCTGCCCGCCGGTCGCCACCACGTGACCCTCGACGGCGCGGACGCGGCGGCTCGCGGGGCGTGGTCGCTCGAGGTCGCCCTCACGCCGGTGGTCACCGACGAGACGGTGGTCTTCCCCGCACCGGGTGACACCCGCGTCTCGCTGCGCGGCGACCGCCCGTGGAACGCCGGGGACTCCATCCAGGGCGTACGCACCACCGGGCTCCCCAGCATCACCGGGGTCACCCTCCCCCTGCGGATCGACAACTCCCTCTCCTGCGACTCGCAGGACATGCGCCTGCGCATCAACGGCACCGCGGTGGGCGCGGTCATCGTCCCCGCCGGCGCCCCCATGGTGAACGTGGACCTGACCTTCCCGGCCATCGCCGGGCCCACCTACACCGTACGGCTCGAGACCACCCGCACGGTGGGCAGCGGCTGTGGCTCGGCGGGGATCCCGGACGGTTCGAGCCTCACCTTCCGCCGCTGAGCGCGAACGCGAGGCGCCGGCGAGGACCACGGCGTGAAGCCGTCTTCACGCCCCAGGGCCATCTCGGCGTCTTTGTCGGCAAAACCGTCTTGGCATCGTTCTCGCTTGGAGAGGCCCCATGCGAACGACGCTGCTGGGAGGGCTCTTGGTGATCCTGATGGGGACCGCCGCGAGCGCGCAGGAGGACACCACCGGGGAAGAGGAGGTGCGCTGGGCCGAGCGCGAAGCCTTCGCGCGCGACTTCGCCGTCGGCTTCTACGGGGTCGGCTGGGCCGGGCCCTATCTCGGCGGCGGCGGCGGCGTGCGAGTACGCTGGGAACCCTTCGACCGGCTGGGCGTGGAGGTCTTCTCGGATCACCTCTCCGTCGAGGATCCCGACGGGGTGCGCCACGACCACCCCATCGGCTTCAACCTCTTCGTGCCCATCGAGCTGAGCGAGCGCTGGCGGATCCGTCCGCTCTTCGGGTTCTGCACGGTCTTCAGCTTCGTCCACCCGCAGCAGGACGGAGTGGACCGCATCGACGATGTGCACTTCGGGGTCCACCTGGGCGCCGGCGTCGAGCTGGCCCTGAACCGCTGGACCTCCCTCTTCGTCGACGTGAAGGGCATCGGGTACGCGGGTCACTCGCGCACCGCCGGGGGCTGGGCGATCCACGTGGGCGACCAGCTCGACTTCTGGGGCGTCTTCCAGGGCCAGGTCGGACTCCAGGTCCATCTCTGACCCCGCCGTAACGAGCCGGCCCCCTGATGCGGCGAAGGGGGCGTGCAGAAGCGGTGGCGACATCTGATGGCGGCGGGGGGCATCCTGGGCGTGGGCGGCGTGGCCCTCGCGTTCACCATCGTCTCCTGCCTGCCCTCCCCGCCGGAGCCGACCGGCGCCCTCGGCGCCGTCCGGCTCTCGGAGCCCACCGCGCTCTGCGTCGGGCCGCGGAGTCGGGATTGCCGCCGGGTCCCCGCGATCCGCGAGGCCCTCGCCGGTCCAGTGACCATCGTGCAGGCCGCCGCGGCGCCGGGCGGTCAGCAGGGCGCCGCGGTGCTCACCCTGCGCTCGCCCGAAGGGTTGGTCTTCGACGCCAAGTGGCGTTCGCTGGGCGGCACCTCGCGCTTCAACGACCCCTTGGCCGAGCTGGCCGCCGACCGGCTCCAGGCGCTGGTCCTGCCGCCCCGGGACATCGTGATCCCTCCCGCCGCGCCCCAGTGCTTCGAACACGCCGAGTACGAGCGGCGCCTGGGCCACGAGCGCGACCCCTTCCCCGAGAGCGACTGCGTGCTGGGCTTCCTCTCGCTCTGGCTGCCGGACGCACTCGGGATGGGCGAGGCGCGCCACGACCACGTGGTCCCCGGCCAGGCGGGGGACCCCGACCCGGGCCTCTACGACGCCGAGCGCTTCGAAGCCGAGCCCGCATACGCGCGCAACCTGGCGAACCTGAACCTGGTGGCCTTCCTCTTGGCCCACGGCGACGCTCACGCGGGACAGTTCGTGGTCTACGAGGACCCGGCCCACGTCTTCCTGGTCGACAACTCGGTCGCCTTCGGCCTCGACCACCGCTCCTCCATGGAGGGCCGCCAGGACCTCGCGCGGATGGTCGTACCCGCCATCCCGGAAGACGTCGCCGCGCGGCTGCGCGCCCTCGAGCGGGCCGACGTGGACTCGCTCCGGGTGGCCACCGAGCTGCGCCGGGAGGGCCGCCGGCTGGTCGCCGCCGAGCCGGGGCCCGCCTTCGGCGAGGACGACGAAGAGGTCCGCAGCCAGGGCGACCGGGTCCAGCTCGGGCTGACCACCGAGCAGGTGGAGGGCGTCTGGCAGCGAGTCCTCCGCGTGCGCGGCTTCCTCGACGACGGCGCGCTAGGCGTGTTCTGAGGGCGGCCCGTCGCTCGCGGCGTCGCTCTTCGTCTCGTCCGATCGCGCGCGCCGCCGCCGGATCACCATCCCCACCAGCCCCGCGACGACCGCCAGCGCCACGAGCCCCAGCGCGACCTGGGTGTAGCGCGCATAGAGCGCCTCCAGCCGCTCGAAGTTGGATCCGATGGCGAAGCCCACGCCGAGCAGCAGCCCGTTCCAGACGGCCGCGCTGAGCCCGCCCCAGAAGATCACCGCCCGCAGCGGCATGTTCGCCAGCCCGGCGCCGACGAAGAAGAACGCCCGGAGCGCGGGGAGGAAGCGGTTGGCCGCCAGGTACCAGTTCCCGCGCTTCTCGAAGCGGGTGCGCACCTTGCGGAGCCCCCGCTTCACCGAGTCCCGCTGCAGAAAGCCCGGCCAGCGCTCCTCGCGGTCGCCGAGCCAGCGCCCGAAGCCCCACGCGGCCACGCCGCCGATCACCGACCCGCCGGTGAGCGCCAGGAACACGCCGACGGCCGAGTAGCCGGCGGTCGCCGCCAGGAAGACCCCGAAGAGCGAGACGGTGTCCCCGGGAAACGGCGGGAACACGTATTCGATCCACGAGCTCACCGCGAGCACCAGGTAACCCAGCGGCCCCTCGAGCCCTTCCATCCACTCGCGCAGCGCGTCCACGGAGAGAAGACGCACCAAGGGCACCGAGCGTTCCCGACTTCGGGCCCCGGCCGCTGATAGGATGGCCCCATGCTTCGTTCATCGATGGTCCTCGCGGCGCTGGGCGCGGCGGTCGTTCTCGGCGCGTGCGACTGCGGAGGAAGCGACGACGGCCCCGGGTGCGTGACCGCCAGCGACTGCTCCGAGGACCAGGTCTGCGTCGACTCGCGCTGCGCCGATCGGCCCGACGGCGGTGGTGTGGACGCCGCGCCCTGTGCGGCCACCCAGATGTGCGGTGACCTCTGCTGCGCCGCCGGCGAGATCTGCGCCGGCGGGTCGTGCTGTGCGGCAGGCGCCCTCTGCGGCGGGGCGTGCTGCGGCGGCGACGCGGAGTGCGTGAACGACCGCTGCGTCCTGGCGTGCGAGGACGACGAGTCCCCCTGCGGCGATGGGGCCTCCGCGGCGTGCTGCCCGGCCGAAGAACTCTGCTACCTCGGCGCCTGCACCGTCCCCGGGGCCGAGTGCGCGGGCAACTCCGATTGCGCGGACGGGGAGTACTGCGAGCCCACCGTGGGTCGCTGCCTGCCGCGCAACACCAGCGGCGAGACCTGCGAGTACCGACCCGACTTCGAAGAGTTCACCCTGACCGAGGAGTGGTCGTGGGAAGAGGACCTGGAGGTCCTTCCCGCCCACGACCAGGTGATGATGGCGCCCATGGTGGCCAACCTCACCGACGACAACGGGGACGGGGTCATCGACGAGAACGACATCCCCGACGTGGTCTTCGCCACCTTCACCGGCAGCGACTACTGGTCCAACGGTGTGCTCCGCGCCGTGAGCGGCGACGATGGACGGCGCCTCTGGCCCACCACCGAGCCCGGCTATCGGGTGAACGGCGGAAGCGACCTGGCCATCGCCGACGTGGACCCGACCTCGCCGGGTCCGGAGGTCATCGTCTGCACCGAAGCCTTCCGCCCGGGGGTCATGGGTGCGCTGGCCACTCCCGGCTATCTGATGCTGGTGGCCGCCGATGGCACCGAACTCCGACGCTTCGACACGCCGCCCAACGAAGTGCGCTGCCGATTCGCGGGACCCGCGGTGGGCGACATGAATCGCGACGGCGTGCCGGAGATCGTGGTGGGCAACTCCATCGCCCAAGGCGACGGCACGGTGGTGGGCACCATCGCCGGCGGCTTCTCCCAGTACGCCGCCCTCTCGGACCTCGACGGCGACGGAGACCTGGAAGCGGTCGGCTCCGCGGTGGCCGTGGAGCGCGATGGGAGCATCCTCTGGGATCGGCGCACCGTCGACCCCGCCGACCCGATGATGCGCCCGGCCATCGCCGCCGGCGGCTACCCGGCCATCGCCGACCTGGACCTCGACGGGAGCCCGGAGGTGGTGGTCATCACCGGCGGTGACCACAGCATCCAAGCCCTCGACGGCGCCACCGGCGACACGGTCTGGGGCCCCTTCGACATCAACCCCACCAGTGACCCGGTGGTGGCCGCGGCCATCTCCACCAACGGCAACCCCAGCGGTGGCGGCCCGCCTACCATTGCCAACTTCGATGACGACCCCGAGCCGGAGATCGCCTTCGCGGGAGGCTACGCCTACGTGATCTTCGAGCACGACGGCACCCTCAAGTGGCACTTCGTCACCCAGGACCGGTCGAGTCGAGGCACCGGCTCGTCGGTCTTCGACTTCGAGGGCGATGGGGTCTCGGAGGTGCTCTACAACGACGAGCTCTTCCTCCGGGTTTTCCGGGGACCGACCGGCGACATCTTCCACGACCAGTGCAACACCAGCGGCACCCTGCGCGAATTCCCCATCGTGGTGGACGTGGACAATGACGACCACGCGGAGATCGTGCTCATGGAGAACGACTACGCCTTCCAGTGCGCCAGCCCTTCCCACGGGATCCACGTCTTCGGGCACCCCGACAACCAGTGGGTGCGGACGCGGCGCATTTTCAATCAGCACACGTATCATGTCACCAACATCGCCGAGGACGGCACCGTGCCGACGAACGAGGTGCCGAACTGGACCCAGCCGCGGCTCAACAACTTCCGACAGAACGTGCAGCCGGAGGGGCTCTTCGATGCCCCGGACCTCGTGCTCGTGGACCTCGTCGCCTCCACCCGGGGCTGTGGTGCCGAACTGGACCTGAGTGTTCGGGTGCTCAACGCCGGCCGCGCGGGGGCGCCGGCGGGCGTACCGGTCACCTTCTACGAGGGGACCGACCGGGTGGGCCGCGCGGTCACCACCCGGGCGCTGCTGCCCGGCGAGAGTGAGCGGGTCGCGGTGACCTTCCCCATCCCCAGCGGGCGCGCGGAGGACTCGTTCTCGTTCACCGCGACCCTGAACGCAGCCGACGACGAGCCTCTGGTGGGCCTCAACGAGTGCCGCACCGAGAACAACGACGCCGGGCCGCTGGTCGCCTCGTGTCCCATCGTCGACTGATCGGGCCGGGCGCGGTCGTCCGGGTGATCGCGCCCAGCGGACCCTTCGACCCCGAGGCCTTCGCCGCGGGCCTGGCCTTCCTGCGCGAGCGCTACGAGGTCCGGCATCGCCCGGACGTGCTGGACCGCCGGGGTTACCTCGCCGGCTCCGACGAGCGGCGCCTCGCCGAGCTCCGAGAAGCCCTCGCCGATCCCGACGCGCTGGCCGTCGTCGCCGCTCGGGGGGGCTACGGGGCCACCCGGCTCCTGGAGCACCTCGACGCCGCCGACCTCCCCCCGAAGGTGTTGGTCGGCTTCAGCGACATCACGGCGCTCCACGCCCTCTGGCAGCGCGGCGGGCGACCGTCGCTGCACGCGTCCATGGTCGCCGCCCTCGGCCGCGCGGACGAGGTGGCCCGGAGCGCTTGGGTCCTGGCCCTCGAAGGCGGCGCCGCGCTCTTCACCGGTCTCCGGTGCTGGAGTCCCGGCGTGGCCACCGGCCCCCTGGTCGGCGGCAACCTGGCGGTCCTCGCGGCGCTGGTGGGCACGCCCTACGCGCCGCCCCTCGACGGATCCCTCTTGCTGCTCGAGGACGTCGGCGAGCGGCCCTACCGCTTGGACCGGATGCTCACCTCGCTGCGCCACGCCGGGTGGCTGGACCGCGTCGCGGGGGTCGTCGTCGGCGAGCTCACCGACTGCCGGGCCGGGCCCGACGGTGTCGAGGCGCTCGCCGTCCTCGAAGAGCACCTCGCGCGCCTCCCGGTCCCGGTGGTGCACGCCATCCCCGTCGGCCACGGACCCCGCAACGCGCCCATCTGGATGGGGGTCCGCTATCGGCTCGACGCCGGCGCCGGGTCGCTGACGCCGATCGGTGATAGCGTGCGCCCATGAGCGAGAGCGACCCGCGAGCGAGCGCGACGCCGGCGCTGGAAGGCGGCCGCGTACCTCCCGACGACGGTCCGAAGCCGGAGCCGCGGCTGGCCCTCGGTGGGGTCGCGATCCTCGGCGTGCTCCTCCTGGGGCTGGTGCTCGGCGCGGTGATCGCCAACCTCACCCGCGAGGACGAGGTCCCCGAGTCGGTCGACGAGCTCCACCCCACCCCCGACGTGATCGTGGCCATCGAGGACCTCGCGCGGCTGGAGACCACCAGCTTCCACGTGGAGCGGGTCATCGACCTGGTCGCGCGACAGCGCCAGCTCTTCGGGCTGGTGGAGGCCGAGGACGCCATCCTCCTCGTCGCCGGCGGCGACATCACCGCCGGCGTGGACCTCACGAAAATGCGCGACGGCGACGTGGTGGTGGACCTGGAGACGATGAGCGCCACCGTGACCCTGCCGCCGCCGGAGATCTTCGCGGCGCGCTTGGACAACGAGCGCACCTACGTCCACACCCGGGACACCGACGCCCTGGCCCGGCGGGATCCCCACCTCGAGACCCGCGCGCGCCGCGAGGCCGAGCGCACCCTGCGCGAATCGGCCCTGGAGGGCGGCATCTTGGACCGCGCGCGCGCCAACGCCGAGACCGCCATCCGCACCCTCGTCCGCTCCATGGGCTACGACACGGTGACCATCCGCTGGCGCGACGCGAACCCCGAGCGCTGAACCCCGCGATCGCTCACCCCGCCTCGGGACGCCCCGCGCACCTTCGAGTAGCCTGGCGCTCATGCGCCGCTTGCTTCCCTTCCTGCTCCTCGCGTTGCCGATCGTCGCCTGCGACTGCGGCGACGAGCCCGACGAGGGCTGCCTCACCAGCGCCGACTGCGACGGCGACGCCACCTGCGTCGACGGCCGCTGCATCGACCGCGCCGGCCCCGACGCATCCACCGACGGCTGCGCGCCCTGCGGCGGCGAGTGTTGTGGCGCCGGCGAGGTCTGCGAGGACGACGCCTGCGTACCCACCGGGCCCGCCTGCGCCGGCCCCGACGACTGCAGCGACGACAGCCGCTGCACCGGGAGCGTCTGTGTGCCCTGGGGCGACGGCAGCGCCGACCCGACCTGCAACCAGGTGATCGTCCCCGGCACCTTCGCGCCCACGGTCCAGTGCGAGCTCAGCGACGCCCCCGCGGGCGACCCCTTCCCGGAGCACATGCACGTGCTCTCCACGCCCATGGTGGTCGACTTCGGTGGGTCCAGCGACCCCGACTCGCCGCCCCGTCCGTCCATCGTGGCGGTGTTCGACGACGGCGTGGACGGCAGCAGCGAGCAGCCCACCGGGGTCATCCGGATCCTCGATGGCCGCACCTGCACCCAGACCGCCGAGCTGGGCTCCCTCCAGCTCGTCTCCCACTCCTCGCCGCCCGCGGTCGCGGACCTGGACGGCGACCGGCGCCCGGAGATCGTGGCCTTCAAAGCCAACGGCGGGCTGGTGGCCTTCACCGCGGACGCCACTGGCACCTGGTCGGTGCTCTGGCGCTCCACCCTCGCCGACGGAACCCCCTACGACCCCACCGGCGGCGGCTGGGCCGGTCCCTCGATCGCCGACCTGGACGACGACGGCGTCCCCGAGGTGATGCGCCAGGGCCTCGTCTTCGACGCCAACGGAGTGCTCCTGGACGACTCCCTCGCCGGCCTCACCTACGGCTCGGGCGTGTTCCCGGTGGTCGCCGACGTGGACGGCGACGGCCTCGTGGAGCACGTCCAGGGCGACGGCGCCTGGGAGTGGCGGGAGGGTCGATGGAACGCGGAGACCTGGTCCGCCGGCGGGACCGCCGCCGGACACGTGGCCCTGGCCGACTTCGGCGCCTACCCCGGCACCCAGGACTGGAGCGGCACCAGCCCCGAGGTGGCGGTGGTGAGCGCGGGCACCGTGCGTATCCAGACCCTCGACGGGACCACCGTCTTCGGTCCGGTGGCCATCCCCGGCGGCGGCAACGGCGGCCCGCCCACCGTGGCCGACTTCGACGGCGACGGCCTCCCCGAGGTCTCCTCGGCCGGCGCGGTGAACTACGTGGTCTTCGATCCCGACTGCGGGACCGCCCGGGAGGGCAGCTGCGCCAGCGGCCGCGACGACGGCGTGCTCTGGACCCAGCCGAGCCAGGACCAGTCGAGCAACGTGACCGGGTCCAGCGTCTTCGACTTCGAGGCCGACGGTCGCGCCGAGGTGGTCTACGGCGACGAGTGCTTCCTGCGCGTCTACGACGGCGAGACCGGCGACGTGGTGTTCAGCCAGTTCCGCACCTCCTGCACCTGGTACGAGAACCCGGTCATCGCCGACGTCGACGGCGACTTCAACGCCGAGATCGTCATCGGCAACAACTTCAACTGCTCCCCCGCGGGCACCACCGACGGCCGCCCCTGCGCCGGCCTCGGGCCGCGGCAGACGGATCCCCTCCACGCCGGGCTCCGCTGTGACGACGCCGGCGACTGCCCCTCGGGCACCTGCGACGCCGGCTTCTGCCGCTGCACCGATGACACCCAGTGCTGCCTCGGCGCCGGCTGCGAGGCGGCCGGCTACGTCTGCGAGGCCCCGCCGGAAGGCACGCCGGGGACCGGGAACACCTGCCGCGCGTCCCACCCCCGGGGCACCCGCGGCATCCGCGTCTACGGCGACACCGCGGACCGCTGGGTCAACTCCCGGCGCATCTGGAACCAGCACGCCTACCACGTGACCAACGTGGACCCCTACGGCACCGTACCCCGCAGCAGCGAGGCCGCCCTGAACTGGCTGGACCCGGAGCTCAACGACTTCCGCAAGAACGTCCAGGGCGACGCCATCCCCGGCGCCGCGCCGGACATCACCAGCCGCACCATGGTCCCCGGGTGCTCCATCGACGGCGGCACCGCGACGCTGCGCGCCCAGGTGTGCAACCGCGGCTCGCAGCCCGTGGGCGACGGGCTGGCGGTCGGCTTCTATGCCGGGGAGCCCGGCGACGACACCCGCATCTGCCAGGCGTTCACCGAGACCGTCCTCGGCGTCGGCTCCTGCGCCACCGTGGAGTGCATCTGGGACGACCCGCCGACCACCGCGCCCGGCGTGGACATCACGGTCGTGGCCGACGACGACGAGGCCAACGGCGAGTGCGCCGAGGGCAACAACCGCAGCACCCTCGAGGGCGTGGTGTGCATGCCGGTCGAGTGACCGCGCGGACGTAGCGCCAGTGGGCCCTCGAGCGGGGCCCTCAGCCCACGCAGCCGAACGCGTCGCAGGTGAAGCTCAGGAAGGTCTGGACGCCGCCCTCGACGCTCACCCCGTCGAGGCGCTGGCAGCGCTGGCTCGGGCTGGTGCACCCCTCGGGGAGCGGGCTCACGGCGTAGTCCCCCGGCAGGACGTTGGGGAACACCACCAGCCCGCCGCCGCCGTCGGCCACGTCGACGGCGCTGCCATCGGGTCGCAAGCGGAACGCGGGCCCGCTGATCGCGTCGGTCACCGGGGCCGAGCCCTCGACCACCAGGACGCCCAGCTCGGGATCGCGGGTCAGACCTCGCGCGGCGTAGGCGGCGTCGAGCACCGCGGCGCTCAGCGCGCGGACCGGGTTGGGGAAGTCCTGGAACCCGACGAGGACGTCGGGGTAGCCGCTCGCGGCCGCCCGGAGCCCGTCGGGCGCGGGGTCTTCGGGGAAGCCCAGTGAGAGGGTGTAGCGCCCGTCCGCGCCGGTGGTCGCGTAAGGGTCGGTGGAGCAGCTACCCGCCGGCGAGACGATGGCGCCGGCGATGGGCGCGCCGCTCTGACCGTCCAGGTACTGCACCGTGAACAGGTAGTTGCCGACGCCGCCTCCGGGGCAGCGACCGTTGCCGTTGCAGCTCAGACACGCGACGCCGCAGGCCCCGCAGGCGACCTGACTCGAGCAGAGGTTCTGGTCACAGCGGTTGTCGCTCGCGCCGCAGGAGTCGGTCGAACCCACGCAGCGGAGGCCATGACAGCGCGGCGCGCTCCCGTCGGGCGGGCTCACGCAGGCGCCCACGGTCGCGGCACCGAGCGCGGTGTCGCAGAGCGCGTCGGCCCCCTCGTCCGTCGCGCCGTCGCAGTCCTGGTCGATGCCATCGCAGACGTCCGGCGCTTCCGGATGCCGGGTGGCGTCGAGATCCGCGCAGTCGCCGCCGCGGCTGGCCCGATCGCTGGGCAGATCGCAGCGCAGCTCCACCGAAGACGACTCGTCGCCCCAACCGTCACGGTCGGAGTCCGGCCAGGCCATGATCAGGACCCCTTCGTCGATCGACCCATCGCAGTCGTCGTCGATGCCGTTGCAGACCTCGGGCGACGTGGGACCGACGGCCGGGTTGGTGTCGTCGCAGTCGCCGCCGCAGTCGAGGCCGTTGCAGCAGAGGGCGGACACGACTCCATCGCCGTCCGCGTCGCGGTCGCCGAGGGTCGAGGGATCGCAGTCGTCGTCCTTGAAGTCGCAGTACTCCGGATGCCCCGGATAGCGGTTGCCGTCGGCGTCGTCGCAGTCGCCGCCGCCGCAGACCGCGTCGGCGAAGCCGTCGCCGTCGGCGTCGGGGCATTCCGAATCACAGCGCATCTCCAGCTCCACGCAGCCCGTCGTCGGACAGGGCCGCGCTCCGGCGACGCAGCCGCGGGCGTTGGCGGCCTCGGTCCCCGGCGCGCAGGTCTCGGCGCCGTTGCAGAAGAGCCCGTCGTCACAGTCCGCCGCCGAAGCGCAGACCAGGCTTCCGTCCATCGACCCCTCGGTCCCCGGCTCGTCGCAGGCCCCCAACGCGAGGACCCCCACCAAACACCACCAACGCATGGGCGGAGTATCCCCGCCCTGGACAGCGAACGGAAGGGCTCCAGAGAGTGTCAGCTCCGTGAATGGTGGCGCCGACGGCGGCGTTCGCGTTGACGACCCTCGGCCGGCAGCCTAGGGTCCGGCCCGCCTCATGGGTCGAGTCACCCCCACTCTCCTCTTGGCGCTCGTCTTGGCGCTCTTCGTCGCGCCACTGGCTCCCCAGCGCGGTGAGGCAGCCTCGATCGCCACCCTCGTCTACATCAACGGGCGGCCGACCCGCGTCTATTTCAATGACGGCGACTCGTTCCGCCAGCTCGACGGCCCCTGGGCCGGTCGCGGCTCGCGGCTCGGAGGGTTCAACACCCTGGAGTCCTACGGGCCGGTCCACTCCTGGGACGACTGGCACCCCTTCGAGCTCTTCGTGATCGCGAAGAAGGGCACCCATTTGGGGCGCCACGGCGTGTGGCACTGCACCACCGACGGCAGCCAGGACACCTACGGCCGCGTGCTCCTCGATTGCCCCGATCTGGCCATCGCCCAGATCCGGCACGGCTACGCCCACGCCATGCAGATCGACGACACCCCGTCGCGCATCGAGTACATCCGCGCGCAGCAGGACGCGATCCGGCACCGCCGCGGCATGTGGGCCCACGGGGTCCCCGGCTTCGTGGTCACCTCGCTGCACTCCGCCGACGAGGACCCGGGGCGTGACAGCCACTACAACCGGATGGTCTCCACCCGCGACGGCCACACCGAGAAGTGGCGCCACTCGGACACCTACCCCGAGTGCTCCACCCAGTGCGCCACCGAGATCGAGGCCGACGCCGAGCGCGTCGAGGCCTTCGCCCGCTCGCTGCGCGCCGACCCCAGCCTCGCCGAGGCCCTGGCCGGAATGCCCAACATCCTCCTCATCGAGGCCGTCGACCGCTACGCGCGGCTCGGCGAGCTCCCCGAGTACACCGAGGATACCGTCCGCGACGCCATCGAGCCCAAGCTGGCCGCCGCGCGCCAGAGCGGTGAGCTCGGCGAGGCCCACGAGGTCCGCGGCGCTTGCATGCTCTACGCGGACTTCCGCCGACGCTACGGCCGCAGCCGGGCCTCGTGCCTCCGGCGCCACGGCGAGTGGCCTCCCCACATGCAGGAGCAGATGAGCCAGTGACCTCCCTGCGCGCTTTCGCCGTGGCCATGGCCGCCGTCGCCCTGGTGGGCTGCTTCGATCCCGACCGGGTCAACGGGCCCGTCGTGGGCTGGGAAAACGATCCCGAGGCCTGCGACGACGGCATCGACAACGACCGCGATGGCATGACCGACTGCAGCGACTCGAGCTGCATCGCGGCGGGGCTCTGCGGGCTGATCATCATCGAGGGTCTCCCGCCGGAGCCGGAGAACACCTACGAGAAGTGCATCGACCGGATCGACAACGATCAGGACGGCAACTACGACTGCGGCGACCGCAACTGTCAGGCGATCATGGAGCTCTGCTGCACCACCGAGTTCAGCGACGCAGCCTGCTCGGACGGTTTCGACAACGACGAGAACGGCTTCCGCGACTGCGGCGACTTCTCCTGTCGGCAGAGTGACTTCGTCACCGTCTGCGACGCGGAGACCGACTGCGACGACGGCCGGGACAACGACGAGGACGGCCGCGTGGACTGCGCCGACACCGACTGCGCGGAAGTCGACGGGTGCCCTCCCCTCCCCTCCGAGACGTGCGACAACGGGCGCGACGACGACGGCGACGGCGACACCGACTGCGAGGACGCCGACTGCCTGGACACCGCCGGGTGCCCCGCCTCCGGCCCCGAGGACACCATCGAGGCCTGCTCCGATGGCGTCGACAACGACGGCAACGGCTTCACCGACTGCGGGGACTTCTCTTGCTCCCGCGCCACCGGGAACCCGGACCTCGTCGCCTTCTGCGAGACCCGGCTCGAGAACAACGTCGAGCGCTGCTCCGACGGCGAGGACAACGACGGCAACGGCTTCACCGACTGCAACGACTTCTCCTGCTCCCGCTCGACCATCCCCGAGGTGGCCCAGCTCTGCACCGGCGGCGTCGAGGTGGACGAAGAGGACTCCTTCGAGGAGTGCAAGAACGGTGAGGACGACGACGGCGACGGCTTCGGCGACTGCTCCGACTTCAGCTGCCAGGCCGTGATCCAGGCGAACTACCCGGTGCCCCGGCGGAGCCCCGATGGCGCGGGTGGGTACACGTTCGACACCGTCCAGGACACCGCGAGCCCCTGCCGCGAGAGCATCAGCCTGACCGACGCGGAGACCAACCCCCGCCGCGCGATCGCCGAGCTCCAGGAGCGCTGCCTCGACAACCGGGACCAGGACATCGACGGCTTCTACGACTGCGACGACTGGGACTGCCAGTGGAACCCGCTGCTCAAGCCCACCGTCGAAGACCGCATGCGCAACGGCGCCACCGCCGAAGAGGCCGCCGTCGCCGAAGACGGCATGTGCCAGGGCTGGCGCTTCACCTTCGCCACCGGCCGCTGGGATCTCACCGCCGTGGGCAACCAGGCCAACCGACCGCTGCTCTGCCGCTGAGCTCTGTGACAAGGAACGAAACGACGATGAGAAGCCCGCGCGCGATCCTCTGGGCGCTGACCCTCACCCTGGCCGGCGGCAGCCTGGCCTCGGCCCAGGTGGACCCCACCGACGTCCCCGAGACGAACCCCAACGAGGGGCTCACCGAGCCGGCCGCGACCGCGCCGAGCGTCGAGGACCCCGACGGCACCCAGCCGGTTCCCCCGGCGCCGCAGGCGCGCCAGGCCGTGCCCATGTCCCGGCCGGAGCACGAGACCCAGTGCCAGGACGGCATGGACGACGACGGCGACGGGCTCACCGACTGCGCCGACTCGGACTGCTTCGAGAACCAGGCCTGCATGTTCGGCGGCTCCGAAGAGCGCAACGACCAGCGCTGCAGCGACTGGGTCGACAACGACGGCGACGGCCTCCTCGACTGCGAGGACCCCGACTGCACCGGTCCCGGCCTGACGGTCTGCCTCGGTTCGGCGAACCACGGCGCCGAGGGCCCGGAGCGGCTCCAGACGCCGGACCCGGTCCCCGGCCTCTCGGGTGACCAGAGCGTCGAGACCCTCATCGGCACCGGCTCCGACGCCAACGGCGAGCGGAACGACTACACCTGCTCCGACGGCGTCGACAACGACGGCGACGGCCGGGTCGACTGCGCCGACTTCGGCTGCCGCTTCGACCCGCAGGTCTCCGTCTGCACCGGCAGCCCCGGCTTCCGCTTCTCCCTCGTGGCCGGTATCGCCGCCAGCTACGACCTGGAGCAGGGCACCGATTGGCGCACCGCGGGTGACGTCGAGTTCGAGCGACTCCAGGTCCGCGTGCTCGGCCCCATCCCCTACATCGCCAACAGCTTCTTCCTTCTGTCGATGCAGCTCGAGGGCAACTCGCCCCGGTTGACCTTCGCCAACTTCCAGGTGCCCATCGGCGACCGGGGTCACTACCTCAGCGTGAACAGCGGCTCCGGCGGTCTGAGCACCGGCTTCATCGTCAGCCAGGCCAAGCTGCCCCTCCTCGACCGGACGTTCTACATGTTGAACGCCTTCGAGCAGGGCAACGGCGCGCAGATCGAACAGGGCGGTCCGCTGATCCCGAGCGGTCGCCTCAACTACCGCGTCTTCCTCGCCGGCGGTAAGGGCCAGCGCACCGGCAACGTCGGCGGTCGCCGCACCGAGGGCGGGCTGAACAACTTCGCCTGGGCCGTCGGCGCCCAGGTGGGGATCGACTTCGTCGGTCACTTCAACCGCTTCGACTCGCCGATGCTCTACAGCCGGGCTCCGACCACCGTGGCCCTGATGATCGGCGCCAAGTACGACCAGCAGCCGCTGGAGCGCTACCCGGCGGCCAACGCCCTCTTCGTCTTCAACCACTCCATCTTCCAGATGCGGTTGGAGAACTACTTCAAGTACGCCATCGACTTCGGCGGCGGCGTCCAGAATGCCTGGAACGCCCAGGTCGGCGTGCTCCTCTGGCCCGAGACCCTCTTCCTCGCCGCCGACGTCGGTATGTTCAGCGGCAACGAGTACGACGAGGCGGAGATCCCGCCGACGGCGCCGAACAACGCGCTCCCGCGCACCAACGACGTCTTCCGCTACCGCATCGCGCTGCACTGGTACTGGTACCGCAACATCGGGATGCTCTCGGTGCTCTACGACGAGCGCCACGAGGACGACCCCGACTTCCCGACCACCGGCACCATCTTCGACGAGGACGAGCAGCTCGAGCGCGAGATCCGCATGGAGATGCAGTTCCGCTTCTGAGCCCGCCGGGCGGACGGGGTACGATGCCCGCGATCATGCTCCGTCTCGCCCTCCTCGGCTCGCTCCTCTTCGCCGCCTGCAGCCCCGCGCTGCCCGCGCGCTACGTCGTCGAGAAGGACCTCGATGGCTTCGCCTACCGCCGGTATCAGCACGTCCTCGACGTCGAGCTGCCGGTGGAGGGAAACCCCGCCGAGGGTCACACGGCGACCTACTTCCGCCGCGGTGAAGGCAGCGTGGTCCTCGCGACCGCCTTCGTCACCGTGTACGCCGAGGCCCGCGGGCTCGCCGCCGAGCTCCGCGAGCGCATGGAAGACCTGGCCACCTACGACGCCGCCGTCGCCGAGCGCGAGGGCGAGAACGTCTGGGTCCTCGACGGCGACGAGCCCTGGGTCCTGTGGGTCAGCGGGCGCCACGTGGTGAAGCTCGGAGGACCCGCCGGCGGCGAGGTCCCCGAGGCGCTCCTGGAGACCTACCTGGACCTCTATCCCAGCGACCTCGCCGACAACGGCTCCGCCGAAGAGGGCGCGCCCAGCGCCGGCCCCTCCCGCGCCGTTACCGAGGAGAGCGAGGACCTCGACGTCCCCACCAGCCTCCGCGAAGGCGCCGTCCGATGAGTCGCCCCACCCCACCCCTGAGTCGCCTGCGCCCGATCCTCGCCGAGCTGAAGGCCTACACCGTGCCCGCCGCGCCGCCGCCGGTGAAGCTCGACGCCAACGAGTCTCCCTGGCCCCTCGCGGAGACCGTTCGGCGCTCCATCGCCGACGCCGTCGCCAGCCTGCCCTTCCACCGCTACCCCGATGGTCGCGCCACCGGGCTCCGCCGCGCGCTGGCCCGGCACCTCGACGCCGACGGCGACGAGCTGATCCTCGGCGCCGGCTCCGACGAGGTCATCGCCATCCTGCTCCAGGCCTTCATGACCCCCCACGAGGGCCGGGCGCCGGTGGTGCTCTTCCCCGGACCGAGCTTCGTCATGTACCGCATCAGCGCGCTGACCCACGGCTACGAGCCGGTGGAGGTCCCGCTGGACGCGGACTTCGCCCTCGACCCGGCGGCGATGCATGCGGCCTTCCGGGACCACGCGCCGGCCCTCGCCTTCTACGCCACGCCCAACAACCCGACGGGCAACCCCTACGACGAGGCGGTGCTCCGGGACCTGGTCGCGTCGTACCCCGACACCCTGCACATCATCGACGAGGCGTACGGGCCCTTCGCGCGGCAGCGGCCGGAGGACCGGGCCCACACGCTGAGCCCTTGGCTCGCCGAGCACGGCAACGTCGCGGTGATGAGCACCCTGTCCAAGATCGGCCTGGCGGCGCTGCGGCTGGGGTGGCTCCGCGCCCACCCGGCCCTGGTGCACGAGCTGGAGAAGGCCCGGCAGCCCTTCAACCTCTCGGCCACCGCGCAGATCGCGGCGCAGGTCGTGCTCGAGCAGCACGGCGACGCGGTCGAGGAGGCCATCCGCGCGGTGGTCGCCGAGCGCGAGGTCCTGAGCGCCGGCCTGGCCGAGCGCGGCCTGGACCCCCGACCCAGCCAGGCCAACTTCGTGCTCGCCCGGCTGCCGGCGAGCCGCAAGGAGCCGCTCCTGGCCCAGGGGGTCGCGTTGCGCTTCTTCTCGGACCCCCGCCTCGACGGCTGGGCCCGCGTCACCGTGGGGACCCCCGCCGAGACCCGGGCCCTCTTCGCCGCCCTCGACGCCACCGGCTGAGGGGCCGAGCGGCGGCCCGTTGGCGCCTGCCCTCGGCGACCCGCTGGTGACCCGGGTCACCCCCGAGCGCGGCGCCCGGCGACTGCGGCCGCTCGCGGCTACTCTGCGCCGGGGAGCGCGAACTCGTCGCTGGACTCTTCCTTGCCCGGGTCGGCGCCGCCCCCGGGCACGTCGTGGAGCACTTCGTCCCGCTTGCGGGAGTCCCGCGCCGGGTGGGCCTCGGCGGCGTTGGGCTGCAGGAGCTCCTCCGGCAGGTAGCTCTTCCGGGGCAGGTCCTCGAACCAGGAGAAGAAGGTCACCAGCTCGCGCTTCCGCTCCGGATCCAGGTAGTCGAAGTTCACGCCGCGATCGCTGATCTCCCAGAACTCGCTGGACTGGACGTTGAGCAGCTCGTCCCGGATGGAGCCCAGCCGGTCGCGCCGCTCGGGCTCCATGTCCTCGAAGATCTCCCGGGCCCAGTCCTCGGCCCCGTGCCGGAGATAGTAGGTGGCCAGCTTCACCTGCGCCTTGCGCACACCCCGGAGGCTGATCTCCTGGACCTCGCTCTCGCTCTCCTTGTCCACCTGCAAGAAGATGCGCAGCAGCTCCCGGGCGGCCGGCGACTTCTCCTCGAAGGCGATCTCGTTGAGCTCGCAGAGGTCGTAGGCAACGGTCTCGAGGATGAAGGGGAGCTTCGCGTTGAAGCTCACCAGCCCGTAGTACTTGAAGTACCGGGCGATCTCGATGGCCTTCTCGCCGTCGCGGTGGTGGAGCACGGCCTGCGCGAGCAGGCGGTACTGGTGCAGCACGTTGTAGGCCGTGCGCACGTCCCGGGCGTTCACCGTGGCGCGCAGGTAGGTGTTGAAGAACTTCACCACCAGGGCGAAGAGCTCGGCGTTCTTCACCTCGATCGCCGCCTCGGCGATGTGCCGGGTGTTGATGGCGACCAGGTAACAGATGTCGCGCATCTTGTTCAGGGCCTCGTTGTAGAGGGTCTGGTACTTGCGCAGCACCTTCATCTCGAACCAGATGCGCCGCCGGGTCACCGCCGAGAGCACGTCGTCGGACATGGAGACGAAGTCCGGGTTGTGCGCTAGCTCGCCGTCGATGCGGAACCACTCCTTGCTGAGCCGCGGCCGCACCGTCTGGTAGTCGATGACCATGGCCTGGAGCGCGTCCACGCTGGCCATGGAGACGCCCTTGTCCTTGTGCTCCATGGCGTTCAGCCCGACGTCCGCGAGCTGCTCCACCCCGCGGACCGCCTCGGCCTTGCGCGCCGCCAGGCCGATGCCCCGCCGGCTCATCGCCCGGATGGTCTGGAGCCGCATCCGGTCGACGATCTGGATGGGGTTCAAGAAGTCGAAGACGAAAGCGAAATAGGGCAGCAGGAGCAGGAGGCAGATGCCCAGCATCGCCATGGACACGGTGATGCCGAAGTAGGGCACGAAGCCGCTGGCCGCCTCGCCGGTGTCGTCGAAGATGACCCCCACGAAGATCGCCTGGAGCGCGGCGATCACGAAGAAGCCCATCACGAAGAAGTTGATGGGCTCCCCCACGAAGAGCTCGGTGATCCGGTGGGTATACCGGTTCGACGCGAGCTCCACGATGATGGCCACGACGGTGATGGCGATGCCCAGCACCGCGGCGACCACCTCGCCGGCGTTGGCGATGGTGTTCGCCGCCGAGCTGGGGTTCGGGCGCCAGAGCAGCTCCAGGCGCTCGAAGGCGCCGCTCGCGTCCACCCAGAAGGTCAGGAGGAAGATGGCCAGCCACACGCCCATCAAGAGCAGGAGGGGCAAGAGCCAGATCCGGAAGGAGCGGTGATGGCGGATGGCGGTGGACTCGGGCTCGTCGGCCATGGTCCCCGACGATACCACCTGGACCCCGTCGCGCGTGCAGCCTGCGGCTGGGTCGTACTATGCTCCCGGCCGTGATCGGGGAGCAGTGGATGGGGACGGGTCTCGCGGCGACCCTCGTGTGGGCCGTGCTGGCGACCGGTGCGGCGGCGCAGGCGCCGGCGACCTCCCCCGGCGAGGCTCCGGCGCCCGCCCCCGCGGCCTTCCCGGGCGAGGCCCCCGCGACCTCCGCCGCGGCAGCCCCCGGAGCGGCGCGCGCCCCCCTCCCGGTCCGCGAAGCCCGCGAGCACGACTGCGCCAGCCTCTTCGAAGAGGACGACTCCGCCGAGCTCGACGCGGACGAAGAGTGCTTCCGGGACCCCCAGACCCGCTGGCGCTGGACCCTGGGGTTCACCGTCGGGCCCACGGTCGAAGACGCCTGGGACGACTCCCTCGCGGCCCGCGGCTACGGGCCCTCGGACGTCGCCTTCGGCGGCGAGACCTCGCTGCTCCGTCGCTTCGGGCGCTACTTCTCGCTGGGCGCCCGGACCGGGGTCCGGGACCTCCGATGGGTCCACCACGAGCGGCCGGCGGCCTCGATCTTCGGCTGGGACCTGTTGATCGTGGCCGACCTGCGCGTTCCCATCGGGCAGCGCGAGATCGTCGCCTTGGGGATCGACGCGGGCGGCGGCCTGGGCCTCGCGTTCTCGTCGCTGAACGAGGGCCGGAGCACCGACGTGGGCTGGCGGGTGGTCGCCGAGGCGCTCATCTCGTTCGCCCTGGTGGGCCCCGCGTCCTTCGCCGTGCGGCTGGGGTACGACCACTTCCCGGTGACGATCGGCGACTCCCTCGACGCCCACCTGGGCGGGTTCCGCGCCACCCTCGCCCTGGAGATCGTCGAATGAGCCCCCGCGCCCCCCTCCTGCGCGGCACGCTCCACGCGCTGCTCTTCGTCATCGCCTGCCGCCAGGCGCCCGAGCCCGACCCGCTCCTGCTCGAGGAGAGCTTCGAGGACGAGTGCTCGGGGATGGCCTGCGGCTGGGAGCGCATCGAAGGCGACGCCGACGGCGCCGAGTGGGTCTCCACGGTGCACCCCGGCGAGCACGGCCTGCGGCTGCAGCCGGGCGCCACCGTGCGCCGCACCTACGACCTCGGCCCCCAGTCGGTCGCCCTGAACTCCGGCGCGATGCAGGGCGCCGCGTCGGCCCGCTGCGACCTCGGCGGCCGCCTCTCCTTCGAGCTCCTGGCCCGCGACGCCGCCCGGGGCCCCGACGCCTACGGCGGGCAGCCGGGGATCCCCACCGAATGGAGCACCCCCATCAGCTTCTCCCTCGCCGGCGACCGCGCCCTCGCCGACGGCGGCACCGCCACGGGGACCACCACGACCGAGCTCACCGTGACCGCGCTGATCATCCGCAACGGCGGCACGGCCCCCTGCGCCATCGACCACCTGCGCATCGACGGGTTCGGCCGGGCCATCCGCGCGCCCGCCAGCTCCTGCGACGCCGACTGACCCCCGCGTCCCGCGGACGGGATGCGCACCCCCGGACCGCTGCTATACACTGGCTTTTCGCCTCGCGATCACGGGACGAAGGTGTGATGACGACCCCGGAACGACAGACGACGGCGCCCATCCCGGCGCGCCGCGCCGACGAGCAGCCCGACGCCGAGCGCGCCCGGACCGCCCTGCAGTGGGCGGCGAGCCGCGCCGCCGAGAACGACCCCGGCAAGAAGCCGAGCAGCGCCGAGCCCCCACCCCGTCCCACCCCCGCCGAGTGGCGGGCCCTGGACGTCCGCGCGATGCGCGAGGTCGTCGACGGGTTCCTGGTGATGCCCGGGGCCGAGCACGGCCTCGACGCGCTCTTCGAGCTGGGCTTCCTGGACGTGTGGCTCCCCGAGGTCGCCTCCATGGTCGGCTTCGGCGACGGCGAGTGGCGCCACAAGGACGTCTGGAAGCACACCAAGCAGGTCGTGCGTCAGTCGGTGCCGCGGCTCTCGGTCCGCTGGGGCGCGCTGCTCCACGACATCGGCAAGCCCCGGACGCGCAAGATCGACGACCGCGGCCGGGTGACCTTCCACGGCCACGCCGAGGTCGGCGCGCGCATGTACCGGCGCAAGACCGCCAAGCGGATGGGCTTCGAGGGCGAGCTCGACGAGCGCATCCACTTCCTGATCCTGCACCACCTGCGGCCCAGCCAGTACGAGGAGTCCTGGACCGACTCCGCCGTGCGGCGCTTCCACCAGCAGATGGGCGACGGGCTCACCGACCTCCTCGATCTCAGCCGGGCGGACATCACCACCAAGCGGCCCGAGAAGCGCAAGCGGGGCGTGCGGAACATCGCCGACCTCCGGAAGCGCATCGAGGTCCTCGCCAAGGAGGACTCGAAGGTCAAACCGCTGCCCAAGGGCCTCGGTCAAGCGATCATGGCGCGCTTCGGCATCCCGCCGAGCAAGCGCCTCGGGGACCTGATGAAGCTCCTCGAGGAGGACGCCGAGAGCGGCGCGCTCGGAGTCCAAGAGGACTTCGACCACTACCTCGACCACATGGCCGCGCACCCGGAGCGCTTCGAGCTCTGAGCGCGTGCGGCCGTTCGCCGGCCGACCCCCGAACGCGTCGCGGCCCCGCTCGGTGAACCGAACGGGGCCGCGCTCGTGTCGGGGCCTCACTCCTGGCTGGCGGCCCCCGACCGGCGCAGGTACGCCGGAATGTCCAGGACGGCCTCGTCGTGGAGCGCGGAGGCGCCGAAGGCGCGGCTGGGACGCACGGCCTCGTTCTGAGCGGTCGCGGCGGCCCGGGCCACGGCGCGGATGTCGCTCTTCGAGGGCGGCGGGGTCGAGTACGCGGGCGGACGGGAGGTGCGACCACCGATGGCGGTGCGCGCCTTCTCGCGGAGACCCCCGATGGGGAGCTGGGCCCGCGCCGGCCGCTCGACCTGCACCTCGCCGGGCGCGGAGTCGAAGCCCGTGGCGATCACGGTGACCTTCACCAGGTCGTGCATGTCGGGGTCGGTCACGAGGCCGAAGATGATCTCCGCCTCCTCGTGGGCCGCCTGCTGCACCAGGCTCGCCGCGCGGTCGATCTCGCTGAGCTTGAGGTCCGGGCCGGCGGTGAAGTTGATGAGGATCCCGCGGGCGCCGTCGACGGTGATGTCGTCGAGGAGGGGCGAGTTGATGGCCATGGACGCGGCCTCTTCGGCGCGGGTGTCACCCTTGGCGAAGCCGGTGCCCATCAGGGCGCGGCCCTGGGCGCTCATGATCGTGCGCACGTCGGCGAAGTCGACGTTGATCATGCCGTGCGTGGTGATGAGGTCGCTGATGCCCTGGACGGCCTGGAGCAGCACGTCGTCGGCGCGCTCGAAGGCGTCGAGCATCGACATGTCTTCGTTGCCGAGGCAGAGGAGCTTCTGGTTCGGGATCGTGATGATCGAGTCGACCGAATCCTCGAGCTCCTGGATGCCGTGGTCCGCGTTCTTGCTGCGGCGACGCCCCTCGAAGAGGAAGGGCTTGGTGACAACGCCGACCGTGAGCGCGCCCTGGTCCCGCGCGACCTGCGCGATGATCGGCGCGGCGCCGGTGCCGGTACCGCCGCCCATGCCGGCGGTCACGAAGACCATGTCGGCGCCGGCGAGCGACTCGGCGATGCGCTGCACGTCCTCGAGGGCCGCCTTGCGGCCGACGTCGGGGCTGCCGCCCGCGCCGAGGCCCTTGGTCAGCGTCGGCCCGAGCTGGATGCGCGTGGGGGCCAGGTTGCCCTCGAGCGCCTGCGCGTCGGTGTTCGCCGCGATGAACTCCACGCCTTCGAGCCCGGAGCTGATCATGGTGTTCAAGGCGTTGCCGCCGCTGCCGCCCACACCGACCACCTTGATGCGTGCACCCAGCGCGTTGTCTTCCATGAGCTCGATGGAGATCGTCATCGTTTCCCTCCGAACCGCGCTGCCCGCGCGGCGTCGTCCTTCAAAATCAGTTTCGTTGCCCTAAGCGTGACGCCGTCTCTCGCCCGAGAGCGGCGTCGTGAATCAGTCGGTCAGAAGACCTCGCGGAACCACCCGCTGATGCGGCTGGCCAGCCCGCCCTCGGCGGGCACCTCGACCTCTTCGGCGATCGACGCCGGCATCTCCTCGTCCCAATCGCCGAGGCGCGCCGCGCCGTACTTCACCAGGCCGACCCCGGTCGCGTAGGCGGGGCTGCGGACCACGTCGATGAGCCCGCCGACGCCGGTCGGCGCACCGCGGCGCACCGGGAGGCCGAGCACCGTCTCCGCGTGCTCCGGCATACCGTCCATCAGGGTGGTGCCGCCGGTGATGACGACGCCCGAGGCGAGCATGTCCGTGTAGCCGGTCTCGGCGATCACGTGGCGGCAGGCCTGGAAGATCTCTTCCACCCGCGGCTCGATGATGTCGCAGAGGACCCGGCGCGGCAGCACCCGCGGCGCCCGTCCGCCGACCGAGGGGACGTCGATGGTCTCTTCCTCGTCGACGAGCTGAGTCGCGGCGCAGCCGTACTTGATCTTGAGGCGCTCGGCCTCGGCCATCGGCGTCCGGAGGCCGGTGGCGATGTCGTTGGTCAGGTTGATCCCGCCGATGGGGATCACGCTGGTGTGCACCACCGCGCCGTCGACGTAGAGGATGACGTCGGTGGTGCCGCCGCCGATGTCGATCAGGGCGACCCCGATCTCCTTCTCGTCGTCGCTGAGCACCGCGTCGGCGCTGGCCAGGGGCTGCAGCACCGTCTCCGGCACGAAGAGGTCGCAGCGCTCGGCGCACTTGATCAGGTTGGCCACGCTGGTCGAGGCCGCGGTGACCATGTGGACCCGCGCCTCGAGGCGCACGCCGCTCATGCCCACCGGCTCCCGGATGCCGTCCTGCTCGTCGACGATGTACTCCTGGGGGAGCACGTGCAGCACCTGCCGGTCCCCGGGGAGCGGGACCGCCTTGGCCTGCTCGAGGACCCGGTTCACGTCGTCGCGGGTGACCTCGCGGGTCTGGATGGCGGCGACGCCCTCCACGTTGGTGCCCCGCACGTGGGATCCGGCGATGCCGGCGTAGACCGTGTTGATCTCCACCCCGGCCATGGTCCCGGCCTGCTCGATGGCGGCGCGGATGGCCTGCACCGTGGACTCGATGTTGACGACGACGCCCTTCTTCAGGCCCTTCGACGGCACCGAGCCGATGCCGATGATGTCGAGTCCGTCCTCGGTCTGCTCCGCCACGATGGCGCACACCTTCGTGGTGCCGAGATCGAGTCCTGCGATGATGTCGCCCGTGGCCATTTCTGCGCGTTCTCCCTCGTGAACCTTCGAGTTCGACTCCTACACAGCTCGGATCGGGGAGCCAAAAAAAGTGCAGCCCAGGGCCACGACCCTGGACACCAACGCCCCGGAGCCGCAGAAATCGGGGGTTCCGATGCCATCGAATCCCACGTCCGGGCCGACTCCCGAAGAGATCCTGGCCCGCGTCGGGTCCACGGTCGGCGGAAAGTATCGAATCCGAACCCTCGTGGGCGCCGGCGGGATGGGCGCGGTCTTCGAAGCGGTCAACGTGATGACCGAAGCCCCGGTGGCGGTGAAGCTGCTGCTCACCCAGCACGCCCAGGGCGGCGAGGCCGAGAAGCGCTTCCTACAAGAGGCCAAGGTCGCCGCCAACCTGCACCACCCCAACATCGTCCAGGTCTTCGATCTCGGTCAGGACGAGGACGGATCGTGGTTCATCGTCCAGGAGCTCTTGGGCGGGTCCGACCTCGAGAACCGCCTGGACGCCGCCGGCGGCACCCTGGACCTCCGCGAGACCTGCGAACTCTTGGTGCCGGTGATGACCGCCCTGGGCAAGGCCCACGAGGCCGGCGTGGTCCATCGGGACCTGAAGCCCTCCAACATCTTCGTCGATCGACGCTTGGAGGACCCGGTCCCCAAGCTCATCGACTTCGGCGTCTCCAAGGTCGTCGAGGGCCCCGCGTCTGGCCGGGCCATCACCCAGCAGGGCGGCACCGTGGGGACCCCGGATTTCATGGCGCCGGAGCAGGCCCTGGGCGCCGAGACCCTGGGCCCCACCGTGGACGTCTGGGCGGTGGGCTGCCTCTTCTTCCGTTGCCTGGCCGGTCGCGGCCCCTTCCCCGGCCCGGGTTTGGCCGTCCTGGCCCAGATGCAGCAGAGCGAGCCCGACCGCCTGGACGCGGTGGCCGACGTCCCCGAAGACATCGCCGCGGTGATCGCCGGAGCGCTGCGCCGGGACCCCGCCGAGCGCTACGCCACCATGGCCCACTTCCTGGGCGCCCTCTTCCGCTCGCCGACCGTCCTGGCCGCCCCCTGGGGTCGCAAGCTGGCGCGGCGCTACTACGACGAGGCCCACGACCCGCCACCCAAGAGCGACCTGCGCATCGGGCTGCGAGCGAAGCGGGCCCAGATCGGCCTCGGCGTCGCCGCGGTGCTCCTGAGCGCCGCCGCGGTGGGCATCGCTCTCTGGCGGAGCGAGCCCGCCGAGGACGACACGCGATCCGCCCCGGAGACCGAAGAGCCCGTGCCCACCGAGGGCTCCGTGGCTGCCGCGGCCTGCGCTCCCTGGCGTGATGCGCTCATGGATCTGCGCGAGGACGACGACGACTTCCGCGGCGTACCGCAGCTCCCCACGAGCGGCATGGCCACCGGCCAGGCCATCGCCGGGCTCGGGGCCGCCAAGCGCCTCTGCGGCGGGGTGAGCGGCGCGGACCTCGAGGCCATCGGCGCCGCCCTCGCCCGCTTCGAGCGCGGCCGCGGCTACGGCCGCCGCGGCGGCGGCCACGACGACCTGGCCACCGCCTGGGCCCTCTTCGGGCTCCGCGAGCTCGGCGACGAGCGACGCATCAACCGGGCTCGCCGGGACCTCGAGCGGGGGGAAGGCCGCGACGGAAGCTACGGCGACGGCTCCCCCTACGTCAGCGCGATCGCGCTCCTGGCGCTGGGCGTCACCGAGCCGCCCGACGGCGACGCGGACCGGAGCGCCACCGCGACCTTCCTGGCCGACGCGCTGCTGGCGAGCGACCCCACCGAGGACACCGACGGTGGCGTCGAAGCGGACGCCGCCGGCCAGGCAGCGCTGATCCACGTGGCCCTCCGGGTCAGCGGAGCCCTCGAGGGCCTGGAGCCGGAGCGCCGCGCGGCGGTGGACGCCGCGGTCACCGAGGCCCTCCTGGCCGACTGTTCTCCCACCGACGGCGCCTGCGATCGGGACCCGGCCGAGACCGGTCGCAGCCGGGTTCCGGCCAGCGGCGACAACGCCGGCGGCATCGCCATCGTCTCCTGGGTGCCCTGGACCCTGGCGGCCCTCGACGGGCTGCCGGCGTCCGCCCAGGCGCGGCTCGAACCGGTGACCCTCGCCGCGGAGCGGGCGCAGATCGACGACGTCGAGCGGGTCGTGCACTCGGGCACGTCGGTCCTCGCCGAGCACCTGGTCGCCCTCGGCCTCCGCTGACCTCCCGGGGCGCTGACTTCCGGGGCTGACCTTCAGGGGCGCGATCGTCGCGGCCCTCGGCGCCCCGGCCGGCGACCGAGGGTTCGCTTCAGCCGGCCGCTTCTTCTTCGTCCGGCTCGGGCGCCGGCTCGGGCTCTTCGCGGAGCCGCACGGTGACCCGGTCGGGCCGGCGAACGTTGTCCAAGAAGACGTACTCGGCCCGGCTCTCGCTCTCGTCCAGCCGGTCCAGGATGCGTCGCAAGCGCAGGAGCTTGGTGCGATGGGGCCCGCGGCCCAGCCGGACCAGCATGGCGTCCTCGCCCACCCGGAGCGAGAGACCGCCGGTGGGCTCCACCCGGATCTCCCCGATGGGTTCCCGGCGCCACAGACCGGCCGCGCGGTAGTCGTGCATCAGGGCCACCACCTCGAGCAGCACCGCGGTGCGGAAGGCGCGGTTGCGCACGAACTCCCCCTGCTCGAGCCCGGTGACCACCGGCAGGTCCACCGGATCGCCGAGCTCCACGCCCTTGAAGACCGTGCCGTCCTCGGAGACCAGGTAGAGGCCCTCCAGCGCGAGCACGGCCACCGGTCGATGCTCGACCACGGCGATGGACACGTGCCCAGGCAGCCGCCGCTCCACCGTGGCGCTGGCCACCCAAGGGTGGCCCTCGACCCGCTGCCGGATCTCCTCGACCGGCCGGGTGAAGACGTTGTCTCCGAGCTGGATGCCCGCCGCCTCGAGGAGCGACTCCTCGCCCACCCGCTCGAGGCCCTCGACCTCCAGGGTGCTGATGGCGAACGCCGGCGCGCGGAGCACGTAGTCGTGCACCAGCCGATACACCGCCACGCCGCCGACCACGCACGCCGCGGCCAGGCCCAGCTTCAGGGTCAGCGCGGCGGCACGCCAGAAGCGCGGGAAGCGATCGGCCAGGCCCCGGCGCGGTTCCGGCGGGATGGAGTCGGCGATCTCGCTGACGCTGATGCCCGGATCGGAGGGCGGCCGCTCCACCCGACGGTTCCCGCGGGTCCCCGAGGGCTCCGGGCGCGGCTCGCGCCGCGGCTTCTTCGCCGCCCGCTTCCGCTTGGGCGGCGGGGCCTCCGCCTCGGGGGCCGCGCGCCGACGATTGCGGCGCGGCTTCGCTCCTTCCGTCACCCTTCGGTCGTCGCCGAACCCGCGAAAAGGGTCAACAAATCCGCGCGGCTCGATCCGGCGGAATGATGCACGGCGGGCGCTCGCGTTCGGGGACATGAGGGCAGCCGATTGCTGATAGCGCCCCACTATTGGCAACCACTCATGATTGACGAAAACGATTGAAGCTCAACTCTTTTCCGGAGCAGCCATGAGCCAGACAATCGAGCAACCGCGTCGCAGCGGCCCCTTCGGGCGGGCGACCCTCTCCTTCCTCCTCCCCTTGGCCCTCGCTTGCGCGAGCGACGCGCCCCCCGAGTCGCCCCCCGAGCCGACGGGTGAATCCGGGGGCGAAGACATCGCCGCCAACGGGCCCTACCGCAACGAGGACTGGTGGCCCGACCGTCTCGATCTCCGCGTTCTCCAGCGGCACGGATTGACCGGCGACCCGACCGACGAGGATTTCGACTACGCCGAGGCCTTCGCCGCCCTCGACTTCGAGCAGCTGAAGGAGGACATCGAAGAGGTCCTGACGACGTCCCAGGATTGGTGGCCGGCGGACTACGGGACTACGGCGGCCTGATGATCCGGCTGTCGTGGCACAGCGCCGGCACCTACCGCGTCACCGATGGTCGCGGTGGCGCCGGCGAAGGCATGATCCGCTTCGCGCCCCTCAACAGCTGGCCGGACAACGCCAACCTCGACAAGGCGCGGCGGCTCCTGCTCCCCATCAAGCTGAAGTACGGCCGCGCCCTCTCCTGGGCCGACCTCATCGTGCTCTCGGGGACCGTCGCCCTCGAATCGATGGGCTTCCAGACCTACGGCTTCGGCGGCGGCCGGGAGGACGTCTACGAGCCCACCGACATCAACTGGGGCCCGGAGACCGTCTGGCTCGCCGATGAGCGCGTGGGCCCGGACGGGATCGCCCACGGCCTCGGCGCGACCCAGATGGGGCTCATCTACGTGAACCCGGAGGGGCCGGGGGGCCGGCCCGACCCGCTGGAGGCCGCCCGTCACATCCGCATGGCCTTCGGCCGCATGGCGATGAACGACGAGGAGACGGTCGCGCTCATCGCTGGCGGCCACACCCTGGGCAAAGCCCACGGCGCCGCCCCAGCCCAGGGCAACGTCGGCGCGAAGCCCGAAGCCGCCGGCCTCGAGCAGCAGGGTCTCGGTTGGCAGAACTCCCACGGCACCGGCAACGCCGGAGACACCATCACCAGCGGTCTGGAGGGCGCGTGGACTTCGTCTCCCGCGCGCTGGTCTCGCGAGTACTTCCACAACCTCTTCGCCTACGAGTGGGAGCTCACCGAGGGCCCGGGCGGCGCGCATCAGTGGTCACCGGTCGATGGGCCGGAGAACGTCCCCGACGCTCACGATCCGGAGACCTTCCACCGACCGATGATGTTCACCACGGACCTCGCGCTTCGCGAGGATCCAGAGTACGGGCGCATCTCGCGGCGCTTCTACGAGCACCCCGAGGAGTTCGAGGCGGCGTTCGCGCGGGCCTGGTACAAGCTCACCCACCGCGACCTGGGTCCCCACGGCCGACTGGTCGGCTCGGCGGTGCCCGCGGAGCCGATGATCTGGCAGGACCCCGTGCCCGCCGTCGATCATCCCCTCGTCGGGGCCGCGGACATCGCCGCCCTGAAGGAGACGATCCTCGCCTCGGGGCTGACCATCGACCAGCTCGTCTCGACCGCCTGGGCCTCGGCGTCGACCTTCCGCGAGACCGATTACCGCGGGGGCGCGAATGGCGCGCGGATTCGGCTGGCGCCCCAGCGGGACTGGGCCGCCAACGAACCCGAGGAGTTGGCCCGCGTGCTCGCCACGTTGGAGCGCATCCAACGCGACTTCGCCGGAGCCCAGCGGAACGGCAAGCGCATCTCGATGGCCGACCTGATCGTCCTCGGCGCAGCGGCGGCCATCGAGAAGGCCGCGGCGGAGGCGGGGGTGTCCATCGAGGTTCCCTTCGTCCCGGGCCGGACGGACGCGACGGACGCGATGACGGACGCCGATTCCTTCGCCGTCCTCGAGCCGGAGTCCGACGGGTTCCGGAACTACCTCCCTGGTGGCACCGAGCAGGAAGCCCTCGAAGCCCTCGTCGAGCGCGCCGACCTCCTCTCCCTCACGGCGCCGGAGATGACCGTGCTGGTGGGTGGCCTCCGGGTCCTCGGCACGAACCACGGCGACACCACGCACGGCGTCTTCACCGCGACCCCCGGTCGCCTCACCAACGACTTCTTCGTCCAACTCGTCGACATGGACGTCGAGTGGGAGCGCCGGGACGGTTCGCTGATCTACGAGGCGCGGGACCGGACCAGCGGTGCCGTGGTCCGAACCGGCACGTCGGTCGACCTCGTCTTCGGCTCCAACGCCCAGCTCCGGGCCCTCACCGAGGTCTACGCCGGGGCCGACGCGAAGGAGCGCTTCGTGCGCGACTTCGTCGCCGCCTGGACCAAGGTCATGCGTCTCGACCGCTTCGACCTCGAGTGAGCGAGCGCCCCGGCATCGATGGGGAGGCTCCCGGCGGGAGCCTCCCGTCGGTGCCGCCTCGGCGAGCCCGCGAGATCCGAGGCTCGCCGAAGGACCGCGGCCGGTGGACTCAGCTCAGGGCGTCGAGGAGCTCGCGGCCGGTCTTGGTGATGTCCCCGGCGCCGAGGGTGATCACCACGTCGCCCGGCTGGAGCCGGTCGCGAATGGCCTGCACCAGGTCTTCGCGCCGCGGCACGTGGGTGATGTCCCGGTGGCCGTGGTCGCGGATCGCCTGCACCAGGCTGGCGGTGTCCGCGCCCTCGATGGGCTTCTCGCCGGCCGCGTAGACGTCGGTCATCAACACCACGTCGGCGCGGTTGAAGCAGCGGGTGAGCTCGTCGAAGAGGTGGTGCGTCCGGCTGTACCGGTGGGGCTGGAACGCGACGACCAGGCGCCGGCCGTAGGCGCGCTGGGCGGCCTCGAGGGTGACCTCCACCTCGGCCGGGTGGTGTCCGTAGTCGTCGACCACCACCACCGGCTCGCCGTCACCCATCGCGTGCTCCCCGACGATCGTGAAGCGCCGCTGGACGCCGCCGAAGGTGCGCAGGGCCTCCCGGAGCTGGTCGTGGGGGACCTGCAGCTCGTCCGCGACCGCGATGGTGGCCAGCGCGTTCATCACGCTGTGCATGCCGGGCATGGAGACCTCGAAGCGCCCCAGACTCTCGCCGCGGCGGATGACCTCGAAGCTCACGCTGAGCCCCTTCATCTCCGGGTTCCGCGCCCGGTAGTCGGCCTGGGCCGCGAGCCCGTAGGTCGCGATGCGCTTGTCGATCTGGGGCAGCAGGTCCTGCACGTTCGGGTGGTCCAGGCAGGCCACGACCACGCCGTAGAAGGGGACCCGGTTGGCGAAGTCCACGAAGGCCTTCTTCACGCCGGCCAGATCGCCGTAGTGGTCCAGGTGCTCGGGGTCGATGTTGGTGATCACCGCGATGGCCGGCGTCAGGTGCAGGAAGGACCCGTCGGACTCGTCGGCCTCGGCCACCAGCAGATCGCCTGCGCCGCTGGCGGCGCCGCTGCCCAGGGCGTTCAGCTTGCCGCCGATGACCACCGTGGGGTCCAAGCCGGCGTCGCGGAGCACCGTGGCCACCAGCGAGGTCGTGGTCGTCTTTCCGTGGGAGCCGGCGATGGCGATGCCCTCCTTGAGGCGCATCAGCTCCCCCAGCATCTCCGCCCGCGGGATCACCGGGATGGCGTTGCGGCGGGCCTCCACCAGCTCCGGGTTGTCCCGGGGAACCGCCGAGCTGAAGACCACCACGTCGGCGTCCTTCACGTTGGCCGCTTCGTGGCCGGTAAAGACCGTGGCCCCCTTGTCGACCAGGCGCTTTGTGTAGTCGTTGGCGCGCAGGTCCGAGCCGGTGACCTGGAACCCGTGGTCGAGGAGCACCTCGGCGATGCCGCTCATCCCCACGCCCCCGACCCCCACGAAGTGAATCGACCGAATCCGTCCACGGAACATGGGGCCGTGCATAGCACCTAGCCCGCCGCTCGAAAGCCGCGCCCTTCAGACCCACCTCGCGGGCCGCCGCCCTCGGTCCTCGCAGCGCTTCGGCGAGAAGCGCCCTCAGGGCTCCATCGCGATCTCCAGGGTGCGGGCCGTCCGACACGAGTCGACCACGCCACGCCCGCAACACTGGCGGTGGGCCTCCAGTCGCTGGACCCCGGACAGCGCCTGGGCTTCCTGGTAACAACGGAAGTGGTCGAGCGTCGTCGAAGTCTCGGCGTCGGGGTCCCACTCGCAGTGGACCGGGGGGGACTCGTGACGATCCATGCGCACTGGGAGTCCGCGTACGAGGAGAGCGGCTCCCTCCGGGTCGGCATCGGCCACGAAACCGCCTGCGCGCCCGGGATCGGCGATGTGCACCTCGGTTCCGACCGCGTACCACACCGTCGCTCTCTCCTCCGTGTCCCGCCAGGAGATCCAGGCGCGGTGTCCCTCGAACCGGACGCTCTGCAGGGCGAGGGGAGCCTGGTCCATCGCGTACGTACCGCAGAGCTCGGGTGCCAGGCGCGCGGAGTCCGTCCACGGTCCCTCGGCCGCGGCCACCGTCTCGACCGGGTCCCGGGACGAGCGTGCCGCAGCGTGGGTCGATCCCCCGCTCGCGGCGGCTCCGGTGGGGGACGGGGCGCACGCCGAGGCGCACACCAGACAGAGAAGGGTCGGCGGCAAAGCCAGCGCCGAGACCGTTGGGGTGGACGAGGTCATGCCTCACGTACGGGTCGGCGGCTCACCGCTTCCCCGGCACGGTCATACGGTGTACTTCTCCACCGAGATCTGGGCAGGGGTCTTCCTGGCGCAACCGCGCCCCGAGCCGGCCGGAGCTCCGGGGTGAGGCCGGCCGCTCAGGCGAACACGAGGGGTCGCCGGGGCATGGGGGGCGGCATGCTCGACGTGCGCTGCACCAGGACCGGCTGGTAGCTGCCGTAGCCGCGCAGGCGCGGCTGGCTGAACTCGGTGCCGCCCTCGCCCTCGGGGGCCGCGGGCGGAGGCTCGCTGAGCTCGACGGTGCGGGTGGGCAGTTTCAGCCAGTCCACGAGGTCGTCGACGATGGCGGCGGCGGCTTCGGGCTTGCCGCGGCGGCGCGCGGCGGCGGCCATGGCGCGGGCGTCGGTCGGCGCGTCCAGGAGGTCACCCACCGCGCTCGCCAGGGCGTCGGCGTCGAGGTCCCGCTCCAGGATGCAGGTGGCCGCGCCGGCCTCTTCCAGCGAGCGGGCGTTGACCGCCTGGTGGTCGTCGGCGGCGTGGGGGTACGGCACCAGCACGCTGGGCCGACCGATGGCCTGGAGCTCGGCCAGGGTGGTCGCCCCCGCGCGGGCCACGACCACGGCGGCGCTGGCGTAGGCGCGCGCCATGTCGTCGATGAAGGGCACCGCCTCGGCGTCGACGCCGAGCGCGTCGTAGCGGGCCTGGACCTCGTCCACCATCGCGGCGCCGGTCTGGTGGATCACCTTCCGCGGTCGGGCGAGCTGGGCGAAGGCCTCGGGCGCGGTGAGGTTGAGGGCTCGGGCTCCCTGGGAGCCACCGAGAACCAGGATGGTCTCGGCCCGGGCTTCGAAGCCGTCGGGGTCGGCGGAGGCGCGCTTGGCCATCTGCGCGATCGGCCGCCGCACGGGGTTGCCGGCCACGCGGGCGCGCGCGCCGAAGAGCGAGGCGGTCTCCTCGAAGCTGAGGTACGCGCGGCCCACCAGCTTGGCGAGCATGCGGTTGGTCAGCCCCACGTGGGCGTTCTGCTCCAGGATCGCGGTGGGGATGCGCTGCATCGCCGCCGCGGCCACCACCGGACCCGAGGCGTAGCCCCCGACGCCGATGACCAGGTCCGCGCCGCGCACGATCTGAGACGCCTGCATCATCGCGCCCGGCAGCCGCATCATCGAGCGCCAGAGCTCCGCGGAGGTGCGCCCCTTGAGCGGCGTGACCTCCAGCGTCTCCAGATGCTCACCGCGCGCGGGCAGCACCCGCGCCTCGATGCCGCGCTCGGTGCCCACGAAGGTCACCTCGAGGTCCTCGATGCGGCGCCGGAGCTCCTGCACCACGGCCAGCCCAGGGAAGAGATGGCCGCCCGTGCCGCCCCCCGCGATGATCACTTTCACACTCATGCTTCGCCTCCCGCGGCTTCGCCCAGCCGCTGGTTTCCTCGGCGCCCGCCTCGGCGCCCAGACTTCTTCTTCTCGGCCTTCGCGGCCGCGCGCTTGGTGCGCTTCTCGTTGGAGGGCGCCGCCGGCGCCTCCTCCTCGGTGACCTCTTCGGCGTCCCGCGGTCGCGAGACGTTCAGGAGGATCCCCACCGCGGCGCAGTTCACGAGCAGCGAGGATCCGCCGTAGCTCATGAAGGGGAGCACCAGCCCCTTGGTCGGCAGCATGCCCATGGCCACCGCCAGGTTGGTGAAGGCCTGCATGCCCAGGAAGACGGTGATGCCCACCGCCAGGTAGGCGCCGTAATCGTCGGCCGCCTGATGCGCCGCGCGCAGCCCGCGCACCACCAGGAGCACGTAGGTCAGCAGCAAGAGCGAGATGCCGAGGAAGCCCAGCTCCTCGCCGACGATGGCGCTGATGAAGTCGGTGTGCGCCTCCGGCAGGAAGAGCAGCTTCTGACGGCTGTCGCCGATGCCCACCCCGGTGGCGCCGCCCGCGCCGAAGCTCATCAGGGACTCGGCGATCTGGTAGCCGATCCCGTAGCGATGCTCGAAGGGCTCGAGGAAGGCCTGGATGCGCCGCATCCGGTAGGGCGAGAAGGCGATGAGCGCGTAGACCGCCGGCGCCGCCAGCAAGATGGCGCCCAGCAGGTAGCCGAGCCGCGCCCCGGCGGTGAAGAGCAGGGTGAAGGTCAGCAGGCCGATCATGACCGCGCTGCCGAAATCCGGCTGCTTCAGGCAGAGGAGCATCAGGAAGCCGGCGACCATCGCGTGGGGCAGGAAGCCGATCTCGAAGGAGCGGATCTGCTCCGCCTTCTTGGAGAGCGAGTAGGCCAGCCAGAGGATGATGCTCAGCTTGGCCATCTCGGCCGGCTGCACGTTGATGGGCCCGAGCTGGATCCAGCGCGCGGCGCCGCCGGCGGCGCGACCGAAGCCGAGGACCACGATGAGCAGCAGGAGCACGGCGCCGGCCAGCACCGGGTAGGTGAAGCGGCGGTAGCCGTGGTAGTCGAAGCGCGCGACGGTGAAGCAGACGCCCAGACCCAGGGTCGCGAAAATGCTCTGCCGCACCAGGAAGTGGAACGGGTCGTCGTAGCGCGAGTCGGCGAAGACGGCGCTGGCCGAGTAGACCATCACCACCCCGAAGGCGACGAGGGCCACGACCGCGGCGGTCATCACCGGGTCCGCCGGCCCGATCACCTTGGGGCGATCGTCGCCGAAGCGGGGGAAGAAGCGGGCGAGGACGGCGCTCACGGGTTCACCTCCGCGGAGTCGAGGGACCGCACGGCGGCCTGGAAGACGTCACCCCGCTCGGCGTAGGAGCGGAACATGTCGAAGCTGCTGCAGGCCGGCGCCAGGAGCACCGCGTCACCGGGCTGGGCCAGCTCGCGGGCGACGCGCACGGCGTCCTCCATCGACTCGGCGGCGCGCAGGGGCGCGGCGTCCCCGAGGCCCGCGCGGATGCGCTCGGCGGCCTCGCCCAGGAGCACCGCCCCGCGGCCCACCTCGCGCAGCGCGTCGGCCAGGGGCGCGTAGGAGCCGCCCTTGTCGCGACCGCCGGCGATGAGCACCACCCGGCGGCGGCCCATGAAGCCGCGGAGCGCGGCCACGGCCGCGCCCACGTTGGTGGCCTTGGAGTCGTCGAAGTAGGCCACCCCGTCGACCTCGCCCACGAGCTCCATCCGGTGCCCGAGGCCACCGAAGGAGCGCAGCGCGCCCTCGATGGCCGCGCGGGGGATCCCCGCCAGGCGCGCGATGAGCGCGGCGGCGCAGGCGTTGAGGCGGTTGGGTCCGCCGGTCAGGGCCAGCTCGGCCACCGGGACCCGCAGGCCGCTCTCGGTGTCCACCAGGTCGTCGCCCTCGATGCGCACCTCGCCGCCGGGACCGAAGCCGTGCACGGCGCCGGCGCCGGCGCGCGCGAGCCCCAGGCAGACCTCGTCGTCGGCCGGGACCACCGCGTGGTCCTCGGCGCGCTGGGCGGCGAAGATGCGGCCCTTGGCGGCGACGTAGCCGGCGTAGGAGTCGTAGCGGTCCAGGTGGTCCTCGCTGACGTTGAGGACCGCGGCCACCTTCGGTCGCAGCGCGTCGACCCGCTCGAGCTGGAAGGAGCTGAGCTCGGCGACGACCAGGCCCCGGTCCCCGGCGGCGGTGCCCACCGCGTGGACCAGGGGCTCGCCGAGGTTCGCGCCGGCGAAGGCGGGCAGGCCCGCGGCCTCGCCCATGGCCGCCACCAGGCTGGTCACCGTGCTCTTGCCATTGGTCCCGGTGATGGCCACCAGCGTCCCGCGCAGGAAACGGCTGGCGAGCTCGACCTCGGACCACACCGGCACGCCGCGAGCGGCGGCCTCGTCGACCACGGCCAGCGGCGGCACCCCGGGCGAGACCACGATGCGGTTCGCGCTCTGGAAGATGGCCGGGTCGTGCCCGCCGAGGGAGAGCTCCACGCCGGCGGCGACGAGCGGCTCGAGGCCATCGACCTCGGTGCGCGAGTCGTTGGCCACCACCTGGGCGCCCCGCTCGGCGCAGAAGCGAGCCGCGGCCCGGCCGCTGGCTCCGAGGCCCACCACCACCACGCGCTCGCCCGCGATGTCGATCGAGGCCGTCATCGCAGCTTCAACGTGGCCAGGCTCGCCATCGCGAGCATGATGGAGATGATCCAGAAGCGGACGATGACCCGCGGCTCCGGCCACCCCTTCTTCTCGAAGTGGTGGTGGATGGGCGCCATCAGGAAGACCCGCTTGCCGGTCATCTTGAAGTAGCCGACCTGAATGATGACGCTCACCGCCTCCAGGAAGAAGATCCCGCCCAGGAGGATGCTGAGCAGCTCGTTCTTGGTGAGCACGGCCAGGCTGCCGATGCCGCCGCCCAGGGCCAGGCTGCCCACGTCGCCCATGAAGACCTGGGCCGGGTAGGTGTTGAACCAGAGGAACCCGAAGCCCGTGCCCACCACCGCCGCGCAGTAGATGCTCAGCTCCGAGGCGGACTCGATCTTCGGGATGAAGAGGTACTCGGCGACCGACTGCTCGAAGAGGATGACGCCGGAGAGGTAGGCCAGGATGGCGTAGGTGCCCGCGTTGATCATCACCGGCCCGATGGCCAGGCCGTCGAGGCCGTCGGTGAGGTTCACCGCGTTGCTCATGGCCACGATGACGAACGCGGCGAAGGCGACGTAGAGCCAGGCCGGCAGCTCGAAGGGCGCGTCGTCCTCCTGGATGAACTTAACGAAGGGCGCCGCGAAGCGGAGGCGGAGGTCGACCCAGTCCGCCGGGAGGCCGGCCTCGCCGTAGAAGAGCCACCCGCAGACGGCGCCGGCGAAGGTGAACTGGAAGAGGAGCTTGTAGCGCCCGGCGAGGCCGCCGGTGGACTTCTTCTTCACCTTGGCGGAGTCGTCGATGTAGCCGACCACGCCGAAGGCCACCGTCACCGCGGTCACCACCCACACCAGCGCGTTGGTGGGGTCGGCCCAGAGAACGGTGCTGGTCACCAGCGCCATCAGCATCAGCGCGCCGCCCATGGTGGGCGTGCCCGCCTTGCTCAGGTGCGACTCGGGGCCCTCGGTGCGGATGACCTGCCCGATCTGCTTCTTCTGCAGGCTCTTGATGAACCAGGGGTAGAGCCCGAAGGTCAGCAGCATCGCCGTTGCCGCCGCGCAGAGCACGCGGAAGGGCACGTAGCGCAGGACGTTGAAGGCGCTGAAGCTCTCGTGGAGCGGGTAGAGGAGGTAGTAGATCACGCCTCGCCCCCGCCGGCCGCGAGCACGGCGTCGACCACGGCCTCGAGGCCCATCGACCGCGAGCCCTTCACCAGGAGCACGTCGCTCGCCCCGGCCGTGATCTCCACCTCCGCGGCCCCGGCCACCGCGGTCTCGCCGTCGGCGACCGCGGCCATGGCCGGCCCCACGAGAACCAGCTCGGCCCCGCGGGCCCGCGCGCCGGTGACCACCGCGCGGTGCATCCGCGACTCGAGCTCGCCGAGCTCTTTCATGTCGCCCAGGACCGCGCGGAGCTTCCCGCCGCGGGCCTTGGCCAGGCCGGCCGCGGTCTCCAGCGCCAGACGCATCGAGGCCGGGTTGGCGTTGTAGACGTCGTCGACGATCAGCAGTCCGTCGGCCCGGTGGCGCAGGCGCATGCGGCCGGCCACCGGCGTGACCTCGCCGAGCCCGGCGGCCGCCGCGGCCACGTCGCGACCCAGCGCGACCACCGCCGCCAGCGCGGCCGCGCCGGCGAGCGCCGCGCCGCGGCCGAGCAGCTTCAGCGCCACCTCGTGGGTCTCCCCGGCGACGGCATAGCGCGCGGCGGTGCCCGCCTCGCTCACCTCGAAGCCCAGCAGACGCACGTCGGCGTCTTCGTGGGTGCCGTACTCGAGCCGCTCCGAGGGCAGCGCCAGCGCCCGCAGCCGGGCGTCGTCGCCGTTCACGATCCCCACGTCCTCGTCGTCGAGGATCCCGAGGAGCGCGGCCTTCTCCACCAACACGTCGTCCACCGAGCCCAGCCCGGCGGTGTGCGCCGCGTCGACCAGGGTCACGATGGCCACCTCGGGCAGCGCGATGGCCGCCAGGGCCTCGATCTCGCCCGGCGCGCTGGTGCCCATCTCGATCACCGCCAGGTCCTCGCCCGTCAGGGTGAGCAGGGTCATGGGGACCCCGATGAGGTTGTTCAGGTTGCCCTGGGTGGCGGCCACGGTGGCGCCCGTCGCGCGCAGGGCGGCGGCGGTGAGCTCCTTGGTCGTCGTCTTGCCGGCAGATCCGGTGATGCCCACCACCGGGTTCCCCCAGCGGATGCGGTGCGCCTGGGCCAGCACCCCGAGCGCGTCGAGGGTGTCGTCCACGGCCACCGCCGCCAGCCCGGCGGGGACCTCGCGGCCCTTCTGGACCAGCGCGGCGCCGGCGTGCGTCACCTGCGCGAGGAAGTCGTGGCCGTCGAAGCGCTCGCCGCTGAGCGCCACGAAGAGGCCGCCCGCGGGGACCGCGCGCGAGTCGGTGCTCACGCCGGTCACGGTTCCGGTGCCGTCGCCGATCAGCTCGCCCTCGGTGAGCTCGACGATCTCGGCCAGGGTGAAAGAGGCCCGGTTCTGCGGGATCGGCGTGCTCATGCGTCCTCTCGCGCCAGCGCGGCGATGGCCGCGGCGGCGACGGCGCGATCGTCGAAGGGCCGCTTCGTGGTCCCGACGATCTGGTAGTCCTCGTGCCCCTTGCCGGCGATGAGGACCGTGTCCTCCGGCCGGGCGGCGGCGACGGCGAGCTCGATGGCTCGGGCGCGGTCGACCTCGACCACGAAACCCCGCTCGGCGTCGGCGTCGGCGCGCTCGAGCCCGCCGGCCTCCACGCCGGGCACGATGGCGTCGACGATGGCCTGGGGGTCTTCGGTGCGCGGGTTGTCGCTGGTCACCACCGCGACGTCGGCGCCCTCGGCGGCGGCGCGACCCATCTGGGGTCGCTTGCCGGCGTCGCGGTCCCCGCCGCAGCCGAAGACCACCAGCAGCCGGCCGGCGGTGATCGCTCGGAGCGCGCCGAGCGCGTTGACCAAGGCGTCGGGGGTGTGGGCGTAGTCGACCACCACGGTGGTCCCCCGGGGATCGCGCACCGGCTCCAGGCGCCCGGGCGCCGCCGGCGCCTGGCCCACGGCGTGGCACGCCTCGGCGGGGTCCAACCCGAGCCCGATTCCGCAGCCCAGGGCCACCGCCAGGTTCTCCAGGTTGTGCCCACCGACGAGGGCGCTGCGGAGCGCGAGAGGCGCGCCGTCGAAGGTGAGCTCGGCGGTGATGCCGCTCCGCTCGAGGCGCGCGCTCACGATACGCAGCCGGGCCTCGGGCCCGCGGCCGACGGTGATGGCGCCCGGCACCTGCGCGGCGATGAACGCCCCCGCGGCGTCGTCCACGTGGATCACCGAGGCATCCGGCCGGTGCTCCAGGAAGAGCGAGGCCTTGGCGTCCCGGTAGGCCTCCATGGTCCCGTGGAAGTCCAGGTGGTCCCGGCTCAGGTTGGTGAAGGCGCCGACCGCGAAGTGCGCGCCGGCCACCCGGGCCTGGGCCAGCCCGTGGCTGGAGACCTCCATGACCAGCTCGCGAGCGCCGCCGGCGACCGCCTCGGCCGCGAAGCGGGCGAGGTCGTCGGACTCCGGGGTGGTGAAGCGGGCCGGTCGCCGCTCGGCGCCGGCTCGGGTCTCCACCGTTCCCAGCATCCAGGGCTCGTGACCCAGCGCGCGGAGCATGCCGTCGACCAGGTAGGAGGTGGTGGTCTTCCCATTGGTGCCGGTGATGCCCACAAGCTTCAGCTTCGTGGTGGGGTCGCCGTAGACCGCGTGGGCCGCCAATGCCATCGCCTGGCGCACGTCGGCGGCCACCAGCTGGGGCACCGCCACCTCGAGCTCCCGGCTGGCCAGGAGCGCGACCGCGCCGCTGGCCACGGCGCCGGCGGCGAAGCGGGTTCCGTCGAAGCTCGCGCCCTCGATGGCCGCGAAGAGATCCCCGGCCGCGACCGCGCGGGAGTCGTGCTGGACGCCGCGCACGGCCACGTCCCCGGTCCCCGCGGGCAGGTGCAGCCGCGCCTGGGCACGCCGAGCGAGTTCGCCCAACATCACGAGCCGCCCTCCCCGGCGCCGTCGTCGCCGGCCGCGGCCAGCCGCGGCGCGTTCGCCAGGGCGCCCTCGGCGCGCTCCTCCCGGAGCACCACCCGCACCCGGGTCCCCAGGCGGGTCACCGCGCCAGCGGCTGGATCCTGCGAGACCACCAGCCCGGTGCCCTCGACCTGGACCTGGAGGCCCACCTCGTGGGCCGCCACCAACGCGGCGCGCGCGGTTCGACCGGCCAGGTCGGGCACCGCCACCTCGCCCTCCTGGGCGGTGCGGGTGATCACCGGAGTCGCCTCGACCGGGTGCTCTCGCTCCTGTCGGGCGTTGGCCCGCCGCCGCCGCCGCTGCTCGCGGGCGTGCAGGTCGAGGGCCTCGCCGCCGCCGTCCGCGGGCACGCCCAGGTGGCGTAGCGCGGCCTCGCCGACGCGGCGGAAGACCGGCCCGGCGACGGTGCCGCCATAGTGGGCCACCACCGGCTCGTCGACGACCACGGCCATCACGATCTGCGGATCGTTGGCGGGCACGAAGCCCACGAAGGACGCCAGCCAGCGGTCCTCGGCGTAGCCGCCGGCCACGTAGTCGGCCTTCTGCGCGGTTCCGGTCTTGCCGGCGACCAGGAAGCCATCGATGGCCGCCGGGGTGCCCGTGCCGCCGGGGCCGGTGACCGCGGTCAGCATGTCGGAGACCAGCCGCGCCACGCGGGCGGGGACCACCTGGCGGCGGCTCTCGGGGAGGAACTCCTCGAGGACCTCGCCGTCGTGGGTCTGGATGCGGCGCAGCAGCCGCGGGTGCATCAGCCGGCCGCCGTTGGCCAGCGCGCCCATCGCGGTCGCGAGCTGGACCGCGGTGGCGCTCATGCCCTGGCCGAAGGAGATGGTCGCCGCGTCCATCTCGTACCAGCGCGAGTGGTGACGCAGGCTGCCCGCGGCCTCGCCGGGGCTGGGCACGCCGGTGACCTCGCCGAAGCCGAAGCGCCGGAACGCGCGGTAGAGCCCGCGCCGCCCCAGGGTCTCACCGATCTTGGCGGTGCCGATGTTCGACGAGAAGGCCAGGATCTGCGCCGGGGTGAGCTCGTCGTAGGGCGTGGTGTCGTGGATGGTGTACTCGGCCACCTCCATCGCACCGTTCTCGCAGTCGATGACCTGCTGGCTGCCCACGGTGCCCTGGGAGAGCGCCGCCGCGATGGTGAAGGGCTTCACCGTCGAGCCCGGCTCGAAGCGGTCGGTGAAGGCCCGGTTGCGGCGATGGGAGGCCGGCGACCCGCCGGGGTCGTTCGCGTCGAAATCGGGGAAGTTGGCCACCGCGAGGAGCTCGCCGGTGCGCGGGTCCATCATGACCACCGAGCCCGCCTGAGCCTCGTAGGTGCGGATGGCCAGCTCCAGCTCGCGCTCGGCGAGGTGCTGCAGGGTCTTGTCGATGGTGAGGACCAGGTCGTCGCCGTGGGCGGCGCGGTCGTCCAGGAGCTGCTCGGAGTAGACCACCCGGCCGCGTCGGTCCCGAATGGCCGGCACCGGCTGCGAGGTGCCGCGGAGCCGCTCCTCGAAGGCGAGCTCGAGACCCTCGATGCCCTGGCCGTCGATGTTGGCGAAGCCCAGCAGGTGGGAGGCCAGGCGCCGGTTCGGGTAATAGCGCCGCGCCTCCCGGTCGAGGTGCACGCCCTCGATGTCCAGCGCCCGCACCTGCTCGGCGAGCCGGGGGGTGAGGCGCCGCTTGATCCACACGAAGAGACGGTCGGACTCCAGCCGGCGCTGGATGCGCTCGCGGTCGACGCCCAGCAGCGCGGCGAGCTGCGCCGCGGCCTGCACCGGGTTCACCCCGGCCTCCTTCATCCGCCGCGGGTTGGCCCAGACGCTGTCCACGTCCACGCTCACCGCCAGCTCGGCGCCGTGCCGGTCGTAGATGGTCCCGCGCTTGGGCGCGAGGCGCACCTGCCGCAGGTACTGCTCCTCGGCCATCTCCCGCAGCGCCGGCGCGCGGTCGATCTGCAGCACGTAGGCCCGGCGCGCGACGGCGCCGGCGAAGCAGAGCAGCAGGGTGCCGAGGACGGCGATGCGGGCGCGTCCCCAGCGACGCTTCTTCGGGGCGAGGTTCTTCATCTCACCGCACCCGTCCCGCGGCGCGCGTCTGCCGGCGGCGCCCCCCGAGCGGGACCACCTGCTCCGGCGAGGGCTCGGACATCTTCAGGGTCCCGCGGGCGATGGCCTCGACCCGGGTCGCCTCGCGCAGCGTCGCCGCCTCCAGGCTGAGCAGACGCTTCTGCTCCACCAGCCGGCGCTGTTCGCGGCGCTCGGCGCCGACGTCGTAGCCGAGACGCACGGTCTCGAAGCGCATCGAGAGGTGCACCACGAAGGCCGCCGCGCAGGCGAGGACCGCCGCGGTCCACAGCATCACGAAGCGCGCGCTCGACCGGCGACCGGGGGCCGGGGTCTCCGGCTCGGCCTTCTTCTTCGGCTTCTTGCGCTTCTCGGGCGCCTCCACCGGAGCGGCGGGCTCGAGGGCGCGGTTGGGCCGCGGCCGGCTCTTCTGGGCCGGGGCGCTCATCGGCCCTCCCCCCGAGGCTTGCGCCGGGCGGCGCGGAGCTTGGCGGTCCGCGCCCGGGGGTTGGCCGCCTGCTCTTCGTCGGAGGCGATGACCGGCTTCTTGGTCAGGGGCTGGAGCGCCTCGTCCTCGCGGAAGGCCCACTTCACGATGCGGTCCTCCAGCGAGTGGAAGCTGATGAGCGCCACCACGCCGTCGTCGGCCAGCACGTCGGCGGCGTGGGCCACCAGCGCCCGGAGTTGACCCAGCTCGTCGTTCACCGCGATGCGCAGCGCCTGGAAGGTGCGCGTCGCCGGGTCGATGCGGCCGCGCTTGGGGCCGGTCACCCGGTGGACGGCGCGACGGAGGTCGTCGGTGGTCTCCAACCCATCCTCGTCCCGCAGCCGGAGGATGCTGCGCGCGATGGGCCGGGAGCGGCGCTCCTCGCCGAGCTCGAAGATCAGGTTCGCCAGGCTGTCGGCGTCCTGCTCCTCGATGAGCTCCTTGGCGGTGAGCCCCCGGGTGGGGTCCATGCGCATGTCGAGGGGCCCGCCCTCGCGGAAGCTGAAGCCCCGGCTGGGGTCGTCGAGCTGCGGCGAGCTCACGCCCACGTCCGCCACCAACCCATCGAGGCGCCCGAGGTCGGCCTCGGCCAGCAGCTCCGGGAGGCTCCCGAAGGTCCCGTGGAGGAAGGTGGTCCGGCCGGCGAAGGGCGCGAGGCGCTCGCCCGCGGCCGCCAGGGCGCGGGGATCGCGATCGACGCCCACCAGGCGGCCGTCGGGCGCGCTGCGCTCGAGGATGGCTTCCGCGTGACCGCCCCCGCCCAGGGTGGCGTCGCAGTAGAGCCCGCCGGCCCGCGGCGCGATGGCGTCCACGGTCTCGTGCAGGAGCACCGTCCGGTGCACGAAGGCCTCGCTCACAGCCCCAGCTCCGCGAGACGACCCGCGAGCATCGCCCGCTTGTCCATGTCGGCGAGGACGTTCTCGCGCAGCGCGTCGAAGCGCTCGCGGTCCCAGAGCTCGGCGTGGCGACCCATGCCGGCCCAGAGCACCTCGCGGTCGAAGCCGGCGTGGTTACGGAGGGCGGCGGGGATGAGGATGCGGCCCATCTTGTCGAGATCGCACTCGACGGCCCCGGAGACGTAGATACGGCGGAGCATGGCCACGCTGGGATCGAACTGGGGCAACGCCGCCAGCCGCTCCTCGAAGGCCATCCACTCGCCCATCGGATAGGCCACCACGCAGGGGTCGAGCCCGGTCGTCAACACGACCTTGGACTCCCCCGATGCCGCGAGGACCTCCCGGTAGCGCGCCGGCAGACTGGTGCGCCCCTTCTTGTCGATCGCGTGCTCGTAGCGGCCTCGAAACACCTTGGTTCACTCGATTCGGCGGCGGCGGAGGCCCGTTCGGGACGCTCCATGGCACCGTTTGCCACCTTTTACCACCGCGCCCGAACCTACGGGGCGGGGGTGGGGGTGTCAACCTTCTTTCAGACACCCACTTCACCCCTATTTTACCGAGTCAGAACGCTTGTTCAGCGGTCTCCCGGACCGCGTGGTAGGCGGTGGATCCCGGTGCCACCGCCGGGGACAAACGACCCCACCACGGGGATCAAACGTGATCCATTCGGTTTGGACACATCCGTCCTACTCATCGTATCGAGATAGACGTTGTGGTCTATTTTACGACGATGGGAAGGACAGAGCTGCCGTGTCGGGTCCGAGCCGTGGACGGGGAGCGCCCGGTCTGCGATCGTACCCCGGGTGAGCGAAGAGCCCCTGGAAGTGGCATGGGAGCGCGTCGAGGCCGAGTGGGCCGAAGACGAGGCCCATCTCCGCTTCATCTCCCTCTGTCAGGTCCTCGGTCGCCTCGACGAGGCCGGCGCGCGCTACCGCGCCGTCCGCGAGGCGGACCCCGAGCGCGCCGACGAAGCGGCCCGCCGCATCGACCAGGTGGTCGCCCGGGCCCTGGCCACTCTCCACGCCCAGCGGGTGGAGACGCCCCCCAAACGGAACCGTCGCCTCCTGCTCCTGGTGGCCATCGGGCTCTTCATCGGCATCCTCGGATACACGATGTGGGTGATCGCCGACGCCGGGTCCTGGTAGGCTGCCCCCGTGCAGGTGGACTTCCACGGCCGCGAGATCACGGTCAAGCTCGTCTACTACGGCCCCGCGCTCAGCGGGAAGACGACCAACCTCCAGGCGATCCACCAGCTGGTGACTGCCGAGACGGCGGGTCGGCTGATGACCCTGGAGACCCGGGACGACCGTACTCTCTTCTTCGATCTGCTCCCGCTGACCTTCTCGGGCGGGAAGAACCTGCAGGTCCGCTTCAAGCTCTTCACGGTCCCCGGCCAGGTCATGCACAACGCGACCCGGCGCCTGGTCCTGCAGGGCGCGGACGGAACGGCCTTCATCGCCGACTCGCAGAAGACGGAGACCAAGGCGAACCAGCAGGCCTTCCTGAACATGCGGGAGAACCTGTCGGAGAACGGGATCGACCCCGACTCCCACCCGGTGGTCATCCAGTTCAACAAGCGGGACCTCCCCGGCGTCCGGACCGACGCGGAGATCGACCGTATGGCCAGCAAGGGTCGCGAGCCGGTCTTCAAGGCCGTCGCCATCCGGGGCGTCGGGGTCATCGAGACCTTCCTCGGTCTCACCGAGCTCACCTGGCGGCATCTCGAGGCCAAACACCAGCTCCACGAGAAGTTCGGGCTCGAACCGGAGGAGTTCCTCTCGACCGTCCGCGAACGGCTGGGCATCGGGAGGGCGGCCGAATGACCGCGCCGAGCACCGAGGCCGCCGGCTTCGACATCGCCCTCGGCGACATCGCGGATCTCTCCGAGGTCGTCGACCGGGAGGCGCTGCGGGACATCTGCCGCTCCTTCTTCGACCTCTTCAACCTCTCGGTCCGCATCTATGCGGCGGACGACACCCTGCTGGCCTCGGTGAGCGAGCCGGCGGAGCTCTACACCTACCTCCAGAAGTTCCCCAAGGGCCGCAAGGTGGTCAGCGAGACCGTCGACCAGGTGAAGCGGACCCGGCCCACCGACTCGTCGGTGCTGCGCCACCAGACGATCATGGGGATCGTCTACGACGTCGTCCCCATCACCTATCAGGGCCGCCCGGTGGGCCGCTTCGTGATCGGCCCCTTCGTCCCCGCCGAGCTCGAGCAGGTCCCCAAGGCCCTGGTCCGGCTGGACCCGAACCTGGACCGGCTCGAGGTCCGGGACCTCCTGATGAAGCTGCCGCGGGTGCGGGCCAACACCGCGGAGCGGATCACCTCGCATCTGCGCGGAGTCCTCGACCTCCTGCTCTTCTCCAGCCACCGGGCCCACCTGACCAGCGAGATGCACGTGGCCTCCGTGCGGGAGAGCTACCGGGAGCTCGCCGAGAAGACCTCCAAGCTCCAGCACGCCTACGACCGACTCAAGGAGCTGGACCAGCTCAAGTCCAACTTCCTGGCCACCGTGAGCCACGAGCTGCGCACGCCGCTCACGTCGATCATCGGATATTCCGAGATGTTGGAGGCCAACATCGCCGGAGAGCTGACCGGTGAACAGCGAGAGTTCGTGGAGACGATCCACCAAAAAGGCAACCAACTCCTGGGATTGATCTCCAGCCTCCTGGACCTCTCCAAGCTCGAGCAGGGGGTCATGCGGCTCACCCTCTCCGACGCGGACCCCAAGGCCGTCATCGGCGACCTCGCCAGCACCTTCCTCCCGCACGCCATGAAGCGGGAGATCGCCATCGAGACCGCGTGCGAGGAGGGCCTCCCCACCCTCCGCGTGGACCCCCTTCGGCTCAAGCAGATCCTGTCGAACCTGGCCGAGAACGCCATCAAATTCAGCGCCGATGGCGGCACGGTGCGCTTCGCGGCGCGCTACACCGACTGGGAGGACGACGCCGACGGGGCCGGCGCCGTCCTCATGGGGAGCAGCCGGGGCGCCGTGGCCTTCGACGTCGTGGACACCGGCATCGGCATGCGGGCGAGCGAGCTGGAGAAGATCTTCGACGCCTTCTATCAGGTGGACGGAAGCGCGACCCGCGAGCACGGCGGAACCGGCCTGGGACTCAGCATCGTCAAACGTCTGGTCGAGGCCCACGGTGGCAACATTTCGGTCACCAGCACATATGGGGAAGGCACGACGTTCACCGTGACGATCCCCGAACCCGAAGAGTAGGACCGAAGCCCCCGCAGGGCTCGCGACCTGGGCGCCGCTTTCAGACCTCGTGCGGCCAGGCTCGGGGCTCGGCACGGCCCTCCGCGGCTCGCCACTCCTCGGCCAGCACGGCGTACTGGAGCACGTCCAGCCAGCCATGGGGCGCCTTCTCCGGGAGCCCGAGGTAGCGCTCGCGCTGCAGCCGTGCCTCGAGCCGCAGACCCAGCGCCTCGCACACGCCCCGCGAGCGTGCGTTGGGCACGGCCACCAGCGCGTAGAGCCGATGGAGGCCCCACCCCGATGGCGCCAACGCCGACCCGATCAGGCCCGCGACCGCTTCGCGGCAGAGCCCCTGCCCGCGGCGCTCGGGGTGCAGCCACCAGCCGATCTCGGCGCAGCGACGGATACCGTCCACCTGGTGCAGCCCGGTCGAACCGATCACCGCTCCGGTCTCTCCGTCGAAGATCCCCATGGGGAAGTCGGTCGAGCCCTCGCCGGGCAGGTGCTTGGTGATGTAGGCCTCGGTGTCCTCGAGCGCGCGGTGCTCGCTGAGGGCCCAGAGCATCCAGGGCAAGATGGCCTCCCGTGACTCGTCGATGGCACGGAAGAGCGCGGGCGCGTCCGCCAGGGCCCACCGCCGCACCACCGTTCGCGCCGTCCGGACCGGCCCGGGGAGCACCAGCGGGAGCGCCCACCCGTCGTCCGGTCGGGTGAAGCGCATCCACTCGTCGCTCATCGCTCCGGCTCCGCGAAGTGGTCGAAGCCGGGGGCGTCCCCCGCCCCGCGGATCCCGGGCTCGGCTTCCACGGTCCCGACGCGGATCGCGTCTTCCACCCCGCAGGCGTCCGGCGCCGCGTAGAGGAGACCGTACGCTTCGCCACCGCGGAGCCGGAGCGAGCGAGGGTCTTGCCCGATCCGCGCCGCCTGGCGCTCGAGCTCCGGGTCCGCAGGCAGCTCGAGCGTAGCCCCGACCCCGCTGGCCCGGCACAGGTGACCCAGGTCCTGGGCGAGCCCATCGGAGACGTCGATGCAGGCGTGGGCCCGCCCCACGAGGCGTAGCCCTTCCGCCACATGGGCGCGGGGTCGCAGCCAGGCGTCGAGGTAGGGCTCGGCGTCGACGGGGCCGCCGCCGCGCAGGAGGTACTCCAGGCCGAGCGCGGCGTGGCCCGGCGGGGCGGTCACGAAGAGGCCGTCGCCGGCCTGCGCCCCGGCCCGGGTGAGCGGCGCGCCGTCGTGGTGGCCGACCACCGTGAAGGTCATCGCCAGGTTGCCGCCGCGGCTGAGGTTCCCACCGGCGACCACCGCGCCCACTTCCCGCGCCGCGTTCGCCACGCCGCCCATCAAGAGCTCCAGCTCCTCGTCGGCGAAGTCCCGCGGGAGCACCAGCGCGGCGAAGAGCGCGGTGGGCTCGGCGCCCATGGCCGCCAGGTCGCTCAGCGCGGCAACCGCGGCGCGGCGCCCGAGGACGTCCAAGGGCGCGAAGGCCCGGCGGAAGTGCACCCCCTCGACGGCGGCGTCCACGCTGATCGACAGGGGCCGCGGGTCCCCGCGGAGTACGGCGGCGTCGTCCCCGTTGGGGACCAGGAGCGCGTCACTGGGGCGCAGACGACGGAGCAGGGACTCGATGCGCTCGTGCTCCGTCGAGCGCTTCACGTGACCTGCTCCAACCGGGGGTCCTTCGGCCCCTCGACGGCCAGGACCTCGACGCCGTGATCCCGCAGGTACTCCACGCCGTTGGCGCCCAGGTAGCCGCCCTCGACGACGAGGACCTTGGTGATCCCCGCGTGATGGATGAGCTTCGAGCAGAGGATGCAGGGCTCGCCGGTCACGATGAGCCACGCGCCCCGACAGGCCACCCCACCCGCCGCCGCGTTGCAGATGACGTTCATCTCCGCGTGATGGCAGCCCACCTCCATGCGAGTTCCGGACTGCACGTTCTGCGTGTCGCGCAGACAGACGTCGCCGCCGCAGAGGTGACCGCCGCCCCGCGGTCCACCGTTGTAGCCGTCCATGAGCACGACGTTGCGCTCCGGGTCGAGGAGGAGCGCGCCGAACTTTCGCCGCGGGCAATTGGAGGCCTCCGCGAGAGCGAGGCACTGCTGGATGCGGATGGCGACGTGCTTGTCCTTCATGGGTCCTGGGCCATCTGTCTCAGAAAGGCGCGCCGCTGGCAACGCGCTACTCCAGCCCGAGGCGCTTGATCATCTTCTGCAGCCCATAGCGACTGACCCCGAGGAGCTCGGCCGCCTGCGTGCGGTTCCCCTCGGTTCGCGCCAGGGCCTCGCCGATCAGGCGACTCTCCAGCGCGGCGACCTGGGCCTTGAGGTCCAAGGGGTCGTCGCTCGCCCCGCGCAGGCCCGGGGAGAGCGCGTCGCGGTCCAGAGTGGTCGCCCCCAGCGCGCAGGCCCGCCGGATCTCGTTCTCCAGCTCGCGCACGTTGCCCGGCCACGAGTGGGCCGCCAGGAGCGCGAGCGCTTCGTCGGTGACGCGCATCGGTCCGGACTCCGCGCCGTTCCGCCGGACGAAGCGTCGCACCAGGTCGGGGATGTCGGCGGGGCGCTCGCGGAGCGGCGGCACCTCGAGCCGAACGACCGCGATCCGGTAGTAGAGGTCCTCGCGAAATCGACCCGCCGCGACCCAGTCCTGGAGGGGCCGATGGGTCGCGGACACCAGCCGCACGTCGACGGGCAGGGAGCGGGTCGCCCCGACCGGACGCACCTCGCCTTCCTGCAGCACCCGCAGGATCTTGGCCTGGATCCCCGGGCTCATCTCCCCGATCTCGTCCAGGAAGAGGGTCCCGCCGTGCGCGGCGCGGAAGAGGCCCGGCCGGGCCTCCAGGGCGCCGGTGAACGCGCCCCGCTCGTGCCCGAAGAGCAGGCTCTCCACCAGCGACTCCGGGAGCGACGCGCAGCTCTCGGCGACGAAGGGGCCACTGGCCCGACCGCTCCAGCGGTGGACCGCGCGCGCGAGGAGCTCCTTGCCGGTGCCGCTCTCGCCGGTCACCAGGAGGGGCACGTCGGACGCGGCCGCGCGCCGGGCGAGGTCGATCACCGCGCGCATCGCGGGGCTCACCGCGACCAGCTCTCCGTCGGCGGGACGCAAGGCCGCCAGCTCGCGCTCCTGGTCGCGCACCCGGACCTCGAGCTCGTGCTTGGCCCGCGCGAGGCGCTCGCGGACCTCGGACTCCCGAGCACGGCGCTCGGCGGCCTCCAGGGCCAAGGAGCCCAGGTCGGCCAGGTCCCGAACCAACCGCCGGTCGTCGTCGCCGAAGACCCCGGTGCGCAGGCGGTCGTCCAGATAGAGCACCGCGGCGCGCCCGCGGAGGGGGACACAGAGGACGGAGCGCAGCGCCAGCGCGTGCACGCTCGCTGCGGAGTCCAGCTCCTCGTCGGCGAGCGCGTCCATGCTGACCACCGGCGCACGCGTCGCCAACGCCCGCGCGACCACCGACCGGGAGAGCCCGTCGTCGGCCCCCATACCGGCGCGCGCCCGCACCGCGAGCTCGCCGGTCTCCGTGCGTGCGACCAGGAGGGCGCGCTCGGCGTCCACCAGGTCGAGCGCGGAGCGAACCAGGGTGCCCTCGATCGCGTCGGGACTCTCCTCTTGGCCGAGCCGCTTGGCGAGGGCGCCAACGCGCCGCCACCGCTCCGCCGACCGGTCCACCGGCGCGGCCGCGCCTGCCACCGCGACTCGCTGGTGCCGCGCGGAGCTCCGCAGCCGCGCGCGCTGCTCGGGCTCGAGCGTGCGGGCCCCCGCGTCCAGCAGCGCGCGCGCCTCGGCGGCGGCCTGCCGCTGGGTCGGCTCGTCCCCATCGGCGTCGGCGATCTCCAGCGCGGCGAAAGCCCGCTCGAGGGCCTCCGCCCAGGATCGCGGCTCGAGCCGCGCCAAGGCTTCCCGGGCGGCCGGGAGCTCCCCCCGGGCCAGCGCCGCCCGGAGCGTGGCCAGGGTCGGCTCGAAGCCGTCGAATGCGGGCGTCCAGCGGTCTGCCCAGCGCCGGTCGTGCCGCGCGAGGAGGGCGACCAGGCGCGGCTCCCACCGAGCGGCGGCGCCGGGCACCTCGAGGGCCTCGCGCGCGGCTCGCCGAGCGGCGCCGAGATCCCCGTCCCGAAGAGCGATGTCCGCCGCCAGCCCCGCGAGGTGCGCCCGGGCCACGTCGTCGGCCTCGCCGAGGGACCGGCGGGCCTCGGCCACCCACCCCTCGGCAGCCGACCGGTCGCCCAACACCAGCGCCGCCGAGGCGAGGTTGGCGAGCGCGCGCACCACGTCCCGTTCCCGGCCGAGCATGACCAGCCGCCGCGCGGCGTCCCGGAGCGCCTCCAGGGCTGGGCCGAGGTTGCCCAGCTCGAGCTCGACCGCCCCCAGGTTGCCCAGCGCGCTGGCCTCCAGGTGCCGCTCGCCCAGGCGGCGCGCCGCCTCGAGACTCCGCGCGTGGGCGTCCCGGGCCTCGCGGAGCTCCCCCGCCTGGTGGAGCGCCGCCCCGAGGGTGGATCGGAGCCGCGCGGTGGCGCCCGGGGCGGCGCCCGCCGCCAAGGCGCCCTCGACCGCTCGCCGAGCCGCCGCCCCGTCGCCGCGCGCGAGCGTGAGCCACGCCCGCAGCTCGGCGCCGACGGCCGGCTCGGCGCGCTCGGCGAAGCTCGCGGCCGCGTCGACGTCGCCTTCTCCGAGCGCCAGCCATCCGCGGGTCCCCGGGGCGGCGTCCTCGGGTGCGTCCGAGAGCGCGCGCCGGGCCTCTTCGGGCCGGCCCCCTCGACGGAGAGCCTCCGCCCGTTCGCCCGCGGTCGGCGCGACCTCGGCCGCGCGCTCGTAGCGCGCCAGCGAGAGGCGGAGCTCGAAGAGGGCCCGCCGGAGGCCGACGTCGTCCCCGAGGAGCCGCAGCGCGTCGTCCAGGATCCGCTCCGCGTCCGCCGCGCGCCCCTCGTCGCGCGCAGCCCGCGCGACCGCGACGAAGCCCGCCGGGTCGCCCTCCCCGCGGTGGGCGGCGAGGTAGGCGGCGCTCGCCGGGTCGAAGGCCTCCAGCCCCCGAGCGCGAGCGGCGCGGCGCTTGGCGGTCCCCTCGACCATCAGTCGCCCCCGGTGGTCGGCCCGCAACGTGACCCGCCCGTCCCGCGTCAGCACCGCGTCCCCTTCGCGCACCAGCTCCGCCACCCCCGCGGACACCGCCTCCAGGGCGGCCACTGGCGCGCTGCCGCCCAGGAGGGCCAGCCGACTGGCCGCCTCGTGCGCGGCGGACTCGAGGAGCTCCGATCCGCGGCGCGACCGGGCGAGCAGCACGTCGGGTGCCGCCGGGTCGTCACCCTCGGCGAGCACCTCGCCAACGAGGCGTACCAGCCGGCCCGCGAGGCCGCCGGATGCTTCCCGGGCCGCCCGCACGACGGTCGCGCTGGGGTCCGCGCCGAGAACCTCCGCCACCAGCGCCCGGAACGGGGCTTCGGGGAGGGGCTCGACCCGCACGCTCCCGCCCTCCCCGCTCCGTTCGACCACCACCGTTCGCTCGGCGCCTGCCAGCCGCGCCTCTCGGACCCAGCGCTCCGCGGGCGCGGCGCCGACGACGTGGAGGATCGCCGGCCCCGAAGGCGGCTCCGCTCCCGTCACGGTCAGGAAGGTGCGCGGCGGCTCGCCGCGCTCGCCGGCCACCGCCTGCAGTCGCGCGACCGCTTCCCGAATTGCTCGCGTCCGGCCGGCGCCCGGCGGGCCGACGACCTCGACCACGCCCCCCGCAGCGATGGCCTCGGCGAGAGCCTCCACGAGGCCGGGCCGAGCCTCGACGAAGGGGAGCACCCGCACCGCGGCGGCCCGTTCGCGGGGCGCGGGCGCCAGCACCGTGCGCGGGAGCTCGAAGCCCAGGCGTGCCGCCGCGTCCGCGATGGCGCCGACGGCCTCCCGCGCGGTGGTCAGCCGCTCCTCGGCGGCCCGCGCCGTGAGCGCGCCCAGGAGTCGAGCCACCTCTGCGCCCTCGTCGGGCCTCGGCGGCCTCGGCGCCCCGGGCGAGGGCAGGGTTCCGCCGAGCCACCGATGCAGGGTGATGCCCAGCGCGTAGAGGTCGGTGCCCGGCGAACGCACCCCGGCCAGGGCCTCCGGCGCCAGGAAGGGAAGAGTCCCGCGCACCGGCCCTCCGCCCGACGCCGGACCGGCCAGCCCCAGGTCGACGAGGGTCGCGCCCCGGACCTCGTCGACGCGCACGTTCGCCGGCTTCACGTCGCCGTGGACCAAGCCGACGGCGTGGAGGGCCCCCAACGCTCCGGCGACCTGGTGCGCGGCCCGGAGGGCCTGCTCGCGACGTGACGCCGGAGCGAGCCCCAGGAACGCTTGCGCGCCATCGACCCCGGGCGCGAGATCCTCGACCAAGAGGGCCGTCCCGCGGGGCAGCCCGAAAGGCGGCGGCACCGCGGCGTCGAGCCGCAGGAGCTCGTGGACTCCGACCAAGTGGGGATGCGATGCGGCCGAGAGCATCTCGCGCTCCAGGCGGAGCTGGGCCCAGTCGGCGGGGGCCACACTCTTGATGGCGCGGTGCGGGTGGGAGTCCGAGCCCTCGTCGACGACCTCGATCACCCGGCCGCCCGCGCCGCGCCCCAGCTCGCGCAGGTGACGGTAGCGCCCGAGCAGGAGGGTCTCCGCGTGCATCGACCTCAGCATACTCCGTTGGCAGCCACCGCCAACCGCGTTGGCTATTCTGCGAGGAGCTCGCGGGCCTCCGCCCGGGCGTCGGCGAAGGTCGGGGCGTCGGCGGTCTCGGCCAAGAAGCGCCTCAGCTCCAGCGCAGCCTCCTCCATCGCGCCGCCCTCCCGAAGCCAGAGCGCGAGCTGGAAGCGCCGGCCGGGCGCGGGCTCGAGGGCCAAGGAGCGCCGGAGCGCGGCGACGGCCGAGGAGGAGTCCCCCCGGCCCCGCCGGGCCACCGCGAGCCCCCACCACGCCCGCGCATCGCCGGGAGCGGCCTCCGCCCAAGCCCCGTAGAGTTCGGCCGCGGTGACGAAGTCGCGAAAGCGCAGCGCCAACGACGCCGCCGATCGGAGCGCCTCGCGGCCCGCCGCTCCCTCCGGGTCCAGCTCCCGAGCGCGGCGGTAGTGCCTCATCGCCCGCGCATGCTCCTCGCCGGCCTCGAGCAGATGCCCACAAGCGACCCACCCCTCTTGCACCCGCGGCGCCTCCTCGAGGAGCTCGGCGCAGAGGACGCTCGCCGCTCGCCGGCGGTCTTCGCTCCCGCACGGCCCGACCGAGGCCCGGACCATCGCCACCTTCACCGCGGTCTGGCCGGCCTCTCGGTCCAGGGCCGTCCACCGCTCCGCGCAACCCTCGGGTGGCGCGTCTTCCGCTCGAAGGGCTCCGGTGGATGCGGCTCCGGTGGATGCGGCTTCGCCGTTCCTCGGGGTCGACATCGCGGGTGCGGTCGTGCCGGCGGACGCGGGAGCGCCGCCGCAGGCGAGCAAGACCAGGGAGACGGCGGAGAAGCGCACGAACCCAGGGAACCGCGACCGGCGAGCTCCTTGGGTCGCTCAGCTCGGGGGGACGAAGGTGACGCTCGCCGGCTCCACGGAGGCAGCCTCGACTCCCTCGGGCAGCCCCTGGATCAGGACCGGCACCGTCCCGCCGCCAGCGGGATCGAGCTCGGTCACGTCGGCGGTCGCGCGCAGCGTCGCCGGGACCACTGCCTCGACGGCGACGGGGGCGCCGCGCAGGACCACCGAGACCCGAGCGGGCTGCACCGAACCCGGGCCCACCACGTCGACCTCGAGGCCACCGAGGGTCCGCTCGGCGAGGTCTCGGACCACGTCGAGGACCACCGTGACCGTGGGATCACCTTGGTACCGGGTGTGCGGGGGCGGGCGCACCAGCGCCGCGGCCAACGGGTTCTCGCCCCGGGTCACCTGCGACAGATCGATGGGCTCGGTCTGCACCGCGCGGAGATCGGCCACCTCGGTGTCGGGGCCGATCACCGTGACCTCGGCGGGCTCCGCGCGGGCGGGCTCACCGAGCACCAGTCCGTCCGGCGGCTGGCCCACGAGCCGGGGCTGCACGGGGAGCGGCCGCTCGACCCGCTGGGCCCAGTCGAGGGCGATCGAGGTCGGCCCGAACTGGGTGATGGTCACCCCCGCCGGCACATCGAACTCGTCGTCGGCGAAGTAGTAGTAGCGGAGATCGGTGTCCGTCAGGTCGATCTGTACCGGCGGGATGTTCTCCGGCCGGATCGCGTTGATCTGCGAGCGGCTGCCCTTGAGAGTGAGCCGGACCTGGTCGGGGAGCTCGCTCACCAGCATCTTCCCGGAGTTCGGGGGCGGCAGGAGCGCGACCACGTCCACGAAGACCGAGCGCTGCGCATCCTCGGCGCCCCGGACGACGGAGAAGAGCACGATCGCCGCCACCAGGGACGCGATCTTCAGGCCCAGGTTGTGCGTCGCGATCTCCCGGAAGGAGCGCTTCCGTTGGCCGGTGATCTTCACGAGGAGGACTCCTCGGCCTTGGCCCCGGTGAGCGAGGCGTCGACCTCGTCCGGGACCAGGCTGGTGCGGCCCTCCATCGACTTCGACTTCTTGGCCTTGCTCTTCTTCTTCTTCCGCTCCTGGCGGTAGAAGAGCCCGAAGAGCGCGTCCCGGAGCGACGGGCCGTCGAGGTTGCGCACGATGTTCCCGTGGAAGCACAGGGAGACGGCGCCCCGCTCCTCGCTGACCACGATGACGACCGCGTCGGTCTCCTCGGTGATGCCCAGGGCCGCCCGGTGCCTGGTCCCCAGGGTGCGGTCCCGGCCGGCGCTGCCCGCCAGGGGGAGCACGGCCCCCGCCTGCCACACGCGGCCGTCGCGGATGATCAGCGCGCCGTCGTGCATCGGGTTCTCGAAGCTCGGGATGAAGATGGTGTAGAGCAGCTCCTTGGTGACCTCGGCGTCGAGGACCGTGCCCTTGTCGATGAACTCGTCGAGCTCGGCGCCGCGCTCGAAGACCACCAGGCCTCCGATGCGCTTCTGCGCCAGGGTCTGGGCGGCCTTGATCACCTCTTCGATCAAGGTGGTCTCGCGAGCGGTACGCTGACCCCGGAAGAGCGGCCCGCGACCGACGCGCATCAGGGCCCGCCGGATGTCGGCCTGGAAGATGACCACGATGACGAGCACCGCGTAGGTCACCAGGGACTCCAGGATGCTCCAGATGGTGAAGAAGCCGAGCCGGCGGGCGACCAGGTAGCCCACGAAGACCAGCACCAGGCCGAAGGCCATCTGCATGGCCCGGGTCCCCTTGAGGATCACCAGGCCCCAGTAGATCAGGATGGCGACCAGGCCGATGTCCACGCAGTCGCGGACCACCTCCCAGCCGCCGCGGCCGAAGAACCCCGCGACGGCGTCGTAGCCGTCACCCAGGAGCGACATCAGGAGGTCCATCGGGCCTCCGGGTACTGGCGGGCCGCGTGGGCCAACAGGGCCGCCTGCCGCCCCCCGTGGACGTCATGGACGCGCAGCGCGTCGGCGCCGGCGAGCACCGCCAGGGTGCATGCCGCCGCGGTCCCCGCCTCGCGGCGAGCCGGCTCGGGCAAGGACCCGTCGGCGTCCGGGGCCGTCCGGGCGATGAAGGACTTCCGCGACGGGCCCACCAAGATGGGAAGCCCGAGTCGGGCGCGGAGCTCGGCGGTCCGCGCCAGGAGCTCCATCGACTGCGCCGCGGTCTTGGCGAACCCGAGCCCGGGGTCGATCCAGAGCTGGTCGTCGCGCACGCCGACGGATCGCGCTCGTTGGAGCGCTTCGCCGAGCTCGCGGACGACATCGGAGACCACGTCGTCGTAGTACGTGTTTGCGGCCCCAGTCTCACCTTTTCCGCGATTGTGCATCAGCACGAGCGGCACTTTTCTAGCTGCCGCGACCCGTAGGAGCGCCTCGTCGGCGCCCATGGAGACGTCGTTGATCCAGCGGGCGCCGGCGGCGCAGGCCGCTTCGGCGACGTCGGCCTTCACCGTGTCGACCGAGACCTCGACGCCCTCCGCGGCCAGCGCCTCGATCACCGGCACCACCCGGCGGATCTCTTCGGCGGGGGACACCGCGGTGTGCCCTTCGCCGTAGTCCTTGCCCTGGGGCCGCGAGGACTCGCCGCCCACGTCGATGACGTCGGCCCCCAGCGCGAGCATCCGCCGAGCTTGGTCGAGCGCCCGGTGCAGCGAGTCGAAGCGGCCCCCGTCGCTGAAGGAGTCGGGGGTCACGTTCAGGACGCCCCAGATCCGCGCGACGGACGCAGGGACGCCGACCGGGCCCGCAGCCCGACCGGCGTCGCTCTCCTCGCTCTTGGAGCGCATCGCGCTCCCCTCCATCTCCCCCTCCTGTATCCGGCGGCCGAAGGCGGGTCAGCCCGCGCTCGGAACCTCCCGGGGTCGGGGCTGGAAGATGGAGCCCTTGCGCTTCTCCTGGGCGTCGCGGCGCTTGTCCGCGTAGCTCGGGATGACCACACGCTCGGGCGGAGGCAGCGGACGACCACCGATGATCGCCTCGATCTCCGGACGGCCGATGGTCTCGCGCTCGAGGAGCGCGTTGGCGATCGCCTCGAGCTTCTCCTTGTTCTCTTCGATGAGCTTGCGGGCGCGGGTGTACTGCTCGGTGATGATCCGGCGCACCTCGTCGTCGATCTCCTTGGCGACCTCCTCGGAGTACTCCTTGTGGTAGGTCGCGCCGAGGAAGCCGCTCTCTTCCTTCTCGACGTAGGCCAGCGGGCCCATCTTCTCGCTCATGCCCCACTCGGTGACCATGGAGCGCGCGCGCTGGGTCGCCTTCTTGAAGTCGTCCGACGCGCCCGTGGTGAGCTGACCGAAGATCACCTCCTCGGCGATGCGGCCGCTGAGCATCATGGCGATCTGGTCGAGGAGCCACGCGCGAGAGACGCTGAGGCGGTCCTCTTCGGGGAGCGACATGGTCACGCCGAGGGCGGGACCGCGCGGGATGATGGTGACCTTGTGGATGGGGTCGTGGTTGGGCACCAGGGTGCCCACCAGCGCGTGACCGGCCTCGTGGTAGGCGGTGGTGCGCTTCTCGCGGTCGCTGATGACCATCGAGCGACGCTCGGAGCCCATGAGGACCTTGTCCTTGGCCATCTCGAAGTCGCTCATCGAGACGAAGTCCTTGTCCTGGCGAGCGGCCAGGAGCGCGGCCTCGTTCACGAGGTTCTCGAGGTCCGCGCCGGAGAAGCCCGGGGTGCCACGCGCGATGATCTCCAGGTCGACGTCGCCGGCCAGGGGGACCTTGCGGGTGTGCACCTGCAGGATCCCCGCGCGGCCGTTGAGGTCCGGGCGGGGCACCACGATGCGGCGGTCGAAGCGACCGGGGCGCAGGATGGCGGGGTCGAGGACGTCGGGTCGGTTGGTGGCCGCGATGATGATCACGCCGTCGGTGGACTCGAAGCCGTCCATCTCCACGAGGAGCTGGTTCAGGGTCTGCTCGCGCTCGTCGTGACCGCCGCCCATGCCGGAGCCGCGGTGCCGACCGACGGCGTCGATCTCGTCGATGAAGATGATGCAGGGCGCGTGCTTCTTGCCCTGCTCGAAGAGGTCACGGACCCGGCTGGCGCCGACGCCGACGAAC
>DCLA01000012.1:106751-123326 GCA_002320815.1 Myxococcales bacterium UBA1660
GACGAACATCTCGACGAAGTCCGAACCGCTGATCGAGAAGAAGGGCACCCCGGCCTCGCCGGCGATGGCCTTGGCCAGGAGCGTCTTACCGGTACCCGGGGCGCCCATCAGGAGCACGCCCTTGGGGATGCGGCCGCCGAGGCGCTGGAACTTCTTCGGGTCCTTGAGGAAGGCGATGATCTCCTCGCAGTCGTCCTTGGCCTCGTCGATGCCGGCCACGTCCGCGAAGGTCACCTTGTTCTGCGACTCGTTCAGGAGCCGGGCCCGCGACTTGCCGAAGCTCATCGCCTTGCCGCCGGACGCCTGGAGCTGGCGCATGAAGAAGAAGAAGATGACCACCAGGAAGATCATCGGGAGCCAGCTGACGAGCACGTTGGCCCAGATGCCGTTCTGGTCGTCCGCCTTGTACTCGACCTTCACGTCGTGCTGCGCGAGCAGCTCCTCGATGCGGTCGCTCGAGCGGCCGACGGTCACCCGCTGCTCCGGGCCCCGGTCACCGCTCGGCTCGAGCCAGTAGGTGAACTGGGACGAGTTCTCCTGGGGCGCGACCTGGACGCGCTCGACCTTGCCCTGCTCGATGGCGGTCGTGAAATCGCTCCAGGCGGTGCTGCGGGGGGTCTCCTCCGACTGCACGAGGTTCCAGATCGCCACGAACATCAGGATCAGGAGCACCCAGAGCAGCAGCGTCTTGTGACTTTGTTTCAACTCGACCTCGTTGGGCCCCGTCGGGGCGCGTTCGCCGGGAGGGTCCGGCGCGAAAGATGCAGACTCGTCGATTGTGGGTCTCGGGGACCGGCAGCGCAACCCACGGGGAGCCGAAGCCCGCTCGCCAATTCGGCCATTTTCGCCGAGGTGGTCCGTCAGAGGATTGGTCGCGGGGTGGCCAGACCGTTACCGGGACGGCCCCGGCTCGCGACGGGGACCCGAGCGGGTCCGCGCGGGACCGCGGCCGACCACCAGCCGATCGTCTTCGCTCAGGGTCACGGCGAGTCCCCCCGGGAGCAGGACTTCCCCGGTGCGGGCGAGGACCAATCGCTCCAGCGCCTCGAGGTGGGCGCGCCCGACCGGCCGCCCCGTGACCTCTTCGCTCCAGCGCCGGAGGGCCGCGCGGCGCAACACCTCGGGAGCCCCGGCCAGCGATCGCGCCGGGGCATCGACCAGATCTCGGCGGTCGACCTCGGCCTCGACCAGCGCGCGATGACCCGCCGCGTCTCGGGCGAGGTCGGTGAGATGGATCACCAGGTTCGGGTCTTCGTCCTGCGCTCGGTCGAGCCAGCGGCGGAGCCGGACGCGCTCGTAGGTCGGGTCCTCGTTGGAAGGATCCTCGACCCAGGGGATCGCCCGGTCCCGGAGGTGGCGCCGGAGTTCGGCCCGCCGGGTGGTGAGGAGCGGCCGGAGCCAGACCAGCCCGCGCTCCGTCCGCGACGCCTCCATCGCCGCCAGACCCCGGACCCCCGCGCCCCGGAGGAGCCGGGCGAGCACCGTCTCCGCTTGGTCGTCGGCCGTATGACCCAGGGCCAGGTGCGTGGCCCCCACCTGAACCGCGAGCTCCTCGAGGGCCCGGTAGCGCGCCGCTCGAGCCCGCGCCTGGAGCCCCGAGCCCGAGCCGAGGTCGACGGCCAGACCGTGGAAGGGGCGCTCGAGCTCGGCCGCCAACGCGGCGACGCCCTGGACCTCGGCCGCCGCTTCCGGGCGGAGCCCATGATCCACGCTGGCGATCCCCAGCGAGAACCCTCCCCGGCGCGCCATGCGGTCCAGGAAGAGCACCAGCGCGACGCTGTCGGCGCCGCCGCTACACGCCGCCAACACGTGGCTCCCGGCGCGCGGCGCGTGTTCGGCCAGGAGGCGGCGGGCGGCAGCGAAGACCATCGCCCCGAGTTTGGACGATCCTGGCGAGGCGAGCGAACGGGCACCCCGAGCTGGCTGGTGTAGGATGCCGTCGATGGGGACACGGTACGGGATCCTGCTGGCGCTCCTGGCGCTCGGTCCGGGGGAGTTTCGCGGCTGCGGTGAAGCGGGCGACACCGCCGAGCCCCTCCCCGAGGGCACCTTCGAGGGATGTCTGGTCGACGCCGATTGCGCGCCGCGGATGTGCTCCGACGTCCGCTGCCTCGCCGGGAGCTGTGAACCGGTGGGTGACCTCCTCGATCGCGACGGGGACGGTTCGGGCCCGGAGGCGCTGGGCTGCGGCCTCGACTGCGACGACACCGACGCCACGGTCGGCCCCGGCAGCCGCGAGCTCTGCAACGACCGCGACGACGACTGCGATGGCACCATCGATGAGGGGGCAGCGGGGGGCTCGACCTTCTACGCCACCGGAATCACCAGCTCCGTGACGGCGATCGCCGCCCTGGACGGGCCGGGCGTGGTGCGCTTCCTCCACTTCGAAGCCACGAGCAGCGCGGTCTTCGCGCGCGCCGTCGGCCTGGACGGCTCCCTCGGGGTCCCGGCCGAGGTCTTCCGCTTGGACCGGGGTGGCCGCTTCACGGAGCTCCGGGCGCTGGCCAATGGCGACGAGGTGCTCTTGCTCGCCCGGACCGACATCGGGGCCGTTCGCTGGGTACGGTTGGCGGCCGGGAGCCCCTTCCAGGTCACGGCCGGGCCCGACTTCCTGGAGCTCGAGGGTCAAGCGCTCGCCATGGACGTCGCTCCGCGGCCGGGCGGGTGGTACCTGGCTCTGGACCTCCAGTCGTTCTCGGATCCCAGCGAGACCCTCCGGATCATCCTGGACGATCCCGACGGCGAGCCGCTCTTCCAGGAGTTCATCCGCACGATCCCCGGAGAAGAGCCCCCGCTCGACGTGGCCGCCCTCGGCGAAGGCTTCGCCCACGTCTTCGACGGCTCGCTGTGGATCGAAGCCGACGGGCTGCGGACCCCGGCGATGCTGCCCGGCCCCTTGGCCCGACGCCCGCTCGTCGCCCTACCCGACGGCTCCCTGGTCGTGGGCTTCGTCGACGACGGGGGTCTGCTCGCGTTCCAGCGCTACGACGCGAGCGGCGCTCCGCTCGGCGCGCCCGTCGACGGGCCCCGGGGTGCGGTCGCGAGTGCCGCCGAGCTCCACGAGGGCGGCCGCGGCCTGGTCTTGGTCGCCCCCCTGACCGCGGGCGCTCCGTCGATCTGGCTGCGGAGCGCCGAGCTCGCCGAGCTTCCGGAGTACGGCCCGCCCCTCGCTCCGCCGGTCGATATGGCCGCCGTGCAGGTCGCCTGGAGCGCCGGTGGCAGCCTGGCCGTGTTCGCGCCGTCCAACCGGGGTGGTGCCCTCGGGCTCGCCGTCACCTGTGCCCCCTGACCTGCGCCGCTTGCTCGACCTGCGCCGCTTGCTCTGCGTCCCCTGAAACGCGAACGAGGCGCGCACCGCTCGGTGCACGCCTCGTCTCGGCGGTCGCTTCCGCGGCCGGGAGGTCAGAGCGCCGTCAGAAGGAGCCGCTGACCAGCGAGAGCTGGACCTCGGTGACCTGGGTGCCGCCGTAGCGGGCCAGCTCCTCCGGGGTGTAGACGGCTCCGACGGTCAGGCCGGGGACGGTCAGCGAGACGCCGCCCTCGTGGACGCGGACCATGCCGGTGCCGGAATCGGCGAGCTGCCGAGCCTCGGTCCGAGCCTGCTCGTCGAGGGCGTCCTCGACGGTCTCCGGCTCTTCGTCCGCGTCGTCGGGGAGCTCGGTGTCGGTACGGTCCTCGAAGTCGTCGACCGGATCGTAGGCCGACGCGGCGACGGTGATGACGATGCTCGGGATCACCAGCGCGAGGCTGGTGAGCAAGACCGCGACCGCGGCCTTCTCGTTGTTGTTGTTGTCGATCAGAAAGTGACCGGCGACCGCGCCACCGGCGAAGCCGACGGCGGGGAAGGTGATGAGCGACCAGGTCTCGTGGAGACCGGCCAGGGCCGGGATGGTGAGGCCGAGCTCGGCGCCGATGATGCCCAGTCCGATCAGCCCCTTGGGGGATGCGTCGACCTGCTCGCCCATCGGAACGGGATCGGTCGTCTGGGCGGAGGCATGGTTCGGCGCGGTGGCGCTCGCAAAGGCGAGCGTGGCGACGAGCATGAATCCGAATCGGCTGATGTGCTTAGGCAAGGAACCCCTCCGTAGGTGCGACTCCGCGGTCGCTGGCTTGGCTATATCCGAGGGCCGGGCGCCCCACAAGAAGAGCGTTCCCCGAAATCCGTGGTCACGGACGTCGTTTCGGGCGGCGTGAGCACGCTTCCCCTGGTTTGGGCGTGGGTGGCGTCTATCGGGCTACGTTGCCCGATGACAAGGGGACCATTCATTTGCGTTGACGCAGAACCGGCCGCGGGATATTTCGCATACGAAACTTCTCCCTGCGAAATGCCCGACGCTCCCGAGGTTCCCCGGCCCGACGCCGACGACGAAGACGACGCCCGGATCGTCGAGGCGGTGATCTACCTGTACACCGAGTCTCGCCGGCTCACGAAGGAGCTCGCCCGCGCCTTCGGGCTCACCGGGCCGCAAGTGACCGCGCTGAAGCTCCTCGACGCGATGGGGGGCATGAGCCTGTCCGACCTCTCGGCCCGGATGAGCGCGAGGAACTCCACCGTCACCGGCATCGCCGACCGGATGGAGCGCGATGGGCTGGTCGAGCGACAGCGGGACGAGAACGACCGTCGCGTGGTGCGCATCCGGCTCACCCCGCGAGGTCGGGCGCTCTCCCGGCAGATCCCCGTGGAGAGCATGGAGGTCTTCGGCGCCGCGCTACGGGCCCTGGACCCGAAGGACCGACGGGACCTGCGCCGCATCCTGCGGCGGCTGAGCGATCGAGTCGAAGAAGAAGTGAAGAAGACGGAGCGCCACCTCGAGCAGGTGGCGGAAGGAGACGCCCCATGAGCACCCAGTCCCATCCCGACAAGGTCGTCCTGACCTGCGCCGTCACCGGCGTGCTGGCCAACCGCAAGCAGTGCGCCGGGATCCCCTACACCCCGAAGGAGATCGCCGAGGAGTGCAAGCGCGCCTACGACGCGGGCGCCTCGGTGGTGCACATCCACGCCCGGAACGACGACGGGAGCCCGACGTTCGCTCCGGAGACCTTCGCCGCCATCAAGCGCGAGGTCCGGGAGCGCTGCCCGATCATCCTCAACTTCTCGACGGGCATCATCGGCGACGACGTCAGCGAGATCGTCCGCTACATCGAGGAGAGCCGCCCGGAGATCGCTGCCCTGAACATGGGCACGATGAACTACTCCAAGTACTCGCGGCGGCAGCAGAAGTTCGTCTTCGACATGGTCTTCCCCAACAAATACGGGAAGATCGTCGAGCTCCTGGAGGCCATGAACCGTGCCGGCGTGAAACCCGAGCTGGAGTGCTTCGACAGCGGCCACACCCACGGCTCCTGGCCCCTGCTGGACATGGGCGTGCTGAAGAAGCCGGTGCAGTACAGCTTCATCGTGAACGTGCTCGGCGGGATCCCGCCCACGGTGGAGTCGCTCCAGCTCCAGTCGAAGATCGCCGCCGACGTGGTGAAGGACGGCCAGCACTGCTGGGAGGTCATCGGCATCAGCCACTGCCACTGGAAGATGCTCGCCTCGGCCCTGGTGCTCGGCGGGAACATCCGTACCGGCCTGGAAGACCACCTCTACCTGCCGAGCGGGGAGATGGCCCAGTCCAACGGCGAGATGGTGGAGCACGCGGCGCAGCTCGCGCGGCTCACCGGCCGGGAGCCGGCCACGGTCGAGGAGGCCCGGGAGATGCTCGGTCTCGGCCACTACGAGGCCGGTCGCCAGGCGGCCATCGACGTGGGTCACGCGCCCGCCCCGACCCAGGCCTGAGCGATGGAGACCCGGCCCTACGAGACCATCACCGCCACCGTGGCCGACGGGGTGGCGACCCTGACCCTGAACCTGCCGGAGCGGAAGAACCCGCTGGGACCGGCGATGGTGAACGAGCTCCTCTACGCCCTGGACGACGCCAAGGCCTCGGACGAGGTCCGCGCCATCGTGCTCACCGGCGCCGGCAAGGCATTCAGCGCAGGCGGCGACCTGAAGCAGATGGGCACCAAGAGCGAGCTCGCCCCCAAGGGCGACTACGTCGATCTGCTGATGCGCTTCACCCAGCTCGACAAGCCCACCGTGGCCCGGGTGCCGGGCTACGCCATGGGCGGCGGGCTCGGGATGGTGGCCAGCTGCGACTTCGCGGTGGCCTGCGAGAGCGCGATCCTGGGGACCCCGGAGATCAAACGCGGTCTCTTCCCGATGATGATCATGACCGTGCTCCAGCAGGTCGTCCCCCGGCGCGAGCTGATGGAGATGATGCTCCTCGGCGAGAAGCTCACCGCCGCCGACGCCAAGCGGGTCGGGCTCCTGTCCCACGTGGTGCCCGACGCCGACCTGGACGCCGCGGTGGCCGAGCTCGCCGGTCGCCTCGCGGCCCAGTCGCCGACGGCGATGCGCATGGGCCTCCACGCCTTCCATCAGCAGCGGGAGCAGGCGATGGCCGAGGCCCTCCCCTACCTCCGGGACCAGCTCTACGCCCTGCTCCGGACCGAGGACGCCCGGGAGGGGCTCGCCGCGTTCTTCCAGAAGCGCGAGCCCCAGTGGACCGGCCGCTGAGACGCTGAGCGGTCGCCACCAGCGGGCTGCGGTTCACAGGGGCGGCGGCTCAGCAGGGGCGGCGGCTCAGCAGGGGCGGCAGTTCACAGGGGCGGCGGCTCAGCAGGGGCCGAGCGCGCGCAGGCCGATCTCCAGCGCGCCGCCTCCTCGCCACAGGTCGGGCTTGAGGGTCCCCACGGCCGTGACCTCGTCGCCGATGGAATCCACGTGGTGCGCGAGGTTGGCTCCGAAGGCGCCCACCACGGCGTCGCCATGGCGAAGTCGGAGCTTCAGGTGCTGGCCGTCGCCGACGACCCGCACGTCCTCCACCCGGGCCCCGGGGAGCGCGAAGACCGGGGCACGGTTCCCGTGCCCCATCGGCTCCAGGCGCGCGAGGTCGCGGGCGGTGGGCATGGGGAAGCGATCACCGAGCTCCACGTCGACCTCCAGGGTGGTGTCGGGGCCGCCGCTGATGGGCGTCACCGCGGCGAAGGCCTCACGGAACTCGGCCATCCGCGCCGCCGGCAAGGTGACGCCAGCCGCCGCCCGGTGGCCACCGAAGCGATCGAAGAGAGTGGAGCACTGGCTGAGCGCGGCGTGCAGATCGATGGCCGACGGCGTCCGGCCGCTGCCGTGGCCGCTCGAACCATCGAGGGCGACGACGACCGCAGGGACGCCGAAGCGATCGACGAGACGCGCGGCGGTGATGCCCACGACGCCGCGATGGAAGCGCTCCGAGGCGACCACGATCCCGTGTTCGGGCGAGCGACCCCAGAGGGCCTCGACCTGGGCGATGGCCTCCTCGGTCATCGCCCGTTCGACCGCCTTGCGCTCGTCGTTGACCTCTTCGACCCGCTGGGCGAGGCGCCGCGCTTCGTCCGGATCGCGAGCCCGCAGCAGCGCCAGGGTCAGCGCGGCGTCGCCGAGGCGCCCGGGCGCGTTGAGGCGGGGGGCCAGTCGGAACGCGATCTCGCCAGCCCCGATGGGCTGCCGAGCCCGAAGGCCGGCCCGGTCGCGCAGGGCTTGGACGCCGGGACGAAGGCGCGGCGCGGCGAGGACCCGGAGACCGGCGCGGACGAGGGCCCGGTTGTCTCCGTCGAGGGGAGCCACGTCGGCCACCGTCCCGAGCGCGACCAGGTCGAGGTATTGCCGGACGTCGAGCCGCGCGCCCAGGGCCATCCGCAGGCCCGCGACCAGGCTGAGGGCCAGTCCGGCACTGCAGAGCCCCGCGTAGGCGAAGGCGCAGTCGGGTCGGTGGGGGTTGAGGAAGGCGTTGGCCGGCAGGGGCTCGTCGGGGACCAGGTGATGGTCGACGACGATCACGTCGATGCCCCGCTCCCGCGCCCGGGCGATGCGCGGGTGGTCCGCCGAACCGCAGTCGCAGGTGATGATGAGCTGCGGGTTTCCCGCCAGGATCCGCTCCAGCGCCGGGTCCGAGAAGCCATAGCCACCCTCGAAACGGTTGGCGGCGTGAGCCTGGACCTGCGCGCCGAGCTTCTCCAGGGCGTCGGCGAGGATGGCGGCGCTGGTCGTCCCGTCGACGTCGTAGTCGCCGAAGATCGCCACCCGCTCGCCGCGCCGACACGCGTGGGCCAGCCGCTCCGCCGCGGCGCTCCGATCCGCCATGGGCTCCGGATCGCTGAGGTCGGCCAGCTTGGGCTCGAGGAAGCCCCCCGCGTCGCCGGGACCGAGGCCCCGCTGCACCAGGACCTGAGCCGTGGCCGCGCCCACTCCGACCTTGGCCGCGAGCTCGTTGGCGGCGGCGAGGTCGACCGGCTTCACCCGGTACTGTGGGGTCACGTCATGTAGGGTCACTCGCCGAGCCTACCAGGTCGGCTGCGTGCCCTCCAGCCGACCATGCCGCCCCATTGCGGGAATACACAAGCACGGCAATGATCCGTTACGATTGCTTCATGGGGGATCACGAGTCTGGGGGAGGCGGGTCGCGTCGGGGCATCCCGGCGCCGCGCGTCGTGGCGGGGCGCTATCGACTCGGCGTGCGCGTCGGCCGCGGAGGCTTCGGGGACGTCTATGGCGCCCACGACGAGCGCACGGACCGCCGGGTCGCCGTGAAGGTCATGCCGCCCACCGAGATGGGCGATAAGGCGCGGGCGATGTTCCTCAAGGAGGCCGCCCGCACCGCGCGGGTGAGCCACCCCGGGATCGTCGAGGTCTACGACGCCGGCTTCGACGACGCGACGCCCTACCTGGTCATGGAGCTCCTCGTGGGCCAGACGGTATCCGAGCGGCTCGCCGCCCGCGGCCCGATGGGGAGCGCCCGGGCCCTCTCCATCGTCGACCGAGTCCTGGAGGCCCTCGTGGCGCTCCACGCCGGCGACGTGCTGCACGGCGACATCCAGCCCGCCAACGTCTTCCTCACCCGGGGTGGCCTGGTGAAGCTCATCGACTTCGGTCTCAGCCGCCGGTGGGCCGCGCAGTCGGACGAGTACGACATCCGCGGGACCCCGCCCTACATCCCGCCCGAGGTGATCCTGGGCGAAGGCCCCGACCCCCGGAGCGACCTCTACTCGGTGGGGCTCCTGGCCTTCGCGATGCTCGCCGGGCAGGACGCCTACGTCGTCCGCACCAACATCGTCCAGGTCTTCTACGACGTGCTCGCGGGGAGCGCGCCCTCGGTCGCGGATTTCCGGCCGAGTGTCTCGCCCGCCGTGGTCGCCCTCGTGACCAAGGCGATGGCCCTGCACCGGAAGGATCGCTATCAGGACGCCCGCGCCTTTCGCCGGGCGCTGGCCCCCCTGCTCCGCCTGGCGCACGAGCGTCCCTCGAGCCGCCCCCCGCGACCGGTCTCCACGATCCCTGCCACGCCGACGGCGCTCGAGCGACCCGTGGAGCTGGCCGACCCCAACGCAAACGTCCCGGGGACCCTGATGGGTCTCCGGGACGATTGAGCGAAGCGGCTTCGCTTCAGGCGCTGGCGGCGCGGCGCTTCGCCGCTCGGCGCTTCTGGGCCTCTTCGCTGAAGAACTTGTTGTCCATCCACTCGGTGACCGGCGCGGCGATGTAGATCGACGAGTAGGTACCGATGAGGATGCCGCAGAAGAGCGCGAAGCTGATGTCGCGGATGACCGGGGTGCCCCAGATGAAGAATGCGACGACCGAGAGCAGCGTGGTGCCCGAGGTCACGATGGTCCGCGAGAGCATCTGGCTCGTGGAGCGGTTGATGATCTCCCGGAGCGAGGCGTCGCGGTAGCGGCTCATGTTCTCGCGGATCCGGTCGTAGACGACGATGGTGTCGTTGATCGAGTAGCCGAGAACCGTGAGCAAGGCGGCGACCGTGGTCAGGTTCACCTCCTTCTGCACCAGCACGTAGATGCCGAGGGTGATGACCACGTCGTGGAACATCGCGAGGACGCCGCCCGGCGCGAAGCGCAGGTCGAAGCGGAACGCGACGTAGACCATGATGAAGGCGATGGCGTAGAGGAGCGACTGGATGGCCGCGTCCCGGAGCTGCTCACCGGCCTTCGGGCCGACCCACTCCGCGCGGAGCGGCGCCTCGGGGCCGAGCTCGCCGAGCTCCTCCTGGAGACCGGCGACCAGCTCGTCGGCGACGCCGCGGAGCTGGACCTCGAGGCGGACGTCATCGGTCCCGGGCAGAGAGGTGATCTCACCCCGGACCCGAGCGCCCTCGCCCTCGAGGACGTCGACGATCTGCTGGTGTTCCACGTCCTGCGCCAGGCGAAGGGTGACCTTGTCCCCGCCGGGCGAGACCCGGACCTCACGGACCAGATCCTCGCCGAGGGTGCGGGTCAGGTTCGCCTCGATGCTGGCGATCTTCTCTTCCGAGAGCGAGGAGACCTCGCGGACCCGGATGATGTACTCGTTGGGCGAGTCCTCGACGGCGACCACGTCGGCGCCGTCGTGCCCGATGCTCTGCAGGGTCTCCCGGACCTTGGCCGAGGTGATGTCCCCGCCGAAGCGGAGCTGGACCTCGGTACCGCCCGCGAAGTCGATGCCGTAGTTCGGTCCCGGGAAGAAGAGGGAGACGATCGACGCGACGACGAGCGCGAGGGAGAGCAGCACCACCGGCTTGCGGTGGCGCATGAAATCGATGGTGACGTTGGGGTTGACGATTTCCATTGGGATATCCCTCAGCCGACCCGGAGCCGCTCGACCTTGAGGCCGCGGACGATCCAGTCGAAGAAGACCTTCGAGCAGAAGATGCCGGTGAAGAGCGAGGTGACGATGCCGATCATCAGCATCACGGCGAAGCCCTTGATGGGACCGGTGCCGTACTGGAAGAGCACGACGCCAGCGATGAAGGTGGTGACCTGGCTGTCGAAGACCGACCAGAACGCTCGCTTGAAGCCCTGGTCGACCGCCGAGCGGGTCGACTTGCCCTGCCTCAGCTCCTCCCGGATGCGTTCCGTGATCAGCACGTTCGCATCGACCGCCATACCGATGGTCAGGGCGATGGCCGCCACACCGGGCAAGGTCAGGGTGGCCTCGAAGGCCGCCATGATGGAAAGCAGGAAGAGCAGGTTGAGCACGACCATGACATCCGCGACCAGGCCGGCGACCTGGTAGTAGATGAGCATGAAGAGGATGACGAGGCCGACGCCGACGAGGGCGCCGGTCGCGCCCTTGGCCACCGAGTCACGACCGAGGGTCGGACCGATGAGCTGCTCGTTCGCGGGCGAGAGCGGCGCCGGGAGGGCGCCGGCCCGGAGGACGACCACGAGCTGGTTCGCCTCGTCGAGGAGCTTGTTGTAGTCGAGCATCGAGCCGAGCGTGATCTGCGCGCGGCCACCGCCGATGCGGGTCTGGATGACCGGGGCCGACTCGGCGCGATCGTCGAGGACGATGGCCATGCGGCGCTTCACGTTGCGACCGGTCATCTCCTCGAACTTGGTGGCGCCGGCGCTGTTGAACGTGATCGAGACCACGGGGCGGTTGCCCTCGTTCTGGTCGTAGGTGACCGCGGCGTCCGCGACGTCCTCACCGCTCACGTCGGTGGAGCGGAAGACGTAGTAGGTGCGCCAGGACTCCTCGTCCCGGGTGCGCTCCTCGACCTGGTCGTCCTCGGAGCGAGCCAGCCGGCTCACGATGAGCTGGTGGTCGTCGGGGACCTCGATGGACTCGATGAAGGCCTGCAGGCGCTCGCGGGGGTCGACGCACGCCTCGTCGGCCTCGTCGCAGGGCTCGCCGGTGGCGACCAGGTAGCTGGTGGACACCTGGGGGCGGGCTTCGCCAGCGGGAGCGACCTCGCTGCGGCGCTCGAGGCCGGCGGCCTCGATCTCCTCGGCGGGGAGCTGCGCGACGTAGGTGGCTTCGTCGTCGAGCACCTTGAACTCGAGGCGCGCGGTGCGCGCGATGAGCTCGCGGATGGTGTCGAAGGAGGCCTCGTCGGCGCCGGGGACCTCGACGATGAGGTCACCCTCGGTCTCGCGACCGATGACGGTCGCCTCCCGCAGGCCGTAGGTGTCGATACGGTCGCTGACGGTGCGGACGGCCTGCTCGACGGCGGTCTTCCGCAGCTCTTCGAGCCGGTCCTCGCGCATGGTCAGGTCGACCACGAGCCCGTCGGCGGAGCTGCGCCGGAGGTCGTTGAAGTGGTCGCTGATCCACTGGTTGTCGAAGCGATCCCGGTCCGCCTGGTCGGCGAAGGTGACCCGGATGCCGCGGCCGCCGACGCGCTGGACGGTGACCCGCTCCTGCACCTCGGCCAGCTTCTCGCGGCTCGCGGAGTCGACCTCGTCGTCGTCCAGGATGCCGAGGAGCACGCCGAGCTGACGAACCATCTGCTCGGAGTAGCGGTCGCGGCGGTCGCGGATGTACTCGTCGACCTCGACCTCGTACATCAGGCGGAGGCCGCCCTTGATGTCGAGACCGGGGTTGATGCGTCCGGGGAAGACGTCGCGGACCCACTGGGGAGCGGGCATGGCGATGTCCTCACCGTCGGCGGCGAGGCCGTCGAGGCTCGGCCAGAGCGCGAACCAGGCGGTCGCGATGGCGAGGATGACGACCGTGAAACGAAGATACCAGGAACGATCCATCGGAGGGTGGCCTAGAGGGGTTGGCGCCGGGAAAGACTGAGCCCCAACGCACGAAGGGGCGGAATGTTCGCTACTTGCTCTCCCCCTCGTCGCCGGCCGGCGTCCCGATGGGACCAGCGATGTGGGAGCGGAGAACGTTGATCTTGGTCTTGTCCGCGATCTTCAGGGTCACCTCGTGGTCGTCGATCTCGACGATCTCACCGCGGATGCCCCCGTTGGTGCGGACGATGGTGCCCTTTTCGAGGGCCTTGAGCATGGCGTCGTGCTCGCGCTGGCGCTTCTGCTGCGGACGAATCAGCAGGAAGTACATCACCAGGAACATGACGGCGATGAGCCCGAACTGAGAGGTCCCACCGGCACAGCCGGCCGGACCTGCGGGACCCGCACCCCCACCGCCACCACCGCCGGTCGCGGAAGCCGCAGGTTGAAGGAGGGACAGGATCGTCACCATGGTCGTCGCCAGAAACACGTAAATCACCGAAATTCTCGGGACAAAAGGACACCCCTGCCCCGAAGCCGCGGTGTACTACTCCAACGCGCCACCCGGGTCAAACCCTGAGGGGTGCGCCGGAAGCGGCGGTGGAGGTCGCGAGGACCCCGGCGGGTCGACTCCCGAGGTCGACCCACCCCTTCCCTACCCGAGGGGGGTCGGCGGCGCCACCGACTTCTGGCAGTCTCCCGGCCCGTGAGCGTCGAGGCGAAACGAGAGGCGGCGGTGGTCCAGCTCACCGATCGCTGCCCGGACGCGCCCAAGCGGGTGCGCGCGCTGGCGGCCGATCTCGGGGAGCACGCCCCGGCCCTCCTGCCGCTCCTGCTGGGATCGCCGGCCCTCGGCGAGGCGGTCCTGAACTCCCGACCCGCCGACGGGCCCCGGGACGTGGGGCGGCTCTTCCAGGCGGCGACGGCCGAGCTCGAGGATGGGGATCGGCTCTATCGGGCGCTCCGGCAGCTCCGACACGAGGAGATGCTGCGGATCGCGATCCGGGAGTTCCGGGGCCACGCGGACGTCGACGACACCGCCCGGGAGCTCGCGTCCCTCGCCGACGCCGCCGTCGACGCCGCCCTCGGCGCCTGCCGACGCAGCCTCGAGGCGAAGCAGGGGGTCGCCCTCGACGGCGAGGGTCGGCGGATCCCCTTCGTCGTGCTTGGGATGGGCAAGCTCGGCGGCCGCGAGCTCAACCTCGGCAGCGACATCGACATCTGCTTCTTCCATGGGACCGACGAGGGCACGGTGGGCGACGGGCTGGACGCCACCGTGCACCAGCACTTCGCGAAGCTGGCCCAGCGGACGGCGCGGGCCCTCGCCGAGGTCACCGAGGACGGGTTCGTCTTCCGGGTCGATCTGCGCCTCAGGCCCGAGGGGAGCCAGGGCGCCCTCACCAACTCCCTCGTCGCCGCCGAGCGCTACTACGAAGGCTTCGGTCGCACCTGGGAGCGGGGCGCCCTGCTGCGGGCCCGGCCCATCGCCGGCGACCGGCCCTTGGGCCACGAGCTCTTGAGGCACCTCCGCCCCTTCATCTTCCCGAAGCGGGTGGACCCCTCGGTCGCGGCGGCCATGCACGGGATGGTGCAGCGCTCGCGCACGGAGCTCCGGGCGGATCCCGAGCGGCACGTGAAGCTCGGCCGCGGGGGAATCCGGGAGGCGGAGTTCTTCGTGCAGGCGCTCCAGCTCGTGTGGGGCGGCGTGCACCCGGAGCTGCGGGTCCACGGAACGGTGGAGGCCATCCGGCGGCTGGCCGGCCTGGGCTTCGTCTCCGACGGCGACGCCGTGGCGCTCGAGCGCGCCTGGGCCTTGCTCCGGCGGGTGGAGCACCGGATCCATCTCCGGAAGGGCTACCAGACCTTCGACCTCCCCCAGGGCGAGGAGGCCGAGGAGCTCGCCCGGTCCCTCGGGTTCGCCGACGCCGCCGCCTTCGAGCGGACCCTCGGCCGGGAGCGGGCCGTCGTCCACACCCTCTTCGACTCCCTGGTCGAGGAGCCGGCCTCGGTGGACGTGGCCTGGACACCCCTCGCCGACCGGGTCCGGGAGGGCGACGACCTGGACCCCGAGGAGCTCCGGACCCGGCTCCACGTCCGCGACGGCGACGCCGCCGCCGCCCACCTGGGTCGCCTCCGCCGACCGCGCTTCTCGCCCTTCGCGCCTCTCGGGCACCGGGCCCACCCCGAGCTGGCTCCCGCGCTCCTCGAAGACGTCGCCCACGCGGCGGACCCCGACGCCGCCCTCGGCGCGCTCGGGGACTTCTTCGGTCGCGGCGGCGAGGCCTTCGTGCGCTGGCTGGACGAGGAGCCGCGGCTGCGGCGACGGCTCCTGGCGCTCTTCGGCGCCAGCCCGGGGCTGGCCAAGGACCTCAACCTGCGCGTGGAGGTCCTCGGCGAGCTCATCCAGAAGAGCGGCCCGGCGACCGACGCCGAGCTCGCCGCGGCCCACGCCGCCCTCCCCCGGGGCGAGGCCGAGCGCTTCGTCGACGCGCTCCGGCGCCTCCAGCGGGAACAGGTCCTGCGGATCGGCCTGGCCCACGTGGACGACGAGCTGGACGCTCGCGCCGCCAACGAGCGCCTGAGCGCGCTGGCGAACCATCAGGTCGAGGCCGCCTTCCGCTTCGCCCTCGGCGAGATGCGCGCCCGCTTCGGCGAGGCCGAGGCCGCGATGGCGGTGGTGGGGATGGGCAAGCTGGGCAGCCGGGAGCTGGGCTTCGCCAGCGACCTGGACCTCTTCTTCGTCTACGACCGAGACGGCGAGACCGAGAGCGGCCGGACCTACGCCGAGGTCTTCACCCGCACGGCCCAGCGGACCATGCGGCTCCTCTCGCAGCTCTCGGCGGAGGGCCCGGGCTACGAGATCGACGCGCGCCTCCGCCCCAGCGGGACCCAGGGTCTCCTGGTGGTCTCGGAGGCGGCCCTCGAGCGCTACCACGAGAGCCAGAGCGAGGGCTGGGAGCGGCAGGCGCTGGTGCGCGCCCGGGCCATCGCCGGGTCCCGGCCGGAGTACCTCGCCGCCGTGGACCCGCTGCTCCAGCGGCTGGCCTACGCCAAGGGCGCGGCCGACCCCGAGCGCCTGGCGGAGCTCCGGGGGCGCATGCAGGTCGAGCTTGCCGGTGAGAGGGCCGGTCGATACCATCCGAAGCTCGGTTTCGGCGGCCTCGTCGACGTGGAGCTCGCGACCCAATGGCTGCAAATGCATGAGCGGGAATCGGGGGTGAGGGAACGGCACACCCTGGACGCCCTCGATGGGCTCCGCCGGGCCGAGGTCGCACCGCGCGAACACCTGGACGCCCTGCGCCGGGGGTACACCTTCTTCCGTCGGGTCGAACAGGCCCTCCAGCTCCTCGACCCCAGCGCCAGCCAGCTGCACTTCGGGGGTCCGCGCTGGGAGGCCATCACCCGCCGGCTCGGCGTCCGCGCCCGGGACGGCGTCGACGCCGAGGCCGTGCTCCAGCGGGACTGGCACCGGGTCGCCGAGGCGAACCGGCGCGCCTTCGAGAGCCTGGTCGCGCCGGTGTCCCAGCCCGCGCCTTGGCAGGAGGCCCCATGAGCTCGGTCATCGTGGTCAGCGCCCGGAGCGAGTGGGCCCAGGAGGTCCTCGGCGCGTTGCGGGGGGACGCCCTGGAGGTCCGCCTCGCGCCGACCGGGGAGCGCGCGATCGACGCCTTCGTCCAGAGCCCCGCCGATGCCGTGGTGGTCGAGCTGGATCTCCCCGGCCGCGACGGGGCCGCCACCGTGGAGTCCATCCGCTGGGCGCCCGGCGGTGAGCGCGCGCTGGTGGTGCTGGTGGGCATGGACGCGGACCCCGACCGGGTGCGGCGGGTGGCCCTGGCCCTGCGGGCGCGCTCGGTCCCCTCGGGATCCGTCGCCGGGCTGCGGACCGCCTTGGCGACCCTGGCGCGGCCCCTGGAGGCCCAGCCGCTCACCGGCGACGTGACCAAGGAGCTGAGCGTCGAGGAGATGATCGCGGCGGCGGCGGCCGAGCGGCGGTCGGCCGAAGCGCCCATCGAGACCGGCACCGTGGAGGCCCCCATCGAGACC
>DCLA01000012.1:123697-125514 GCA_002320815.1 Myxococcales bacterium UBA1660
CATCGAGACCGGTACCGTGGAGGCGCCCCTCGAGAGGATCACCGCACGGAACCCGGTCGACGAGCGGGACACGGACGAGCACCCGCGGCTCGACGACCAGCCGGGCGAGCTGGTCACCGCATCGAACCGCGCGACCCTCGAAGCCGCCGATGCCGACGACAGCGAAGGGCGGGAGGTCGAGGAGCGAGCCCGGGTGCTCGCCGACGAAGCCCGCATCGAGGGAGACCTGGCGGAGACCTCGTTCGCCCGGACCCTGGCCCGGCTCGGCGAGCTGCGCTCGACGGGAGCGCTGCTCCTCTCCGCCGAGAGCGATGGTCGGGCGACCACCACCGGCGAGTACCCGAAGAAGGTCGTGTTCTTCCGGAACGGGATCCCCCTCCACGTGCGGTCGAACCTGGTCGAGGAGTGTCTGGGGCAAGTGCTGCTGCAGACCGGTCGCATCGACCGGGCGACCCTGGACCGGTCCCTCGACCAGGTCCGCGCCGGTGCCGGTAAGCAGGGTGCGGTGCTCATCGCGATGGGCGCCCTCCACCCCAAGGAGCTGCGCGAAGCCCTGGAGCTCGAACAGGAGCAGAAGCTCTTCGACCTCTTCCGCTGGCCGGCGGGGCGCTTCCGCTTCTCCGAGCTGATGAGCACGCCGGCGGACACGGTGACCCTCGAGATGTCGATGCCCGAGATGGTGTTGCGCGGCGTCCTGCGTATCCCGCCGCCGCTGGTGATGGACACCGTGGCCGCGCAGATCGACCGGTTCCCGCGCCCTCAGGAGGGCCGGGTTCCCGGGCTACGACGCGCGATGGAGCGGGACGGCAAGGACTTCCTCGACCGCATCGACGGTCGGACCGCGACCCGCGCCCTGCTGGGTACGGCGCCCACGCCCCTCGCGGCGGCCCGTTGGCTCCACGCGGGCGAGTGCCTGGGGGCGCTGACCTATCACGACGAGCCGGCGGATACCGCCGTGCCCGCGGCCGTCTCCGGCCTCTTCGACCTCCGCTCCGAGGTCCGCCGGCTGGCGATGCTCCTGCGCGATGGGCAGTACGCGATGGCGCTGCGGGTCGAGCCCGGCGACGTCGACGGCGCCAGCCGCGCCGCCGCCGAGATCGAGCGGGCGATCCGGAGCGAGCTCGAGGGAGACCTCGACGAGGCGGACCTGCAGGCGGCGGCCTTCGACGTCCTCTCGCGGCTGCCCCGGGCGGCGCTGGTGGTCGGGGGCGACTTCGACCGGCCCTCCATCGTGCCTCCCCCGGCCGCCCCGGCGCCGCCGCGGCACGTCACGACCCAGCTGCCGGCCGACGACGACTGGGACGAGGTCACCGAGCCCTCGGTCCCCGGCTATCCCGCGCCGTCGTCGGAGGAGCGGATCGACGGAGCGGCGGGCGCCCCCGACCCGATGCCCGCCGAAGAGTCCCAAGCGGAGCTCGACGAGCGGGTCAGCCGGATCCTGCGCGCCGAGCGCTTCTTCCGTCGCGGCTGCCGGGCCTTCGCGCGGAGCGATGACGCCATGGCCCTCGAGGCCTTCGCGCACGCCGTGGAGCTGGCTCCCGAGGAGGGCGAGTTCCTGGCGCACCTCGGCGAGGCGCGCCGCCGGGCTCCCGAGGGCGACGACGCCCAGGGCCTGGACGAGCTACGCCGCGCCGCCCAGCTGGTCCCCAAGATGGAGCTGGTGCACCTCTGGCTCGCCCGGGCCCTCCGCGACGCCGGCGAGCTCGCGGCGGCCCGGGACGCCTACGGCAACGCTCTCGCGGCGAACCCCGAGAGCCACGCCGCGCTCAGCGAGCTCAAGGCCCTGGCGCCCACCTAGCGCGGAGCTCAGGTCGGTT
>DCLA01000001.1 GCA_002320815.1 Myxococcales bacterium UBA1660
ACGACCACGACCACCACCACGACGACGACGACCGACGACGAGTTCGCCGACGACGAGGTGGCCCCCGAGCCCGAGGACGAGCCCGCGCCCCAGGACGACGAGGCCGTCCGCGACCGCCTCTTCCGCGCGCAGAACACCTACCTCGGCCCGACCGGTGGTCTCCACGTGGTCGACGCCGGCTCCGGCTCGGTGGGCTCCTTCCGGGTGCAGCTGGGCACCGACTTCTTCTTCACCAGCGACTTCCTCCAGGAGAACGACGACGCCGACCACATCGGCGGCTCGCTCTCGCTGAGCTGGACCGTCCACGAGATGGTGGAGCTCTTCGCCTCGGTGCAGAGCTACGCGAACGCCAACGACGCGGAGGACCCCGAGCTCTTCCAGGTGCTCGGCGACACCCACCTCGGCATCAAGGTCTTCTACCGGGTGCTCCCCTTCCTGACCATCGGCGGTGACCTCGACCTGGCCCTGCTGAACACGGTCGGCGACATCGGCCTGGTCTTCAAGAGCACCAGCTTCGGCATCCGCGGCAACGTGACCGCCGACCTCCGTGGCCTCGCCAAGCCGATCCCCCTGATCGCGCGCTTGAACCTGCAGTACTACTTCGACAACTCCTCGAACCTCATCGAGGACGTCGAGGCCGCCCGCCTGGCCAACCTGGACGACCCGGCGCCCTGCGACGACCCGGCGACCTGCGAGGAGTCCCGGCACCTGCTGACCAACGTCGAGCGCTTCGCTCTGGGCATCAACCGAACCGACTTCTTCAACATCGGGCTCGGCTTCGAGGCGCCCATCCGGGTCGCCGAGGACTTCTACCTGCAGCCCCTCGTCGAGTGGGTCTGGAACATCCCGGTCAACCGCCAGGGCTACGACTGCCTCTACCGCCCCGACGAGTTCGACGCCGGCACCGACGACGGCTGCCTCGCCGAGCAGGGCGTGGCCAGCTTCCCGATGGACCTGACCCTCGGCGCGCGCATCCTGCCGCCGGTCGAGGGGCTCAGCTTCCTCCTGGCCGCCGACATCGGCCTGACCGGCAAGAGCCGCGGCAACTTCGTCCGCGAGCTGGCGCCCAACTCGCCGTACAACATCTACCTCGGCATGGCCTACGCCTACGACACCACGGACGAGCCGGCCCCGGAGCCGACCATCCGCGAGGTCGAGCGTCGCGTCGAGGTGCCCGCCGAGCTCCCGCTCGAGGGTCGCATCCACGGCACCATCGTCGAGCAGGGCACCGAGAACCGCGTCGCCGGCGCCACGGTCCAGTTCACCAACTTCGACCTCACCGGCCTGGTGGCCGCCGAGGACGGCACCTTCACCACCTACCGCTTCGAGCCGGGCGAGGTCCTGATGGACATCACCCACCCGGAGTACAACGCCGGCCAGTGCGCCGCGACCATCCCCGAGGAGCGCCCGGCGCCCGCCGCGGGTGAGACCGTCGAGGCCGACGAGCCGATGATGGTCGAGGTCCGCTGCGAGCTCGTCGCGCTTCCCCGCGTCGGCGGCATCGCCGGCACCGTCCGCAACGCCGAGGGCCAGGCCGTCACCGGCGCCAGCGTCGAGGTCAGCGGTCCGGCTTCCCGCACCGTCACCACCGGCCCCGATGGCCGCTTCACCCTCACCGAGATCCCCCCGGGGACCTACCTGGTGAAGGTCGACGCCGACGACTACCTCATCAAGACCCAGAGCGTCGAGGTCGTCGCCCGCGAGAACGCGGCCCCGGAGATCCAGCTCGTCGAGCGGCCCCGCCGGTCGCTGGTCCGCCTCCGCAACCGCGACATCCAGATCCGCCGCAAGATCAACTTCGCCACCAACAGCGCGGAGATCCTGCCCTCCTCGGAGCCGCTCCTCCTCGAGATCGCCGACGTCATCATCCGCCACCCGGAGCTGACCAAGATCGAGATCCAGGGCCACACCGACAACGTCGGCAGCGACTCCCGCAACACCGAGCTCTCCCGCCAGCGGGCCGAGTCGGTGCGCACCTGGCTCATCGGCAACGGCATCGACGGCAACCGCCTCCAGGCCCAGGGCTACGGCCCGAGCCGCCCCCTGGTGCCGAACATCACGCCCGCCAACCGCGCCCGGAACCGCCGCGTGCAGTTCGTCATCGAGGCCCGCGTCGAGGAAGCCGAAGGCGAGTGAGCTGAGGCTTCGCCTCTCGCGAAGACGCCCCGCCGGACGAGGTCCAGCGGGGCGTTTTCCGTTCCGGCTCCCGCGCGTCGGGGTGGCTATCCTCGAACGGCGTGCGGGGCCGGCGAGCGGTCAGAGGCGGGCGCGGATCGCGGCCAGGAGCTCGTCGAGGGGCGTCGGTGCTTCGAGGGCCGGCGCGGCGCTCGACAGGGTCCCCTCGGGGGTGCGCCGCACCAGGCTGAGCCCGCCGCCGCCCGGGTGGACGGTGGGCGTCCCGGCGATCTCGCGGACGGGGAGGGCGCCCTGGGCCATGCCCACCGGCCGCCGGGTGCCGTGCCAGCAACGGAGGAAGAGCACGTACTCCTCGCCGTCTTCGAGGACCGCTTCGCCCGCGATCTGCATGCCCACGTCGCCCACGGCGCCGCCGAAGGTGCAGACCTCGAAGCTCGCGCCGGGGGCGAGCCCGCCCTCCAGCGCGTCGAGGACTCGCAGGGTCACGTCGGTCACGATGCGCCGGCCCTGCCAGCGGGACCCGTGGCCGGTGGCCTGGGCCACGACGATGTCGTCGGCCCGGGCGACCAGGGTGTCGAGGTCCAACGCCTCCGCCAGGGTGGCCTTCGCCGGAGCCGCGCGGCCCAGCAAGAGAGCCCCCGCCAGGGCGGGCGGGGTCGCGAGGAGGAAACGTCGGCGACGCATCGGGGCCATGCTACCACCTTGACGGCGCGGGTGTGACACACGTACCAATCGTGCCCATGAACGGCTTCCTCGCGCGCGTGGTGACGCGCTTCGGCATCTTCGGTCTGGTCCTCTCCCTGGTGGGCGCGCCGATCCTCTTCGGCTGCGACATCACGAAGGTGACCGCGAACGGGACCTCGAAGCTCTTCGTGCGCGCGGCCCCCGGTCTGGAGCAGCACTGGGACTACGAGCTCGCGGGCGACGCCCTGCCGGGCAACATCGTCCAGATGGAGGGGCTCCTCCGGGTGGTCCCGGAGAACGAGATCCTCGTCACCAACGCCATCAAGCTCTACACGGCCTACGCCTACGGGTGGATCGAGGACCGCGTGGAGGAGCTCCAGGCGCAGAACGACTACGCCGCCGCCGAGGTCCAGCTGACCCGCGCTCGCTACATGTACATGCGCGCCCGGGACCTGGCGAAGCACCTGATCGCGCTCGAGCACGAGGGCTTCGACGAGGCCTACCAGGGTGGCCTCGAGGACTTCGAGCGCTGGCTCGACACCGAGTTCGAGGACGACGAGCCCGAGGACGCCGCGGGGATCTTCTTCGCCGGCTACGCCTGGGCCTCCTACATCAACGCCAGCAAGTCGGACATGGTCGCCGTGGCCGACCTGCCCTTCGCGGTGGCCCTGGTGGAGCGCTCGGTGGAGATCGACCCGACCTTCTTCAACGGCTCGGGCACCGTGCTCCTGGCCGTGGTCGCCACCTCTGCCCCCGGCGCGCAGATCGAAGACGCCGAGCCCGCCTGGGAGCGCGCCATGGCCATCACCGAGGGCAAGAACCTCCTGGTGAAGGTCAACATGGCCCGCACCCTGGCGGTGAAGAAGCAGGACCGCGAGATGTACATCCGCCTGCTCACCGAGGTCCTCGAGGCCGGCGACATCAACCCCGAGGCCCGGCTGCAGAACATGATCGCCAAGCGCCGCGCCGCTCGCTACCTCACCCAGGTCGACCAGCGGATCCCCCCGGTCGTCACGGCGCCGGCCCCTGCGCCGACCGAGGAAGCGGAGCCCGAGGCCGACGAGGCCGAGGCTGACGCCGAAGACGCAGCCGCCGAGGGCTGAGAAAACTTTTGAATGCGCGCCGAGCCCGCCCGTCACAAGGGGGCTCGCGCCTCCGCGAGGACGAGGATTCGAGGACGAGAATGAAGCGACGTACGACCCGCAAACCCTGGATGTCTTTCCTTCTGCTGGCGGTCATGCTGGCGCTGGTGCCCAGCATGACCCCGCAGGCGGTCGATGCACAGTCGGCCACCGAGCTCCGCATCGCCACGGTCGCCCCGGAGGGGAGCCCCTGGATGCGGGTCTTCCGCGCGTGGGACACCGAGCTCCGGGAGAAGACCGGCGGCCAGCTCGGCCTCCGCTTCTACGCCGGCGGCAGCCAGGGCCAGGAGCAGGACTACATCGACAAGATGGGCTCCGGCCAGCTCGACGGCGCCGCCGTCACCAGCACCGGCCTGGGGCAGGTGGTCAAGCCCGTCCTCGTCCTCTCCGCGCCCGGCGCCATCGAGAACTACGAGCAGCTCGACCGGGTCCGCCGGCGCATGAACGGCCGCTTCGAGCAGCAGTTCAACCGCAGCGGGTACACCCTCCTGGGGTGGGGTGACGTCGGTCAGTCCCGCATCTTCTCCAAGCACGAGATCGCGCGTCCGAGCGACCTGCGCTCCCGCCGCCCCTGGGCGCCCTCCACCGACGAGGTCTTCTCCGAGGTCCTCAGCGTCATCGGCGCCAACCCCCGTCGCCTGGGCATCACCGAGGTCTACCCCTCGCTCCAGACCGGCATGATCGACACCGTGCCCGGGTCGGCCATCGCCGCCGTCTCCCTCCAGTGGTACACCAAGCTCCGCTACTACTCCCAGCAGGCCAGCGGCGTGCTCATCGGCGCGACCATCCTGAAGAAGAGCAAGTTCGACGCCCTCAGCTCCGAGCAGCAGGAGGCCCTCATGGAGACCTCGCAGCGGGCCCACCGCCTCCTCCAGCGCGCCATCCGCCGCGAGGACGAGCGCTCCCTCCGGGTCCTCGATCGGCGCCTCACCGCGGTGGACAACGCCGCCCACGAGGCCGAGTGGCGGCAGGTCGCCGAGACCGCCCGGAACAACCTGGCTGGCCGGGTGTACCCCCGCGCCCTCCTCGACGCCGTCATGCGGGCCCGCAACTGAGCCCAGCTAGGACAGCGTTCGGGTAAAACACCCGAAAAACTACCGAAACACGCAGCGGCGTCGGCTATCATCCGGCGCCGCTGATGTGTTTTTACGGACTTCGTGCGGAGCGGGCTGGCCGCGTCCCCGAAGGACTTCTGGATGGATAGCCGAGGGCTCTTTTGAAACTGCTGAAACGCTTCGATGCCGGGCTGGCCCGGGGAGAGGCGGTGCTGGCCAGCATCGTCTTGCTCTCCCTGGTGGTCATCGCCGCGCTGTCGTCATTCTTCCGCAACATGGCCGACCGTGAGTTCGCCTGGGCCAACGAGGCCCTGGCGAGCATCGACTGGGCCGACGACTTCATGAAGAAGGCCACCCTCTGGCTGGCCATGTTCGGAGCGTCGCTGGCCACCTACTACTCGAAGCACATCGGCATCGACGTCTTCTCCCACATCGCCAAGCCCAAGGTGCGCGCGGCGATGAAGGGGCTGACCGGTGTGTTCGCCGGCGTGACCTGTTTCTTCTTCGCCCGCGTGGTGCTCGCCGCCGTCCTGGCGAAGGCCGTGCGCATGCCCGGCGAGTGGGGCGTGGTCGACCCGGAGACCTTCGAGACCATCCACCTCTGCGTGGCCAGCTCGGATCTCCTGGCCAACGCCGACGTGGCGCGCCCGGGCTTCTTCTGCGGCGTGCGCAGCTTCCTCGACTCGCTGGGTCTCCCGGTGAACACCCCGACCCGCGCGATGGATCTCCTGGTGCCGGCGATGTTCCTGATCATCGCCGCCCGCTTCACCGCCAAGGGCATCGGCAGCTTCCTGCGCATCCCCTCGGGCGGCATCCCCGACCACGAGCTGGAGGGCGCCGAGAAGCACGCCGTCGTCGACGAAGACGAGGTCGAGAAGCAGCAGGCCATGGACGAGGTCGCCGAAGAGGTGGCCGAGGCCGCCGACGCGGCCGAGGCCGAGGTCGCCGACGCGAAGGCGAAGAAGAAGCCCGCCAAGAAGAAGGGGAAGTCCTGATGGAGTGGCTCCTCGTCGTAGGCCTGTTGGGCCTCGCGCTCCTGGGCGCGCCGCTGCTGGCGATCTTCGCTGCGGCCGCGATGCTCCTCTTCGCTCAGCTCGCCGACACGCCCATGAGCGGCGCGGCCAGCGACATCTTCAGCGACAAGTTCGCCGACTCGCCGCTGCTGGTGACGATCCCGCTCTTCACCTTCGCCGGCTACCTGATGGCCGAGGCGGGCACCCCGCGGCGCCTGGTGCGGGTGAGCCGCGCCTGGTTCGGCTGGATGCCTGGCGGGTTGGCGATGGTCTGCATCGTCGCCAGCGCCTTCTTCACCAGCTTCACCGGCGGTAGCGGCATCACCATCGTCGCCATCGGCGGGCTGCTCTACCCGGCGCTCATCGCCGAGCGCTACCCGGAGAAGTTCTCGCTGGGTCTGGTGACCACCAGCGGCTCGCTGGGTCTCCTCTTCCCGCCCTCGGTGCCCATCGTCCTCTTCGCGGTCGTCGCCGGCATCGAGGTGGAGAAGCTCTTCATCGCTGGCATCCTGCCCGGCGTCCTCACCGTGGTCGCCCTGGGCGTCTTCGCCGCCTACAAGGGCCTGCGCATCGATCTGCCCCGGCAGAAGTTCGAGGTCGGCGAGGCCTTCGCCTCGCTCCGCGAAGCCATCTGGGAGCTCCTGCTGCCCTTCGTGCTGATCCTCGCGCTCTTCTTCGGCGTGCTGCGCATCCACGAGGCGGCGGCGTTCACCGCGCTCTACGTCCTCATCGTCGAGGTCTTCGTCTACAAGGACGTGACGCTCCGCAAGGACCTGCCGCGCATCATCACCGAGTCGATGACCCTCGTGGGCGCCATCCTGGCCATCCTGGCCACGGCCGTCGGCTTCACCGGCTACCTGATCCAGGATCAGTTGCCGATGAAGATCCTCGAGGCGATGAGCTCGCTGATCACCTCGAAGATCATGTTCCTCCTCGTGCTGAACGTCTTCCTCCTGATGGTCGGCATGCTGATGGACATCTTCAGCGCCATCGTGGTCGTCGTGCCCCTGGTGCTGCCCATCGCCGAGTGCTTCGGGATCAACAAGTACCACCTGGGCATCGTCTTCCTGCTGAACCTGGAGATCGGCTACATGACCCCGCCGGTCGGCCTGAACCTCTTCATCGCCAGCTTCCGCTTCGAGAAGCCGGTGGTCAGCCTCTACAAGGCGGTGGTGCCCTATATCGGGATCCTCCTGGTGGCGTTGGTCATCACCACCTACTGGGAAGACCTCTCGCTGGCGATGCTCCCCGATGAGGACCTCGAGCAGGAGATCCCCATGCACTGCGCGGACGACGAGGCGCTCCCGGAGGACCCGCTCCTCGAGGACGACTTCGGCGGCGGCGGCCTCGACGACCTCGAGGATGACCTCGGCGGCGGGGGGCTCGACGCCCTCGAAGACGAGCTCGGCGGCGGCGGCGGCCTGGACGCCCTGGAAGACGAGTTCGACCTCGACTCCCTGGAGGACGAGCTCGACGAGGACGAGGGCGGCGGCGAGGACGAAGGGGGCGGCAGCGCCCTGGACGCCCTCGAAGACGAATACGGGCTCTGAGCCCAGCGTTTTCACCCGAAACGAGAAAGGCCCGCGGAGCGATCCGCGGGCCTTTCTCGTTCGGCGATCTCAGTCCCGATGACTCAGGGGTCGCCGGGGCACGTCGCGGGCGCGTGGGCCGCGCCACCGGAAGCTGTCAAATCGCTGGGAACCGGGGAGGCGTCGGAGAGGGGTTCAGGCTCCTCGAAGTGGAAGAGCGCTCGCGTGCTGGAGTCGCTGATGAACCGGATCGCCGGATCGAAGTTCTCGGCGTAGCGAACCTCCGCGGACAGCCGGACTTCGTCCACATACCCCTCCATGGGGTTGCCGCCGTTTATGCCTGGGTCGTCGTAGGCAATCTGGAGCGGAGTCGCAGGAAGAGGGTTCGGGGTTTCGCACGGAGCAGTGACCGTCGTCTCGAGCGTGCCATCGACAAAGATCCGGAGGGTCGCCGAACTGCCTGTGGCCTCGAACGTACCCGCGAGGTGGGTCCATCGGTTGGCCTGGATCTCCGTCCCGGACCGCGCGTGGTAGAAGTCGTCACCGTTGCAGCTCACGGCGAAGGCCGGGTTCGCACCATTCAGGTAAATGGCGTAACCCCCGCTCACCTGGTTGGTGCGCCAATGGCCGACGACGTTGCGGTTGCCAGCCGTCTCCGAAACGTAGACCCAGGTCTCGAGAGTCATCTCCTCCATGTCGTCATATTGACCAGACGCGCTGACCGCGGTGTCCGCGCTCGCTCCGCCTCGGAGACTCAGTGCGCCGCAGAGGGAATGCGGCATGTCATGGGGGACGCTCGTGTCCGGGAGGTTCATGTCGTCCCCGGGCACGTTCATGTCCGGCGAACTCATGTCGTCGCGGACCGTCATGTCGCGGCCGCCGCCGTCGGCGACCACGCCGTCGCGGTGGTCGTCGGCGTCGAGGACCAGCGAGCAGCCGCCGAGGGCGAGGAGGAGGGCGCCGAAGAGCGCTTCAGAACGAGCCATGCCACACCATCCCTGCCTGCTGGGGTCCGGCCACCGGCGTCACCGCCACGGCCTCGTCGTCGTCGCCCCCCAGGAGGAGCCAGAGCACGCCGACGACCGCGCCGGCGGCTGCGATGCCCAACCCGATGTCGGCGGTGAGGGTCATGCGCTCGAGGCCCGCCACCTCGTCGGCCGAGCAGGCGGGGCTGCACGTCTCGTCGAGGTCCGAGTCCTCGCCCAGGGCGAAGATGCCCGCCACGGCGAAGGTCACCAGGCCCGCGCCGGCGACGCCGAACGCGGTGATGGGACCGGCGTAGGAGCGCGAGGGCTCGGTCGGCTCCGGAACGACTCCCGGCTCCGCCGAGCCCACCGGCGCGCTCGGGCTCGCTTCGCTCGCGTCGCTCGGGTCGCCTTCGCTCGCTTCGGGGTCTCCCTCGTCCGCTCCGGGGTCCGTCGAGCGCTCGGCGCGGCGCTCGAGGGCCTCCAGCCGGGAGCGCAGGCGCTGCCGATCCGCGGGCTCCACCTCGGCCACGCTCAGGTAGCTGCGCAGGTACACGCTGGCCTGCTGGAAGCCACCCACCCGCTCGTAAGAGATGAAGAGGTTGTAGAGCAGCTCCGGCGCCTGGGAGATCTCCAGGGCTCGCTCGAACTGCGGGATGGCGCTCTCGTAGTCGCCCTCTTCGAAGTAGGCCATCCCGGCCTGGAAGTAGACCCGGGCACGTTGCATCTCCGCCTCGCTGGCGGTGGGTTCCTGCGCGTGCGCAGGGATCGCGGCCGCGGCGACCAAACAGGCCGCGGCCATCAGGGCGAGTCGCATGGGCTCCTCCGAAGCAAAGACTAGGGATTACCCTAGTACAACTCCGCCGAAGCGCGATCCGCTTTCGAGGTCAGGGCTGCCCGGGCGGCCGGTGCCGACCGAAGGCGATCGCCAACGCTTCGGCCACCCGGCTCCCCGACCAGAGCTCGCCGGTGAGCGCCTCGTGCAGGTGAGCCCAGTAGGCGCGCATGGCTGGGTCCGCGAGGCGGTTCTCGCCGCTGACCAACGTCGGCCGGTACCCCTCGGGGATCGCGCGCGGTAGGTGACCGGCCTTGAAGGGGCCGGTGAGCTCCACGGCCGGAAGGCGGGCCAGCAGCGGGTCGGCGAGGGCCAGCTCGTCGAGCACGTAGACGTCCGGACCGGCGTAGTAGCCGCGGAGACCGACGGTCCAGTCGGCCACGAGCGGCAGGTGGTTCTCGCGAGCGCGGCGCCCGGCGATGGCGAAGACGTGGTCCGCGGGACCGCGGCCCGCGCGGACGGCCTGGATGCTGGTCCACTCGCGGTAGTGGGCGCGCTCGTCGGCGACGAGGTACTCGTCGACGAGCTCGGCGCGCGGACCCACCTCCGGGGCTTCCTCGATCCAGGGGGAGTTGCCGTGCCCGTAGGAGAGGGCCGCGAGGACGACGCCGCCCACGAGCGCGGGCCACGCGGGGCCGCGGAACCGCGCGCCGGCCCCCAGGATCGCCAGGACGGAGACGAAGATCGGTCCCGCGAAGAAGCGGCCCTGCATGAAATCGCCCCCGATCCACCCGACGTACCCCAGGTAGAGCGCGGCTCCCGCCATCCAGAGCAGGGAGCGCCGGTCCCGGCCGACGAGGCTCGCGAGAGCGCCCGCGGCCAAGAGTGCGCCGGCCACCGGGTCGCGGGTCACGCCGCTCTTCAAGTAGCGCGCGCCGGCCTCGAGGACCTGCGCTCGAGGGACCCCGGCGCCGAGCTTGGCGTAGGCCGTGTTGGGGACCAGCGAGGCGTAGTAGAAGACGGAGAAGGCCTCCCAGAGCAGGAAGGGAAGGGCGCCGATCGCGACGGCCCGCAGGCTCTGGCGCCAACCCAGCGCGCGGAGGCAGCTCGCGCCGAACGCGAGCGATGCGGGGATCGCCAGGAGGATGGCGTCGGGGCGACTGAGGTAGAGGAGGGACCCCAGGGCCACCGTGAGGGCGAGCTTGGGCGCGCTCACCTCGCGCCGCAGGAAGACGGCCCACGATGCCCAGAGCAGGAGATGGGTCAGCGGGTTCTCGAGGCCGGAGGTGGCGAAGTCCACGAACGACGACGAGGCGCTCAGCGCCAGGGTGACCCCGGCGAGCAGGTAGGGGCGCGGCACCGATCGACCGCAGAGCGCCAGGGTCAGCACCGTCAGCCCCAGCCCGGCGGCCATCGAGGTGAAGAAGAGCTCCCGGGTCATGAGGGAGAGCCCCGCGAGGAGGAGCATCCAGAGCGGGTGGGTGTACGCCTGGACCCGATAGCCGCCGTTCCACACCAACCCATGGCCCTGCTGCCAGTTGTCGATCTGCCGGAACGTGATGAAGGCGTCGTCCGACACCCACGCCTGCCGCGCGACCGCCCAAGTCAGCACGACGAGCGCCGCGGCGGCGAGGGCCCAGCCGAGCCTGCGGAGACGGGCCGGCACCTGGACGCCTCCTCCGCGCCGAAGCCCGGCGGCGGCCGTATCGCTCCCGGTGCCCATCGCGAGGGGTGTAGCCGACGGTGCCCGCCGCCTCAACGTCGGTCCGCCGAGCGGGCGCTCCTCAGAGGAAGGAGAGGGACTCGAAGCCCCGGCGGCGCAGCGCGTCCATGGTCGCCACCAGGGCGTCGGCGGTGATGTCGTCGTCCGGCTGCAGCTTCACCGGCGGCACATCGGGCTGGATGCGGCGGCGCTCCTCGAGGCGCTGCTCGAGGGCCGCGAAGTCGAGCTCGCCGTCGTGCGTGGGCACCTCGATGCGGTCCCCGGCGGTCGACGCCAGGACGAAGCCGGTCTGGGCCACCTGGAGGATGATCGCTTCGCGGGGCTCCACGAAGTCCTCGGCGCCGCCCTCGCTGGTCAGCGCCGTGGGGACGCTGCCGGTCTCGTTCCAGATGGCGGTGACCAACAGGAACATCACGCAGCAGAGCAAGAGGTCGATGAAGGGGATCAGCGGGATCTCCTGGTCGACGCGCTTGCGGCCGGAGCCCGAACCCTCGGATGTCACGGATGCCATGGTCTCTCCTCCTGACGGCTCCGACGTGGAGCCCGGAGCAGAGACCCCGGCGCGCCGCTCAGGTTCCCTCGGCCGTCGCTTCGGCGGGCACCTCGGCCTCGCCTCCGGAGGCCTCGGCCGCGCCGGCCTCGGCCGCGCCGGCCTCCGCCGCGCCTGCCTCACCCTCCGATGGTTCCTCGCCCTCGCCCTCCACGCCTTCGGCCTCTTCGGGCGGCGGGGCGACGGGCATGTCGGAGCGGATCTCCGGAGTCGCGCCGCCCGCGGCCGCGCGCACCTGCGAGGCGATGGAGCAGTCGGTCACCCCGCCGCGGAGCTGCGGCGCCGGCGCGGTCCCAGCGGGCGCGTCACCGATGCCGATGCGGACCGGGATCAGCGCGCCCCGGGCCTGCGTGCGGGTCTTCAGGAGCAGCGCGTCGCGCCGGATGTCCCACAGGTACACGTCCACCGGGTGCTCGCTCCGCGAGCTGCCGTGCTCGACCGCGAGCAGGAAGTAGTCGCTCTGGACCATGTCCATGAGCACCGGGAGATCCCGCGAGGCACGCCGCTCGAGCTCGTCCTGGACCACGCGCAGGCGCATGTTGTCGTCCGCGGCGTTGACCCGCTCCATCCACTCCGGCTCGACGAAGGGCAGCCGCTCGTACAGCCCACGCATCGAGAGCGGCGAGAGTCCCAGGCAGCGCGCGATCGCGTCTTGGGTCATCCCCCGGCCGCCTTCGGCCAGGGTGTAGGGGTCGTCGACCGCGTCCTCGTGGACTCGGAGGTAGACCCCCGCGGCGCCGTGGAGGCCGCCGAGATCCAGGCGCTCGTCGGCCCAGGTCTCCGGGACGTCGTGGGCCACCTCGGTCACCCAGCCCTCGAGCTTCGCCCGGAACGCCAGCACCTGCTCGGAGACCGGCTGGACCTCCGTGGCGTAGGTGGCGGCGATCTCCTGCCGCAGCGCGTGCTCCTTGTCGCGCTCGCGCCATTGGTAGAAGCCGATGATCAGCGCGGCGGCGCCGGTGACGGCGACGATCCACTTCCAGGGCGAGGGCGGCTTGAAGGCGCGGGCCTCGGGCTCCTGGTACGTGGCGGGACGGAGTTCTTCTTCGCTCATGGAGGTTCGTCGGGTGGGCACGGGGAAGGGACCCCACGCCGCGCGGATGGTTCCACGCGACTCGCGTTCTGTCGATCGGCGGCCCGGGGCGGCTCGCGGTTCAGACCAGGAGCCCGGCGATGGTCGCCGTGAGACAGGCGGCCAGGGTGCCGCCGATCATCGCCCGGATGCCCAACCGGGCGAGGTCGCTCCGGCGGCCGGGCGCGATGCCGCTGATCCCGCCGATCTGGATCCCGATGGAGCCGAAGTTGGCGAAGCCGCAGAGCGCGTAGGTGGCGATGACCACGCTGCGGTGCTGCAACCCGTGATCGCCAGCGAGGAGCTCGCCCAGGTGGGTGTAGGCCACGAACTCGGTCAGGATCAGCTTCTCGCCGAGGAGCGCGCCCACGGTGGAGCAGTCGTCGGGGGCGACGCCCATCACGAAGGCGATGGGGTAGAAGATCCAACCGAGGATCTCGGTGAGCCCGATGGGATCGACGGCGGCGTCGGTCAGCCAGTTGTAGGCGTGGAAGGGCAGGGCGATCAGCAGATCCACCAGGCCCACCAGCGCCAGGAAGACCAGGAGCATCGCGCCCACGTTCAGCGCGAGCTTCAGGCCTTCGGTGGCGCCACGGGCGGCGGCGTCGATGACGTTGGCGTCGGGGCGCTCGTCGGTGACCTCGATCTCGGCGGTGGCCGTGGGCGAGTGCTCCGTCTCCGGCAGCATGATCTTGGCGACGACCAGCGCGGCCGGGGCACTCATCACGCTGGCGGCGACCAGGTGGCCGGCGATCCCGGCGAAGTGGCTCTCCAGCATGCCCACGTAGGCCGCGAGCACCCCGCCGGCGACGGTGGCGAACCCGCCCACCATGACCGCGTTGAGCTCCGAGAGCGTCATGGTCTCGATGTAGGGCTTGATGACCAGCGGAGCCTCGGTCTGCCCGACGAAGATGTTCGCGGCGGCGCTGAGCGTCTCCGACCCACTGGTCTTCATCGTGCGCTGCATGACCCAGGCGATGGCCTTCACCACCTTCTGCATCACGCCCAGGTGATAGAGGATGGTCATCAGCGCCGAGAAGAAGAGGATCGTCGGCAGGATCTTCAGCGCGATGCTGAAGCGGAAGTCCAGGTAGTCGCCGAAGACGAAGCGGCTGCCCTGCTCGGTGAGCTCCAGGAGCACGACCACCGCGTCGTTGATGGCCGAGAAGAGCCAGAGCCCGGCGCTCGTCTCCAGGATGAAGAGGGCGAAGACGAGCTGGAGCCCGAGGCCCCACCCGACGATGCGCCAGGGCACCTGCCGGCGGTGGGTGGAGAACGCCCAGGCGATGCCCAGCAGCGCGGCGATGCCGAGGATGGAGATCACGCGCTGCCACCAGGGGACCGGCGCAGCGTTCTCCCGGAGCTCGGTCAGCTCGATGGGCGCCGGCGTCTCTTCGGATGCCGCTTCCGCTTGGGGCGCCGCGGAGTCTTCGGGCGCCGCTTCCGCAGCCTTGGTAGGCGCCGGGGCGTCCTCGGTGGCGCTCGTCTCGGCGGTCGGGGGCGCATCCTGGGCGTCGACCTGCGGTAGGCCGACGCCCCAGATCGAGAGCGCGGCGAGCGCGCCGAAGACGACTCGCCGCGATCCCATCAGCCGGCGTACATCGCGTCGATCTCGTCGGCGAAGTGATCGTTCACGATCCGCCGCTTGACCTTGAGGGTGGGCGTCAGCTCGCCGTCCTCGACGGTGAAGTTCCGCGGGAGGATGGTGAACTTCTTGATCTGCTCCACGCGAGCGAACTTCTGGTTCATCTCGTCCACGTGCTTCTGGATGTCGGCCTGGAGCTTCGAATCGTCGTGGAGCGACGCCGCCGACCCACCGTGCTTCGAGGCCCAGCTCTCGGCCGCTTCGGGATCGATCGTCACCAGCGCCGAGAGGAACTTCCGGCGGTCACCGATGACCACGGCCTCGTTCACCATCGGGTGGTTCTTGAGCGCTTCCTCGAGGTTCTTCGGGGTCACGTTCTTGCCGCCGGCGGTGATGATGATCTCCTTCTTGCGGCCGATGATCTTGAGGAACTTCCCGTCGAAGGCGCCGAGGTCCCCGCTGTGGAGCCACTCGCCCTGGAGGGTCTCGTTGGTGGCCTCTTCGTCCTTGTAGTAGCCGAGGAAGACGTTGGGCCCCTTGACCAGCACCTCGTCGTCCTCGGCGAGGCTGACCTCGACGCCCGGGATGACGGGGCCGACCGTGCCGAACTTGAACGCGCCGGGCTGGTTGAAGCTGGTGGGTCCGGTGTCTTCCGACTGGCCGTAGACCTCGAGGATCACGATGTCGAGCTTGGCGAAGAACTCCAGGACCTCGCGACCGATCGGCGCGGCGCCGGACACGCAGACCCGGGCGCGGCCGAGACCGACGGCGGGCTTGAGCTTCGAGAAGATGAGCTTCTTCGCGATGGCGTAGCTCAGGCCGCCGGGTTCGCGGCCGGCCTGCCGATCGGCGGTGGCGCGTTCACCCACGCCCATCGCCCACTTCACCAGCGCGGCCTTGAGGCCGCTGGCCTCGGCGAGCTTCGCCGAGATGCCCGCGTGGAACTTCTCCCAGATGCGGGGCACGCCGAAGAAGACCGTGGGCTGGACCTCCTTGAGGTTGTCGGGCACCGCCTCGATGGACTCGGCGAAGTACACCGCGGCGCCGGCGGAGATGGGCCCGTGGATCGAGAACATCTGTTCGGCGATGTGGGAGAGCGGGAGGTAGCTCAGCGAGCAGTCCTCCGGCCGCATGTCGACCATGTCGACGGCGGTCGTCGCCGTCCACGCCAGGTTCCGGTGGGAGAGCATCACGCCCTTGGGCGGACCGGTGGTGCCCGAGGTGTAGATCAGCGTCGCCAGCCCGTCGGGCTCGAGGGCCTCGATGCGCTCGAGATACTCGTTCTCCGGGACGTCGTCGCCGAGGGCCAGGAAGGCCTCCCAGGTCAGCGCGCCCTCGTCGGCGGCGGCGCCGCCCATGACCACCACGTGCTGGAGCTCGGGGCAGTTGCCGCGCTCCTCCTTCACCTTGGCGTGCTGGTCCTCGTTCTCCACCAGGATCAGCGGACAGCCCGAGTGGCGCACGATGTAAGCGACCTCGTCGGGGGAGCAGGTGGTGTAGATGCCCGCGGCGGCGCCGCCGACGGCCATGGCCGCGAGGTCCAGGATGACCCACTCGGGGCGGTTGAACCCGAGGATGGTCACGGTCTGCCCCGGCTCGAAGCCCAGCTTGATCAGCGCGCGGGCCGCCCGGGAGACCGAGCGACCGTAGTCCGCCCAGCTGGTGGCCTTCCACACCCCTCGCTCGCGCACGTAGTAGGCCGGCGCGTGCGGACGCTCGGCCACGTTGTTCAAGAGTCGCTTGCAGATGGTGTCGGTCACCAGATCACCCCTCGGATTCCATCCCGGTTCAAGCCCACCTGGCGCTCATCCGCCTCGGCGCAGCGGCCGCGATGGTACCCGAAATGGCGCGTAACGAAAGGGTGTCAGCAGCCGCAGCCCGAACAGGCCGCGCACTGGGTGCTCCACTGGCAGGTGCTCAGGCAGAACTGCCAGGACCCCCCACCGCAGCAACGGTAGCGCGAGCCGCCGCGGCCGTCGTCGGTGTACCAGTCGCAGGCGTTGCCCGGCTTCAGCTGGCAGCTGCTCCACTCGCAGCTCGACGAGCAGACGCGGTGGACGCAACCGCTGCCGGAGCGGTCCCCGGTGCAGTTGGAGGTCGCGCCGGGGGAGCAGGGCCCCTGGCCCGAGCAGGATCCCCAGCTGCTCCAGGCGCCCCAGCTGCAGCCCGAGTCGCAGGTCCGCGTGCGCGTCTGGCGGCCGCAGTCGCCGCACGCCTGACTCTGGGTCTCCGTCTCGCCCGGCGAGCACTCGCCGGACCCGGTGCCCGGGTCGCAGGTCCCCCAGCTCCCGTAGGAGCCCCAGGAGCAGGTCGCGCTGCAGCTGCGGGTGCGGGTGCGGGTGCCGGTGCCGCAGCCGCCACAGGACTCCATGTCCGTGTCGATGTCGCCGGGCGCGCACTCACCGCTCTCGCCCTCGCAGGAGCCCTCCTGCCAGGTGCAGCTCAGATCGCAGATCTCCTGCGCCATCCCGCACATCCCGCAGGGCGCGCCCCCGCGGGTCTCGCCGGGGTTGCAGCCGTCACCCGAGGTCTCGCAGGCCCCGTCGTCCACCCACACGCCGCCCATGCAGACCTGAGTCTGGGTGCCGCAGCCGGGACAGGCGATGGTCCGCGGGGCGTCGCCGTCGCTGCAGTCGCACTCGGTCGGAGCGGAGCAGGCGCCCCAGACGCCGTCGGAGCATTGCTCGACGCCCGCGCCACAGGGGCCGGTGCAGACGCGCTCGGCCATCCGGCCGATGGCGCCGTTCGTGTCGTCGCAGTCGGCGGCGGCGTTCACGCCGTCCATGTCCTCGTCGAGGCCGGGGTCCACACAGACGCCGGCGACGCACATCGTCGGCGCCTCGCACGCGGGGTCGCACTCCGACGGGGAATTCAGATCTACCGGCCCGAAGTCGCGGCGCGTGGTGCCGTCGGTGGAGGGCGCACCCTGGGCGCACCCCGAGAGCGCGAGGAGTACGAGCCCCCCCCAAACCCACCAGCGAGGACCACACCGAAGAAGCATGGCGGAAGCCTAGCACTCCGGCGCTCCGGGATCGCGATCCTGGTGAATCGGGTTCGTGACCGGCGGGTCACCGAAGGGAGTCGGCGGCCGTCGCCAACCGTGCTATCGAGGACGCGCGGAGCGATCCGCGAGGAGGAGTGGCCGAGCGGTCGAAGGCGGCGGTCTTGAAAACCGTTGAGCCCACGGGCTCCGGGGGTTCGAATCCCTTCTCCTCCGCCCTCGATGCCACCCGGTCGCCGACGCGGCCGGGTGGCTCGTTCACGGGCTCGCGGGGACAGAGCATCTCGCGAGCGGCTTCGCTGGACCTCCCTCGGGCCGCGCCCCGTCCTCGCGCTCGCTCACTTCTCCCGGCGGTGTGCACCGTCGCCGGGTGGCGCGTCTCACACCGGAGGCGTCACCCCCATTGCGTCGGCGGTCCCAGGGGTCTACACGCACGCACACTGCTCCTGGAACCCAACGGAGCGGAGGAGAGCGAAATGACGGAAGCGGTCGAGAAGATCCTCGCGAACTACGCCGGCGAGAGCCCGGGTGTCATCGGTAACCTGCGGCGCCTGCTGAACCACGGTCGGCTCGGCGGCACCGGCAAGATGGTGATCCTGCCGGTCGACCAGGGCTTCGAGCACGGACCCGCGCGGACCTTCGGCCCGAACCCGGCCGGCTACGACCCCGCGTACCACGCGAAGCTCGCCGTCGAGTCCGGCTGCAACGGTTACGCCGCGCCCCTCGGGTTCATCGAGGCCATCGCCCACGAGTACGCCGGCGCGATCCCGCTCATCCTCAAGGTGAACAACTCCGACGGCCTCGGCGGCCCGGAGAGCCCCTGCTCCGCGCTGACCTCGAGCGTCGAGGACGCCCTGCGCCTCGGCTGCAGCGCCATCGGCTACACCATCTACCCCGGCTCCGACCACCGGAACGAGATGTACCGGGATCTGCGCGACCTCATCGCCGAGGCGCGCAGCGTGGGCCTGCCGACCATCGTGTGGGCGTACGCCCGCGGTCAGATGCCCAAGGAGGCCGAGACCGCCGTCGACGTGATCGCGTACTCCGCGCAGATCGCCTGCCAGCTCGGCGCGCACGTCGTGAAGGTGAAGCCACCGACCGAGGTCGTCTGGCAGGACGCCGCCAAGAAGCACTACGAGGACATCCCCGTGGGCACCCTGAAGGAGCGGATCGCGCACGTCGTGCAGTCTTGCTTCAACGGAAAGCGCATCGTCATCTTCAGTGGCGGCGCCGCGAAGGGCACCGACGCCGTGCTGGAAGAGATCCAGTCCATCGCCGACGGCGGTGGCTTCGGCTCCATCGTCGGCCGCAACGCCTTCCAGCGTGAGCACGGCGAGTCGCTGAAGCTCCTCGGCGACATCATGGACATCTACGCCAAGGCCTGAAGCCACTGGTACCCTGGACCCCATGGGGTCCACGCATCGCACGGCGACCGCGCTCCTCCGCGCGGTCGCCGTCGTCGTTCCGTCGAGGTGGCGGCCGGGCGCCTCGGCTCCGGGTACGCCGCGCCCCCAGGACACGCCGCCCACCCGGCTCGTGTCGCCCACCTGGTTCGCGCCGCTCTCCCGGCTCGCGTCATTCCCCCGGCTCGCGCCGTTCTCGCTGGCCATGCTCGCCACGCTGGCCTCCCTGGGTTGCACGCCGCCGGGCGCCGGCCGCCCCACCGGACCGCTGCGCGTCCTGGAGCGGCCGGCTGGCCTCGAGCGCGCCCGATGCCTCGTCGTCTTCCTCCCTGGCATCGGCGACTCCCCCGAACACTTCGAGAACCACGGTTTCGTCGGGGCGCTGCGGGCGACCGGGGTCGACGCCGATGTGCAACTCGCGGACACCCACTTCGGCTACTACCGCGACCGTTCGCTCGTCCCACGCCTACTGGAAGACGTCGTCCTCCCGGCTCGACGGGACGGCTACGAGCAGCTCTGGGTCGTCGGCATCTCCCTGGGCGGCCTCGGCGCCCTCGCCCTCGCCAGCGCGACCGGGGTCGACCCGGAACCGACCGGGGTTGACCGACCGTCGGGGTCGACCGGGGTCGATCCGGACCCGACCGGGGTCGACTTGGCGACCGGGGTCGACCGACCGGCCGAGTCAACCGGGGTTGACCGGGCGATCGGGGGCGACCGACGGACCGTGGTCGACGGATTGTTCCTTCTCGCGCCGTTCCTGGGCGACGACGGCGTCTTGGATGCCTTACGAGAGGGGCGGAACCCGGACGAGCCGTTTGCCCGCATCTGGGGATGGCTGACGTCTACGCGGAGGGCAGACATCACCCTCGGGTTCGGTGAGGCGGACCGCTACGCCCGCGGGCACCGGCGACTAGCGGGGCTTCTCCCCGCGAATCGCGTCCTCGTGGGCGCCGGCGGACACCGTTGGCCGGTCTGGGAAGAGCTCTGGGCGGCCATGCTGGCGAGTGGTCGGCTGCAGCGCGCCTGTGGGCTTCGAGGCTCAGCGGCGTCGCCGGACCCAGGGGAGGAGCAGCAGCGCCGGTAGGATCCAGCCGGCCTCGGTGCTCGCGGCGACGTGGCAGCTCGCGCACCCCGCCTGGGCCGAGGCGTTGGCGGAGTGGGTGGTGGTCGTCGGCTGAGGGTCGGCCGGCTCGGGCGTGCCCGGGTCCACCACGGCCGGGTCCACGGGAGTCGTGCCCGGACCCAGGTGCTGACGATCCTCGTCGGCCTGGTCGGCGAGCCGAGTCCGGCTGCAGAGGCTCACGGTCAGGCCCCCCTCGTCGTCCCGGGCGGCGTACACCAAGTAGACCTGTTCGGCCTCGAACGTGTACCCGCACATCGCCGAGTTCGCCGCCGTGGTGACCTCCACCTCTTCTTGGCTCTCGAGGCCCTTCCACTGCTGGGTGACATGGATCCGCACCCGGACCGGGCTGCTCTGATCGGACGCGGGCTCGATGTCGGTCACCCGGCCCTCGAAGATCGCGTCGGCGCCCGTGGCTGCGTCCTCGGGCGACTGCATCATGCACGAGCAGGCTTCCGCGACGCGGGGAGCGGCGAAGAGGAACGTGAGCAGGAGAGCGGCGGCGGTGACGAGGTGCTTCATGGCGGCCCGCGAGGATACCAACGGTCCCCAGGCGGTTTCGACGTTGACAGCGACGCGAGGCGGGACTAAGCAAGCTGCCTCTCGGCTTCAGGGCTGAGAGGGTTCTTTGCCAGGGACTCGCTCCGGCGGGTCGAAGTTTGGAGAGGTGGCCGAGTGGTCGAAGGCAACCGCTTGCTAAGCGGTCGTACGGTCAAAAGCTGTACCGCGGGTTCGAATCCCGCCCTCTCCGCCCAGTAGGGCCGGGTCTCGTACCCGGCCCTTCGTCGTTGTGCGCTCAGCGACAGGTCTGCGTCCGGGGCTCCTCGGCGACCTCGGGCAAACAGCCGAGAATGGTCCAGTGGCACGTTGCCCAACGCGCGATCTCGCCGCAGTCGGGGATACGGCGCTGGTACCAGCCCTCCGACGCCTCACACTCGTCGCGACGCGAAAAGAGGCAACTCGCCCGATCGAGGTACTTCCGCTCCTCGCGGCCGTCGCAGTTCCAGTCGAACGAGCAGTTCATCATCGCGTCGCAGTGCGGGGCGCCGGAGTATCCGCCGTGACCGGGGTTGACCGAGTCGTCCGCGTCGTTGCAGTCGCCGCCGTCCGGGACGAGGAGGGCGGGGCATACGAGGGCGTCCTCCTCGAGTGGCACTCCCGTATCGTCATCGCCAAAGCCGTCACCATCCCCGTCGACGTAGCAAGCCTCGAGCGGGGGAGCCGTGGTGTCGTCGTCGCCGTCGCAGTCGGAGTCGACCAGGTCGTCGGGCCGCTCCCGTGCGCCCGGATGGACCGCGGCGTTCCGGTCGTCGCAGTCGATTACGGCGCAGCTGTGGAGGGACCAACGCGGATACCCATCCGCGTCATCGTCTTGGTACTCGACCTCGAACTCGCCGGTGGTCTCGTCGCAGATCCCGCAGAGCTCCAGGTCATCCGAGGGAAGCGGCGGGCTCGCCGATGGCTGACAGAAGCTGCCACCGGACTCCGCTGGAGTACACGACTCGGTGCCGTCGCAGAGGACGCCGTTGTCGCAGTCGGAGTCGGCCGAGCAGCTGGGCGTGCAGTCGAGCTCACAGCCGTCGAGACGGATGCTGTTGCCGTCGTCGCAGACTTCGCCTGCGTCGAGGATCCCATTGCCGCACGAGGTCGGAACACATGCGCCGGCTCGGCACGAGCCCGCGTCGCACTCGGTGCCGTCGGCCACCGGCGTCCCGGCGCACGACCCGGCGACGCACTGCGCCACCAGGCAATCGGCGGCTGCACAATCGTCATCACTCTCGCACGCGACGGGAGTCCCCAGATCCGTCGGGCCCGAGTCGACCGGGGTTGAGCCGTCGGCCGGCGTCGCCAGATCGACGGAGCTCAGATCGACCGGTCCGACGCCCGCATCGTCTCCCTGTCCGAGCGGGTCGGGAGGCTCGAGGTCGAGGGTCAGACCACAGCCGGCCAAGATCAACGCGAACCAATACGGCAGCCGTCCGCGTCGCCGCGGAGGCAAAGAGGTGGGGGGCATGCCCCAATGGTATCCAATCGTCGCTTTTTGGGCCAACCGTCCTTGACAGGGCCTGCCAGCGAGCTATGGTCCGCATCCCTTACGGGGACTTGTGGCTCAATTGGATAGAGCACCGGTCTACGGAACCGGGGGTTAGAGGTTCGAGTCCTCTCAAGTCCGCCAGGAACAGCCTCGACGCCGAAAGCGTCGGGGCTTTTTCGTATCGTGAGCAGCGATGAGCGTCGAGGACCAGATGAGAGCGCGCGACGAACGCTACATGCGTATGGCTCTCGACGAAGCTGCGCGTTCCGCGGCACGTGGGGAGGTACCGGTCGGCGCGCTCGTCGTGCGCGACGATGAGATCCTCGCTCGCGCACACAACCTTCGGGAGAGCGCGCAGGACCCGGCCGCGCATGCCGAGCTCATCGCCGTTCGAAAGGCCGCAGCACGCCTGGGTTCATGGCGGCTCGAGGGCTGCACCGTCTACGTCACGCTGGAACCCTGTCCCATGTGCGCGGGCCTGTTGGTCAACGCGCGCGTCCCGCGCGTGGTGTGGGGAGCCGCCGACCCCAAGGCCGGGGCGTTCGTCACGCTCTACCGAATCGGCGACGACCCACGGCTCAACCACCGGATCGACGATCAAGGCGGCGTGCTCGCCGACGAGTGCGGCCAAGCCCTCCGCGACTTCTTCACCTCGATCCGAGCCAGGCGCCGAGCCAACCGGGGTTGAACTCGCCCGGCGG
>DCLA01000031.1 GCA_002320815.1 Myxococcales bacterium UBA1660
GCTTCTTGCCCTCCTTCTGCTTCTGGAGGAGCTTGCGCTTCCGGCTGATGTCACCGCCGTAGCACTTGGCGGTGACGTCCTTGCGCATGGCGCGGACGGTCTCGCGGGCGATGATCTTCGAGCCGATGGCGGCCTGGATGGCCACCTCGTACATCTGGCGGGGGACGATCTTCTTGAGCTTCGCGGCCAGCTCGCGGCCGATGAAGAAGGAGTTGTCCTTGTGGACGATGGCGCTGAGCGCGTCGACCTTCTCGCCGTTGATCAGCATGTCCAGGCGGACGAGCTTGTTGGGCCGGTAGCCCTCGAGCTCGTAGTCCATGGAGGCGTAGCCGCGGGTGACGCTCTTCAGCTTGTCGAAGAAGTCGTAGAGGACCTCGGCCAGCGGGAGCGCGTACACGATGATGACGCGGTTCTGGCTGGCGTACTTGAGATCCTTCTGCTCGCCGCGACGATCCTGGCAGAGCTTGATCACCGGGCCGACGTACTCGCTGGGCACGTGGATGGAGACCTCGAAGTAGGGCTCCTCGATCCGGGCGATGCTGCCGCTGTCGGGAAGGTGCGAGGGGTTTTCGACCTCCTTCATCGTCCCGTCCTGCTGGTACACGTGGTAGACGACGCTCGGCGCGGTGGTGATGAGGTCGAGGTCGTACTCGCGCTCGAGCCGCTCCTGGACGACCTCCATGTGGAGGAGCCCGAGGAAGCCGCAGCGGAACCCGAAGCCGAGGGCCTCGGAGGTGTCCGGCTCCCAGAAGAGGGCGGCGTCGTTGAGCTTCAGCTTCTCGAGGGCGTCGCGCAGGTCCGGGTACTGGTCGCTATCCGAGGGGAAGACGCCGCAGAAGACCATCGGCTTCACTTCCTTGAAGCCGGCGAGGGCCGTCTCCGCGCGGTTGTGGAGCTGGGTGATCGTGTCGCCGACCTTGAGGTCCTCGATGGACTTGATGGACGCCGCGAAGACGCCGACCTCGCCGGGACCCAGGTGGTCGATGCTCTTGGGGAAGGGCGTGTAGACCTCGAGCTCGGTGACGTCGTGCTCGGCGCCGGTCGCCATGAGCTTGATCTTCTCGCCCTTCTTCATGGTCCCGTCGACGACGCGGATCATGCCCATCGCGCCGCGGTAGGGGTCGTACCAGCTGTCGATGAGGAGCGCGCGGAGCGGGCCGTCCACGTCGGCCTTGGGCGGGGGCACCCGCTTCACCAGGACCTCGAGGATTTCCTTCACGCCGGCGCCGGTCTTGCCGCTGCAGGCCAGGACCTCGTCGACGTCGAGGCCGATGACCTCCTCGACCTCCTCCTTCACGCGATCCACGTCGGCGCTGGGCAGGTCGATCTTGTTGAAGACCGGGATGATCTCCAGGTCCTGCTCGAGGGCCAGGTAGACGTTGGCCAGGGTCTGGGCCTCGACGCCCTGGGTGGCGTCCACCACGAGGAGCGCGCCCTCACACGCCTTGAGGGACCGGCTGACCTCGTAGGAGAAGTCCACGTGGCCGGGGGTGTCGATCAGGTTGAGCTGATAGGTGACCCCGTCCTCGGCGGTGTAGGGCAGGCGGACGCCCTGGGACTTGATGGTGATCCCCCGCTCCTGCTCGAGCTCCATGCGATCGAGGAGCTGCTCCTTCTTCTCGCGGGAGGTGATCGCCCCGGTCACGTCGAGGATCCGGTCGGCCAGGGTGCTCTTCCCGTGGTCGATGTGGGCGATGATGCAGAAGTTGCGGATTCGGTCGAGGGGGGCAGACATCGCTATCTCGTCTCGAAGGCTCGGGCCCTCGCGAAAACAGGGGGTCCCGACGGACGCGGGGACCCGTCGACCGCTGCGGGTCGAATGCGTTTAGTGACCTCCGCCGAGGCGCTCGGCAAGCCCTCAGCGGTCGCTGGTGCCGGTGTCGAGCGTGAGCTGACCGGGCAGCTCGTCCCGGTGCCGCTCGAGGACCAGGTCGATGCCCTCGCGGATGTAGACCGCGACCGGCACCTTGGTGCGCTCGTGGAGCAGCTTGAGCTGCTCGTTCTGCTCGGGCGTGATGTAGACGGTGGTCGAAATCTTCTTGCGGGCCATCGTGCGGTCTCCGCCCGCCAGCGCGAGCGGTAGTGAAACTATATGGCACCGCACATACCGTCAATCACGGAATGGGGCCAGCGGGCGCCCGTCGCCTTGCGGCTGCGGGCGAGGGCCGCATATGCTCCGGGCACGCGCTTCGGCCAGAACGGCTCCAGAGGGGAAGAAGCGCGGGCCGTCGCAGGACCGCCTGCGGAGACAAGTATGCGAAATCACTGCTTTTCGACCACGACACGGGCGCTCTGCGCGCTGGCCCTGCTCACCGCCTTCGGGTGCAACCGGGACGGCGACGAGGGAGTCGCCGAGGGCAGCGAGGTCCTCGAAGGCAGCCGGGGCGACGAAGAGGTCCGCGAGCAGTGCGTCGCGAGCGGGGTTCAGACGGAAGCCGTGGACGTGAACAACGACGGCCGGCCCGACATCCGCCACGCGATCGCGAACGGCGTCCGGCGCTGCACCGAGATCGACATGAACTTCGACGGTCGCACCGACGTGACCCGCTTCTACGGCCCGGACGGGCAGACCCCGGTCCGCGAAGAGCACGACTTCGACTTCGACGGCCGGATGGACCAGATCGCCTACTTCGAGAACGGCGCGTTGGTCCGCAAGGAGCTCGACACCAACTTCAACCGCCGCATCGACACCTGGATGTGGTGCGCGAGCGGTCTGGTGGCCCGCGCCGAGCGCGACCGGACCAACGACGGCGACGTCGACACCTGGGAAGAGTACGAGGACGGTCTCCTCGCCCAGGCCAGCTACGACGACGACAACGACGGCACCCCCGAGAAGTGGGAGGTCTTCGCCGCGGGCCGGCTCTCGGCGATCCGCTTCGACACCGACCGCGACGGCGAGCCGGACCGCGAAGAGCAGATCCCGCCCGACCAGGCCGGCCCCGCCGACGAGCGCATCACCTGCGAGATCCTCCCCGAGGAGTCGGAGGAAGAAGCGACCGCGCCGGCCAACGGCACCGTGCCCGCCGACGGCGTCGAAGGCGGCGCGGAAGACACCGGCGACGCGACCATCGGGGACGCCGCCGATGCCGCCGCCGAGGCCGACGAGGTCTCGCAAGAAGAGATGGAGAACGTGACCGACGGTCCCGAGGAGGACGCGCAATGAGGACCCTGCTCATCGCCAGCCTGGTGCTGGGCCTGGCCTGTGGCGACGACGACGAGGAGCGCTCGACGGCGCCCGCGCGTGCCGAGGCCGCCGCCGGCGGCGAGCGCCCCGCGGACGACAACGGCCGCTGCGAGGGCGGCGCCGACCGCGAGATCAGCGAGTACGACACCTCGGGCGACGACTACCCGGACGTCCGCAAGGTGTTCCTGGTCGTGGGGACCGGTCGCCTGTCCCGGCTGGTGCTCATCTGCCGCGAGGCCGACCTCAACGGCGACGGGACCAAGGACATCGTCCGCTACTACAGCGACGAAGGCCGCCCGACCCGCGAAGAAGCCGACCGCGACTTCGACGGCAAGATGGATGACGTGACCTACTTCGAGCGCGGCCGCATCGCCCGCATCGAGCAGGACACGAACGCCAACGGCGTCATCGACACCAAGGTGTTCTACGAGAACGGCCGGCCCCTGCGCGGCGAGCGCGACACGGCTGGCCGCAGCTCGGCGAACAGCTGGCGCCCGGATTACTGGGAGTACTACGAGGATGGCCGGGTGGTTCGCTCGGGCCAGGACCTCGATGGCGACGGCCAGGTCGACCGGTGGGACCGGGACATGATCTGGCACGAGCAGCAAGAGCGCGAGGAAGCCGAGCGCCGCGCCCGGGAAGAGGCCGAGCAAGAGGCCGCCGAGGGTGAGGGCGAGGACGGCGAAGACGCCGACGAAGCCGAGAGCTGAGCGCAGCTCTCCGAGAAGTCCGTGAGTAGAGAACGACTCCAGAAGGTCATCGCGGCCGCTGGGATCGCGTCGCGCCGCAAGGCGGAGGCGCTGATCACCGCAGGTCGCGTCCGGGTGAACGGCAAGGTCGTCACCGAGCTCGGCACCAAGGTCGACCCCCGCGAGGACAAGGTCGAGGTGGACGGGCGGCGCGTGGTCGCCGACCCGCCCATGTACCTGGTGCTGCACAAGCCTCGGGAGATGGTCTCGACCCTCGATGATCCCGAGGGGCGGCCGACGCTCGCGGACATCCTGAAGAAGGTGCACGTCCAGGTGCACCCGGTGGGCCGGCTCGACTACCACACCAGCGGCGTGATGCTGGCGACCAACGACGGCACCATGACCGACGCGCTCCTGCGCCCGGTCGGCGGGGTCCCCAAGGTCTACCTGGCGAAGATGCAGGGCCGCGTGGACGTCGAAGCCCTCGACGCGCTGCGCAACGGCGTGGTCCTCGACGATGGCCGGAAGACCCGGCCCGCCGACGTGTTCGTGGAGCGCTCCGAGCCGACCACGACCTGGGTGAACATCACGCTCAAGGAGGGCATGAACCGCCAGGTGCACCGGATGGGCGACGCCATCGGTCATCGGGTCATGCGCCTGGTGCGCCTCAGCTTCGCGGGCATCACCGCCGACGGCCTCCGGCCCGGCGAGGTACGCGAGCTCCACACCAAAGAGCTCGACCAGCTGAAGAAGAAGTTCCTGAACCCGGCCAAGAAGCGCACCCGCTGACGCGGGCGGTGGCGGGGACCCATGGACTGGACCGGGCTGGTCGCAGGCGTCGCGGCCGCGGGCGTGTGGATCGGCTTCCAGGTCTGGCGCTCCCGCCGGGCGGCGGGTACCGGCGGCGCGGTCGAGGGCTTCGTCTCGGTGGACCCCGCCGCGGACCCGGAGCGCGTGCGGCGCCTCTCGGTGGGGGCGATCCTCGCGGAAGACAACGGCTTCCCGATCGACGCGCTCCATCCCGGCAAGCCGGTCCCGGCGATGCGCGCCTGGCTGAGCGACTTCTGGGGGATCCGCTCGGGCGAGGACGCGCGGATGGAGGTGGAGAAGCTCCTCCAGGGCGCCGGCCACGGCCCGCTCTTCGACGCCTTCATCCAGCTCCGCGACGTGCCCCCCGACCAGCGGCTCGAGGTGCTCCGCTTGCACGCGCCGCACGCGCGGCCCGAGGACCTGCAGGAGTTCTTGGGCCACTACCCCGCGGTCCTCGGGGCCCTGCGGGGCGAGGGCCTGTGCGGCGCCACCGAGGCCCCGGCCACGGCCATCGCCTACGACTGGGGCCGCGCCGTCGTCGTCGCCCGCGTCGCCCTCGGCGCGGAGTTCCTGACCGCCGACGAGGTCGACGGCTACGTCCGCCGCGCGGCCGAGCTCGCCCGCGGCCGCTTCGGGAGCTGGAGCGCGTTCGCCGCCAGCTACCTCTTCGCCCGCGGCGTCTGGGGCGGCGTGGACGACCCGTCCTTCCGCGGCCAGTGCCAGATCGCCCGCGAGCTGCTCACGCTCCCCGCGAGCCCGTGGGTGCGATGCGGGTGGTGGTAGCGGGGGGGGTAGAGGGACCCGCCGGACGGAAGGCGGGGTGCCCAGGCGCGAGGCGCAGGCGGACGACGCAGGCGCGAGGCGCAGGCGAACCGCGCAGGCGCGAGGCGCAGGCTGAATGCGCAGGCGCGATGCGCAGGCGCGAGGCGCAGGCGAAATGCGTGGGCGCGATGCGCAGGCCCAGGGCCCAGGGCCCAGCCCCAGGCCCGGGGTATCGCGCCCCCGACTTGCTTTGGGGACGCACTTGCCAACTTGCGCATCGGGTCGGCCGCGTCGTCTTCGACGAGGCGTCGTGCGCTTCGCTGGTGCCCTACGATGGGAGCGCCAGCGCGCTTCGCCTGCGCGTATCGCCTACGCTCTTCGCCAGCGCGTATCGCCTGCGCGCTTCGCCAGCGCGCTTCGCCTGCGCGTCTCGCCTGCGCCTGCGGGTGACGTTTGGGGCGCGTTGGCTTCGGACCTTGGGGCGGGGCTCGTCCTGGGTCGGCGAGGGTGCCCTCGTGCTCGGCCGCGTCAAGGCTGCTTCGCCTTACGGCTCGCCCCGCCTGCGGCGGCTTCGGCCTGGACCCGGCCTGTGCGCGAGGGCGGGGGGCGGTGCCAGGACGGCGGCGCAGGGCCGTCGTGCTCGGTGGGACCTGGAGGTCTTCACGATGATGCGCGTACGAACGGTTTCGGTTCAAATGGTGCGGGAGGTTCAGGGGGTGGTGGCCGCACTGAAGGCTGGGGGCGACTCCGAGTTAGCGCAGCAGCTTCATCGGGCGTCGCGCTCGGTGGCGTTGAACGTTGCCGAGGGGCTCGCGTTTCCGCGCGGGGCTCGGCAGGCGAATCATCTGCGGATGGCGCTCGGATCGGCGCAGGAAGCGGCGGTCTGTGTGGAGCTGGCGGTGGCGACCGGCGTGGTGGGCGAGGAGGATGTCGCGGTCGCCGCCGACCGGGTCGACCACGTGAGCCGGATGTTGTTCAAGTTGATCCGGGCCTGAGGCGGTCGGCGCGGCGGCCTTGCGGGTCGCCGCGCCTGCGCGCTTCGCCTGTTCGCCAGCGCGCTTCGCCAGCGC
>DCLA01000103.1:0-5424 GCA_002320815.1 Myxococcales bacterium UBA1660
TGCCAGCGCTTCGGGGGGGCCTTCACCCAGGCGGGGCCCTCCTCCCGGGCGGAGCCCTTCTCCCAGGCGGAGCCCGAGACTCGCTCCCTCCCAAACGCGTCGCCTCTCGGCGGCGGTGGCCAACGCTTCGGGGGGGCCTTCACCCAGGCGGGGCCCTCCTCCCGGGCGGAGCCCTTCTCCCAGGCGGAGCCCGAGACTCGCTCCCTCCCCAACGCGCCGCCTTTCGGCGGCGGTTGCCAGCGCTTCGGGGGGGCCTTCTCCCAGGCGGGGCCCGAGACTCGCTCCCTCCCAAGCGCGCCGGTCGTGCTGGGGTGCCTGTTGGCTCTGTTGGTCGCGGGGTGTCCAGAGGCGCCGCAGGGGCCGCGGTATCGCGGGGCCGGACACGAGGGGCGCCGGGCCGGTGGAACCGTGGTGACCTACCACGAGTCCACCGTCGACACCCTCGACCCCCACATCGGCTGGAACGAGCTCGCCACCATGGCCGTGCGGCTCTGCATGGACGGTCTCCTGGACTACGACACCGAGGCCCAGCTCGTGCCGAGCCTCGCCGTGGCGATGCCCACCGTCAGCGCGGACGGGAAGACCTTCGCGTTCCAGCTCCGGCCGGGGGTCCGGTTCCACGCGACCGAGGCCCTGCCCGGGGGCCGGGAGCTGGTCGCCGAGGACGTCGCCTGGTCCATCCGGCGGCTCCTCCATCCGGACACCGGCTCGCCGGGCTTCTCCTTCTTCACCAAGATCGTGGGCGCCCAGGCTTTCCACGACGGCGAGCGCGACGACATCCCCGGCCTCCGGGTCACCGGCGAGTACACCGTGGAGTTCGAGCTCACCGAGCCGGACCAGACCTTCCTCAACGCGATGGCGATGCCCTTCGCCTACCCCCAGGCCCACGAGCACTTCGACCATTGGGGCGATGACGCGGGCAAGCACTGCACCGGCGTGGGGCCCTACGTGCTCGAGCGCTGGGAGCGCGGCGTCCAGCTCGAGTACCGCCGCAACGACGGCTACTGGGGTCCGCACACCCGCCCCGACCGGCTGATCTTCATGGAGAACCTCGACCGGCGCGTGGCTTCGCTCCGCTTCCGCAACGGTGAGGTCGGCGCGATCCATCGGCAGAACACCGCGGACTTCGTCTTCTACTCGGAGGCCGAGGCCTGGGCGCCCTACCGGAACTCCAAGCCCATCTCCAACATCTGGGGCCTGGTCATGAACACCGAGCTTGCCCCCTTCGACGACGTCCACGTCCGTCGGGCGGTCGCCTTCGCCATCGACCGCGAGGGCTGGTCCCGGGCGCGCGGTGGTCGGCTCACCCCCAACGGGCAGCTCATCCCGGCCACCCTCCCCGGCCACGTCCGGAACCTCGACGGAGCCCACCACCTGGACCTCGACCGCGCCCGGGAGGAGATGCGCTTGGCGGGACACCCCGACGGCCTGGACGAGGAGGTCACGCTGCTCCTCGGTGAAGGCGACGTGGGCCGGATCTATGGCGAGCTCATCCAATCGGATCTGGCGCGCATCGGCATCCAGGTGAAGCTCCGGCCCCTCTCGTTCGCCGCGTACCTCCAGGAGTCGGGGACCCGACGCCGGTCCCAGATGACCTTCGCCGGCTGGAACATGGACTTCCCGGACCCGGCGAACTTCTACGAGCCGCTGCTGCACTCCGACTCGATCACCGAGGAACGCTCGATGAACAAGGCGTTCTACTCGAACCCCGAGCTCGACCGGATCCTGGACGACGCCCGGGCCGAGACCGATCGAGCCGCCCGCGCAGCGCTGTACGAGCGGGCCGCGGCGATCGTCGTCGCCGACGCGCCCTGGGCCTTCATCTTCTCGGACATGAAGATGGAGCTCTGGCAGCCCTACGTGCGCGGCTACGAGCCCCACCCGGTCTGGAGTCAGGACTACCGCGACATCTGGCTCGACCTGCCCCGGGAACGCATCCGATGATCGCCTATCTCGCGCGCCGCGCCCTCTGGGGCGTCTTCGTGGTCGTCGTGGTGGTGACCCTGGTCTTCATGGTGGTCTTCGCCATCGGGGACCCCGCGGCCACGTCGCTGGGCGCCAACGCCAGCCCCGAGCAGGTCGCCCAGTTCGAGGAGCGCGAAGGCCTCGACCACTCGCTCGCCCGGCAATACGCCAGCTACCTGGGCGTGATGCCCTGCGTGCGGAAGTCGTCGGCCAACTACGACGGCGGCGAGGGCTTCTGCGGGCTGCTGCAGCTCGACTTCGGCTCGTCGTATCGCCACAAGGAGCCCGTCTTCGAGGTCATCGCCACCCGCTTTCCGCGGACCCTGCTCCTGGCCGTGATGACGCTCTTCTTCGAGCTACTCATCGGGCTCGGGCTCGGCGTGTTGGCCGCGACCCGCAAGGGCTCGCTCTTCGACACCGGCTTCATGGCCACCGCGTTCCTGGGGATCAGCCTCCCCACCTACGTGACCGGCCCGATCTTCCTCCTGGTCTTCGCCTTCCTCTACGGTTGGTTTCCGGTGGGTGGCTACGGCGTCGACTTCTGGGACCACGTCTACCACGGCATCCTCCCGGCCTTCACGCTGGCCATCGTCGGCGCCGCGACCTACGCGCGGGTGATGCGCTCGGAGATGGTCGAAGCCCTGCGCAACGACTACATCCGCACCGCGAAGGCCAAGGGCGTCAGCGGGTCCGGGGTGGTCCTGCGCCACGCGTTCCGTAACGCGCTCCTCCCGGTGGTCACCCTGGTCGGGCTGAGCATGGCCGTCCTGGTCAGCGGCGCGATCATCACCGAGCGGGTCTTCGCCTGGCCGGGGATGGGCAGCCTGGCCATCGAAGCGGTCCTCGCCGAGGACGCACCGATCATCATGGGCGTGGTGCTGATCTTCAGCATCATCGTCCAGGTCGCGAACCTCCTCGCCGACCTCGCCGTGGCCGCCCTCGATCCCCGTATCCGCCTGGGCAACTAGAGCGCCGCCCCCGTACGGCGTCGAAGCACGCCGCGGGCCCGTTGCGCCCTCCCCTCGGCTCGCCTATCTCCACCGCCATGGAGGCCTACGACGCCACGAACGCCGATCGCTACCTGCTCCGCTTCGGCCCCGACGAGGAGCTCGTCGAGGCCCTGGTCGGCTGGGTCGCCATGCGCGGGGGTCGCGCCACGGTCCGGGGCACCGGCGCCTTCCAGAGCTCGGTGGTGGCCGACGTCGACGGCGAGGAGCGGAAGGTCTCCGGCGCCGAAGCCATCAGCATCAGCGGTGTGGTCGCCGGCGGGGCCGCCCAGCTCCGGGTGACCCTCCTGCGCGGCATGCAGCCCATCGGCGGGACCCTGGTCTCCGCCACCGCGCTCGGCGCCGACCTGGAGGTCTTCGTCCTCGATCCCGACGAGGAGGCCGAGGTCTCCGCGCCGACCACGGCCGCCTCCGCGAGCCCCGGCTGGGGTGACGTCGCCGCGGCCTCGGCCGCCGCCGCCCAGGCCAAGCCCGCCGCGACGGGCGGCGCCCCCTCCTGGGCCGAGGTCGCCGCGGCCAGCCAGACCGCGGCCGCCCAGCCGGCCCCGAGGACCAAGAAGCGCCGCAAGCCCAAGCCCCAGGAGCCCCTCTTCCAGCCGGACCCTCTTCCTGGCCAGAAGCAGAAGGACCTGAGCTATCTCGAGGAGCCCCAGCCCGAGATCGGCGACTTCGTGCTCCACAAGCAGTTCGGCAAGTGCAAGGTGGAGCGCATCGGGGAAGACGGGGGGCTGGTGATCAAGACCGCCGGGGGCCGCCGCCGCGCCATCAAGCTCACCGTGCTCGAGGTCCTCCCGCCGCACGAGGACAACCAGGGCCGGATGGTCTACCCGGTCCAGCCCCGGCGCCGCTGAGTCTGGAGCCACTCTCCGCCTTCGGCGACTCCCGAAGGGCTCGACCGCGCCGCCTCCAATGGCTATAGCCCGGCCCATGGCCGAGCACGTGCGCATCGAAGATCTGGGTTCCCATACGGGCCAGGAGGTCCTCCTCCGCGGCTGGCTCTACAACAAGCGGGGCAGCAAGAAGATCCAGTTCCTGGAGGTCCGCGACGGAAGCGGGATCGTCCAGGCCATCGTCGGGCTCCGGGACGTCGACGAGGAGACCTTCGAGGCGGCCAAGCACTTGGCCCAGGAGAGCTCCATCGAGATCCAGGGCGTGGTCAACGAGCACCCCAAGCGCCCCGGCGAATACGAGCTGCACACCAAGGCGCTCCGGCTGATCGCCGAGCCCACCGAGGAGTACCCCATCACGCCGAAGGAGCACGGGGTCGACTTCCTCATGGACCATCGGCACCTCTGGCTCCGCAGCCGGCGCCAGCACGCGATCCTGCGCGTCCGCGCCGAGGTCATCGCCGCCGTCCGAGCCTACTTCGACGACAACGGCTTCACCCTCGTCGACGCGCCGATCTTCACGCCCAACGCCTGTGAGGGGACCTCGACGCTCTTCGAGACCGACTACCACGGGGACACCGCGTACCTGTCGCAGTCGGGGCAGCTCTACATGGAGGCCGCCGCGGCGGCGCTGGGCAAGGTCTACTGCCTGGGGCCGACGTTCCGCGCCGAGAAGAGCAAGACCCGCCGCCACCTGGCCGAGTTCTGGATGGTGGAGCCGGAGGTCGCCTTCATGGACCTCGAGGGTGACATGGCCCTCGCCGAGGACTTCCTGGTCCACATCGTGGCCCGGGTCCTCGACCGTCGCGCCAAGGAGCTCGAGATCCTCGAGCGGGACACCAGCAAGCTGGAGATGGTGAAGGGGCCCTTCCCCCGGCTCCGCTACGAGGACGCGATCACGTTGCTCCAGAGCAAGGGCGTCGACACCAAGATCGGCGACGACTTCGGCGGCGACGACGAGACCATCATCGCCGAGAGCTTCGACCGGCCGGTGATCGTCACCCACTACCCGGCGGCCATCAAGGCGTTCTATATGAAGCGCGATCCCGAGGACGAGCGCTGGGCGCTCGGCATGGACGTGCTGGCCCCCGAGGGCTACGGCGAGATCATCGGTGGCGGCGTCCGCGAGGAGAGCCTCGATGTCCTCGACGCGCGCATCCGCGCCCACGACCTGCCCATCGAGGCCTTCGACTGGTACCGCGACCTCCGCAAGTACGGCTCCTTCCCCCACGCCGGCTTCGGGCTCGGTATCGAGCGGACCGTGGCTTGGATCTGCGGGCTGAAGCACGTGCGAGAGACCATCCCCTTCCCGCGCATGCTCAACCGGCTCCATCCGTAGTTCCCCAGGGAGGGTTCGTCTCTCCCCAGGGAGGGTCTTCATAAGACCCTCCCGCTTCGCTCGGGCGGAGCCCGAGACTCGCTCCCACCCAAACGCGCCGCCTCCCGGCGGCGGTTGCCAGCGCTTCGAGCGGCGGCGCCTTTCGCTTCGCTCGGGCGGAGCCCGAGACTCGCTCCCACCCAAACGCGCCGCCTTCCGGCGGCGGTTGCCAGCGCTTCGAGCGGCG
>DCLA01000103.1:5808-22397 GCA_002320815.1 Myxococcales bacterium UBA1660
GGCGCGGTGGTTGCCAGCGCTTCGGGGGGAGCGGTGGTTGACGGGTGGGTCAGTCGTCGTCGGCGAGGCGCTGTTCCTTGGCCTCGACCGCGTCGACGAAGAGCGCGACGTATTCGCCGGCGCTGGTGATGGCGAAGATGAGGCTCAGGTAGAGAAGCCAGAGGCCGACCTCGCCCAGGTCCGCCGTCACCGAGGTGAAGAAGAAGTTCACCTCGTAGGGGTGCTGCAGGATGAGCAGCAGGATCGCGGCCATCTGCAGCGCGGTCTTGTCCTTGCCGCTGCGGCCCGCGGCCATCACCACGCCCTCGCTCATCGCGATGGTGCGCAGGGCGGTCACCGACATCTCGCGGCCGACCATGATGATGACCGCGACCACGCCGAGCATCGGTAGGCGCCCGAGGTAGGCCATGAAGACCAGGGTCGCCATGACGAGCAGCTTGTCGGCGAGCGGGTCGAGGAACTTCCCCAGCACGCTGATGAGGTTCATCTTCCGCGCGAGCCACCCGTCCAGGGCGTCGGTGACGGCGGTCAGGATGTAGACGATGGCGGCCCAGAAATTCGCCCGCGGGGTCCCGTCGTGCATGAGCCACAGCACCACCGGGATCATCCCGATCCGGAGGAACGTGAGCATGTTCGGCAGGTTGATGGCGTCCTGCCGAATCGTGGACTTGGGCTTCTTGGCCAACTTCAACCGAGGAGTACGGCGCCTTCGCCGCGGAAGACGAGCCGCGGCGCCGTGAGCGAGTACGGGGCCGTGCCCTTCTGCATGTTCGGGAAGAGGCGTCCCGTCCAGCCGACGACCCGCTCGGGGTTGGCGCGGACCTCCTGGCCCTCGATCACCGGCAGCGCCGTCGGGTGAGCCTCGAGCCGCAGAGCGACCATGCCGCTGCCGTGGAGCTGGAGCATGGGGACGGGCTCGCCCTTGCCGAAGGGGAGCCGGGCGGACTCGAAGGCGATGCGGTCGTCGAACGCGAGGACCCGGGTCTCCCGGACGTAGAGGATGTCCTCCTCCAGGCGGAGCACGACGATGTGCTCCTCCGGCTCGACCTCGAGCGTCAGCCGGGCCGGACCCTTCACGTGGAAGATCGGGTCGTCCCCGCCGAGGAAGTCCTCGAGGTCCTTCCCCCGGGCCCGCCGGTGGACCATCTTCGACTCGAGGTTCCCGTGGACCGCCTGGAGCGTCGCCAGGCGGACGTAGAGGTCGTGGGCCGACGCCGAGTGGAGCCGCCCGTCGGGTCCGACCGCGAAGGCCATCGACTCCGGGAGCTGGACCGTCCAGCGGTCGAGCTGCTGACTCAGGCTCGCGACCCCGCCGACCATTCGGCCAGCCGGCGCGCCGCGCTTCGGGACCGGCTCCGACCCCAGCTCCATCGGCTGCCAGGCCCCGGTCTGGCCGCGCTCGCGCTCCGGGGCGATGGCGAGGTCGGGCTGCGCGCTCTCCAGCTTGGCGATGGCCTCTTCGGCCGCGTCGCGCATGGCGCGGCGGTCCTGGGCCTCCAGGACTTCGGCGGCCTCCTCGCGGAGTGGCTCGGCCGGCGGCGCGTCCGAGCTGTGGCCCAGGGCGTCCTCCATGCGGCGGGCCATCGTGGCCTGGCCGCCCCGGAGAAATGCGTCCCGGGCCGACTCGAGCTGTCCGAGCCGCCAGCGGATGAGGCCGAGGTAGCCCCACGCGCGGCCATGGTCGGGTTGGATCTTCAGCGCCTCGTGGATCTGCTCCAGGGCTTCGTCGGCCTGGCCCGTCTTGAAGAGCGCCAGGCCCAGGTTGACCCGCAACGTCGCGTCGTCCCCGTAGACCTCGGTCAGCCCGCGCCAGATCTCGATCGCCTGGGGATACACCCCGAGCCGGAAATAGACCCCGGCCAGGAGGTCCTGGGACTTGGCGTCCTGGGGCTGGAGCTTCAGCGCCTGCTCGAGCTCGGCCTTGGCCTCGTGGACCTGGTCCTGGAGGAGCATGTTGCTGCCCCGGTACAGGTGATAGAGGAAGTCGTCGCTCCTCGGCGCGCCGCCGCTCCGACGCCGGCCGGCATCCGTCATACGTTTGGGGTCTTGCGAATCCATGCTGCGGCCCGGGGAAGGTAGGAGAGCCGGCCCGTCCGGGTCAACGAAGACGGTGCGGGCTCGTGCGCCTTCCGCCCCCGCGTGCCAGGCTCGCCGCGGTGGAAGCGGTGGTGATCGACGCGGCCCGGTGGGTCCTCGCGCTGCAGGGGGAAGCGGACGCGACCGTGCGTCCCGAGACGTGGCCCGAGGCGGGACGCTGGCCGGCTCCGGCGTGGCTGGTGGTGGGCCTGGGCGTCGCGCTCACCCTCCTCGTCGTCGTCGGCCTCGTGCGCCACCTCCGGAGGCGCCGGTGAGCGACGGAGCGGCCCGGTCGGATGCCGCCCCGGCTGCCGGGACACCCGAGGGAGGTGGGCTGGCCAAGAAGATCCTCTTGGCCACGGTCTTCGGCGCCCTGGTCTTCGCCGGCCTCGCCCTCTACAGCGACGTCCGGGAGCTGCAGGCGAACCTCACCCGCTACCGCTGGGTCTACTTCGCGGCGGGCCTCGGCCTCGCGACCACCAACTACGCGATCCGCTTCCTGCGCTGGCAGTACTACCTGCGGGAGCTCGGCGTACCCCTCGGCGCCGCGCGGGGGGGCGTCCCCACCGGCGACAGCGCCCGCATCTTCGTCGCCGGGTTCGTGATGAGCGTGACCCCCGGCAAGGTCGGCGAGGTCTTCAAGTCCGTGCTCCTGCAGAGCAGCCAGGGCGTCCCGCTGGCGCGCACCGCCCCCATCGTCGTGGCCGAGCGGCTGACCGATCTGCTGGCCCTGGTCCTCCTGACCGCCCTCGCCAGCACGATCTTCGCCGACGGGCTGTGGATCGCCGCCGCTGGCGGGGCCTTCGTCGTGGGGGTCTGGCTCGCTTGCGCCTGGCGCCCCCTCGGCGAGCTCGCGCTGCGCATCGCTGGAAAGATCCCCGGCCTCGGCCGCATCGAGCCCAAGCTCCGAGAGGCCTACGACTCCCTCCGGGCGCTGGTCGGCCCTCGCCCGTTGGCGGTCGCCTCCCTCCTCGCGCTGGCCAGCTGGGGCCTCGAGTGCATCTCGCTCCTGGTCATCGCGCTCGGCTTCCAGGGGGTGGTGCTCTCGGTCGCCGAGGCCACCTTCGCGTACGGCGGCCCCACCATCGTCGGCGCGCTGGTGCTGCTCCCGGGCGGATTGGGCGCCACCGAAGCCGGGATGACCGGGGTTCTCGAGGCGCTCGAGCACCCCGAGCTCACGACACCGGTGGCCATCGCCATCACCATGTTGGTGCGGCTCGCGACCCTGTGGTGGGCCGTCGTCCTCGGGGTCATCGCGCTCGCGTGGCATCGGGCGCGGGAGCGGCGCGCCCGCGCCGAGGCATGATGCCCCACTTCGTTTCCGCCATCTTGCGCGAGTGTGACCGGGTCGTTACGGTTCGACCTCGGGCCGGGGGTGTCTCCCAGCCGAGGAACGGGTGAACGTGAACCGGTCGAGTGTGGTGCGAAGGACGGAATCCGCCCTGCGTCGAAATGTCGCCCCGGGGTACCCCGTCACTCCTCGGGGCGTGTCGAACTTCACATCGTCGGAAGCCTCTCGGCCCCCGCGCCGTATCCTGGCCCGTGACGGGCGTCGTCCCGCGAGCTGACCGTGCACGATCATCCGCAAAACCTGGCCGACGAGCCCGCGAGCCGACCGCGCCGCCGCCCCATCGGGGTGCTGGCGACCACGGTGCAGAATCTGGCCTTCCAGGACGTGGTCGCCATGGCGTTCCACACCTTCATGCTCCTGCGGGTCTCGATCGCGCCGGAGGGCGCCGACCGGACCCTCGCGCTCAAGATCGGCTTCGCGCTCTGGATGGCCACCGCGAGCACGCTTCTCCTGGTCCGCGGCGAGATCCTCCGGGAGGGCTGGCGCCGGTCGCTCCTCTACCGGCTCGGCGTGTTCTTCCCGGTGGTGCTCAGCTACTTCGAGATGGGCGTGGCCCTCCCCGCGATCGCCAACACCCTGATGGACGGGCGCCTGCTGGCCATCGACGAAGCGCTCCTGGGCGCGACCCCCGCGAAGACCCTGGAGGCGCTCAACGTGCGCCCGGTGGTCGAGTGGGTCTCGTTCTTCTACTACAGCTACTTCTACCTGATGGCAGCGATGCTCCTGCCCGCCCTCTTCTTCGACCGCGGCCAGCGGCTCCGGGAGCTCATGTGCGGCGCGGTGATCGTCGCGACGTGCGGGCACGTGGGCTACACGCTGGTCACCGGCGCCGGGCCCTATGCCTTCATGGAGTTCTCCGCGCCCCTCGACGGCGGCCTCTTCTGGGGTCTCGTCGTGAAGACCGTCGAGTCCGCGGGCGCGGGCCTCGACATCTTCCCCTCCCTGCACACGGCGTATCCGACGTACTACGCGCTCCACGCCTTCGGGAACCGGCACACCAAGGCCTTCCGCTTCACGTGGCCGATCATCGCGTTCTTCGCCGCGAACATGGTCTTCGCCACGATGTTCCTGCGCTGGCACTACTTCATCGACGTCGTCGCCGGCCTCGCGCTGGCCATCGCCGCCCGCACCGTCGCCTACGCGGTGTCTCGCCGGGAGGCGAGCCGGGGCGAGGACGGCGACGAGCGCCAGCCCGTGTGGGAGCCGCTCTTCCGCTACCAGCGTCGGGGATGAGGCTTGCGGGCTCTGGCCCCGCCTGGCATATCCGCGCGACCTCGGGCGATACCGCCGGAGCGATGACTTTCGGGTGGTGACGGACGCCGCCCCTCAACGAGAGAAGCGAGCGAGAGCGAGATGAACGAAGCGCTGGAGAAGGAACTCAAGGAGCTGATCGTCGACGCGCTGATGCTGGACGACGTCACCCCTGCCGAGATCGAGTCCGAGGCGCCCCTCTTCGGTTCCGGTCTGGGCCTCGACTCCATCGACGCCCTCGAGCTCGCCATCGCGATCGACAAGAAGTACGGCGTGAAGATCAAGGCCGAGGACGAGGGCACCCGGGACATCTTCCGGTCCGTGCGCTCGCTCGCCGATCACATCGCCAAGAGCCGCTGAGACGCCGCGCGCCGCGGCGCGCCTCTCAGAGCCAGCGGCGAAGGCCGAGGTAGCGAACGATGGTCAGCCGGGCGTGGATCAGGCTGACCAAGACGTTGTCGCGGAACGCTCGGTAGTGGCTGATGCCGCCCTCCTCCGGCGGCACGTAGCGGACCTTGGTGTCCACGTTGACCACCGGGAGCCCCATCCAGACCATGCGGACGGCGATCTCCGGGTCGAAGTCCATGCGGTCCCCGCGGGCCTGGGCCGCGACCGCGGCCTCCAGCGGGTAGACCCGGAAGCCGCACAGGGGGTCGGCGATCTTGCCGGGCTTGCCCAGGGTCTCCAGCCAGACCCAGAAGACGCTCACCTTGCGGCCCCAGAGCCGCGCCTTGGGCGCGGAGGCGTCGAAGACGGGTCGCCCCAGCACGAGGGCCTCCGGCCGCGCCCGGGACGCCGCCAGGAGGCGCGGCGCGTCTTCCAGGGCGTGCTGCCCGTCGGCGTCCACCTGGAGGGCGTGGGTGAACCCCTCGGCCAGCGCCGCGTGGAGCCCGTCCTTGACCGCCGCGCCCTTGCCGCCGTTCTCGGCGCGGTGACGTACTCGGACCCCTGCGACGCTCTTCAGTCGCTCGAGGGCCGCCTGGGCCTCGGGACCCCCGGCGTCGTCCACCACGAAGACGTCGTGCACGTGCTCCTGCACGCCGGCGACCACCCGCTCGATGGTCATCGGGTTGTCGTAGGTGGGGATGACGACGCAGGGCCGCCACTCGGCTTCTTCGGGCATGGTCATGGTCGCGGGACGCGCCGAGCCCCGCCCTCGCTCGCGACGGATCGCGACGAACGGCGGGGCTCGGAGGGTAGGCCCGGTCAGGACCGGGCCACAGAGGCGCCAGGCGTCAGGAGGCCGCCATCTGGCGCAGCACGTACTGGAGGATGCCGCCGTGCAGGTAGTACTGGACCTCCTGCGGGGTATCGAGGCGGACCTTGGCCTGGAACTCCTTGCCGGAGTCGGTGGTCACCGTGAGCAGCTTGCCGGGCTCGAGGCCCTCGGCGATGCCGCCGATGGAGAAGATCTCCTCGCCGGTGAGCTCGAGGCTCTCGCGGTTCTGGCCGCCGGTGAACTCCAGGGGGAGCACGCCCATGCCGATGAGGTTCGAGCGGTGGATCCGCTCGTAGCTCTCGGTGATGACCGCCTTCACGCCCAGAAGGTAGGTGCCCTTGGCGGCCCAGTCGCGGGAGCTTCCGGTGCCGTACTCCTTGCCGGCGATGACCACCAGCGGAGTCCCCTCCTCCTGGTACTTCATCGAGGCGTCGTAGATGCTCATCTGCTCGCCGTCGGGCAGGTGACGGGTCACGCCCCCCTCGGTGCCGGGCGCGAGCAGGTTGCGGAGCCGGATGTTGGCGAAGGTGCCGCGCATCATGACTTCGTGGTTGCCGCGGCGGCTGCCGTAGCTGTTGAAGTCCCGGGGCGAGACGCCGTTCTCCTTCAGGTAGCGCGCGGCCGGGCTGTCGGAGGCGATGGAGCCGGCGGGCGAGATGTGGTCGGTGGTGACCGAGTCGCCCAGGAGGGCGAGGACCCGCGCGCCGGAGATGTCCTGGGCGGCCGGCGGCTCGCCGGGCTGGACGTCGTCGAAGAAGGGCGGGAGACGGATGTAGGTCGAGTCGTCCTCCCAGGCGTAGGTGTCGCCGCCGGGGACGGAGACCTTCTGCCACTGCTCCGGGCCCTCGAAGACCTCGGCGTAGCGCTTCTCGAACTGCTCGGTGGTCACGGCCTCGCGGAGCGCCTCGGTGACGTCCTTGGAGGAGGGCCAGATGTCCTTGAGGTAGACGTCGGCGCCCGAGGAGTCCTTGCCGATGGGATCCGCCGCGAAGTCGATGTCCATGGTGCCGGCCAGGGCGTAGGCGACGACCAGGGGCGGCGAGGCGAGGTAGTTGGCCCGGGTGTGCGGGCTGACGCGGCCCTCGAAGTTCCGGTTGCCGCTGAGGGCCGAGGTGACGACCAGGTCGTTCTGGACGATGGCGTCGCGGATCGGGCCGTCCAGGGGGCCGGAGTTGCCGATGCAGGTGGTGCAGCCGTAGCCGACCAGGTGGAAGCGGAGCTTCTCGAGGTCGTCCATCAGGCCGGCCTTCTCGAGGTACTCGGTGACGACCTGGGAACCCGGCGCGAGGCTGGTCTTGACCCAGGGGGCGACCTCGAGGCCCTTGGCCAACGCGTTGCGGGCCAGGAGGCCGGCGCTGATCATGACCGCCGGGTTCGAGGTGTTGGTGCAGCTGGTGATGGCCGCGATGACCACCGCGCCGTTCTCGAGCTCGAAGGTGACCGGCTCCTCGCCCTCGCGGTCGAGGGTGACCTCGGCGGAGGTCTTGGCGGTGTCCTTCAGATTGGCCTTGATGCCCTCGAGGGTGCGGCCCCAGGCCCGCTTCGACTCGCTGAGCGCGATGCGATCCTGCGGACGCTTCGGGCCGGCGATGGACGGGACCACGTCGCCGAGGTCGAGGTGGAGGGTGTCGGTGAACTCGGGGTCCGGCGCCTCGGCGGTGTGGAAGAGGCCCATCTCCTTGAGCACGCGCTCGACCCGCGCGACCTGCTTCTCCTCGCGGCCGCTGAAGCGGAGGTAAGCCAGGGTCTCGGCGTCGACCGGGAAGAAGCCCATGGTCGCGCCGTACTCGGGCGCCATGTTCGCGATGGTCGCGCGGTCCGGGAGCGAGAGGCTCTCCATGCCGGCGCCGTAGAACTCGACGAACTTACCGACCACGCCGCGCTCGCGGAGCATCTGGGTGATGGTGAGGACCGCGTCGGTGGCGGTCGCGCCCTCGGGCAGCTTGCCGGTCAGCCGGAAGCCGACGACCTGCGGAAGGAGCATGGCGATGGGCTGACCGAGCATCGCCGCCTCCGCCTCGATGCCGCCGACACCCCAGCCGAGCACGCCGAGGCCGTTGATCATCGTGGTGTGGGAGTCGGTGCCCACCAGCGAGTCCGGGTAGGCGACGGTCTTGCCGTCGGCGCCGCGCGCGAAGACGACGCGCGCCAGGTACTCCAGGTTGACCTGGTGCACGATGCCGGTACCCGGCGGGACCACCTGCATGTTCTGGAAGGCCTTCTGGCCCCACTTCAGGAACTGGTAGCGCTCCCGGTTGCGCTCGAACTCGAGCTCCACGTTCTGCTCGAAGGAGCGGAGCAGGCCGTAGCTGTCCACCTGCACCGAGTGGTCGATGACCAGGTCGGCGGGCTGCAGCGGGTTGATGCGCGACGGGTCGCCGCCCATCTTCTGGAACTGCTCGCGCATCGCGGCGAGGTCGACCACCGCCGGGACACCGGTGAAGTCCTGCAGCAGCACCCGGGACGGCCGGAAGGCGATCTCGTCGCTGGGGGTCGCCTTGGGGTCCCACTTGGCCACGGCCTCGATGTCGGCCTTGGTGACGGTCTCGCCGTCCTCGAAGCGAACCAGGTTCTCGAGGAGGACGCGGATCGAGTACGGCAGGCGCCGGACGTCGCCGAGACCGGCCTTGGCCAGGGCCTCGAGACGGAAGATGTCGATGGATTCCCCGCCCACCTCGATGGTGGCGCGGGCGCCGAAGCTGTCCTTGGAGCTGCTCATGGCGTCGCCTTACCACGGCCGGGGCCTCGGGGAAACGTGGACGCGATCGGTGCCCGCGACACTCCCTCCCCCTATTTTGGGAGGCATGACACGGAACATTCGGAAGTTCTGCGCGGATGGAGCCGATTCAGTCGCGATTCTCCCTTTCTTCGTCGCGGTTTTGCGCGTATAACAATTGACATCAGTCAATGACCTCCGGTTCGAGCCGGGGAAAGCAAAGGAACCGATGGACATGGCACGAGCCCGCAAAGCATCGAAGTCGAGCAGTAAGGCCGGTGGCAAGAAGGCCGCCACGGGGCGTGGAAGCAAGGAAGCGATCGAGAAGCGTCGCGTTGCCCGCCACCTCAACACCCTCCTCGCCGGCAAGACTTCTCGCCCGAAGCTCGACGGCCGGACCGAGAAGCGTCGCCAGCGGCTCCTGAAGGAGCTCAAAGACGGCAAGCGTGGAAAGGCCATCAAGCCCATCGAGGTGGTTCAGCACGTCGATGAGCTCCTCAAGATGGGTGAGACGCTCGCCAGCCTCCGCCGCGCGGGCGTGAAGTCGCGCCGCACCGCCCTCAACGACGAGGTCGCCGAGACCGTGGCGAACGCCCAGAAGATCTACGGCTTCGAGCGGGACGCCTGGCGCATGCTCGGCCTGGACGTCGACGAGTCCGGCAAGGTCAGCGAGAAGAAGCGCCCGGGCCGCAAGCCCGCCGCCAAGAAGAAGACCACCCGCAAGAAGAAGGCCTGAAGGGCCCCCGGCTCGGGAGACCGAGGCGCCGTCTGCACGACGAAGCGCCTCGGCTCTTGACAGCCCCGGGTTTGGGTGGCACGTATCGCAGCCCAACGGGGATTGGCGCCGTGGCCAAGTGGTAAGGCAGAGGTTTGCAAAACCTCCATTCACCGGTTCGAATCCGGTCGGCGCCTCCGGGAGCAGGTTGTGAAAGCAACCTGCTTTTTCTTTTCCGTCGGGCTGTTCAGCCCGCCGCGTCGGCGAGGTTGAAGGCGTCCGCGAGGGCCCGCGCCTCGACGATGTTGTCCTCGATGCTGCAGTAGGTCCACGAGCCGTAGCGGCCGATGGAGTGGACCCCCTGGCCGGCCAACGCGGCCTTCTTCGCGGTCACGTCGGCCACCGATTCCCGAGTGATGTGGACGTACGCCGGGTCCAGAAGCACGTGGTGGCTCGACACCAACCGGTGATCGTCGACGAAGCCCACGGAGCGGAGGTCCTCGATGACCTGGGCCCGGGTGGCCTCGATCTCGTCCGCCGACGCCTCGAAGCCCGCCGACCGGCCGAGCTCGACGTACATGCTCATCCGGTCGGTGCCGAAGATGTTGTCGTAGAAGCCGACCCGGTAGAAAGAGAGCTCGCGCTGTGGGAAGTACACCCAGTGGCAGCCTTCGGGTCCCTTGCGGTCGAACCCCAGGTTGAAGACCTGAACGACGTTCCACGAATAGATGGACTCGTCGAAGGGCACCCCGCAGAGCCGCAACAAGGTGGGCAGCGGCATCGACGAGACGAGGGACTGATAGCGGATCTCCCGGTGGGTCGTCCGCGCCACGCGGGCCTGGAGATCGATGGATACGACCCGCTCTTCCAGCGCGATACGCGCCGGGTCGATGTCCCGGGCCAGCGCGTGGACGTACTGGATCGCCCCCCGTTCGGGGTAGGTGAATGTCGCGTTGTAGCTACCGTTCTCCGGCCGCCGGAAATTGCGAATGACGTCGTCGACGTCGGCGTAGGGAAAGAAGCGCCCCATCGCGTCGACGTCCAGCCGCGAGAGATCGGTCGCGTAGAGCTTCTCGTTGTAGGGCACGAGGAACTTGTCGGCGATGGCGCGGCCGAACTTGGCGTAGAGCATGTCCTGGAACGAGCGGACCTGGTCCGGCGGATGACTCTCCGCGCGAAAATGCAGGTCGTAGAGGCACTCCAGGAGCTCGTCCTTGGGCAGTTGGTGGATGTTCCGCTGAAAGGGGAAGTCCACGAACGCGCCGCGGTACCAGATGCGGCTGTCCTTCTCGATGACCCGCACCTCCTGGTCGGCCATCCGGTCGACCAGGTAGGTCTCGATCTCGGGGTGCCGGAAGTGGAAGAAGTGCCCCGAGTAGTCCCAGACGAAACCGTCCTGCTCCACCGTTCGGCAGTAGCCGCCGATCTCGTGTTCGGCCTCGACCACCAGGACGTCGTCGTCCTGGAGCCAATCCGTGAACGCCAGCCCGCTCACGCCCGCGCCGACCACGAGCCTCCGTACCTGCTCCATCAGACTCCTCCGTCCGGGCCCTCGGCCCCGGCGTCTTCCATCCCCGCGTCGGCGCGCACGCACGCGCCGTCCACGCAGGCCCCTCGGGTGCAGCACTCGCCGCCGCAGCAGATGCGGCTGCCCTCACACGTCTCCTCGCAGACCTCCGGACCGATGGTGCACGTGCCTTCGGCGCAGCTCTCGTCGATCTCGCAGCGGCGGTTGCACCGCCCGCAGTGGAAGCGGTCGTAGCGCAGGTCGTGGCACTCGACGGTCGCCGTGTCGGCGCAGCAGGTGCTCTCGATCGTGCCCGCGCAGCCCTCCCGGGACACTCCGCAGACGCAGGTCCCAGCCGCGCAGCGGTCCGCGACCTCGGGCTCGCAGACCGTCCCACAGGCGCCGCAGTCGTTCACGTCCTCGGTGAGGTTCGCGCAGTAGTTCTGCGTCCGATCGGCGCTCGGCGGGCAGCAGAGCGACGCGTCCGAGCCCTGGCATCCCTGGACGGCATCGCCGCAGACGCAGAACCCGAGGACACACTCGGTGCCGCGGCCCTCGTCGCAGCGCATGCCGCACAGACCGCAGTTGGCCTCGTCGCTCTGGGGGTCGACGCAGGTCGGCTCTCCGTCGACCACGCAGCAGCGTTCCCGGCCAGCGCAGCTGAGGTCGCAAGACGGTCCCAAGTCGCGCGGGGGCACGAAGGCGTCGACGCCCGCATCCTCCGGGCCGGCGTCGGGTTCCCCCGCCGCGCCATCGTCACCACAGGCCGTCAGAAAGAGGGCGGCCAGAGCCCACATCGGGACGAAACGCATGGGAATCTCTAGCACGGGCGCCCTCGCCGTTCAGGAGGGGCGCATCAGCCCTTCGCCGGAGGGAAGCCGCGGGCTACGCGCCACTGGGCCCCTTCCCGGGCTCCGATGGCCACCAGGCGGTCCTGGTGGACCAGCGCGGCCAGGGCCGGCCCTTCCTCCAGCGCCTCGATCGTCTTCCCTTGGCCCAGCGCCAACGCCTGGGCCTCGTCGACCGCGACCGCGTCCATCACGCAGCCCGCGGCCTCCGTCAGGCCCATGAGCGAGTCCGGTCCGACGTCCTCGAGCGCGACGGCCCGGTCGACGTCGAACGCGCCGCTCGCCGTCCGCCGCAGCATCGACAGATGGCCGACGGTCCCCAGCGCGGCCGCGAGGTCGCGACCGAAGGAGCGGACGTAGAACCCCTTCGCCGCGCGCAGCTCGAGCTCGACCCGGTCCGGCGCCACTTCGAGGATCTGGACCGAGTGCAAGGTCACCTCGCGCTCCGGAGCCTCGAAGTCGTCGCCCCGGCGGGCCTTGGCGTGTAGCCGCTCGCCGTCCACCTTGATGGCGCTCACCTTCGGTGCGCGCTGCAGATGGGGCCCGAGGAACCCGTCGGCGACCCGTTGCACCTCGGCCTGGTCCACCGCGAGCAGCGGACCCTCCCCCACGCGCTCGCCCTCGGCGTCCAACGAGTCGGTGGCCACGCCGATGCTCAACGTGGCCCGGTAGGCCTTGTCGGCGGCGGTCAGGTAGGGGACCAGCTTCGTGCCCTCCCCGACCGCGATCACCAGCACCCCGGTCGCCATCGGGTCGAGGGTCCCGGCGTGGCCCACCCGGCCCGTGTCCAGCGCGCGGCGGATCCGGCCGACCACGTCGTGACTGGTGGGACCCTGCGGCTTGTCGACGATGACGACGCCGCTGAGGTGGGCTCCCCGACCGCCCTTGCGCCGCCGGCCCATGTCAGTCGTCGCAGAGCGCGGCGCAGACCATCTCGCGAACGCGCTCACGGGTGGTGTCCGCGTCGTCGGTGAGCTGGGTACCCGCGGCGGTGCGGTGACCGCCGCCGCCCATCGCCTGAGCGATACGGCCCACGTCGGCCTCGCCGCGGGACCGGAAGCTCACCTTGGTCTCGAGGCCTTCGCCCTCGTCGGCCGGGAACTCCCAGATCAGCGCCGCGATCTCGACGCCGCGGAGCTTCCGGCCGTAGTCGACCATGCCCTCGACCATGTCGTCGTTGGCGCCAGCCTCCTCGAGCATCGCGCGGGTCACGGTCAGGAGCGCGAGGCGCCCTTCGCAGTCGAGCTCCAGGGTGTCCAGGATCGCGCTGAGCAGCGCGAGCCGCTCCGAGGGCCACTTCTCGAAGAGCTCGTAGGCCACCTGCCAGGGATCGGCTCCCTGCTCGAGGAGCTCGGCGCCCATCCGCAGGACCTTGGGCTTGGTGGTCGAGTAGCGGAAGCCGCCGGTGTCCGCGACGAGCGCGGCGTAGATCGGCGTCGCTGCCTCGGGCGGCACCGGACGCAGGCCGAACAGCTCGGCGAGGTCCATGACCATCTCGCCGGTCGCGCAGGCGCCGGTCTCGCGAAAGACGATGTCGCCGACGTCGTCGTGGTTCGCGTGGTGGTCGATGATCACCAAGGGGCCGCGGCGCTCTTCGTCGGGGAGCCCGCTGGGAAGCAACGAGTTCGCCGCAGTATCCATCACGAAGGTGGCGTCCCAGCTCAGGCCCTCCGGGAGGTCCTGCTCCACCTCGCCGTGATCGAGGAAGACCAGGTTCGCTGGCAGGGCATCGGGGACGTAGAGGTTCACGTCCTTGCCCAGCTCCTGGAGCAGGACCCGGAGCCCGAGCGCGGATCCGAGCGCGTCCGCGTCCGGTCGCCGATGGCAACAGACGAGGAATCGCTCTCCTCCGCGAACCAGCTCGGCGACGCGCTCCCGCACGTTCACGCCTCGTCCCCGTCGGCGATCTCGTCGAGGAGCCGTTCGATGCGGGCGCCGTGGTCGATGGAGTCGTCCCAGACGAAGCGGAACTCGGGCGTTCGCCTCAGCTCCAGGGTCTTGCCGATCTCCCGGCGGAGGAACCCGGCGGCGCGCTCGAGGCCGGCGACCAGGCGCTGCTTCCGTCGGTCGTCGGCGTCCTCGAGGGTGCGCACGTAGACCGTCGCGATCTGCAGGTCGCCGCTCACCGCGACGGCGCAGACCACCATCCCGCGGGTGGCGGGGTCCTTGAGCCGACCGCGCATGACGAGGTCCATCAGCTCGCGCCGGACCTCCTCACCGACTCGGGCGGCGCGATCGTTGCGGGGGGCGTTCACGGGGTCTCCTCGAAGCTCGACCAGTCACCGGTCACGTCGGCGGCGCGCGGTCGCGCGTCGTTGAGGTGCACCAGCTCGGTGCCCTGGTGGATCACACGGCCCAGACCGAGCCCCGCCGCGAAGGCGAGCACCCGGTCCATGACCTCGTTCGTGTGGGCCCCCTCGCCGCTCACGTGAGCGAAGGCGAGCAGGGCGCGCTGATGGACGTCCTGGAGGCCGACCTCGGACGCGGAGACGTCGAACCGATTGCGCACCCGATCGAGGATACGCGAAAGGACCGCTCGTTTCTCCTTCAACGAGCGGATCCCTTCCAGCTCGAGCTCCATGCGGCCTACGCCGACGACCATGGGACCTCGCGGGCGACGCTCAATCCAGCGTCGCCGCGACCTCCTCGACCTCGAAGCACTCGATGACGTCGCCTTCCTTGAGGTCGTTGTAGCCCTCGAGGCCGATACCGCACTCCATGCCGGCCGGGACCTCGGGCACGTTCTCCTTGAAGCGACGGAGCGAGCCCAGCTTGCCCGTCCAGATGATCACGCCCTCGCGGACGAGACGCAGCCGGCCGGAGCGCAGGATCTTGCCGTCGGTGACCATGCAGCCAGCGATGGTGCCGATCTTGGGGATGCCGAAGGTCTCGCGGACCTCGGCCTGACCGACGTCCTTCTCGACCAGCTTGGGGGCGAGGAGACCGGCCATGGCGGCCTTCACGTCGTTGAGCGCCTCGTAGATGACGTTGTAGGAGCGGATGTCGACCCCCTCCTTCTTCGCCATCGAGTTCGCCTTGCCCATCGGGCGGGTGTTGAAGCCGATGATGATGCCGTCCGAGGCGCTCGCCAGCATGACGTCGCGCTCGGTGATGCCACCGACGCCGCCATGGATGACGCTGACCCGGACCTTCTCGGTCGAGAGCTCTTCGAGGCTCTTGTTGAGCGCCTCGAGGGAGCCGTGCACGTCGGTCTTCACCACGAGCTTGAGCTCGTGCTGATCGCCGCTCTGCATCATCGCCTGAATCTGCTCCAGGGTCCGCGGGGCAGCGACCTTCGGGGTCTTGGCCTTCTCGCGGTTGCCCTCGGCGACTTCCTGAGCCTTCTTGGCGTCGGTGACCTTGTAGAGCTTGTCACCGGCCTCCGGCATCTGGTCGAGACCGAGGACCTCGACGGGCGTCGCCGGCCCGGCGACCTTGACGCTCTTGCCTCGGTCGTCGGTCATGGCGCGCACGCGGCCCCAGGCGGTGCCGGCGACGACGTAGTCGCCGGCCTCCAGGGAGCCGTCGCGGACGAGCACGTTGGCGACCACACCACGGCCCCGGTCGAGCTTGGCTTCGAGGACGACGCCCTCGGCCGGGATCTCCGGGTTCGCGGAGAGCTCGAGGACCTCGGCGGTGAGCAGGACGCTCTCCAGGAGGGTCTCGATGCCCTGGCCGGTGATGGCGCTGGTCGGGACGTAGATGCTCTCGCCGCCCCAGTCCTCGGGGGTGAGCCCGAGAGCGGCGAGCTCGTTCATGACCTTGTCCGGCTGGGCGTCCGGACGGTCCATCTTGTTGACCGCGATGATGATGGGCACGCCGGCAGCCTGCGAGTGGCTCACGGCCTCTCGCGTCTGGGGCATGACGCCATCGTCGGCGGCGGTCACGAGGATGACGACGTCGGTCGCCTGCGCACCGCGGGCGCGCATCTCGGTGAAGGCCTGGTGACCCGGCGTGTCGAGGAAGACGACGGTGCCGCGCTCGGTGTTCACGCGGAACGCCGAGATGTGCTGGGTGATGCCACCGGCCTCGCCCTCGGCGACGTTCTCCTGCCGGATCTTGTCCAACAGCGAGGTCTTACCGTGGTCGACGTGGCCCATGATGGTGACGATGGGCGGCCGCGTGATGCGGTCTTCCTCGAGGTTCTCGAAGTCACCGCGGGCGTCGCCCACGATTTCCTCCTGGGAGCGCGCGACGTTCTCGACCTCGTAGTTGAACTCGTCGGCGATGATCGCCGCCGTGTCCGCGTCGAGGGTGCTGTTGATGTGGACACCCTGCACACCCATCTGCATCAGCTTCATCAGCAGATCGGTGGCCTTGAGGCTCATCTGCTGGGCGAGCTGCTGCAGCTGGATCTGATCCTCGATCCGAATCTTGCGCTTGTGCGCGCTCGGCACCGTGATCTCGGTCTGCTTCGGCTTCCGCGAGGGATCCCGACGCCGACGCTGGGGACGACCCTGGGGGCGGCCCGTGGGCCCGATGGAGGCGCGACCGCGAATCTCGCGACGGCGGGGCGGCGGCCGGCTGGCCTGGTGCTCCGCGACGATGCGGCGACGGTCCTCTTCGGTGAGGCGAGCGCCCGCGCTGGGCGCCGACGCACCACCACGGCTCACGACACCCGGAGGCAGCGGCGCGTGGTCGAAGCGCTCCGCGGGGGGCGGCGGCTCCGTGGGAGGCGGCGGCTTCGGCACGCGCTGGGCGGCCGGCGCGATCTTGGTCGAGACCTGCTCACGGATGAGCTGGCCGGCGCCCTCGGTCTCGGGGTCCGGCTTCGCCGCGGCCTTCTTCGGCTCCGGGGCCGGCTCCGGCTTCGCCTCGGCCTTCGCGGGCTCCGGCTCCGGGGTCGGCTCCGGCTTCGCCTCGGCCTTCGCGGGCTCCGGCTCCGGCTCCGGCTTCGCCTCGGCCT
>DCLA01000065.1 GCA_002320815.1 Myxococcales bacterium UBA1660
GCCCGCCCAGTCCACCGCGCCCGCGACCACGCAGCCTTTCGCGCCGGCTCCCGCTGGGGCGCCCACGGCGCCCGCGCCCTCGTCGCGCGCGTCGATCCCCGACACGATGGAGACGCCCTCGCCGTTGCGGCGGCCCATCCCCGGCACCTTGCCGGGCACCGGACGGCTCATCCCCAAGACCACGCCGCCGCCCAGCCGCGACACGGTGGCCGACGCTCCCCAGGCGCCGCCGGCGTCAGAGCTTCCCGACGCGCCGCGTGCGCCCGACGCGCCGCGTGCGCCCGACGCGCCGCATGCGCCCGACGCGCCGCGTGAGCCCGCCACGCCCGAGGACCCCGACGGGGAGGGTGACCGGTGAAGGCGGTGCGCGCGTTCCTGCCCGTCCTCTGGACCTTGGCGGCCCTGATCCCCGCGGCCTACGCCAGCGCGTACTGGATCGAAGGCGTCTACGAGGTCCCGCTGGAGACCGGCAGCTTCCGCTTCGAGCGGCCCTGGGCCGGGCTGCTCCTGCTGGCGCCGCTGGTAGTGCTCCTCGCCCACTACTTGCAGCGTTGGGCGCGGCCGCGGCTCGAGGTCTCCCGCGGCCACGATCTGGCCAGCCTGCGGCCCGGGTGGCGCGTGTGGGTGCTGCCCAGCGTGACCGGGCTGCGCACCGCCGCGCTGGCGCTCATCGCCATCGCGCTGATGGGCCCCCAGAGCATCCACGCCCGGGACACCGCGGACGTGGAGGGCATCGACATCGTCTTGGTGCTCGACATGTCGCTCTCGATGCAGGCGGACGACATCCAGCCCACGCGCTTCGAGGCGACCCAGCAGGTGGTCCTCGACTTCCTCTCGCGGCGGCCCAACGACCGCATCGGCGCGGTGGTCTTCGGTCGGGACGCCTACACCCTGATGCCGCTGACGACCGACAAGGACGCGCTGAAGAACGTCATCCAGGAGATGCAGCTGGGCATCGTGGACGGACGGGGCACGGCCATCGGCAACGCGGTGGGCACCGGGCTCAACCGGCTGCGGCGCTCCGAGGCGGAGTCCAAGGTCATCATCCTGCTCACCGACGGTGACTCCAACGCCGGCAACGTGACCCCCGACCAGGCGGCGGAGCTGGCGGCCACCATGGACGTGAAGGTCTTCACCATCCTGATGGGCCAGTCGGGCGAGAACCGGGTCCAGCGAGGCACCGGGCTCTTCGGGCAGCCCATCTTCGACGTGGGGAACTTCCCGGTGAACCCCGAGCTCCTGGAGCGCATGAGCGAGCGCACCGGCGCCGAGCACTTCCGGGTCGGGGACCGTCAGGCCCTGGAGCAGAGCTTCCACTCCATCCTGGACACCCTGGAGAAGACGGAGATGGAAGACGCCGGACAGGTCTTCGGCGAGCTCTTCCCCGCCTTCCTCTGGCCGGCGCTGGCGCTCCTGCTCTTGGAACTCCTCACCCGCGTCTTCGTGCTGCGGAGGTGGCCATGAGTTGGCGGCATGGAGACCTGCTGTGGCTCCTGACCCTGGTGCCGGTGGTCATCGGGCTCCTGGTGCTGCGCTGGCGGCTCCGGGCCCGGGCCACGGCGCGCTTCGGGGACCCGGCCACGGTGGCCGTCTTGGTCGCCGGTCGGGCCGCGCCCTGGCGGGCGGCGCGGGCCATCCTCTGGATCCTGGCCTTCGCCTTCTTCCTGCTGGCGATGGCCGGACCCCAGTACGGCAGCCGCACCCGCTGGCTGCGGCAGCGGGGCACCGACGTGGTGATCGCCCTCGACTTCTCCAAGAGCATGCTCGCCCAGGACGTGCGGCCCAGCCGCATCGACCGCGCCAAGGCGGAGCTGATGCGCTTCCTCGACGAGCTCCAGGGCGACCGCGTGGGCGTGGTGGCCTTCGCCGGCGAGACCATGGAGTTCCCCATGACCATCGATCACGGCGCGGTGGGGCTCTTTCTGCGGGACATGGGGCCCTACGACATGCCGGTGGGCGGCACCGCCATCGGGCGCGCGCTCATCGCGTCCCAGCGGCTCCTGGAGCGGGCCGAGCGTCCGGCGGACCGGGCCGAGGACGCGGAGCGCGAGGAGGAGCGCGGCCGCGTGGTGGTCCTGCTCACCGACGGCGAGGACCACGAGGGCGATCCCCTGGAGGCCGCCGACGAGCTGGCCGACGCGGGCATCCAGGTCTACGCCGTGGGCATCGGATCCCGCAGCGGCGAGCCGGTGCCCACCTACAGCAACGACGGCACCTGGACCGGCTACCTGCGCGACGAGCAGGGGCAGGTGGTGACCACCGCCTTCACCGAGGAAGGCGAGGAGACCCTGCGCGAGGTGGCCCGGCGTACGGATGGCCACTTCGTCCGCGCCCGCGACGGCGGCGTGGGGCTGGAAGAGGTCCGGCGGCGGATCCGCCGCCTCAAGCAGGGCGAGCGTCAGTCGCGGCAGGTGACCGTCCACGAGGACCGCTACGCCCTGGCGCTCCTGCCGGCCTTCTTCCTGCTGCTCCTCGAGGCCCTCTTGCCGGAAGCTTTCATCGGCCGCAAACGTCGGAAGAAGCGACCCCCCGCCAAGAAGAAGCCATTCGTGAAACGGACCGGAGACGCGTGATGACCCGAGCGACGACTCTGGCGGCCCTGGTGGTCGCCGCCGCCTTCGCCCCGGCCAGCGCGCTGGCCTGGGACCCCTTCCGCACCCGCAACTCCGCGGTAGAGGAGGGGAACGCGCGCATGGCCGACGGCGACGCGACCGGCGCTCTGGCCTCCTACGACCAGGCGGCGCGGCAGCTCCCCAACGAGCCCCGGGTCCAGTTGAACCGCGGGCTGGCCCTGATGACCGCCGACCAGCTCCCCGAGGCGCGCGAGGCCTTTTTGCGCGCGGCCGATCCCGACGCGCCCGCCGAGGTGCGGGCCGACGCCTACTACGACCTGGGGCTCGCCTTCTTCCAGGAGGGCGACGCCGCCGCGACCGAAGAGGACCATCAGAACGCCCAGGCGTCGTTCCGGGAAGCCGCCGACGCTTTCCGTCGCTCGCTCCGCGCCCGCCCGGGCAACCGCGACGCGGCCTGGAACCTCGAGCTCGCCCTCCGCCGCATCCGCGAGGAGGAAGAGAAGCAGGAGCAAGAGGAGCAGCAGCAGGAGCAGCAGCAGAACCAGGACCAGCAGCAAGAGCCCGAGGAGTGCGACCCGAGCGAGGAAGACTGCGAGAACGAGAACCAGGGCGACCAGAACCAGGACCAGCAGCAGGATCAGGGCGAGCAGAACGACCAGCAGCAGGACCAGGGCGAGCAGAACGACCAGCAGCAGGATCAGGGCGAGGACGGCCAGGATCCGCAGGACGAGGGCGAAGAGGGCCAGGACTCGCAGGAGGGCGACGGCCAGGAGCCCGAAGAGCAGGAGTCGGAGCAGGGCAACGACGGGAACGACGGCAACGACTCCAACGAGGGCGAGGAGCAGGAGGGGCAGCCCGAGCAGCAGGGCGGCCAGGAGCCCGAAGAGGGCGAGGACCGCGAGGGCGGCCAGCGCTTGCCCAACCACGTGGAGCGCGTACTCGACGCCCTGGAGGACGACGAAGAGAGCCTCCAGCGGGCGCGGGCCCGAGCCCGGGCGGCGCGGGACAACCGCCGCGTGACGATGGACTGGTGATGCGGCGCTTCCCTGCGAACGAGGCCCGGGACGCGACGCGGCGTGTTCCCTCCGCTGCTCCCGCGGTCGGGCGGACGAGCGGGCGCCGTCCGGCCTGCGGACTCCGGCGTGCGCGGTCGGCCGACGCGCCGCGGCTCGGGGTCTCGGGGTCCGTCGGCGCGGTGCGCGTCGGCGCGGTGCGCTTCGGCGGAATGCTTCGGGGCATGAGGCACGTCGGCGCGGCGCTCCGGGGCCCGGCGCTCTTCGGCTTCGTGATCCTCGGCTCCCTGCTCCTGGGGGCCGGGTTCGCCTCTCCGGCGGCGGCGCAGACGGTGACGGCGGTGATGACCGCCGACCGCACCGAGGTGCCGGTGGGCGAGTCCTTCCGCCTGCAGATCCGCGCCGACGTCCAGGGCGCCGACGTGGAGCGCGTGGACCCGCCCGACCTGAGCGGCTTCGACATCCTGAGCCGCCAGGTCAGCCGTTCGATGCAGTTCCGCTTCGGCTTCGGCCAGCAGCAGCAGATGGTGCACGCGACCTCCATCTACACCTTCGTGCTCCGGCCCCGGGCCGCCGGCCGCTACGACCTGCCCGGCGCCGAGGTGGTCGTCGGCGGTCAGGTCCACACCACCAACCCGCTCGCGGTGGTCGTCGGCGGTAGCAACCAGCCCCCGCCCACGCCGGACCCCGGCCAGCCGCCGGGCCAGGCCGGGCAGGGGGCCGCGCCCGCGGGGGCCGACGGAGCGCAGTACGACCCCGAGGCCTTCCTGCGCACGGTGGTCGACGAGCCCAACCCCTACGTGGGCCAGCAGGTCACCGTCACCCTCTACCTCTACACGCGGCGGCCTCTGCGTTCGGCGCCCCAGATCGTGCAGGAGCCCACCGCCGACGGCTTCTGGGTCCACGACCTCCTGCCGCCCTCGCGCAACCTCGAGGCCACCCGGCAGGTGGTGGGCGGCCAGTCTTTCAACGTCTACGTGATGCGCCGCTTCGCCGCCTTCCCGCTCCGCGAGGGCGAGCTGCAGATCGGCGCGCCGCGGATGGCGATGGACACCGGGTCGCTCTTCGACTTCTTCCAGCCCCAGCAGAGCCGGCTGGAGCGCGCCGGGGTGGCGGTCCCGGTGAACGCTCGGGCGCTGCCGGAGCCGGTGCCTGCCGGGGACGTCTTCGTGGGCGACCTGACCCTCGAGCTGAGCGCCGACCGCACCCAGGTGCGCACCGGCGACGCCATCACGCTGACCCTCACCGCTCGCGGCCAGGGCAACCTCCGCGACGTGCGCCCCGAGCTCCCCGCGGTGGACGGGCTGCGGATCCTACAGCCGCAGATCGACGACCGCATCGAGCAGGCCAACGACGTGGTCGGCGGCACCCGCACGATGGAGTGGCTGGTGGTCCCCGAAGACCCGGGCAACCACCAGCTGCCGGCCATCGTGATCCCCACCTTCGACCCGGCCACCGGCCGCTACGGGCAGGCGAGCACCGCGCCGCTGACCCTGGTCTCCGCCGGAGCCTCGGTCGCGACCCCGGACCCGAGCGAGCCCGCGCCCGACACCGCCGAGCCCGCGCCGGGTCCGGCCCCCGACGCGCCCAGCTTCGGGCCCATCCGCCGCACCAGCGATCTGGCGCGGGCCACCGCCCCGGTCTCCAGCGGTGCACTCTTCTGGCTGGTCTTCGCCCTGGCGCCAGCCCTCTTCCTCGGCGTCTTCACCATCCGCGCCCTCCGCCGCCGCGCGGGGGCGGACCCGTCGAAGGTCCGCGCCAAGGACGCCAAGAAGCGCCTCGGCGAGGCCCGCGCGCTGGTCGGCGGCGACGACCCCAAGGCCTTCTACGCCGAGGTCGCCCGCGCGCTCACCGCAGCGGTCGAAGCCCGGATCGGGACCAGCATCGGCGGCATGACCCGCAGCGAGCTCACCACCACACTGCGGGGCCGGGGGATGGAGCCCGAGCTGGTCGAGCGGATCCAGAGCGAGCTCGAGGTCTGCGACTTCGCCCGCTTCTCCACCGCGGGCCAGAGCGCCGCCGAGCGCGAGGGCTGCCTCGAGCGCACCCAGGGGATCCTGGGCGAACTCGACCGCTTCGTCGCGCGGGAGGAAGCGGCGTGATGGGCGGTACGAAGGGGCGCGGTGCGGTCGGGCTGCGCGGTGCGCTGGGGCTGCGCGGTGCGGTCGGGCTGCGCGGTGCGCTCGGGCTGCGCGGTGCGCTGGGTCTTCGCGGTGCGCTGCGCTGTCTGACTCTCGCGCTCCTCTGCCTCGGGGCCACCTCCGTGGGCCGGGCGCAACCGCTGGAGGAGACCTTCGCCGCCGCCAACGAGGCGGCGATCCGAGGCGATCATGCCGAGGCCCAGGCGGGCTACGAGCGGCTGGAGCAGGCCGGCGTACTGGATGCCGACGTGGCCTTCGATCTCGGCACCGTTCACGCGCAGCAGGGCCGCTACGGGGAAGCCATCCGATACTTCGAGCGCGCCCTGGCGTTGCGGCCCGGGGACGACGACGCCGAGGCCAGCCTGGAGTCCGCGCACCGAGCGCTGGCCGACCGGCTGGCGGCCCGAGAAGGCGAGGTAGAGCTCAGCGAGAGCTCCGGGCTCGGCGAGGCCGTGGTCCGGGGGATGAGCGAGCCGGCCTTGGCGTGGTCCTTCCTGGTTCTCTGGGTTCTCCTCTTCGTGGCCCTCGGCGGTTGGCGCATGGGCAAGGGGCGCGCAAGGCTGGTCGGCGCTACGGCCGCGGTGCTCCTCATCGGCGCCGTGGTCACCGATGGAGTGCTCCTCGCGACCAAGCGGGGGGTCTTCCGCGCCGGCGAGCCGGCGGTGGTCGTGGGCGACGGTGCGCGCGTGCTGGAAGGACCCGATCCCCGCGCGCGGGAGCGACACCGGATCCTCGAGGGCCAGCGGGTCGAGATCACCGGCCGCGAGCCGGGCTACGTGCGCGTCCGCGGACCCCAGGGCGAGCGGGGATGGGCGGCGGAGGAAGACATCGGCGCCATCCTGCCCGCGGACCCCGGCTGACGGACTGAAGCCGGCGCCATCACCCGGCCGACGGACCCAAGTCGGCGCCCTCCTGCCGGCGGACTCGGTTCGACGGACCGTGCCCCGACGCGTCGCGGAGTGCGCCGTCATGCAGCCGCGCGGAGCGAGGCCCGCAGCAGCTCTTCGGTGGTGGGCGAGCGGTCCCGGGGGAGGTCGCCGCCGGCCAATGCGCGGTGCACCAACATCCGCGACGCGCGTTGGCGGTACCCCAGGCTGGTCAATAGGCCGACGACCCGCTCGATGAGAGACATCGGGACCGAGGCGGCCTCGCGGCTCCCCTCGTTCATTGGAGACTCGGCGAGCGGAGGAGTCGCCGGGGCGACGGTATGGCCCACGGGGGCCACCGGGCCGATGGTTTGGGTCGAGTGGCCCGCGGGGGCCACCGGGCCGATGGGTTGCGTCGAGTGGCCCACGGGGGCCGCGTGAGATCCTCGGGAGCGGTCGGCTTCGGCGCGCGCGCAGAGCTCGCTGCCGGTCCGCTCGGCGGCGGCGCGGAAGGTCTGCGCGGCGTGGGTGCAGTCGGCGAGGCCCGCCGACACGGTGCCGTAGGGGCGG
>DCLA01000082.1 GCA_002320815.1 Myxococcales bacterium UBA1660
CTCCTTTCTCGACTACCGTTCACCCATCGAATTCGAATTGCATAGCGCGTCCGTTCTGGCCGCGGCATAACTCATCTGTCCGCTAGACCGGGGCAAGCCCAGCTTCGGGCTGCCCGTAGGAAGTCAGCTTGTCGTGAGGCGTGACAGGGCGCGAGTCTTGACGACATCGACGACGAGCGCGGGGCCCGATTCGTGGTGCTCGATCTCATAGCTACTCCTTCCGGGGGCTCGCGTCGTATGCGGGAATCGTGAGCGTCAACTTCACCAAGCGTGTCATCACGGTTCTCATATGCGCGATTGCGTCTTTGTCGACACTCATCCCCTCGTCACACTCTTGCAACTTCACTCGCACGATCAGCTCCAGACTCAGGATGACTGCACGAAGCAGGAGGGGATCGTATGGCGCCTCCTTTGCCAGTGACTGCACCCACTCTGTCAGCCTGTTCAGCGCTCCGACGCGCGTGGGATAGAGGGCAGAATCTGGTCGCTGTGCGTCGCCGCCGAGAACGTAAACTAGTCGCGGCAGCTGCCAAGCGCTTTCCAGGTGCGCGTCGATACACGCATCCATAAAACGTTCCACGGACATCGCGTGCTTGTATGCCTCTGCGCAGCGAGCCAGAAGCCGGCTTACCCCTAGCTCGTAAATTTCGCTGATTACCGCTTCCTTGCTGCTAAAGTACGCGTAGAATGTGGCTCGGGAGACGCCCGTCCGGTCTAGCAGCGTCGCTACCGATGGAGCAGCGGTTCCCTGTTCCATGAACACTTGAGCACTACCCATCAAGATCTGCGCTCGCATGTCGTTCGCTCGCATGCCGTCGAGGTTGCATGACGCGACTGCTGCAAGCAAGCGCCGCGGTGGTCTCCGACCGGTTAGCGTCGCAGGGCCCTACATTTTCCCCTGTTTCGCCCTGATGGCTGGTAACGGTCTGCGACGATGGTTGAGGAGGCCGCGACGGACGTCAAGGGAGGAGTTCAGGTGCCCAAGAGTCCGCCGATCAGAGCGGGGCACACATTCTCGGCTGTGGTGGCAGTGCCAAAAACCGAATTGAGTTCCCTGGAAACGAGCGAAGCGCCACGCCCGCCACTCCCGTCCGGTGCAATATAGGTCACTCGACTATCGCACAGGTTCGCGAGCGCAGGCGTCGCGAGCGAGTCGATGTCACGACCGGCATCTCGTGCTGCGTGAAGCAAATCCAAGAATCTATGGAGTGATTCAGGCTGGGCTACGATGATTACATCGCGAGCAACTGGAGTCAGCGCAACGGCGAGCTGAGCCATCGCAAAGCTAAACATTATTGGAAACTCCAGCTCGGCCGGCGCCGGGCCGTGATTGAAGCTGGCGGTCTCGTAGTCGACGGGCTCTCGAGGCCACACGATAGCTTCCATTGCCGAGCAAGCAGCAGCCGACTCCAAAGACTGTCGCACCGGGATAAGCAAGTCCCAGTCGTCGTGGTAGAGCATCACTGCAGCTCCCTGGCGCTCAGCCGCACCACACACGTCATGGCGTGTAAATGGCCTCCACTCCTCCGGGCTAATCGATGTCGGCACTCCATGGCCTACAGCCGCAAACACTCTGCGTAAATAAGGAGAGAAGAACGCTCGAACGTCTGCCGCCCCATGATAAAGTTCCGGAATCTCGTCAGAAGCCCACGACACAAAATCTGCAAAATCGCTTACAGGCGTGAGCGCTGCAACTGCACGCACCCGAACTGATTCAGGCGCATGTAACAACCCAAACAACGCCATCATCCCCCCCCAACTTCCTCCGAATGCACCAACCCGCTCAAGATGCACTTCACCCGGCCGGCTAGCGGCAAAGTGAAAACCGGCGGCCGCGTCTAGAAGGGTATCGTCAATACTCCTTCCCGCGTAGAAGCGCCCGAAGACATGAACTACGGAAATGCCATTGGCGAGCCAGACGACCGATTCGTCGACTAGGCTCTGAACCGTTCGCTCTTGATATCCGATGACGTCATCCCCATCGTACGCAGGCCCATCAGCGTCATCGTGTATGCCGTCACCCGCGGCAGCCCAGCGCTCATCTATCGAGTCCCCACTCCAACTGATCCCAGCGTAGGGTTGCTCCACGACAACTAAGGGGGCGGGCTCCAGCGCGGCGTGGATATACTGCAGATAGGCAGCCAGTCCATCGGGACGTATCGCCCGTACCAACTCGACGTTCGTGGAAAGCTCGTTGACCGTCACCGGACGCCGCTCGAGCACCTCAAACTGCCAGTCGCGGTTAGCCGCGCCCTGGTCTACAGCATCCGACATGTCTACTGCCGTCAAGAGGCCTCCGTCCGGCGCGACATCGGGGACGCCGTCGGGGTCGGAGGCGCATGCGGCAACCAACAATAGCGGGGCGATGTATCGGAGACTCACGGTCGAACCTTCCCGGACCCAGTTCCCCTCCCGAAACTTGTTTTCTGGGAGCTCAATTAGTTCAGTCATGTCTCTGACACACGCCTCGTCAGGAGAAGGCGCTGTGTCGAGCATTTCAGAGCCTGAGCAATAGCCAACACAGCACCCAAAGGTAGTCTTTGCCATGACAGCCCAAGGGTCAGCTTCCACCAGAGCAGGCCCTGCATCTTGCAGGCCGAAGCGAGCCCTCTCGCAAAAAAGGTAACGCTCATACAGCTGTCTCTTGAATCATGTCCTCGAGCTAAATCAGGAGGTAACGCCCTAAGTTGCACATGTGTCGATGTCGACAGGAGAAGGCTCGCGTTCCCATACTTTGGTTCTTCGAGGCCTATTAGAGCAATGAGCGGGACCGCGGTGCCCGGCGGGCCGCAGCATCGATGGGCGCAGAAAGCCACACAACGTTAGTACGACAGCGCTGTTGTATGCGGCTGGCTCTCGTGTGATTTTGTTCGTGCACTTCGTCGGAGCGTTGCGCAACAGGTTCGCATTTTGTCCACCTGCGATGAACGGCCATTTTCATCCCTTATGTATTCTGACTCGCGTCTCAAGAAGCACTACATTGCGCGGCTCAAGCACGGACAGCAAAAACGGGATCGAAAGCTCGCAACTTCCATCAGGAAGAGGAGTGGTCTGAACCAACGGCAGGGCAAGCGCAGCGAATGCTATGCCCCCAGCATTGCAGTCAACGAACTGCTCTCCTTCGCACACTCCGAACCGGCAGCAGTGCCGCTCAGCGAAGCTATCGCCATCTGGATTCGCAACGACCGCACGCTGCCAAGGTCCCTCAGGCTGGGCTGCAACTGCAACCTCGATGGTGCTAGGACGACCTAGGTCACTGGGATATGAACGGTACATGAGGACGAATAGCCCGACATCTTCGACGAACTGCGCCCCCAGTTCCACCACGCCTTCAGTATGGCTTACAGAAGCAGTGATTCCTCGCCTCGACTCCTCGTCGACCGTGTCGGCCCTGAACCAAAGGTTCCTGTCTGGATCGTAAAGCTCAAAGTCTGCTCGGGAACCAATGGCTCCCGCGGGGACTCTAGCCAGGTGTATTCCTTCGGTCCCCGGTAGGCCGCCGGTACCTGTTCCGTAAACATAGACGTAATCGTCTTTGAGCAGGGGCGCCGTATGGATGAAGTGGCCACCCAGGGGACGGCTGCCGTCGACGTCGTCCAATCGGTACAAAATCCTATGGGTAAGAAAGGGAGCGCCGCCCCAGTGGGCGACAAACGAGCTCCGCATGGGTCCAGGCTCGGGGCGGCCGGAACGAGCCGCCCAAAAGACATAAGCGTCTTGAGCCTCTGGTCCCGCAGGCACTGCGCCGCTCGGGACTTCCCCGGAGCCAGCATGGGCCGCATAGAGCGTCCGTAGTGGTCCGACGGGCCAGTCAAGATAGTCGGCCAATGTCTCTCCATCAGGAGCCGTAAGGTGCGCCGACTGAAAATCTCTTTCGATCTCGCGCGTCGGACCAGCGGCGATACTGGGTATATCGGCGGTCACGTAGAAGTCCAACTCGGCGCAGAGTGCTTCCGGATTAGCGATAACCCGGCTCATTGGGATGTGTCCGACGGTGTCGGGGTCGTCGCCATCATCCCAAAGCACAGCCACGGCTCGGCTGTCTCCGAAGAGCAAGTTTAGCTCGGCTCCCAGAATCACTGGTGCTCCTCGGTCTGTTGCTGAAAGATTGAAACGTCGATGTGTATCGTTTCCGGATGGGCGACCTTCGTCACGACCATTGATTATTGGACAGACAAATCTTGTTTGAATCGGCTCGACTTCTGCGACCGTATCTATTCCTGCATCGACAACTGCGTCGATGGGGCGGCCTGACGCAAAGTGGAACGTGTAGTACGTCTGCGTCGAGCGAAGTTCGAGAGTTGCTGTTCGCTCGACAATCGTCTCTTCTCCGAGGAGAAGCGCCATTTTCACGCGAACCTTCGTACCTAAAACTCCTTGAAGAATCGCGACTTGCTCACCAACGATAGCCTCGACATATCCCTCAGCGGAATAGCGGAGAGGGGTAGCCTGGATGCTTTCTGGGTTCACTGTTACTTCGATTGAGTCAAACTCAGATCCTGGCTCATACGTCGTGCGAAGGCCGAGAACTATCGAGTGTTCTGAGGCGGCGCAACCTGCCAGAATAGCGAACGCCAGCACCTTCCGCAAAGCACTCATTGCCGTACTCGCGTGCTGCGTTGCCTCCGACCGCAGGCCAGCATGAAGAGTGGCAGTCCGAGCTCGGCCCAGGGGCGCTTGCCTTTCGCGACACCACAACCGCACCCAGCATCCAGGGACGGGTCCGGCTCAAGTACCGATTCGGGTCGACTGTCCGGCGAAGCGTCAAACCCGGCATCGCGGAGTGCATCCTCCAGCGCTGTTCCGGCGTCCGGGACCTCGGTTAGACCAGCATCTGTGATGTGTGCGATACCCCCATCCGACTCCATCTCTCCTGAGTCTGGTCGCATCGGAGTTCCCGGCTCAGGATCTGCCGAACCGTCACGCCCGATGCACGGAAGCTGCAGGGACGCGATCGTCATGGCGAGCGCCGATGGATCGCTCACGATTTGGCTGTGGTCGGCGAGTCCTGGCAAAACAAAGTTTACCACATTGGAAGCCCGATCCTGTGTGCCCGCCGACGCTCCTGTAATGAGATCGCCTGCACTGATAAGATTGAGGTAACAGATGTCTGGGTCGGAGTCTAAGGTGTGTAGAGAACGGAGATCGCCCCCAAACTCCTCACTATCTGGGAGCAGAACTGCAGTTGTAACGATATACCGTCCTGGAGGTTCGGAGAGCGAGCCGTGCAGGGATTCCCAGTATTCTGGCTCGAACAGGTCCGCGGCGAAGCCAGATGCAGCTGTCTCGGAGTCAATCCCGAAGAGCGTTCCTTCGAGCGGTGTTCCTGCACCTGCAGCGTAGAGCTGAAGCGCCGTTCGAATCACAGACTGAGGTTCAATTCCAGGAACTATACGTCGCGCAGTTGCTGTGATATTTGGGAGAAACAGAGAGAGATCCGCAAGGTATGGAACACCAATGTGCGCGTAGGGATGGTGAAGCCCTCCCAGAGAAACCACTTTGCGCACTTTCCATCCACCGCCCCGTCTATGGATTATGTTATCTACAACTCCCTGTCCTGCGGAATGAGAGATTATATCGACTGTAGCAGCTCCAGTCGCTCCTCGTACGTAGTCAATGTAGGCGTCCATCTGAGCGGCCGAGGCGTCGAGCCGTGCGAGCCCGGCCGGACCGCCGGGCCTTTCGTGTCCGTAGTTGACGCCGAAGACACAAAAGCCTCCCACTCCGAGCGCGTCACGCAGGGCCTGTAGTTGATTGACGTCACCGCCGCGACCATGCACGAGGATTACAGGCGGCCGGCCCGGCGATCGACAGCCTGGGTTGTTCCACCTTTGTGCCCGCGCGTTCTGAGGCAGCAGCGACAGGGCCACGAGCGTGAGAGTGAGGATCGCTGACCGCATGCGGACACTATACAGCTTGTATGGATGCTATCGCAACCGCAATTTGCGATGGGGGATGGGGGATGGGGGATGGACGAGGCCGAGGGCTCCGGGGTTCCCAGGCAAACAGGTCTTCCGCCGCGGGGAGCAGCAGGTACGAGCTTGGTCCGCCATCAAGGCGCTCAGCGGTGAGGTTCGTCGTAGTTCCGTCGCCGACGCCGGAGCGCCAATCGGGCGACCCCCACGGCGCCGCCGAAGAGGAGCGCGGGCGTCACCGCCGCCGCGACGACGGCCACCCGCCAGCCCAGCGGCGGCAGGAGGAGGCCCCCCACCAGAGCCCCCGCGAGAGCCCCGGGGACCACCAACGCCAGGCGGCGCACGTGCTTCAGCGCGGGGAGCCCCCGGGCGATACGCCGGGCGTTCGCGCGCCGGCGCGCCCCGAGCACCCAGACCCCGGTCGAGAACCCGCTGGTGGCGCCGGCGAGCGCCCCACCCAGGATCCCCAAGAGCGTCGGGTCCGCGGCCACCGGCGGAGCTTGCCACATCGCGTACCCCGGAGCCCTCAGGCGTCGAGGAGGGCGGCGACCGCCGCGCGGATCTGCGCGGGCAGCGCCGGCTTGGTGAGCACCTCCACCCGGGTGGTCAGCTCGCCGAGCTCCGGGGGCGGCCCGTGACCGGTGAAGATCAGGCAGGGCACGCCCGTGTGCTGGATGGCCTGGACCAGCTCCACCCCGCTCATCCCCTCCATGGACAGGTCGGTGATCAGCAGGGCGGGGAGCTCCCGCTCGAAGGCCGCCAGCCCCGCGGCCCCGTCGGCGCAGGGTTCGACTTCGTAGCCAGCGCGGTCGAGCACGATCTGGACCCCCCGGCGCACGAGCTCGTTGTCCTCCACGAGCAGGATGCGGCTCGCCCCCGGGGGCACCGTCGACAGTCTCCGCTCCCGCGGAGCCTCCGGCTCCCCCGGCGGCGCGATGGGGAGCTCGATGTGAACGACCGCGCCGCCGTCGTTGAAGGCCTCCACCCGGCCCCCCACCGAGCGCGCGATGCCGGCGACGACGTAGAGGCCGAGGCCGGTCCCCCGGCTGCGCGCCTTGGTGGTGAAGAAGGGCTCGAAGGCGTGCTCGAGGACCTCGGCGGGGAAGCCCGGGCCGTCGTCGCGGACCTCGAGGAGGGCCGCGCCCGCGGGAGTGCGCGCCGTGCGTACGTGGATCTGCGCCGGCTGCACGTCCCGGGCGTTGGCCACCAGGTTGAACAGGAGCTGCTGGATGCGACCCCGCGAGAGCAGCACCGGCAGCGGGTCGTCCGCCACCTCGAGGGAGACCTGCACGCTCCGACCGGCCAGCGCCGCCAGCATGCGGTCCGACTCGCCGACGACCTCGCGGAGCGACGAGGGGCCGTCCTCTTCCCGCCGCGCCGAGCGCGAGAAGGCGAGCATCTGGTGTGCGATCTCGCGCCCCTGATCCGCCGCCACGATGAGGTCCTCCAGGAGCGCGTGATCTCCCGGCGCGCCGGTCCAGTCCTCGCGGAGCAGCGACGCGGTGGTGAGGATCACCGCCAGGGTGTTGTTGAAGTCGTGCGCCAGCCCCGAGGCCAGCGTCGCCGCGGCCTGCATCCGCTTGGCGTCGGCCAGGGAACTCTCGAGCTCGCGGATGGCCCGGAGGTCCTGCAGGAAGACCACCCGCGCCACCCGACCGAACGCCAGGGAGAGGGTGCGCACCCGCATCGGGATCGCGCTCGGCCCTTCCCCGCCGACGCCCATCTCGGGCACCACTCCATCGAGGGGCTCCCACTCCGCGAGCCGGTCCTGCAGCGGCGCTCCCAGGAGGTCGGCCCCCAAGAGGCTCGCGGCCAGGGAGTTGTGGGCCACGACGACGTGCTCCGCCGAGAGCATCACCACCCCCAGCGGCGCCGTCTCCACCACGCGCTCGAAGAGATGCCGCGCGTCCAGGAGCGGCCCGACGGCCTCCGCGAGCTCCTCGTGGAGCCGCCCCGCGAGCTCCTGCTCCAGCGCGCCCCACCGGCGAACCGCGCGGCGGCGCGACTCCTCCCACCGCTCGATCGCGCCGGGCAGGGTCTTCGCCCCGCGGCCCCAGACCCGCACCTCGGTGCGCGGCGACCGATAGGCGAGGAGCCGCAGCGCGACCCCGTTGGCCGGCGCGAGCATCAGCACCGCGCGGGTCCCGTTCTCCGCGCGCTCCACGTCCCGGTGGGGGCCCGTCGCGGCTCGGCCGTGGAGGCGCGCGAAGACCTCCCGCGCCCAGTCCTCGTCCGCGGGGTCGCTGCAGACCAGCCGGTCCCCGACCTGCACCGCGGCGCCGTCGGCGTCGAAGGTCGCCGCCAGCGGTCCGAGGGCGCCCGCCTGCGGCTCTCCGCGCGCGCCCCATCCGGTGATCTCGTGGATGAGGGCTCCGTACGCCGCCGTGGCCTCCAGGCGACGCTCGGCGAGCGCGCGCCGTTCGCCGTTGGTGAGGGCCCGTTCGAGGAACTGGGCCACCATGCGGCTGGCGATGCGCTGCTCGTGGCTCTGCACGAAGGGCGTGAAGTGATGGGTGATGAGCAACCCGCGCAGCTCGCCCTCGACGACCACCGAGAAGCTGCTGGCGGCCGCGACCCCCAGGTTCCTCTGGTACTGCACGTGGTAGGGCGACAGGGATCGGAGCTGCGCGAAGGAGAGGTCCACCGGCCGCTCGCCGGGCGCCGCGAGGACGCGGCGCGGGACGTAGGCCACGTTCGGGCAGTAGCGCGACTTGCTGCGCACGTAGAGCTGCCGCGCCTGAGCCGGGATGTCCGCGGCGGGGAACGCCAGGCCCAAGAGCGAGCGCTCGCCCCCATCTCGATCGCGCTGTCGCTCGGCGTCGCGAAGCGCCTCGGCGACGACCCGGCCGTCGCCCTGCCCCTCCATCGCGTAGCCGAGGACCCGGTCGTAGCCGGTCAGCGCGGCCAGCTCGTGGCAGGCCACCCGCCAGACGTCGTCGGGCGCGGCCCGCTGGATGTGATCGTCGGCGCGCGCGAGCTCGTGGAGGAGCCGCTCCGGCGAGGCGGAGGGCACCAGCTCGCAGAGGACCCGGTCATCCCACCGATGCACGTAGGCGTGCACGTCGAGCAGGGGGTCCTCCCCCAGCACCACGTGACCGACCTCCGCCAGGTCGGGCGTCCGTCGCGCGCGCTCGACCAGGCGCGCGAGGGCCTCGTGGAGGACCTCCGAGTGGTGTCGACCGAGGAGCTCCAGGGGCCCCCGGCCGAAGAGCTCCTTGGAGTGCTCGTCGGCGGCTACGACCTCCCCGGAGTCGGCGTCGATGGCCACCAGCGCCCCGAACGCCTGGATGGCGCCCGCGAGGTGGATCGGCTCCTGGGCACACGCCTCGTGGTCGACGCGCTCCAGGTCCAGGTCTCGCTGGACGTTCCGCTGCCAAGCCCGCTCGTCACCGTCGCTGGGGCGCGCGCGCTGTGCCACGACGTGGGTGAGGAGCCAGTAGCGCCCCGACGGCGAGGAGAGCAGACGGACCGCGACGCGGACCGGCGCCAGGACGAAGTTGAAGTCGAACTCGAAGGCGGCGTCGAGCTCCCCCGCGGCCACCCCCCGGCGGAAGCGCCCCTCGAACTCGGGCACGGCGGTGCACGGCGCGACCTCGCGGAAGAAGGGCCGCCCCACCACGTCGGCCGGCGCGAGGCCGGTCATCCGCGCCTCGGCGGCGTTGTAGCTCGTGATGACGCCGCGCGCGTCCAGCTCCACCACCCCGAAGGGAAGGCCGTCGAGGCCTCCGCGGCTCAGCGCGTCGAGCTGCGCGCCCGTCGGCCAACGCGGCGCGCTCCTCGGCTCCTCGACTGCACGTAGTTCTCGCTCGGAGCTCGACACTCCCGCCTCCTCCCGGCGGGGAGTCTATCGCGCCTGCTCCCCCCGGGGGAAGGTCCCCGATACCGGAGCCTCGGCCCCGAGCCGCTCAATCCATGCTGCAGGGCGCGGTGGTGGAGGTGTTCCCACTGGTCCGGAGCCGACGCGCGTCGGCTCGGGGCGGAGCGCAGCCGGTGGTCGAGTCGTCCTGGAAGTAGTGGAACGCACCCAGGGGGTCACAGGCCCAGTTTCCATCCAGGGTGTTGTCGCGGAACTGGTTGTCCCACGACGGGCACTCCGCGGTCGGCTTGGTGCAATCCGTTCGTGCGTCGTGGTCGCAGTACCAGTCGGTGTAGCCGGCGTGGGTGCCGACGCGCACGAAGCGGTTGTCGGTGATCACGTTGCCGTTGGAGAAGTCCCGGACCCGCACCGGGTCCCCCGTGCTGCGCTGGAAGCGATTGGCGCGGATCACGTTCCGGTCGCTCATGTGCGCCACGTAGATGGCGTGGATGAGGCCTCCGCTGGCCGTGTTGATCACGTCCACGAAGTGGTTGTTCGCGATCTCGTTGTCGTCGCTGTTCACCAGCCGAACACACGCGGTGGAGGGGCTCACCGAGTCGTCGAAGACGTTACCGATGCGCTCGAAGTAGCAACCGAAGATGCGGTTACTCCCATTGCTCGTCGCCTCCCGGTCCCGCCCGCCGCTCAACGAGATGGCGGTCTGGTAGTTGCGCACGTGCAGGTACCAGAAGTGCAGGTTGGTCTCCTCGCCCGCGTCGTGGCGCAGCGTGAAGAACGTGCCCCCGGGACAGTGACCGTCGGTGCAACCGTCGAAGAGGGGCCGCTGGTCCCGGTCCGCCGCGCGGAAGGTGATGCGGTGCTCGGGGTGGGTCGCGGTCCAGACCACGCGCTGGTCCCGGTAGGTGCCGGGAGCGATCCACACCTCGACGTCGCAGGTCGGCGGGTCGACTTCGATCGCCGCGTGCACCCGCGCGAGCCCCGCCCAAGCATGGGCGGGGTCGGCTCCCGTCGCCGCGTCGTCCCCGGCCGGGTCGAGGTAGTAGCGCCGAGGGCACGCGGGCCCGCCGCCGGCATCGAGCGACCCGTCCGCCATCCCGCCGTCGACGGTCTCCGCGTCGGTCACGCGCGCGTCCGCGGGCACGGCCAGGTCCGGCGGGGCGGCGACCGCGCCCGCGTCGCGCGGGTCGGACTCGGTCGGTTCGCCGCAGCCCAGCGCGCCGAAGAGACAGAGCCAAGCCGAAAGCGGGCGGAATCCCGGACGCCGGATCATCGGCGCGCCCCCCGACGCCGGGCGGCGCGCCGGCCGAGCCCGAGGAGCATCGCGAACCCGAGGAGGGCCCACGGCGCCCGCCGCGACCGCCCCACCACGCCGCAGCGGCAGCCCCCGGTGGCGCCGGGCTCGTCGTCGGGCGCGACGCCCTCGGCCGTCGCGCCGCTCCCGGCCACGCGCATCGTCCCGAAGCGCTCGGGCCCGTCCCACCCGGCGGCCCACACCGGGCCCGGGAGCACGATGGGGAAGCCGTGCCCATCCGAGCGCCAACAGCGGACCCCTTCGTCGTCGCGGGCGCAGAGGTCCGCGCGCCCGTCGCCGGTCACGTCGGCCAGCCGCAGGGTCCGGAACCAGCTCGGCTGGGTCCAGCCGGCCGCGTCGGTCAGCGGGGGTCCGTCGACGGCGCGATCGAAGGCGCGGCCGTCGAAGAGCCAACAGTGGACACCGTCCGCGCCCCGGGCGCAGAGGTCGGCGCGGCCGTCCCCGTCCACGTCCCCCAGCCGCAGGGTCGCGTAGCGGTCCTTGGCGTCCCACCCCTCGGCCGAGGCGAGCGCGGGCCCCGGGAGCGCGGGGCCGAACCCCCGGCCGGTCGAGCGGTGGCAGACGAAGCCGCGCGGCGAACGAGCGCAGAGGTCCGCGCGGCCGTCGCCGTCCACGTCCGCGAGGCGGATGGTGCTCCACACGTCGAGCGCGTCGAAGCCCTCGGGGTCGCTCCATCGTGGTCCCTCGATGCGCTCGTCGAACCCGCGCCCGTCGGAGAGCCAGCAGCGCATCCCCTCCGCGTCGCGGGCGCAGACGTCGGCGCGCCCGTCCCCGTCCACGTCGCCCATGCGCAGGGTCCCATAGTGCGCGACGGCGTCGAAGCCGCGCCCCTCGGCCAGCGCGGGCAGGACCTGGGTCTCCTCGAAGCCGCGACCGGTGGAGCGGTGGCATCGGAGCCCATCGGGCCATCGCGCGCAGAGGTCGGCGCGGCCGTCGCCATCGATGTCCGCCAAGCGCAGGGTCGTGAAGTACGCCGGCTCGTCGAAGCGGGCCGCGTCGGACCACTCGGGGCCCTCGAACGTCGCGGCGAAGCCCTGCCCATCGGAGGTCCAGCAGCGCACTCCCCGGGGTTCCCGGAGGCAGGCGTCGGCCAGTCCGTCGCCGTCCACGTCGCCCATGCGGAAGGTCGAGAAGTGCGAGGGCTCGATGAAATCCGTGGCGTCGAAATCGGTCCCCGCGATCATCCGCTCGAAGCCGTGCCCCGAGGCCAGGTGGCACTCGATGGAACCGGACGCGCAGGCGCAGAGGTCCGCGCGGCCGTCGCCGTCGAGGTCGGTCTGGTCCGCGCTGCCCAGGGCGGGCTGGAGCACCAGCTCTTCGATGGCGCAGACGTCCTCGTCGTCGGGCACTCCGTCGCAGTCGTTGTCCAGCATGTCGCAACGCTCGGGCGCCGGGTCCACGCCGCCCGCGCAAGTCCCCCAGTCCCCCGCCGCGCAGGTCTGCTCGCCGGTGCGGCACTCGCCCACGTCGCTCCCGCAGGTGCGCACCAGCCCGTCGTCCACGGAACCGTCGCAGTCGTCGTCGAGGCCGTTGCACCGCTCACCGCGGGGCGCGACCTCTCCGGCGCAGGATCCCCACGCGCCCCGCGAGCAGGTCTGGGTCCCGCGCTGGCACTCGCCCACGTCGCTACCGCAGCGCCGGCTGAGCCCCTCGTCGACCCGGCCGTCGCAGTCGTCGTCGGACCCGTTGCAGCTCTCGCTGCGGCCGGGGGTGCAGCACCCGCCGCAGCCGCAGCGCACGTACTCCATGTACTTCGACCAGTTCCACCCGGGCCCGGGGTCGGTGTGGTCGGAGCAGTCGGGCGCCTCGACGTGGCCGATCACGTGCGCGCGGTCGCAGGGGATCCCGTTGCGATCGCAGATGGAGCGCGTCAGCCGCGCGCTGGCGCAATACATCGCGTCGGTGTACCAGCGGCCGGGATCGGAGATGAAGCCCTCGTGCTCGATCCCCACCGTCCGCGAGTTGAAGCAGCCGTCGTGGTAGGCGATGTCCTGCTCTTCCACGACCTGCACGATCTCCCCCGACGACGAGACCACGTAGTGGACGCTCGCGGTGGCGCCGCCGCACTGCCGCAGCCAGCTCCAGCACCCACTGAAGCCACCCTGGCAGGTGTGGATGACGACGTAGTCGATGTCCGCCGCGCGCCGGGAGGCGTTGGTGTAGTCGGTGCTGCAGGCGGGACCCACCCAGCGCGCACCCGGGTAGTCCGGCCGGGCCTCGGCGGCGACCGAGCCCACCGCGGGGCCCGCGGGCGCCGCCGCGCCCGAGCCGCGCACGACCACCGGAAGCCCGTCACCGTCGGTGCCCGCGAAGCCGTCGCGGAGCAACTCCGCGATCGCCTCGGCGTAGCGTCGTCCGGCGTCTTCGTCGCGGCTCCCGGGGCCGTAGAGGGCCAGCGCGTTGGCCCAGCTCCCGTGCTCTGCCCGCAGCTCCGCGAGCACCGCGGCCGCGCCGTCCACGTGCGCGACCGGATCCATCCGCAGAGTCGAGGCGTCGCGCCCGGTGAGCTCGGCCGCTCGCTCGAGCGTGCTCCCCTCGACCAGGTGCATCAGGCCGTGGCCGCCGGCGATGGAGGCCTCCTCGCCCGCCCGCATCTGGAAGCGCGTCTCCACGTAGGCCACCGCGGCCAGGGTCTCGGCGGGAACGCCATGGCGAAAGGCGGCGTCCTCGAAGACCGCCACCAGCGGCGAGGTCCCGGAGACGGCGCTCGGCGAGGGACGGCTGCAGGCGCAGACCGCGACGAGCGCGAGGATGGACGCACGGGAAGCCATGGGCGGTCCCGTGGGCAGCAAGGGCCGTGCCGGCCGCGAACGCGCTTCGCCCCCGCAATCGGCGGCGGGATTGCGGACCCGCGCGCGCATCGGCCCCTCGTCCCGCAGCGCGAGCGGTCAGACGCCGGACGCTGCGGACTCCGGTCCGCACGCAGGGTTACTCGGAAGGGAGCGTTTCGGCCGACCGGCTTGCGCGCCCCTCGGCGCGCACGATGCTCGCCCCATGAGCTCCGACGTCTCCCGGGACCACGCCCTCGCCCACGGCCTGCTCCGCTTCTGCCTGGGGCTCAACATCTTTCTCCACGGCCTCGTCCGGCTCCCCAAGCTCGGCGCGTTCGCCGACGCCATCGCCGGCGGCTTCGAAGGCACCTGGCTCCCGATGGGGGTGGCCCGCGCGAGCGCGTTCCTGATCGCCCCTGCGGAGGCGGTCATCGGGCTCTTGGTCCTCCTGGGCCTCTTCACCCGGCAGGCGCTCGTCGCCGGCACCCTGCTCATGGCGGCGCTGATCTTCGGCACCGCGCTCAAGGAAGACTGGAGCAACCTGGGCCTCCAGATGCTCTACGTGGCGCTCTACGCCTTCCTGCTGTGGAACCTGGACGCCGACCGCCACTCGGTCGACGGCTGGCGTCGCCGCCGCTCCTGAGCCCACAGGGGTCCGCCGTCCCCACCGGGCGGGGTCTACGAGCACCACGAACTGTAAGGAAATCGAACATTTCCGCGCTTTGCTGCGGGTGCGGAGATTGCTAGGTGGTCTCGGATGCGAACCCTCCTCCCCATTCTCTTCTCGGCCGTCGTCGCTTGCGGCCCGGCGGAGCTCTCCTCCGGCCGCTGCGAGTCCGCTGCCGACTGCGCCTCGGGCCTGTGCATCGACGGCACCTGTCGAACCGCGGACGCCGGCAGCAGCTGCAGCGCCGACGACGACTGCCCGAACGGCAGCTGTGTCGCCGGTGCGTGCACCACCGACGAGGCCGACGCCGGGACCTACGACGCCTTCCGGCCCGACATGGGGCCCTGCCGCGAGGTCGAAGACGAGTCGACCCTCGAGCCGGTGCCGGTGGACATCATCATCACCATCGACAACAGCGGCAGCATGACCCAGGAGGCCGCGGAGGTTCAGGCGAACATCAACAACTTCGCCGCCATCCTCGCCGCCAGCGGCCTCGACTACCGGGTGGTCCTCATCAGCGAGCCCACGGGCGACACGGGCGTCTGTGTCCCCGCGCCCCTGGGCAGCGGCGCGCCCGCCTGCGAGAGCGGCCCCGAGGGGCGCCTCCGGGCCATCCATCGCTCCGTATCCTCCCGGAACGCCCTGAGCCGGATGCTCGAGTTCTACCCGGACTACGACGACTTCCTGCGATTCGAGGCGGCGAAGGTCTTCCTCTGGATCACCGACGACGAGGCCGGCATCTACTCCGCCGACCAGTTCCGCGCCGAGCTCGCCGGGCTCGAGCCGGCGGGCATGTTCGACCTGCAGTTCCACAACGCCATCGTGGGCTACTTCGGCGAGGCCGTCGGCGACTGGAACGACCGCGGCGCCGGTTCCTGCGGCACCCTGGCTCGGGTGGGCGAGACCTACCTCCACCTCGCCCAGTGCCTCGACGACGCCAGGGCGCCCATCGAGGGCTGCATCCCCGGTCGCCAGGCGCGGGTCTGCGAGACCGACTGGTCGCCCATCTTCGACGCCATCGCCGAGGGCGTCCTGGCCGGCGTGCCGGTGGAATGCTCCTTCGAGGTCCCGGCGCCGCCCGAGGGCATGGGCATCGACACCGACGAGGTCGTGGTCGCGCCCCACTCGCCCGGGATGGGCGAGTACACGACCACCCAGGTCGCCGACGAGGCGAGCTGCGTGGACGGCGGCTGGTACTTCGACGACGTCGCGGCGCCCACCACCATCACCCTCTGCCCGTCGCTCTGCTCCACCCTGCAGGCGGACGAGGGCGCCGCGATCTCCATCCGGCTCGGCTGCTTCACCATGCTCGAGTGAGCTCGGGACGAACGGGAAGGGGCCGCGGTCACATCCCGTTCGTCGACCCGTAGGTCCGCAGGGTCCCGTCGATGGTGCAGAGGGTCTGCGTGTCGTCGGAGGCCTGCAGGGTGACGTTCTGGAACGTCAGGTCCATCACTCCCCGCTCGGCATCGAAGCTGCGGATGAGGATGGTTCCGTGGACCGGGTCGGGCGCGTCGCCCGTGAGCACGCCTCCGGCATCGTGGGCGATGTTCATCCACATGCGTTGGTCGTGCATCAGGTGGAGTGCCGTCGCGCCGTCCGTCTCCTGGAGGCGCTGCCGAGTGGAGAGCTCGACCCGGCCAGCCGCGACCACCTCGGGAGGCAAGCCCACGGTCATGTTGCCGGCGAGCCGGAACCCCTGCGTCGAGGAGAGGGTGACCGTGTCGCCGGACGGGATGACCAGGACGGGCGCCATGAACGTCGGCGCGCAGCGCCCGCCGAAGCGGAGGGATACGTCCGGCGCCTGCGCGTTGTTGAACGCCGGGACGCCGGGGATCGGCGCAGGGGTGGAGGTCGGCGTGGGCGTGGCCACCGGCGTCGCTGGGGTCCGCGAGACCACGAACGCGATGCCCGCCCCCAGGACGGCCAGCAGGACCACCACCAGGCCGACCACGACGTAGAGCACCGTCGACGAGTCGTTCGCCGGGGGCGGCGCGTTGGCCGGCGCGGAGCCGGGCACGCTGCCGGTCGGCGGCGACGCCCCGGCCCCGGTGGGCGGCAGCGGGCCGGGCGCCGGGTACGGACCCGAGGGCGTATACGTCGGCGGGACGCCATAGGGCCCCGGCGTGATGGGCCCCGTGGGCGGCTGCCCATCCCCGGCGGTCGCCGGACCTCCGGCGCCCGGGTTGTCGTAGCCCGCACGCTGGAGACCCTCCAGCTCGGCGACCAGGTCCGTCATCGTCTGCGGCCGCTGCTCCCGACGCACGTGCATCGCGCGATGGACCACCTGCGCCACCGGCTCGGGGACGTCCGGCACCAACGAGCGCAGCGGGGTGACGTTGCCCACGCTGATGTCCTGGAGAAGCCCGAAGAGGGTCTCGCCCCCGAAGGGCGGCCGCCCCGCCAGGCACTCGTAGAGCACTACGCCGATGGCGTAGATGTCGAAGGTCGGGTCCGGCTGGTGCCCCGCACGGATCTGCTCCGGGGACATGTAGAGCGGCGTCCCCATGATCGCCCCGGTCTGGGTCAGCTTCTGCCCGCCCTCGTCGTCGAAGAGCTTGGAGATGCCGAAGTCGAGGACCTTCGGCGGGCGGGAGCTCCCGTCCTTGCCCTCGCAGAGGAAGATGTTGTCCGGCTTGAGGTCCCGGTGGATGATCCCCTCGCTGTGCGCCTCGGCGATGCCGCGGCACGCCGGGATCATGACCTTCAGGGTCTCGGCGACGGACATCCGCCCGACGGCCCCGAGGTGCTCGCCGAGGGACCGGCCGCGGAGCCTCTCCATCACCAGGAAGGGCGCCGGGCCGTCCTGCCCGACGTCGATGATCTGGATCACGTTGGGGTGCTCGATGCGCGCGGTGGCGCGGGCCTCGGCCAGGAAGCGCGACACGTGGTCCGCGCTCATGGCCATGGAGGGCAGCATCCACTTCAACGCCACCGCGCGGCCGGTGACCTCGTTGGTCGCCGCGAACACGGCGCCCATCCCGCCCTGACCGAGGAGCTTCTCGATCACGTATCGGCCGATGCGGTGGCCGGCCTGCGGCAGCTCCTGGGACATGGCGGGCACGATACACCGAGCCTCGCCGAACCGGATGACGAAGACCGGACGGCGCTCAGCCGCAGGAAAATGCGCGAGTCGCGCGCGCGTTCGACTACCGTGGCGCCATGGGTACCCGGGGCCGGAAGGTAGCGCTCGCGCTGGTCGTCTTGGGGGCGACGCTCTTCGTGCCGGAGTGTCCCAGCGACCTCGAGCCGGCGACCTCGGTCCCCTTCGCCTGGGACGACGACGTCGGCTGGCAGGCCCTCGAGGCCCGCTTCGTCGCGCTCCGCGAGCGGCCGACCGAGTGCCCGCCCCTGCCCATCGAGGCCCTGCGCGCGCGCCTCGGCGAGCTGGAGGGCGCCGGCCCCTCCGACGCCCGCTGGGCCGGGTGGGAGCAGGTCTTCTTCGACGCCGCCGCCATCGCCGCCGCCTGCCCCGCGGGGGCGGCGGAGCTCGTCGCCTTCCAGGGCGAGGCGCGCGCCGTGATCCGCCGCCAGGCCCGGGACTGGGACATCGCCGAGCCCGCGGCGCGACGCCGGCTCTACCGGGTCCTGCAGGGGACCCGCGCGGCCATCGAGGAGGTCATGCTGCAGATGCCGCCCGCCGCGATGCCGGTGGTCGTCCGCGGACCCGACGTGCCCTCGGCCGGGCCCTGCACCGAGCTGCACGCGACCCGGGTCTGCTCCGGCGACATCTTGCTCTCCCGCGGCGGCGCGCCGACCTCGGCGCTCATCGCCCGGGGCAGCGACCACCCGGGGAGCTTCTCCCACGTGGCCTTGGTGCACGTGGACGAGGCCGGGACCTTCCGCACCATCGAGGCCCACATCGAGGTCGGCGTCGTGGTCGCCGGCCTCGAGCGCTACGAGGGCGACCCCAAGCTCCGCGTGATGTTGCTGCGGCCCCGGCCGGACGCCCTCCCCGACCCCGGCGCCCCGCACCGGGCCGCCGAGGCGGCGCTGGCGCGCGCCGAGGCGGGCCACGTCGCCTACGACTTCGCCATGGACTTCCACGACCCCGGGAAGCTCTTCTGCTCCGAGGTCGCCTCGAGCAGCTACGGCCCCGAGGGCGTCGACCTCTGGCGTGGTCTGACCACCATGAGCGGCGCCGGCACGGCGCGCTGGCTCTCCCGCTTCGGCGTGCAGAACCTGGAGACCCAGGGCCCCAGCGACCTGGAGTACGACCCCTCGCTGGCGGTGGTGGCCGAATGGCGCGACCCCGAAGCGCTCTTCCGCGCCCACGTGGACGACGCCGTGGTCGACGCGCTCCTCGAGGGCGCGGACCAGGGCGACGACGTCGGCTACGACCGCCTGCGCCTCCCGCTCGCCCGGGTCGCCAAGGCCGCCTCCTGGCTCCGGGGCGCCTTCGGCGGGACCCCCGAGCCCATCCCCGAGGGGATGAGCGCCACCGTCGCGCTGCGCGTGGAGTGGCTCCGGGAGCGCCACGGCGCGATGGCCGCCGCGGTGATCGACGAGGCCGAGGTCTACCGCGCCGAGCGCGGCTACCTCCCGCCCTATTGGGAGCTGGTGACCATGGCCCGGCGCCACCGCTGAGCGCTCGACCGGGGGGGCCCGGTCCCCTATGGTCGGCCGCCATGCGTTGGACGGGGTATCCAATCGGGGCGCTGCTGGCGCTCGCGCTCGTGACACACGTCGACGCCCAGGCGCTCGACGACGAGTTCACCGAACCGACGGTCGAACCCGCGGACGACGCGGACGCACCCGTCGACCCCGCGACCGGATCCGCTCCCGCGGCAGTGTCCGACCCCGCGGCAGTGTCCGAAGACGAGCTCCCGCCGACCTCCGGCCCGCGCGCCGACAACGCGCCCATGGCGGAGATCGAGGTCGCCGAGACCGACGCGCGCGCCGACGGGTTCCGCTCCGGTTTCGCCTTCGGTTCCTATGGACGCGTCGCGGTCGCCTCCAACCTCGACGGCGGCCTCGGCCGGGACGCGGACATCGTCGCCTTCGCGCCGCGTATCGACGAGGACGTCTACTTCGAGCTCGAGCTGCGCCGGCAGGATCAGCTCCGGGGCGGCGCCCGCTCCTTCGTGGTGGCCACCGTCGCCTTCGGCGGTCCGCTCTTCCACCTGGACGGCGACTTCGACGAGTCCATCGCGGTCCGGAACCTCTTCGCGATGGTGACCGACGCCTTCACCGACGGCCTCTCCCTCTGGGCCGGCTCCCGGATGTGGCGCGGCGACGACGTCTACCTCCTGAACTTCTGGCCCCTCGACAACCTCAACACCGTCGGCGGCGGCCTGGACTACTCGTTCCTGCCCGGGGCCCACGGCGACATGCTGGAGCTCCGCCTGGTCGGTGGCCTCGCGCGCCCGAACGACCCCTTCCACCGGCAGGTCACCGGCGCCATCCCCACCGCGGGCTTCGTCCCCGACGACGTGGTGCTCCTCGACCGCCCCCGCTTCACCGCCGGCCTCAAAGCCACCTTCTGGCCCGCCGGTCGCCAGGCCCGCAGCGGCCTCAAGGCCATCCTCTACGGCGAGGGCCACTTCCTCCCCGACGGCGAGCGCGAGCTCGAGGGCGGCGGCACCGAGACCCTCCCCCGGGACGAGGGCTACGTCCTCGGCGCGCAGCTCGGCGGCTACATCGCCGACTCGAACACCTTCGCCAACCTCTTCGTGAAGTACGCCAGCGGCTTGGCGGTCTACGATCCCTTCGCGGTCCCCTTCACCACCGGCAGCGTCCTGCGCACCTCCCGCGCCAAGGAGCTGGTCGTCGCGCTGAGCGCCAACTACGAGGTCGGCGCCTTCGGGCTCCAGCTCGGCGCTTATTATCGCTGGTTCCGCGACGCCGACCCCAACGTCTTCGACCGCCACTCGCTCGCCGAAGGCGCCATCGACGTGCGCCCCCACGTGTGGTTCGGCGACATGGCCGGCCTCTCCCTGGACCTCAGCTACCAGGCCCTGCAAGCCAGCGCGCTGGACGAGACCACCGGGCAGGTCGTGCGCGGCGGCATCACCAAGATCGGGATCATCCCCTTCATCTCCCCCTTCGGCCGCGGCACCTACACCCGCCCGCACATCCGGCTGATCTACTCGCTCACCATCCGGGACGAGGACGCCCAGCGCCTCTACTCGGACGACGACCCCCGCTCCCAGCAAGCCCTCGAGCACTACCTGGGCATCGGCGCCGAGTGGTGGTTCGACTCCAGCAGCTACGGGTCCTGACGATGACGAAACGAGCCCCTCTCTTCGCTCTGCTCCTCTCCGCCTGCGTCGGTGGCGAAGCCGCCGACGTGCCCATCGGCGAGGTCGCGACCCACGTGGACGACTGGCGCGACGAGGTCATGTACCAGCTCATGGTCGACCGCTTCGCCAACGGCAGCGCGGCCAACGACTGGCGCGTGAACCACGACGACCAGGTGTTGACCGCCTACAAGGGTGGCGACTGGCAGGGGGTCATCGACCGCCTCGACTACCTCGAGGAGCTCGGCGTCACCGCGCTGTGGATCAGCCCCATCGTCCGCAACGTCGACACCGACGCGGGCATCGACGGCTACCACGGCTACTGGGCGGTCGACCTGGAAAAGGTGAACCCGCACTTCGGCGACCTGGCCACGCTGCGCCGCATGGTCGAGGAGTGCCACGCCCGAAACATCAAGGTGGTCCTGGACATCGTCACCAACCACCTGGGCCAGGTCTTCTATTACGACATCAACATGAACGGCACGCCGGACATCTCCATCGCCGGCGGCTACCCCGTCAACCCCGGCGACCCCGGCGCGGGCTCCCGGACCCCGGTGACCCAGATCACCGAGTACGACCCGGACTACGATGCCCGCGGCGTCCAGAGCCTGACCAGCTTGGGCGAAGCCGGCCCGGCCCCCATCCGCTTCTTCGACATGCCGGAGATCTTCCGCGTGCCGCCGCAGCCGGAGATCTTCCAGCGCCGCGAGGCCTACAACCTGCGCGGCCGGGTCATCGACTGGAACGATCGCGAGCAGGTCGTCCACGGCGACTTCCCGGGCGGGCTGAAGGACATCGACACCACCAACCCCACCGTCCGCTCGGAGCTCATCCGGGTCTACTCGGACTGGGTCCTGAAGCTCGACCTCGACGGCTTCCGCATCGACACCGTGAAGCACGTCGAGCACGAGTTCTGGCAGGTCTTCGCCCGCGACGTGCGCGCCCGCCTCGCCGCCGCCGGCAAGGACCGCTTCCTCATGTTCGGCGAGGCTTTCGATGGCGACGACGCCCTGGTGGGCTCCTACACCCGCCCCGGCGAGCTCGACTCGGTCTTCTACTTCCCGCAGAAGTTCCAGGTCTTCGACGACGTCTTCGCCAACGGCGGCGCCACCTCGAAGATCGCCGACCTCCATGCCCAGCGGCCCATCAACTACGGCACCGAGATCCAGCCCGGCGGCATCGGGATCGCGCCCCACCGCGCGCTGGTGAACTTCATCGACAACCACGACGTCCCCCGCTTCCTCTGGCGCCAGCCGGACACCCGCGCGCTGCGCGCGGCGATGGGCTTCCTGATGTTCGAGGAGGGGATCCCCTGCCTCTACTACGGCACCGAGCAGGACTTTTCGGGCGGCAACGATCCCGCCAACCGCGAGCCCCTCTGGTGGAGCGACTACGCCACCGACGGCGAGACCTTCCGCTGGGCCGCGCGCCTCATCCGCGTCCGCAAGCGCTACGACGCCCTCCGCCGCGGCGAGATGCGATTCACCTGGACCAGCGACCGCACCGGCGACGAGGAAGACGCCGGCGTGGTGGCCTTCGAGCGGACCGAGGGCGAGGCCTACGCCCTGGTGGTCATCAACGCCCAGGGCAACCACCCCAGCGCCACCGTCTTCGAGGGCGCGGCGATGGCCGTGGGGGTCCCCGCCGGCACCGTGCTCGCGGACGCCCTCACCGGCGACCGCTTCACCGTCGAGCCCGACGGAACGGTCGACGTCCCGGTGGACGCCTTCCAGGTCCGCGCGCTGGTCCGCGAAGCCGAATACGAAGCGTTCTGAGCTCCGCACGGCTCCTCGTTGGCGGGCTCCTGGGCGAAGAACGCGTTGCACCGCCCGGGCGCGGTGGCGACTCCATTCGCCACCGTTGGCGGCGGATGTCCCCACCGATCGCCGGCGGCCGCCACCCCCTCGGGGCCGAAAAGGCTAATGATCTTCGCTCCGCGAGCCTTGGCACACATGTAGCACACGACCTCACCCATGCGAGCAGCAGGTGAATCCATCGTCGGGCGCCGGGACAACAACGAGGACGCCTTCCGCGTCCGCGAGGACCTGGGCCTCTTCGTGGTCGCCGACGGCATGGGCGGCCACGAGGGCGGCGAGATCGCCAGCCGCGTCGTCGCGGAGACCTTCACCCGCTACCTCGACGGCCCGGTGACCAACCCGGCCATCGAGCTGGACCCCGAGTGGCACGGCCCGGCCACCGGCGAGTACCTCTCCGGCGTCGGCGAAGAGCGCGACCGCCGCGACAGCGGCCCGGTGGCGACCCAGCGCCACGTGGAGCTCGTGCAGCGCATCCAGCGCGCCGTCGACATGGCCCAGCGGGACATCGAAGCCCTGGCCTCCGGCGAGCTCCACGAGATGGGCACCACCCTGGCGGCGGTCCTCATCGAAGACGGCTTCGCCGTCGTCGCCCACGTCGGCGACAGCCGCGTCTACCGCATGCGCGGTGGCCACATCGAACAGCTCACCGAAGACCACAGCTTCGTCGCCGAGCTCCGCGCCGCCGGCGCCTGGGCCATCCTCGAGCACACCACCCCGCAGATGGCCGCCATGGTCACCCGCTGCCTCGCCCCCCGGGCCAACTACGAGCCCGACATCGAGATCCACCCGGTCCTCCCCGGCGACGTCTTCCTCCTCTGCAGCGACGGGCTCAGCGACGTCATGCACCCCAACCACCTCGCCTCGGTCCTGATGGAGCACGACGACCCCGAGTCCGCCTCCCGCGAGCTCATCCGCCAGGCCTACCGCGCCGGCAGCCAGGACAACATCACCGCCATCGTCGTCCACGCCTGAAGGCCAGCGCGCAGCGCGCAGGCGATACGCGCTGGCGAAGCGCGCTGGCGATACGCGCTGGCGATACGCGCTGGCGA
>DCLA01000118.1:0-62728 GCA_002320815.1 Myxococcales bacterium UBA1660
GACGATCGTCCCGGGTCAGCGGAAGGCGCCGACTTGGGTGCGGGGGGCGCAGACGGCTTCGATGACGTCCCAGGCGGCGGCGAGCTGCTCGGCGCTCGGTGGATCGTCCCAGCGGACCCAGGCATGGCGTTCGTCGCGACCGAGGAAGGCCGCGCCGAGCTCGGGGAAGCGTTGGGCGAGCTCCGGCGCGATGGCTCCCTCGGGGAGCTCCCGCGAGGCGCCGGGGTCCCCACAGTCCACGGCGAGCGGCGGCGCGTGCTTCTCCGGGTGCTCGGCGACCAGCCGGTAGCTGGTCTGCCACTGGAAGGTCGCCGTGGTGTCCCGACGGCTGAAGAGCACGGCGGAGCGGTCACCGCTCAACCGGGCGTCGGGGAGCGCGGCGTAGTGCCCGAGGAGCCGCGCTTCGGCGGTCGCCACCGCGAGGGTCACTTCCAGCGCCGCCACCAGCTCCTCCGACGACTGCGGAACCCCCACCCTCGTGAGCACCACGTCGAGCTCTTCGCTACGCAGGGTCCATTGGGACAGCGCGCGCAGCAGGGTCGCGCGCGTCTGCTCGTCCAGGACCCTTCGGACCGAGGCCACGTCGGGCCCCCCGATGACGTACTCCGCGTCGAAGCCGGGGTCGCCGACCACCAGATCCTGCATGCCGAAGGCCTTGCCGATCCCATGGAAGACGTGCTGCCGTCGAACGTGCAGCGCCGGCCCACTCCCGCGCGCGTAGTTGGCCTGCACGCGACTGTACATGGTCGAGTTCTTCCCGCTGCTGACGATGTAGGTGTCCATGAAGACCCGCGTACCCTCGCGTTCGAGCGTGAGCGTCGGCGAGGCGCGCTTCAGGATCCCCGCGTTGCCCGGGTCCACCTCGCCGCCGAAGAGGCGGGCGGCCGCTTCGAGCCTCGCGACGAGCTTCTCGTGCTGGCGGCGCGAGGCCCACGCGACGCCCCAGAAGACGACGACCATGAGCAGCACGGTGCTGGCGACGACGAGGAATCCCTCCATGGGACGAACCTACCGGAAGACGCCCTCGCTGGGCACCGGCGCGGCCAGCGCGCGCAGCGATTCCCAGCCCGCGCCGACCTGGCCGGCGGTGGGAAGACTCGTCCAACGCAGGACCACCACCCCGCCGCCGACCGTCAGCCGCGCCGCGCCGACCCGCCCCAGCGGCTCGAGCACCGCCGGTGATAGACCGAGCCCTCGCCCGGCCCGTCCGGCGGCGGGGCTCGCCCAATCGAGCGCGAACTCGGGGAGCCCGTCCCGGTTCATCCGGATCTCCCAGCCACCGCGACGTCGGACGAAGAGCGCGGTCACCCCGCGGGCCTCGAACCGGAGCTGGGACCCGCTGGCGTGACGGTGGGCTCCGGGCAGGTCCAGGTAGGCCCGCTCCGCGCTCGCGTCGGCGCCGGCCATCTCGGCCAGGACCTCCATGCCGGCGAGGACCGAACCAAAGAGGTCTTCCTGCGGGTAGAGGACCAGGCGCGTCTCGTCCGCGGCGACGTGGAGGCGGCCCGGTCCGATGGCCTCGGCTCGCGCTTCGTCGGCATCGGGGCGCCGAACGGAGGGGAGAAAGGAGAGCGTGAGCGAGGGATGCCGCGCCGTGATCTGGACCCGGTCGTCCCCCTTGTCGTGGACCTCGACCCGAACTCCGTGCCGCTCGACCACGAAGGCGCGCGGGTGGGCCTCGACGACCTGCTCGCCGAGTTCCCGGGTCGCGCGCTCCACGAGCTTCGAGGGGACGACCCCGGTCGACAGGCGGGTGCCGAGGTAGGCGAAGAAGCCCGAAGCCAACGCCAGCACGACTACGCCACCGGGATCCACGAACCGAGTCTACTACCCCCGGAGGCCCAGCAGCGCGACTCCGGTCCAGGCGGGCCACCCGGGCACTCGACGCGTGGCGCGCCGGGCCCGAGAGCGGACCCGGCGCGCAGAGGGGGGGGTCAGGCGCCGACGCGACGCGCGCCGGTGGGCGGGGTGTAGCGGAAGGCGCTCTGGCCGAGGTCCTGGTTGAGCTGCATGCCGCGGAGGGTGAACTGGTTGGTGTTCCCCTCGTGGTCGTCGATGCGGACCTTGTGGACCACGCCGAAGGTCGCCTCGCGGGCATCCACGAAGAGCAGGATGCGGCGCGCGTTGGGATCCTCGGCGCGGGGGCGCAGCTCGAGGACGTGGCCGCTCCAGCCGTAGCGCTCGGCGTCGAGGAGGCGAAAGCGGTAGTCCTCGAGGATCCGCGCGCGGCCGGTGAGGAAGGCGAAGCCGCTGTGGAGGCCGTCCTGGCTCACCGGGGACTTCACGTACTGGCCGACCTCGCCGTCGTCGCCGGGCTCGTAGGCCACGAGGTTCTCACCGTTGCTCACGATGACCTTGCCGTTGGGCGCATCGTAGTCGAAGCGCATCCGGCCGGCGTCGTCGAAGCGGATACGGCCGGTGGAGGTCTGGGTCCGCTGGTAGATCCGGTGGTGATACTGCTGGGTGAAGCGCGCGTTGAGGGTGTCCACGCGGTCGTAGAAGGCCTGGGCGGCCTGGGCCACGGTGCGGGAACTCGGCGGCTCCGGATCGTCCGCGTGGACGACCGTGGTCAGCAGCAGGAGCGAGAGGGCGGGGATGAGGGGTTTCTTCATGGGGGGTCTCCGTCCGCCCGCGATGCGGGCACTCGATGGGACCCACCCGGTCCCCGCTCTATTCACCTCCCCCGGTCTCGCACCCCCGGCGCTTCGGCTCGCCCCCGACGCTCGCGCCGGCGCACTGGATCCCCGCTCGCCCCGCGTCAGCGGCGGTCGGCGCTGCGCATGCGGGTCCGACTCGGGGGCGCCATCGTCGGGCGCGCGGCCCAGCGGGAGGGCTCCAGCGGCTGGCCCACTTCGTGCGCCGCGAGCGCGGCGGCGAGCTCCCGCGCTTCGGGTCGATCGGCGGGCTCGGGCCGCAGGCAACGCATGATGAGCGCGGCCAGCTCGGGCTCCAGCCCCGCCTCGGGATCGATGGGCCGCGGGTCGGCCATGACCTTCTGCAGGCGCAGCGCGGGACCCCGGCCGCTGAACGGTCGGCGGCCGCAGGCGATCTCGTAGAGCACCACGCCCAGCGCGTAGACATCGGCGGCCGGCGTGATCTCGCCGCCTTCGATCTGCTCCGGGGCCATGTAGGCCGGAGTGCCGATCATCTGTTCGGGGTGGGTCGCCAGGAGGTCCCCGGCGCCGAAGCGCTTGGCGATCCCGAAGTCCACCAGGCGAACGTGCGGAGCGTGGCGCTGCAGCAGGATGTTGCCCGGCTTCACGTCGCGGTGGACCACGCCGGCGGCGTGGGCGTGCACCAAGGCGTCGGCGACGCGGGCACCGATGGCGGGCACGTCGACGGCGTCGAGGCGCGCCTCGTCGATGAGGGAGCGAAGCGGCACGCCCTCCACGAGCTCCATCACGATGAAGGGGCGGCCCTCCTCGTCGACGTCGACGTGGCGAGTCTCGACGATGGCCGGATGATCGATGGACGCCGCGGCTTCGGCCTCGGAGAGGAAGCGACGGACGAGCTCGGGGTTGCCGGCGCCCTCGCGCATGACCTTCACCGCGACCTTCTCGCCGGTCGCGCGATCCTTGCCGCGGTAGACCGACCCCATGCCGCCATCGGCGAGGGTCCCCTCCACCTCCACGCGACCGCCGAGCACGGTCCCTGGACGGATAGGCACCACGTCCAACCGGCCCAGGGTCCGGGCCAGCTCGCGCGAGCGCTCACGGACCTCCGCGCGGAGTTCCTTGTTGAGCCGGTCGACCTTGGCGGCGTGGGCGCGGATCTGACCGACCTGCGACTCCACCCGGCCCTCCAGCTCACCGTTGAGGCGCTCGAGCTCCTGGCGGGCCTCGGCGAGCCGCTGCTGGGCCACGAAGGCGGCGATGGCGTCCCGGTGGCGGCCCGCGACCCCGAAGGCCGCGTAGGCGTGGCAACCGAGGAGGACCACGGCGACCAGGGGCGGCGGCCACCCGGCCACGCCGTGGAGCGCCAGGGAGAGGCCGAAGAGCACCGGGATGGGCAGGCAGATCACGTGGAGTTGCCGAGGCGAGACCGGGAGATACGCGGTCACGAAGATCCAGCCGATGAAGACGATGTAGAAGAAGGGCGAGGCGTAGCCGCCGGTGTTCCAGGCCGCGACGCTGGACACGAGCCCGACCCCCCAGGCGATGCTGGCGGTGAGCGCGAGCGCGTGCCGGCGGGCGAACGCCGTGCGGGCCAGGAGCGACCCCAGGGCCATCCAGACCGCCCCCGCGACGCAGGGGATCGCCGCTTCCCAGCGATGCCCGGGATAGACCAGCCAGGCGCCGGGGGCCATCACCAGCGTGACCACCACCGCCGCCACCACCCCGTGGCGTAGATGCGCCAGCATCCGCTCCACGTTGTGCGCGTGGAACGCCGCCATCTCGCTGGCGCTGGGCTCGGGACCGGGCGTCACCGGATCAGCCTAGGGCCGAGAGTCCATCGTGGCTGCAAATTTCTCTGCGATCAGCATCACTCACCCGAGTGGGGGCGCTCGCTGATCCTACCGCGTCCAGCGGGAAAACGCCTCAGGAAAGAGGGCCCCCAACGATGGACTCCGGTCCGCGCAGACCGTTCTCGGCGCAGATGTCGGCGGCCCAGGCCAATGCGTCGTCCACCGCGCTGACCACGGTGTAGGGGAAGGGCAGCGACTGGTACCAGAGCACCAGCGAGACCGCGGCGCGGACCCAGGCCGACTGGAAGACCAGGGCCACCCCCATCGTGTAGGCCTGGAGCGCCGCTTGGTTGGCGCGGACCCACTCCAGCTGCTTGCGCCGCTGGGCGTCGCTGCGCGGGCTGGCCTCGAGGGCGTCGATGATGACCACCAGGCGCTGCCGTCGCGCCAGCTTCTCGTCGAGGAGCCGCAGGTAGTCGTCGAGCTGCGCGTCGTCCATGTCGCCGACGAAGCGCACCATCACCAGCGGAGCTCGGGAGTCGTCGAATTCGAAGTGTCCCATCGGCGGCCGAGGGAAGTCGTAGCACGTTCCGCGGCGACTGAAACCAGCGAGCCTCCCCGAGTGCGGATCCCCGATCCCGGCGACGACCCTCGTCTGCGGCGCCCAGGCCCTGTAGGGTCGCCGGCCATGAACATCACGGTTCTCTCGCGCGGTCCCGATCTCTACAGCACCCGCCGCCTCGTCGAGGCCGCGGAGGCGCGCGGCCATGCGGTCCAGGTCTGCGACACCCTGGAGTTCTCCATGCACCTGGAGCAGGGGCGCCCGACCCTGCGTTATCGGAACGAGCCCTTCGACCCCCCCGACGCGGTGATCCCCCGCATCGGCGCCTCGATCACCTTCTACGGCTGCGCGGTGGTGCGGCAGTTCGAGCAGATGGGCGTCTTCACGCTGAGCGGCTCCCACGCCATCGGCGTGTCCCGGGACAAGCTGCGCTCGCTCCAGATGCTCAGCCGCTTCGCGGTGGGCATGCCCAACACCGCCTTCGTGCGCCGGCGCGATCAGGTGGAAGACGCCATCGCCCAGGTCGGTGGCGCCCCGGTGATCGTGAAGGTGCTCGAGGGCACCCAGGGCGTGGGCGTGATCCTGGCGGAGACCCAGAAGACCGCCCAGGCGATCATCGAGACCCTGCAGATGGCCAAACAGAACGTGCTGATCCAGAAGTTCGTCGCCGAGGCCGCCGGCAGCGACATCCGCGCCTTCGTGGTGGGCGGCAAGGTGGTCGCCGCCATGCGCCGCACCGCCAAGGAGGGCGAGTACCGCTCCAACGTGCACCAGGGCGGCAAGGCGAAGCGCGCGGACCTGTCGCCCGATTTCGAGAAGACGGCCATCGGCGCCGCTCAGATCATGGGCCTGCGGGTCGCCGGCGTGGACATGCTCGAAGGGGAGAACGGGCCGAAAGTGATGGAGGTGAACTCCTCGCCCGGCCTGGAGGGCATCGAGGGCGCGACGGGCATCGACATCGCCGACACGATCATCGCGCACCTCGAGGACGAGGTGCCCTTCCCGGACCTCGACATCCGCCAGCGGCTCACCCTGCGCAGCGGCTACGGGGTGACCGAGATCGTCATCGGACCGACCTCGCCGCTCGCGAACCGCACCGTCCGCAGCGCGAACCTCTCGGCCAAGGACGTGCGCATCCTGACCATCATCCGCGACGACGAGTCCTTCCCCAACCCCAACCCCGATCGCGAGATGCTCCCCGGAGACCGGGTGCTCTGCTTCGGGAGCGCGGCGGCGATCCGGACCCTCATCCCGCCCCGCTCCATCATCCGAGGCTGAGGGTGCGCCGTCGCAAGCGCGCGCCCTTCACCGTGGGGTGGCGGGAGATGGTCGCCCTCCCCGACCTCGGGGTGACCCGCATCAAGGCCAAGATCGACACCGGCGCCCGGACCTCGGCCGTCCACGCCACGCGGATCCGTCACGAGCGGGTCGAGGGCGAGCCGTGGGTGCGCTTCGTGGTGCACCCCGAGCAGCGCAGCCACGGCGTGGTCGTCGACGCGTTCGCGCCCCTGCTGGAGACCCGGGCCATCCGCAGCTCCAACGGCGAGACCCAGGAGCGGCCGGTGATCCTCACCACCGTCGCCCTCGGCGACCACCGCTGGCCCATCGAGCTCACCCTCACCGCGCGACCGCAGATGGGCTTCCGCATGCTCCTCGGGCGCACCGCGCTCCGGCGCCACGCCCTGGTCGACCCGGGGCGCTCCTATCTGGCCAGCCCCCGTCCACCGAAGATGCCGAAGATGCCGAAGCCGCGCTGAGGTCTCAGACCCAGGTGCACTCGTAGAGGGCGTGGGTCTCGGAGTACTCGAGCATGCGGGCCTTCACGCCCTTGCCGCCGGTGATCACCGCCATGGCGCGCAGCGCGGGGACGTTCGACGAGAGGTTGACCCGGTCGTGGAGCCCCGGCGGGAAGGTCATCCGGCTCACGGCGCTGCGGTCCCGGATCTCGTTGGCCAGGGTCGTCCCCCGCTGGAAGAGCCGGTTCATGCGCGGCCCCATCCGGAACATCCGGGTCGGACCGACCGCCTTGAGGAGCCCGCGGTAGAGCGGGTTCTTCGCGAGCTGCGTGGACCGTTCGAAGGTCCACTGCTGCATCGCCGCCTCGGTCGGGTAGTAGAGGTCGCAGACGGCGTGGAAGATCCCATCGCTCCAGGTGGCCGGGATCCACACGCCGGCCGGCGGCGGCTCGCGAACGAAGCCGGCGAGCGCATCGGGCAGGTCGTCCGCGTGGGATGCCAGATCATGGCCGTCCATCGCCGAAAGCGCGAGGGAGGCCTTGGTCTGACACGTGGAGTAGCTCTCCAGGCCCGCGGGCAGGCCGGCGAGGTACGACGCGAGCTGGGGGAAGCGCGCCGGGTTCATGGACGCAGGATATCCCAGTCCGCCCCGGCCACGCGAACCCGGGCCTTCGATGGGCGGGCTTTGCTAGGCTCGGGGGGTGGAACGCCTCGTCGCCAGGGTGAAGCGGACCTTCGTCGGTGTCGCCCGCCGGATGCGGCGCGTGGCTCGCTGGATGGCCGGAGGTCCGCTGGCGACGCTCGTGACCCTGGCCGCGCTCTTTCCCACCGCCGAGGGCCGGCCGGGGGTGTGGAGCCTGGTGATCGTGCTCGGAGCCTTCGCGCTGCTCGGCGCCTTCGGGCTCTGGGCCGGCAGCGTGGTCATCCGCTTCGCCGGCTTCTTCGGGCGCCGCGAGGTGAGCTTCGCCGATGGCGGCGTGAGCGTGCACCGCGGCGAGGCCACCAAGCGCTACGACGCCGAGACGATCGTCTCGGGCGTGGTGATCCCCCGGGACGACGGCGCCGAGCTCCGGCTCGTGTTGCGCAATGGGGATCTCTTGCGCCTCCGCCTGGACGAGCTGGCGACCGCGGAGGCCGCCCTGCGCGCGCTCCGCCTGGGCCCGGGCGAGAAGCGCGTGGCGGTGCGCTGGTCGCGCTTCATCCACGTCTTCCTCGCCGCCTTCGGCGGCATGATGGTGGCCTCGCTGCCGATGGTCTTCCTGATGGCGCGAGCCCAGGGCACGCCGCTCCACGTCGCCTTCTCGCTGCTCTTCCTGGTGGCGCCCTACTTCGCCGCCGGGTGGGCCGGGCGGCGCGTACGCCGGACGGTCATCGCCGGCACGGACGGTCTCCGTGGCCGCGTCGGCGGCAAGCGCTTCGCCATCCGCTTCGCGGACGTGCGATCCCTCGAAGCCCGAGAGCATCAGATCCTGATCCATCACGCCGGGGGCACGCTGACCTTGCCCCTCGACGCCGACGACGCGGCCCTCGCCCGCGCTCTCCGGCACCGCCTCGAGCAGGCCTGGGAGCGCTATCGGGAGCGCGGCGGCAGCCGGAGCGAGATCTTCGCCCGGGGCGACGAGACCTTCGCCGAGTGGAAAACGCGGCTGGCGACCCTCCTGCGCCGCGACGCCGGCCACCGCCAGGCGGCGGTCCGGCAGGAAGACGCCGAAGCCGTGCTCCACGATCCGGAGGCGGATCCCGAAGCGCGCGCCGGGGCCGCCCTGGCCCTCGCCTGGGGCGACGGCGCCCAGGACCGACAACAGAAGGTCCGGGTCGCGGTCGAGGGCGTGGCCAGCCCCCGGGTCCGCGTGGCCCTCGACGCCGCGGCCCGCGGCGAGCTGGAAGAGGTCCAGGTGGACGCCGCCCGCCGGGAGCACGACCGGACCGCGCGTTGACGATCCGGCGACCCGTCCGCACAACGGCCCCGATGCTGGCCCACGAAGTCCTCGATCCTCCCGCGGGCGCCACGCCCCGCGGTGCGTTCCTCTTCCTTCACGGGATCCTCGGCCGCGGCCGCAATTGGCGCTCCATCGCGCGACGCTTCGGCGAGGAGCGGCCGGAGTGGCTCGCGGTCACCGTCGACCTGCGGGCCCACGGGGACTCACTGGGCCAACCGGGGCCGCACACGGTGGCCAGCGCGGCCCGGGACCTGGCCCAGCTCGCGTTGGACGTGCCCGTCGCCGGGGTCCTGGGGCACAGCTTCGGCGGCAAGGTCGCCCTCGCCTTCGCCGAGCTCCGGCGGGACGCCGGGCGGCCCCTGGCGAGCACTTGGCTCATCGACTCCACTCCCTCGGCGCGCCCGGACAAGCGGGGCTCCGAGGACGTGCTGCGGGTCCTCGAGGTCATCGGCGACCTCCCCGAGCGCTTCGACGACCGTCGCGCGTTCACCACCGCGGTGATGGACGCCGGGCTCAGCCGGCCCCTGGCCCAGTGGCTGGCGATGAACCTGCGCAGCGAGGGCGACCACCAGGTCTACGGGGTGGAGATGGATGTGGTCCACGCCATGCTCGAGGACTACTTCCAGCAGGATCAGTGGGACCTCGTCGAGAGCAGCGAGGGCCGGGTCCACCTGGTCGTCGGGGGTCGGTCGGACGTCTACGACCCCGACGATCGCGAGCGCGCGGCGCGCGCCGATCGCAGCGGCGCCGCGCACCTCCACGTGATTCCCGACGCCGGCCACTGGGTCCACGCCGACGCCGCCGGCGAGATCTCCGAGCTCCTGCGGGAAGAGGTACCGTCGCCCGGCTGAGGCGATCGTAACCAAGAGGCGTGATTTCGCGCAGTTGGCACCGAAAGCCAGCATTTTCTGCCTCGATCGGTGGGGGCCCGATCCGCTATGCTCCCCGCCGCATGGCCGAAAACGAGACCCTCACCGTCACCGACAACCGCACGGGCAAGACCTACGAGCTGCCCGTCTCCAACGGCACCATCAACGCGATGGACCTACGGCAGATCAAGACGGGGGAGGACGACTTCGGGATCATGTCCTACGACCCGGCGTTCAAGAACACCGCGTCGACCAAGAGCGAGATCACCTTCATCGACGGCGACGCGGGCATCCTGCGCTACCGCGGCTACCCCATCGAGCAGCTCGCCGAGGAATCGAGCTTCCTCGAGGTCTCCTACCTGCTCTACCACGGTGAGCTCCCCACCGAGAGCCAGCTCCAGGAGTTCCAGCACTCGATCACGCACCACACCATGGTGCACGAGAACATCCGCGAGCTCGTGGACGCCTTCCGCTACGACGCGCACCCGATGGGCATGCTCGTGAGCACCATGGGCGCGCTCTCCACGTACTATCCGGACGCGAAGAAGATCGACGACCCGGAGATCCGCAAGCTCCAGTTCCACCGGCTGGTCGCCAAGATCCCGACCATCGCCGCCTACGCCTACCGGCACCGCCGCGGCCTGCCCTACGTCTACCCGGACAACGACCTGAGCTACGCGGGGAACTTCCTCAACATGCTCTTCAAGATGACCGAGGTGAAGTACCAGCCGAACCCGGTGATCGAGAAGGCGCTGGACGTCCTCTTCATCCTCCACGCCGACCACGAGCAGAACTGCTCCGCCTCGGCGATGCGCAGCGTCGGCAGCTCCGAGGTCGACCCCTACAGCGCGACCGCCGCGGCCTGCGCCGCGCTCTACGGCCCGCTCCACGGTGGCGCCAACGAGGCCGTCGTCCGGATGCTCGAGGAGATCGGCTCGGTCAAGAACATCCCCGACTACGTCGAGAAGGCCAAGAGCGGCGAGGTCCGGCTCATGGGCTTCGGCCACCGGGTCTACAAGAACTACGACCCGCGCGCGAAGGTCATCAAGAAGCTGGCCCACGACGTCTTCGCCGAGACCGGCAAGAACCCGCTCATCGACATCGCCATCGAGCTCGAGAAGATCGCCCTCGACGACGAGTACTTCGTGAAGCGCAAGCTCTACCCCAACGTCGACTTCTACTCGGGCCTCATCTACCAGTCGATGGACCTGCCCATGGACATCTTCCCGGTGCTCTTCGCCATCGGCCGGACCCCGGGCTGGGTCTCCCAGTGGAAGGAGATGCTCGAGGACGACGAGCAGAAGATCGCGCGACCCCGCCAGGTGTACCTGGGCTACGACCAGCGCGACTACGTGGAGATGGGCGACCGCTGAACGACCGCCGTCTCGGCGACGACCAGGGCACGCGGGAGACCGCGTGCCCTTTTTCGTGGGCGCGCCCCGAGCCGCTCGCGGACGAGTCGCCCCCACGACGGGGAAGCGACCCCGGAATCTGTGGGGCGCAACCCACGACTCGCGGATCCAACCCTCGGATCGAGTCACCGATCCACCGCAGAACCCCCGTATGGGGCCCGGCACACGCCTTGCTCAAGTCCTCCTCAGAGCCCCCACTCTGAAGGAACGACATCGTGAACAACGCACTCAGCGCCTCTCTCCTCGCATTCCTATCCCTCGCCCTCGCCGCGGGTCACGCGGACGCCCAGGAGCTGACGCTGAACCGCTTCCAGGCGGCCGAGACCACCGAGGACGGCTTCCAGCTCAGCCGCCCCGACGGCTTCGGGCACCTCCGCCCCTCGGCGCAGATCCACCTCGACTACGCCCACGACCCGCTGGTCTACGACATCGACCGCGGCGCCGACGGCGACGAGATCGGACACGTGGTCGAGAACCAGCTCACCGCCAACGTCGGCCTCGCCTTCGGGCTCTGGGACCGCCTGGTGGTCTTCGCCGGGCTGCCGGTGAACCTCTGGGTCGACGGCGACGGATCCGGCGAGGCCCTCGGGCTCGCCCAACCCGAAGGTGCGGGCCTCGGGGACATGTACCTCGGCGCGCGCGGCCGCCTCTTCGGCGAGCGCGACGACTTCTTCGGCCTCGGCGCCCAGGCGACCCTGACCCTGCCCACCGGCGGCGGCAGCTACGGCGGCGACTCCTTCCTCACCTTCCACCCGGAGCTGCTCATGGAGCTCCGCCCGGGTCCGGTGCGCATCACCAGCAACATGGGCGTCCGGATCACCGAGAACCAACAGCTCCAGGGCGACGTGGAGATCGGCGACCAGGTCACTTTCGCCCTCGGTCTCACCGTGCCGGTCTACGGCACCCACCTCGAGCCCGGCACCACCCGCGTCGACCTGCACGCGCAGCTCTTCGGGGCCACCGGCTTCGGCGAGTCCTTCTTCCAGAAGGAGACCACGCCCCTCGAGGCCCTCGCGGGCGCCAAGCTCCACCACGAGTCGGGCTTCGTCGGCGGCCTCTCGGTCGGCGGCGGGCTGACCCGCGGCGTGGGCAGCCCCGACGCGCGGGTCATCGCGACCTTCGGCTGGGCGCTACCGGAAGAGCGCGTGCCCGCCGCCGCGCCGGCGCGAGCCGCCGCCCCGCGAGCCGAGGAGCCGGCCCCGGCCGCCGAGCCCGCGCCGGGCGACACCGACGGCGACGGGATCCTCGACGACGTCGACCAGTGCGTCACCCAGCCCGAGGACGCCGACGGCTTCGAAGACGAAGACGGCTGCCCCGATCCCGACAACGACGAGGATGGGGTGATGGACCAGGCCGACGAGTGCCCGATGGAAGCCGGCCCCGTCGTGAACCGCGGCTGCCCCGACTCCGATCGCGACGGCGACGGCCTGGTCGACCGGGTGGACAACTGCCCGGACGAAGCCGGCCCGGAGAGCAACCGGGGTTGCCTCGCCGAGCAGCAGGTGGTCATCGAAGAAGGCCGCCTGCAGATCTTGGACAAGGTATACTTCCGGACCAACCGCGCGCAGATCCAGCCGCGCTCCTTCCCGCTCCTGACCAACGTCGCCGAGGTCCTGGTGTCCCACCCGGACATCGACCGGGTGCGCGTCGAGGGCCACACCGACTCGACCGGCAACGACGCCTACAACCTGCGGCTCTCGCGCGAGCGGGCGGCCACTGTCCGCGACTTCCTCATCGAGCACGGCGTGGACCCCAACCGGCTGACGGCCCAGGGCTTCGGGGAGACCCGACCCCTGGCCAACAACGGGTCCGCCGAGGGCCGCGCGGCCAACCGTCGCGTGGAGTTCAACCTCGGCGAAGAGGCGCCCGTCGCCACCACCGAGTGAGCCCCAGGCGCCAAGGAGGGATCCTTTGGCGCCAAACCCGCCCCGGGTCCCGCGCAGCGATCATGATGCGTGGACTCGGGGTCCGGGGATCGCGACGAGCGACCGCGCCCTCGGACGAGCTCGACATGTGCATCCGGGGAGGGACAGCACATGTCGAGCTCCTCCCCGGGAATCTAGCCGCGCACCTAGGGCTCGCTGGCCCAGCGGGCCATCGCCCGCCGGAGGCTGCCCGCGCTGGCCAGCCCGATGGCTCGCGCCACGGCGTTCTTGGGCTCGCCCGCCGCCAACCGCGCCAGCGCGTGGCGGCGACGCACGTTGTCGACGACGGAGTGGAAGGTCTCGCCCTCTTCTTCGAGGCGGCGCTGGAGCGTGCGCCGCGGCCAGCCGACCGCGTCGGCGACCGTGTCCAGGCTGGCCTGGGGCAGCCCCACCTGCGCTTCGATGACCCGCTCGAGCATCACGGCGACCGGTTCGGCGGCCGTCTCCCGCTCCGCCTGCTCGACCAGGAAGGCGTGCACCGCCGGGTCGGCCCGAAGCATGGACGCGCCCGCCGCGGCGGCGGTCAAGGCGAAGCCCGTGGTGGGGGTCCCCATTCGCACCGGACATCCGAAGTGCTTCTCGAGGGGCGCGGCCGGGCGCCGATGGGAGAACCAGGCCTCCTCCAGGGTCACCGGCTCCGCCACCACCCGCTGCAGCGAATGGTAGAGGTAGGAGAAGGAGAGCTCGTTCATCACGTGCCCGTGTTCACCGCCCACCACGTGGTAGTCGAGGCGGCGCGTCGCGGGCTCGTAGGTCAGCCGACCCACCGGGTTGATCAGCGCATAGAAGCGCGCGGCCACCACCATGGCGTCGGCGACCCGCGGCGCGGTGCGCACCACCATCTCGGTGAGCCCCAGCATGCCCGGTGGCGCGGCGGACCCCACATGGAGCCCCAGGTCGGGGTCTTCGGCGATCTCCGTCGCGCGGTTCAGGAAGTCCCGCACGTGGGAGAGCGAGGTCGTCACCGCGCCGGTGATCCCATCGGGCGGCAGCCCGTTCTCCTCGAGCAACGCGCGACCGGCGGCCTCGTCCAGGCCGAGGTGACGGATCACCAGCGGCGCGAACCGGAAAGTGAAGAGCGGGTCCCCCATTCGGGGATCGTACCAGGAGTGGGGGAGGTCTCCGAGAGCAGGGCGATCGGGCAACGAGGACCACGGTCGCGGGCTCGGTCGCGGCATCGATGACAGGATCGAGCAGACGAACGGGACGAACGGCCATGCCCTCGACGCGAGGTCACCCTATCGTCGTCGATGCGCCCATGACCCTCGCCCCTCTCCTCGACGAGCTCCGCCAGACCCTCGGCACCGAGCGCCCCTCGGGCGTCGCGCCCACCGGGATCCCCGGGGCCACCTTCTTCTGGAACGACACCCCCGTACCCCGCTCCCCGCTCCTCTACGAGCCGGGCATGGTGATCATCGGCCGCGGCCGGAAGGTGGGCTACCTCGGCGGCCGCCGATTCCAGTACGACGCGGACAGCTGCCTGATCCTCGGCGTGCCGCTCCCCTTCGAGTGCGAGGTCCAGGTCCCCGGGGAGTCCCTCCTGGGAGTCCGGGTCGACATCGACATGACGCTCCTGGGGACCCTGGTCGCGCGCTTCGGCGCGCAGCTCGACCTGGGGAAGGGACCGGTCGCGCCCCCCCACTCCGGCGTCGAACCGCTGGCCATGCAGGGCGAGCTCCTGGCAGCCACCCGCCGGCTCCTCGAGAGCGTCCGCGATCCCGTCGACCGGCAGGTCGTGGGACCCGCCGCGCTGGAGGAGATCGTCTATCGGGTCCTGCGCAGCGAGCACGGCCGGGTGCTCTACGACCTGACCCAACACCACACGCACTACTCGGCCATCTCCCGCGCGCTCACCCGGATGCACCGGGACTATCGCGAGTCCCTCGGCATCGACGACCTCGCCAAGGACGCCGGGATGAGCACGTCGTCCTTCCACCGCGCCTTCAAGGCGGTCACCGGCGAGTCACCGCTCCAGTACCTGAAGAAGACGCGACTGCTGAAGGCCAAGGCCGCGTTGATCTTCGAGGGCGCGCGCGTGGACGAGGCCGCCTACCAAGTCGGCTACGCCAGCCCCTCGCAGTTCAGCCGCGAGTTCAAGCGGTACTTCCAGGTGCCGCCCTCCGAGGCGCACAGCCTGCCCTACTCCGACGCGGTCTGACGCGGCGCCACGGCGCGAACGAGCACGGAAGGCCGGCCGTCACTCGAGCAGCTTGGCCAATTTCCGTGGGGCCACCAGCCGGTAGCTGTCGTGCACGAGCTCCTCGAGCTCGGCCCAGTAGCACCTCGGGGTCGACGTCGCTCATCGCGCTCAGCATGCCAGGGAAGCGCGTCGCGGTGGCCGCTCGATCTGCGCGGGGGGCCCGCCTCGGCCCGGCGGCCGTCTTCCTCTCGTTCGCGGCAGGATCGAGCACGAGGTCGCCAGGATCGCCCGGGTCGCTCCCGGGCCTCGCGCCCCAAGGTGAACCGATGGCTTCCGCTCCCCCGAGTCCCCGACGTTCCCTGGCCGCCGCGCTCCTCGGCTTCTTCATCATCACCCTCGACGCGCTGGTGGTCAGCGTGGCCCTGCCGGCGATCCGCGGCGAGCTCGGCGGCGGGATCACCGGGCTGCAGTGGGTCATGGACGGGTACACCCTGCCCTTCGCCGCCTTCCTGCTCCTCGCCGGGACCGTCGCCGACCGGATCGGTTCCCGGCGCGTCTTCGGCATCGGGCTGGCGGTCTTCACCCTGAGCTCCGTGGCCTGCGCGGTCGCGCCCACGCTGGGCTGGCTCGTCGCCGCCCGAGTGGTGCAGGGCGCTGGCGCCGCGGCGATGACCCCGGCGTCTCTCGCGCTCATCGGCGAGGCCTACCCGGATCCCATCGCCAAGGCCCGCGCGGTGGGCATCTGGGCGGTCGGGGGCGCCGTCGCCTCGGCCTCGGGGCCGCTGGTGGGAGGCGCGCTCACCGCGTGGAGCTGGAAGCTCATCTTCCTCGTCAACGTCCCCGTCGGCCTGGTCACCACCTGGCTCCTCGCCGGGGTCCAGCGCTCACCGCGCCGTCCCGCGCCCTTCGACGGCACCAGCCAGGTCGCCGCCTTGCTGGCCCTCGGCGGTCTGACCTTCGCGCTCATCGAAGCCGGCGAGGCCGGCCTGAGCGCGCCGCGGGTCCGCGGGGCCTTCGCCCTCGCCCTGGTCGGCGCCCTCACGTTCGCGCTGAGCGAGCGGCGCGCCACGACGCCGATGGTCCCGCTGCGGCTCCTGCGCGAGCGGCGCTCGGCCACTCCCATCGCCATCGGCTTCACCTTCATGGTCGGCTTCTACGGCATGGTCTTCGCGATGAGCCTCCTGCTCCAGGAGGTCCGCGGCCTGAGCCCCCTCGAGACCGGCCTCGCCTTCCTCCCGGTGACCGGCCTGAGCGTGTTCGCGCCGCCGCTGGCCGCGCGCCTCGGCGGACGCACCGGGCCGTGGGTCCCCATCGTGCTCGGTCAGGTCCTCATGGCCGTCGGCCTCGTCGGGTTGGCGCTGGGCCTCGACGCGACGCTGCCGGTCCTCGTGGTGCTCATGATGCTGGTGAGCCTGGGCAGCGGGACGGCGATGCCCTCGGCGACCTCGCTCCTGCTCAACGCCGCGCCCGCGGATCTCGCCGGGACCGCCAGCGGCGTGCTCAACACCAGCCGACAGCTCGGGGGCGCCCTGGCGATCGCCGCCTTCGGCGCGCTCATCGCCGCCCTCGGCTACGACCACGGCGTGCGGATCAGCCTGGGCCTCGGCGGCGCGGCGCTCGCCCTCACCGCCCTGGCGAGCCTACGGCTCCGCCGCGACGCCCCCTCGGACCCCGGTGCGTCGACCACCGAATCCGCCCCCGGTCGATAGGATCCGACATGCGTTTGGGAGGAACTCCCCCTTCGCGGTTCGCGCGCTCTCCCTAGGTTCTCTCGTGGGCGGCAGAGCTCTTCGTGGGCGGCAGAGCTCCCGCCGCACCCCCGACTCCCAGCCCCCGAGAGGAACCCACCCATGCGCGCATCCGTATTCCACGGCACCGAGGACATCCGCATCGACGACGTCCCCGACCCGAAGATCGAGAACCCCACCGACGCCATCGTCCGCATCACCCGCACCGCCATCTGCGGGTCGGACCTCTGGTTCTACCGCGGCCAGCAGGACTACCCCGAAGGCGCGCGCACCGGCCACGAGCCGATGGGCGTGGTCGAGGAGGTCGGCTCCGGGGTCCGCCACCTGCAGCCCGGGGACCTCGTCCTGGCGCCCTTCGCCATCAGCGACGGCACCTGCGAGTTCTGCCACGCCGGCGTCCACACGAGCTGCCAGCACGGCGGTTTCTGGGCCGGGATGACCGATGGCGCTCAAGGCGAAGCCGTCCGCGCGCCCTGGGCCGACGGCACCCTGGTGCGCGTCCCCGAGCGCGTGCAGGACAACGACCCGCTCCTCGACGCCCTCTTCCCGCTCACCGACGTCATGGGCACCGGTCACCACGCCGCCGTCTGCGCCGGCGTGACCCCGGGCTCCACCGTGGTCGTCATCGGCGACGGCGCCGTGGGTCTCTGCGGCGTGCTCGCCGCGCGGCGCCTGGGCGCCGAGCGCATCATCGCCGTCGGTCACCACGAAGACCGGCTGGCGAAGGCGCGCGCCTTCGGCGCCACCGACGTCGTCAGCAGCGGCGGCGACGAAGCGACCGCGGCCGTCCGCGAGATGACCCGCGGTGGCGCGCGCCACGTCCTGGAGTGCGTCGGGGCGAAGTCCTCCATGGGCCAGGCCATCCAGATGGTCCGCCCCGGCGGCGCCATCGGCTACGTCGGCGTGCCCCACGGCGTCGCCGACGGAGGCCTCGACATCATGGGCCTCTTCTTCAAGAACGTGACCTTCCGCGGCGGCCCCGCCCCGGTGCGCGCGTACATGAAGGAGCTCATGGCCGACGTGCTGGAGGGCACCCTCGATCCCTCGCCCGTCTTCGACATGACCGTCGACCTCGACGGCATCCCGGACGGCTACGCCGCCATGCACGAGCGCAAGGCCCTCAAGGTGCTGGTGAAGCCCTGAGCCTCCCGGCCACGTCGGCCTCCATGACCGCACCGAGCTCATCCCCTTCGAGGTCCTCGAGGACTTCTTCACCCAGGCCTTCGGCTGCCCCCCACGAGCCCCCCATGCAACGACGAAGAAATCGAACCACCGCGCCCCTGCTCGCCCTCCTCGCCCTCGCCGCCTGTGGCGGCGCGCCTGCTCCCGCGACCTCCCCAGCGACGGCGAGCCCCGAGGCGCGACGGCCCAGCCACACCGCGGCCAATGAGCGCGAGACCCGCGCGGGCGGCCCCGAGAACTTCACCGGCGAGGTCGCCGTCTCCATGCTCTTCGCGCCCAACGGTCCGCGCGACTTCAGCGGCGCCGAGGTCACCTTCCAACCCGGCGCCCGCACCGCGTGGCACAGCCACCCCGCGGGTCAGACCCTGGTGGTCACCGAGGGCACGGGCTGGATGCAGATCGAGGGCTCGGACCGCGCCGAGCTCCGGCCCGGCGACGTGGTCTGGACCCCGCCCGGCGTCCGCCATTGGCATGGCGCCACCGACACCACCGCGATGACCCACACCGCCCTGCAGAGCCAGCTCGACGACGCCGTGGTGGATTGGGGGTGAGCAGGTCAGCGATACCGACTACCTGGGCCGGGAGTAGCGGCGATGACGAGGAAGGAATCCTCGGGCGGTCATCGCGACTCCCGCGATGACGAGGAAGGAATGGGACATGACTGAGAACTTCGCAGGCAAAGTGGCTCTGGTGACCGGTGCTGCATCCGGGCTGGGCCTGGCGACGGCGAAGGCCTTCGCCGAAGCGGGTGCCGCGGTGGCGATGCTCGACCTGGACGAAGAGTCCATCGCCCGAGCGGCGTCCGTCGCGCAGTCCTCCGGGCCCCGGTGCCTACCGATCGCATGCGACGTGAGCGACGAGAGCGCCGTACGCGACGCCATCGCACGGACGGTGCACGAGCTCGGCCGCCTCGACATGGCGTTCAACAACGCCGGCATCATGGTCGACCGCGCCGACACCGCCGAGGCGTCCGGCGAGGACTTCGACCGCGTAGTCGCGGTGAACCTGCGCGGGGTCTGGAGCTGCATGAAATACGAGCTCCAGCAGATGGTTCGGCAGGGTTCGGGAGCCATCGTGAACTGCTCCAGCATCGGAGGCGTCGCGGGCGGCCCGGGCCTCGGCGCCTACCACGCCGCCAAGCACGGCGTGATGGGTCTGACCAAGACGGCAGGCCTCGAGTACGCCGCCAAAGGCATCCGAGTGAACGCGGTCCTCCCCGGGGTCTTCGACACCTCCATGAACGACTCCCTCGAAGAGGAGCAGCCCGAGATGTTGGAGAAGATCAAGGCGGAGGTACCCATCGGCCGGCTGGGCAAGCCCGAAGAGGTCGCCGCCGCGGTGCTCTTCCTCTGCGGGCCCGGCGCGAGCATGATCATCGGCCACGGCCTCGCGGTCGACGGCGGCTTCCTGGCACGGTGATGACGATGCCCACCCCGATCCACGTGACCGTCGGCGACGTCGTCCTCACCGCGACCCTGGGCGACGGGCCCGCCGCCCGCGCCTTCGCCGTGCTGCTCCCGTTGGAGCTCACCCTGAGCGACTACCACGCCACCGAGAAGGTGAGCCCGCTGCCGAAGAAGCTGCCCACCCAGGGCGAGCCGCCCGGCCATGCCGCGGTGGTGGGCGACATCACCTACTACGCGCCCTGGGGAAACCTCGCGATCTTCTACCGCCCCTTCGGCTACGCCGAGGGGCTGATCCACCTCGGCCGCTTCGACGGCGGTCTCGCACCTCTCCTCCAGGACGCTGGCCCCCGAATCCGGATCGCCCGAGGTCGGTCGACGACTCCGCGCTGATTCACGACCGGACGTCCCGGGCTCAGGAGAAGACCGCGTCGACCGCGGCCAGGTCGAAGGGGCGCTGCTTGGGGTCGGCGCCGAAGCGGTTGGAGCCCACGGTCCCGGGTCGCAGGAGGAAGAAGAGCAGGATGAAGCTGCCGATGTAGGGCACGAAGTAGAACAGGGCCCAGAAGCCGGAGTGATCCGTGTCGTGGAGACGGCGGACCGTCAGCGCCAGTCCGGGCATCAACATCACCACCGAGTAGATGGCCGAGAGGGCCCCCGAGGCGAGACCGAATCGGTCGCCGAAACCGAGCCCCAGCTGGTGGGAGAGCGCCGTCAGCGCGACCAGCATGATCAGGTTCACCAGCCAGAAGTGCCAGTACGCCTTGCGCCGGGACCGCCCCTCGAAGTCGGCGAAGCGGCTCAGGCCGCGGCCGAACCACACGAGGGGGTTGTTGGAGTCGCTGTACGTCGGGCTGGTCATGGGATCCTCCGCACCGCCGAGCGCCCGCGGGGATCCATCCTCCGCCCGAGCCCCGACCGCGCCGCCCCTCATCGCCGCCCCGGCGAGTCAGTTGCGTGCCTGGCCAGTCGATTCGTCGCTTTCGCTCAGCGCGCGGACTCCCCGGCGACGGCGACGAACGCCTCGACGCCGGCGGAGACCCAATCGGGCACGGCGACGGGGGTCCCGTCGAGAACCGCGCGGCCGTGGAGCGCGCCCAGGCACTGGGCGGCCATCGAGGCGATGGAGTCGCAATCCCCGCCGGCTTCGACGAGGTTCCGCACGAGCCCGAGGAGGTCAGCTCGCTCGGCCCAGCAAGCGTAGGCGTGCAGCGCGAGGGGCACCGCGTCGACAACGTAGCCGCCGTTGCCGAAGGTGGCGGCGACCTCGCCCACCGACACGCTCGCCAGCGGGGCGATCGCGGCCAGTCGATCGCGGACCCGCGTATCGGGAAGCTCCTCGGCGAGACGCGCGAAGAGCTCCGCGCGGCCGGCCCATGGGCCACGAGTCGCGTCCCGGAGGGTCAGCGCGAGGGCGAGGGCGCCGACGTAGGCCTCGTCGCTGTGATGGGTGATCCGCGCGACATCGCGCAGCGTGCGGCGACCGCGAGGCGCACCGAGGTCGAGGACGAACGCCAAGGGCGCCACGCGAATCGCCGCGCCGTTGCCAGCCGCCATCTCGCCACGTCGCCCCACCAGGGCCCAGTGCCCGCCGAGGCTCAGGTCGCGCACCGCCTGGAGAGTGGCAGCGCCGAGTCCGCTGAACCCGCGTTGCCGGTGCCAGCGGACGAAGTGCTCCGCGATCGCCTCGGGCTGCACGGCGCCGCTCGCTTCCACCAGCGCCGCGCAGGTCGCCAGGGTGAGTTCCGTATCGTCCGAGACCCGGCCGAGCCGGAGCCCGCCGACGGGCCCCGGCGCGCGACCTTCGTGGGCAAAGGCCAGGCCGTCGGCCACGGCCCCGGCGAGGAGGCTCCCGCGGATTCGGTCCGCGCTCGGTCGATCGCTCCGAGACGGAGCTCGCTTCGGCCACCAACGCATCGGGGCCGAGTAGCCACCCCGCGCTCCATGGCAAGCACCTTGCGGTCGATGGCAAGCTGCTGGCGCTACTGCCCGCCTCCGCCCGGGAGGGCCATGCCGGCTCGGGCGCCACGGCGGATCCGGGCTGCCGAGTCGGGCTGCCGTGCCCGAGGGGCGACTACTGCATCATCACCTGGACGACGTAGCCGTAGTCGGGGCGTTGGACCCAGTGGAGCGTGTCCCGGGGGTCGTCGTCGATGCGCAGCCGGCCGACGGCGTCGCGGAGGTCGCCTGTCGGGCGCGTCTCCGCGGGAACGGCGGGGATGATGTGGCCGCGGGGCGTCGTGAAGACGGGTGCGTCGTCGCCGGCGTGGACCCGGTAGCCGCCTTCGTGGGCCAGGCGGTGATGGAAGGGGCAGAGGCTGACCAGGTTGCTCAGGGAGGTCTCGCCGCCCAAAGCCCAATGTTCGATGTGGTGGGCGTGGAGGAAGCGGGTGCAGTCACAGCCGGGGAAGCGGCACCCTGCGTCGCGGCGGTCCAGGGCGCGGCGCATCCCGGCGGAGATGGCGCGGGAGCGACGACCGACGTCGAGCACTTCGCCGCCGTGCTCGAGGGTTCCGACCATCGCGCAGTCGCAGGCTACGCGCCGGAACGTCTCCGCGGGAACGCGGGTGCCATCGTCGAGGAGCGCGGTGAAGCCCTCGGCGAGCATCTCCGGCTGCAAGTGGAACGCGACGAGCGCATGATCGGCGCCGGTCCTGGCGCGAGGCGCATGCGATGGCTTCGCAGGCACCTCGGACGAAGCCTTCGTGGGAACGGCGGCGCTTGCGAGCGGCGTCTCCGCGGGAACGCCGGCGCCTGGGAGCGGCGTCTCCGGGGGATCGTCGGCGAGTACGGACGGCGTCGACCCGGAAACGTCGGCGGACTCCGCCTCGAGGACTCGCTCGGCGAGCTGGGCCATCCGCAGGAGCGCGTCGGCTCGGTCGGGGCGGGCAGCGCTGCCGGCTTCGCGGCGGAGCGCCGCTCGCACACGCTCGAGGACGGCCATCACCCGCGCGGCCTCGTCGCGAAGGACGCGCACGGTGAGCCGCGTGCTGCCATCGGCGTCCGCACGCACCTCGACGTCGCGGTCGCAGGGGTCGAAGGGGGCCGGCGGCTCCCGCATCGAGCCGTGGTCCCGCTGCACCTGCCGCATCCCGCGGCAGATGCGCTCGAGCTGGGCCGCGGTGGCGTGCCGCGCGAGGTCGACGAGGGCGGCGTCGTTCTCCGGGGTGGCCACCCGGGTCATCGCGCGGACCTTGGAGAAGGAGATGCGGCCGGCGCCCAGGGCTGCCTCGATGTGGGGCAGCTCGCCGAGGGCGATCGCCACCCGGAGCCGCTCGCGCGCGGCGCCGGGGCTCAGGCCGAGGCGCCAGGCGAGGAAGTGCGCGCAGGTCTTCGCGCCCCACACGCCCCAGAGCTCGCGCTCGTACACCTCGCGGATGAGCGCGAGCTGCCGCTGCGTCGCCGCGTCGATCCGCGCGCTGAGCTGCACCAGCTCGTTCACGATCACGTCGTGCGGGTCACCCGCGGGCGCCCGCCCCAATCCCGGCTCGTCGGTCGTGCCCCTGGGTCCGCCCCGCGACGAGCTATGTCCAAGCCCGGTTCGTTGGATCGATTGCGGCGGGCCGACCGGCCAAGACCACGGCGACGCCCCGTCCTCTTTATCGAGTGAGCCTTAGGCCGGGGTGCCGCCGGGCATGAGCGCGGCGACGATCTGCTCGATGCGCTCGCCGACGTCGTGCTCTTCGCTGATGCGGCGGGCGCGGAGCTTCACGGCCTTGGGGGTCGGCTCGCGCTGGAGGCGCTCCATGTGCTCGCGGAGCTGGCGGCGGGCTTCGTGGACGCGCCAGGCGACGGTGCCGTCGCTGGTGTCGAGGACGACGGCGGCCTCCTTGTAGGAGAGGCCCTGGAGCGTGGTGAGGACGACGGTGGTGCGGAGGACCGGGCTCAGCCGGTCGAAGGCGGCCAGCAGGTGGCCGTAGCGCTCCTGGAGCTCCAGGGCGCGCCGGGGGTCGCCCTGGGCGTCGACCTCGACGGCGGCGGCCACGCGCGGGTCCTCGAGGCCCACCAGGGTCCGGCGGCCCCGGTTGCGCTTCACGTTCAGTGCCCGGTGGAGGGCGATCCGGTAGAGCCAGGTGAAGAACTCGCTGCGGCCCTCGAACTCCGGGAGCTTGCTGTACGCCTTGAGGAAGGCGTCCTGGGTGATGTCCTCGGCGTCGCTGGGCTTGCCCGTGAGGTGCAGGGCGAGGGCGTAGATGCGGGGACGGTAACGATGGAAGAGGGCCTCGAAGGCGCGCTCGTCGCCGCCTTTGGCGGCTTCGACCAACGCCGTGGCCTCCAGGCCCCGCCGGGTGGCCTCGTCTTCCCGCGTCGTCATGGGCACTTGGAAACCTAATACGGCTGTCAATTGGGATCACGCGCGAAAAAATCCTCGACCACCCCCGTCGAGGGCCCCCTGAGCCTCGCTTGATCCCATCTGGGGGATCTGTTAATACCCAGGGCACGCGTGGCGCCATGGGGCGCCGAAAAGTTCATCATCTCGATGCTTTAGCCGCACTTTCCGGGAAGGCCCCGGGGGCGCGGTTCGGGCGCGTGTAGAGACCGGACCATGATCTTCGACTGGCTCTACGGACTGTTTTCGAACGACCTCGCGATCGACCTCGGGACCGCGACGACGCTGATCTACGTCAAGGGCCGCGGCATCGTGTCCTGCGAGCCGTCGGTCGTGGCCGTCCAGCGTGACCCCCGAGGCGGCAAGAAGGTGCTCGCCGTCGGCAAGGACGCCAAGGAGATGCTCGGCCGGACGCCCGGCAGCATCCACGCGGTCCGCCCGCTGCGGGACGGCGTCATCGCCGACTTCGAGATCACCGAGGCGATGCTCCGCTACTTCATCTCGCGGGCGCACAACCGGCGCACCCTGGTGAAGCCACGCATCATCATCTGCGTGCCCTTCGGCATCACCGAGGTGGAGAAGCGCGCCGTCAAGGAGTCCGCCGAGGGCGCCGGCGCGCGTGAGGTCTACCTCATCGAGGAGCCCATGGCCGCGGCCATCGGAGCCGGCCTGCCCATCACCGAGCCGAGCGGCAACATGGTCGTCGACATCGGCGGCGGCACCACCGAGGTCGCCGTGATCTCGCTGGCCGGCATCGTCTACTCCCAGTCCGTCCGCGTCGGCGGGGACAAGATGGACGAGGCGATCGTCGCCTACATGAAGCGCAAGTACAACCTGCTGATCGGCGAGCAGTCGGCCGAGCGGGTGAAGTGCACCATCGGCAACGCGCACCCCGAGGAAGAGCCCACGACCATGGAGGTCAAGGGCCGCGACCTCGTCGCCGGCGTGCCCAAGACCGTGCTGGTCAACGGCGACGAGATCCGCGACGCCCTCAGCGAGCCGATCAACGCCATCATCGAGGCGGTGATGACCGCCCTCGAGCGCACCCCGCCCGAGCTCAGCGCCGACATCGTCGACAAGGGCATCGTGCTCACCGGTGGTGGCGCGCTCCTCCGCAACCTGGACGTGCTCCTCCGCGAGGAGACCGGCCTGCCCGTGATGGTCTCCGACGACCCGGTCTCCGCCGTGGTCCTCGGGTCCGGCAAGACGCTGGACCATCTCGAGCTCCTCAAGGAAGTCACCATCTCCTGACGCCGCCTCGCGGCGGCAGGAGATCCTCGCCCATGCCTCTGGCCCTGCCCTCGCCCCCGAGCAGTGAGCGCAGCCGGGCCTCCCAGGAATCCGTGCGCGCCCTCGCGCGTTCCACGCCGTCCGAGCTCCGCCGATGAGCTATTTTCGCCGATTCCGAGACGCCGCGATCAGCGTCGCGCTCCTCATCGTCCCCTTCCTCTTCCTGAGCGCCAACCTCTCGGAGCCCGACGACACGTCCGTCGTCGACCAGGGCTTCCTGCAGCTCTCGGCGCCGGTGCAGTACCTCGCCGCGGAGACCGCGGACGCCGTGAGCGGCGTGGTCGAGGAGTACGTCTACCTGGTGGACGTGAAGCGGGACAACGAGCGCCTGCGCCTCGACGCCGCCCGCCTGGAAGAAGAGAACCGGCTGCTCCGGATGGAGGCCCGGGAGAACCAGCGGCTCCGGGACCTGCTGGCCCTGCGCGAGCGGCTCCGGGGCGACACCATCGCAGCCCGGGTCATCGGCAAAGAGATCAGCCCCTACTTCCGCGTGGTCCGGCTGCGGCTCGACCGCGGCGCCCGGGATCGGGTCCGCGCCGGCATGCCGGTAGTCAGCGCCCAGGGCCTCGTCGGCCAGGTCCGCCGCACCTTCGGCCGCCACGCCGACGTCCGCCTCACCGTGGACCGGGAGAGCGCCGTCGACGTGATCGTTCAGCGCACCGGCGCCCGCGGCGTGCTCCGGGGCACCGGCGAGAGCGACCGCTACGCGGCCCGCATCCAGTACCTGCAGCGCGATGACGAGATCGAGGTCGGCGACGAGGTCTATACCTCGGGCCTCGGCCGCCGCTTCCCGGCGTCGATCCTCGTCGGCCGGGTGAGCCGGGTGGAGCGCGCCGAGTTCGGCCTCTACCAGGAGGTCGAGGTGACCCCCACCGTCGACTTCTCCGGGCTGGAGCAGGTCCTGGTCCTCACCGAGGGCGCCCGGGACACCAGCCAGGACGAGAGGGACGAGGAGTGAACCCCTGGACCCGGAGCGGGCTCTTGGTGCTGCTGGGGCTCGCGCTCCTGGTGGTCCAGTCCGCGCTGGCGTCCGTCTTCCCGCTGCACCCCTTCGTCCCCAACCTGATCCTCCCGGTGCTCATCTACCTCGGCGTCTCGCCCGAGGTGCACATCGTCCGCGGCGCGCTCCTCGCGTTCTTCCTCGGGTACCTCTACGACCTCTTCTGCGGGAACCTGATGAGCCTGCAGACCTTCGTGGCGGTCTCCACGTTCATGCTGGCGCGCGGCGCCGGCCTCCGGCTCTTCCTGCGTAGCCCGAGCTTCCAGGTCCTGCTGACCTTCATCGTGGCCGTCCTCGCGGGCGGCGCGACCCTGGCCCTGCGCACCATCTTCGCCGACAACGCGCCCTTCCCCTACGGCGGAGTCCGCGAGACGGTGATGCTCCTGGTCGCGCCCGCCGCCGCCACCGCCCTCGCCGCGCCCCTGGTCTTCCCCGCGGTGCAGCGCATCGAGGCCACGGCGCCCAAGCGCCAGGAGGCCACGAGCTGATGCTGCTGAGCCCGCGGCGAGAGGTCGGCGAGTTCCGCAAGCGCTACAAGTGGATGGCGCTGGTGGTGGTGCTCGTCTTCTCGGTGCTCATCGGCCGCGTCGTCCAGCTCCAGATCGTCCAGTACGACGAGTGGGCCGCGCGGGCGCAGGAGAACATCACCAAGACCATCCCGCTGCCCGCGACTCGCGGCGTGCTGCGGGACACCGCGGGGCGGGTCATCGCGACCAACCGGCCCTCGTACCGGCTCTACGTGACGCCGCAGATGATGACGCCGGAGCACGTGGCGCTCTTCGTCGACCTGATGGGCTTCGACCAGGAGGAGCGGCGCGAGTTCCAGCGACGGCTCCGCGAGATCCCCAACCGCCGCCGGACCCACCAGATCGAGTTCTACGACGACATCGATCGGGAGCAGCTCGCGGCCCTGGAGACCCACCAGAACGAGCTACCCGGCGTGGACGTGGTCGCCGGCCCGGTGCGCACCTACCCCTACGACTCGCTCGGCGCCCACGTGGTGGGCTACGTGAACGAGGTCAGCGCGGACGACTACGTCCTCTACGCGACCCCGGGTCGCCTCGACGAGGACCAGGTCGAGCTCCTCGCCAGCCTCCTGGAGCTCGAGGGCGAAGCCCGCCGCGATCTCTTCGCCCGGCTCCTCGTCGAAGACGTCCGGGACCCGGTGGAGATCCTGCGCCCGCCCTCGGTGAAGCAGTTCTGGCGCATCTACTCCAACGGCAGCCTCCCCGGCGTCGAGCTCGTCGCCGAGCCCCTCCGCTCCAACCGCGGGGCCCGCTCCGAGGGCGGCACCTCGGCCTACAGCCCCGGCAGCGTGGTGGGCCGCATGGGCCTCGAGGAGTGGGGCGAGCGCTTCCTGCGCGGCCGCGCAGGCTATCGCCGGGTGTTGGTGGACGCGACCGGTCGGCGGCAGATGATCGATCCGCGCCTGGCCCGGAGCCGGGAGGAACACGAGGCGCCCCAGCCGGGCATGGACCTGGTGCTCACCCTGGACATGGAGCTGATGAACACGGTGAAGCGCGCCTTCGCCGGGCATCCGTCGGGGGCCGCCGTCGTCGTCGACGTGAACGGCGGGCGCGTCCGCGCGCTCTACTCGAAGCCCAGCTACGACCTCAACGGCTTCATCGCCGGCATGAGCCACGACGAGTACAACGAACTCTCGAGCGACCCCTTCCGGCCGCTCATCGACAAGACGATCTACGAGTCGTACTTCCCGGGCTCGACCTTCAAGCCGATCAGCGCCCTGGCCGGGCTGGCCATGGACGGCTTCGACCCCGACGAGCGGGTGGAGTGCATCGGCTATTACCAGATCGGCACCGACCGGAAGCGCTGCACCTCGGCCCACGGCGAGGTGGACATGCACTCGGCGCTGGTCCAGTCGTGCAACGTCTACTTCTACAAGCTCGCGGAGACCGTCGGTCTCGAGCGGCTCAACGAGTGGGCGCGCAACTTCGGGCTCTCCCAGCGCACCGGCATCGGCATCAACAGCGAGGCCCGGGGCTTCCTGGCGACCCGCGAGTGGTACGAGGAGCACTACGGCCGCTACCGCGTCGGCTACACGCTCAACACCGCCATCGGCCAGGGCAACACCCGCGCGACCCTCTTGCAGCTCGCGCTGGCCTACGGCGCGCTGGCCAACGGCGGCACCCTGTGGACGCCGCAGATCGTGGAGTCCATCCGGGAGCCCGACGGCACCCTCGTCGAGGAGTTCCCCACCCAGGCCCGGCGGGACCTCGAGGTCCCCGCCGAGCACATGGACCTGGTGACCCGCTCGCTCTTCGGCGTCGTCAACGCCCAGAACGGTACCGCCTACAGCGCGCGCATCGACGGCGGGGTCACCGCCTCGGGCAAGACCGGCACCGCGGAGATCGCGCCGGGCACCCCGCGCAGCGACGTCGATCCGGGGCGGGCCTGGTACTTCAACCGCTCCCACGCCTGGTTCGCCGGCTACGCGCCCAGCGAGAACCCGCAGGTGGCCATCGTGGTCATCGTCGAGCACGGCGGCGCCGGCGGTCGTGCCGCCGCGCCCATCGCGCTGCAGGTGCTCCAGGAGTACCTCGGGTCGGGGGCGACCACGGCGATGAGCACGCGCGGCGTCGACCGCGACCGGAGAGGTGGCTGATGGCGCTCGTACGCACGATGCGGGACCAGTTCGACTGGGGCCTCTTCGTCACCTCCTGCGCCATCGCGGTCCTCGGCGTGGTGAACCTCTACAGCGCGTCCAGCGCCGCCGGGGCCCGCTCGGACATCTACATCCAGCAGATCTACTGGCTGACCCTGGGCACCGGCGTAGCCGTCCTGGTGGTCGCCATCGACTACCGGCACTTCGAGCGCAACGCATGGTTCATCTACGGCGCCGGCATCGTGCTGCTCGTATTGGTCTTCTTGCTAGGTCGCTCCATCCGCGGATCGACCCGATGGATCTCCATCGGGGGCTTCTCGCTGCAGCCCAGCGAGCTGATGAAGATCTTCCTCATCGTCGCCCTGGCGAAGTACCTGCACCACGATCCCAAGACCGACGGTCGAACCCTCAAGGACCTCGTGGTCCCCGGGCTCATCCTCGCGGTCCCGATGGGGCTCATCCTGCTCCAGCCGGATCTGGGCACCGCGCTCATCTGCGCCTTCATCTTCGGGTCCATCATGGTCCTGACGAACTTGAAGCTGCGCTCGCTGCTGACCCTGGCGGCGGCCTTCGTCTTCAGCGCGCCGCTCACCTGGGCCTACCTGCTCAAGGACTACCAGAAGGGCCGCATCACGGCGTTCTGGAGCCGGCTCACCGGCAACGAGGCCGACATCCTGGACACCGGCTGGCACACCCACCAGTCGCTGGTGGCCATCGGCAGCGGCGGCATCACCGGCAAGGGGTTCATGCAGGGCACGCAGAACCAGTTCCGCTTCCTGCCCGACCAGCACTCCGACTTCCCCTTCGCCGTCTGGGCCGAAGAGCAGGGCCTCCTCGGCTCGATGCTCCTGCTGGGGCTCTACGTCTTCCTGGTCATCTGGGGCCTGCGCATCGCGTCGCAGGCCAAGGACCGCTTCGGCGCGGTGACCGCGGTAGGCGTGAGCGCGATGCTCTTCTGGCAGGCGATCATCAACGTGGGCATGGTCTGCGGCCTGCTCCCGGTGGTCGGCATGACCCTGCCCCTCTTCAGCTACGGCGGCTCCTCGGTGCTGACCACCATGCTCGGCCTGGGTCTGCTCATGAACGTGTCCATGCGCCGCTTCTCGCACTCCTAGCGGAGCGCTCGGTCGGCGCGCTCACTCCGGGCACTCAGGTCCAGAGCATGGCCTTGACCCGCTCGGCCAACACATCGCGCGGGAGCGGCTTGAGCCACACGTCGTCCACGCCGTGCTTCCGGCTCTCCTCGCGGAGGCTGGGACTCCCGTCGCCGGTCATCAGCACCACCGGGCCCAGGTGCCCCCGCGCCCGCAGGTCCTGGGCCAGGTCGAGCCCACTGACGGTGCCCAGATGCCGGTCCAGGAGGACCATGGCCCGCTTGCTCAAGGGGTGCCGCTGGAGCTCCTCGCCCGAGGCCACCTCCTGCACCCGAACCCCGGCTGCGCGTAGGGTGAACGCCACCAGCGCGCGGAAGTCGGGGTCGTCGTCCACGATGCAGACCGGAGGCGCCGCCTGCGCGCGCACCAACGCGACCAACTCGGTCGGCGTGATCGGCTTCGTGGCCACCGCCTGCATCCCCATCTCCCGGCATTGCTCCGCGACGGTGGGATCCGCGTTGGCGGTCAACGCGACCACGGCGACCGGGTCCCGCTTCGCGTCCTGCTCCCACGCGCGTAGGAGTCGTGTCGCCTCCAGCCCGCCCACGTAGCGCATGTCCAGATCCATGATGACGAGATCGGGGGGATGCTGGGCCACCGCGCCGATCACCGCCGCACCATCCTCCACCGCGCGCACGGTGACCCCGGCGCGTCGGAGGGCGCGGGTGACGTACTCGCGGTTCTCCGGGTCGTCCTCCACGACCAAGACCTCGGCGCCCATGGCCAGGGGGATCTCCATCGTCCCGGACTTGGACTTCTCGGCGACTCGCGGGGCCCGGAAAGTCACCCGGAAGGTCGTGCCCCGGCCCGGCTCGCTCTCCACCTCGATCGCCCCGCCCATGCGGTCGACGATCGAGCGGGTGATGGACAGCCCGAGGCCGGTGCCTCCGAAGTTCCCGCGAATGCTCGCATCGGCTTGGCGGAAAGGCTCGAAGACTTGCGCGAGGGCTTCTTCGTCCATCCCGATGCCGTCGTCCCGGACCTCCAGACGAACCTCGACGTCGTCGCCGTCCTCCGTCGCCTCGAGGGCGACGTCCACGTGGCCCCCGGCGGCGAACTTCACCGCGTTGCCGACCAGGTTGCCGACCACCTGCTCCACCCGCCGTGGATCGGCGGAGACCATGGCGACCGTGGACGGCACGTCGATCCCGATCTGAGTGCCGGTCTCCCGAGCCCGCGGACCGTTGATGCGGACGACGTGACGAACCAAGGCCGCCAGGTCGACCGGCCGCGGGTCGAGAGAGAGCTCGCCGGCCTCGGAGACCATCACGTCGAGGAGGTCCTCGATCAGCCCCAGGAGGGTCTGGGCGCTACGCATGATCCCCTCGGCCTGGTCGCGCTTGGTCCCCGCGAGCTCGTCGCGGAGGAGCTCCGCGTTGCCCAGGAGCGACCCCAGAGGGGTGCGCATGTCGTGGCTCATCATCGCCAGGAAGCGCGACTTGGCCTCGTTGGCCCGGTCCGCCTCACGGCGAGCGTCGGAGAGGGTCGCGGCGCGCTTCTCCTGCTCGGTCACGTCTCGGTACTGCCAGAGGTGGCCGGAGTACTCGCCCTCGACCATGACCGGCACGTAGTCGCGCTCGAGGACGCGGTCGTCCCACATCCGGACCGTCTCGCCGATCACCGCCTTGCGGGCGGCGAGGATCTCGTCGACCCGGCTCAGCCATCCTTCCGGGTCCTTGAAGAGCACCTTGGTCTGCTCCGCGGCTCCGGCGCAGTCGGCCCCCACCATGGCCTCCGGCGGCGCGAGGATCCCGAAGAGTTCGCAGAAGGCGTGGTTGGTGACGGCGATCTCTCGATGCGCGGTCTCCACGAGAACGGCGGAGTGCATGCTCTGGATGAGTACGTGCAGTCGCTCGCGAAGGAAGGCGGCCTCGGCCTCGTGGCGACGCAGATCGGTGACGTCCCGCACCAAGACCAGCGAGTGGTCGTTCTCCCGCAGGCCCTCGAGGTCGAAGCGCCGCAGCGCCCCATCTTCGCCCTGCATGGACAGTGACCCTCGGGAGTCGCCGCGGATCGCCTCGCGCACCCGCGGAAGCGCCTCGGCTACGCCGCCCATGGCGCCGAAGAGCTCGCGCGCGGTCTGACTGGCGCGGACGGAACCCGAGTCGTCCAGATCCAGGACCCCGACTCCCAGTCGGGTCATCGCGTCTTCCAGGATCTGGGTGCGCTGCTGGCGCTCGGCACATCCCTGAAGCGCCGCATCGCGCTGACGTCGGGTCCGCTCGAGCTCGAAGCGCAGCAGGACGGGGGCCACCCAGCGCTCGAGGCAGGCGACCTCCCCGACCTCGGCGGCGGTGAAGGGGCGCCCCGTGCGCCGAAGGTAGAGCGCGCCCCGGGTATCCACCACCGGGACCTCGAGGACCACGTCGGCATGGCCTCCCTCGAACGAGTGGCTGATCCCTCCTTCCCGGGGAGTCGGGATGCGGCTCGGTGTATCCGCGGTCGAGGCCACGCAGCGCAGCTGACCGTAGGAGGACTCGAGATAGAGCCCGGCTCCCTCGATGCCCATGGACTCGGGAAGCGTGGCGAGCAGCTCCCGCAGCATCCCTTCGGGCGTCCGCCCTCCCCAGTCGCTCGCGTACACATCGACCGCGCCCTCCCCGAGCCCGGTCGCCCCCCGATCGAACATCCGCATCTCCAAGGTCTAGGGACGGTCCCATCTCAGGGCGAGCGCGGTGAGACACCGTCTCATTTCGCGGAGCACTTTGAGACGGGTCCGCCTCGTTCCCTCGATATCGCGAGCGCTCGGGCCTGGCACCGGTTCCGCAACGCCACGGGGTATGCACTCCACGACCACCGACGCACCCCGCCCCTTCCTGGCCTACATCGTGGGCCACGACACTCCCGAGTGGTTGGAATCCCTCTTGGGCCACGCAGGTCTCGAGGTCCGCCCGTGCCGCACGGCGGCGGAGGCTCTGAGCCGGATCGAGGACGAGCACTCCGAGCTCCTCATCGAACGTCAGCGCGGTCGGTCGAGCGGGTTCCCCTCGTTCGTCGTCTACGGGCCCAGTGGGAACCCGACGACCGAGGTCGAGGGGAGCTACCCCGGGCTGATCCCCATTTGCTCCATCACTCGCGCGACCGAGGCGGCTCAACTCCGCGCCTCGGTCGCCCACGCGGTGGCGTGGTCTCGCCGCCGCCGCGCGGTCGACCGAGCGTCCGACGCTCGGCGTCGCTGGCGGCGGCAGGAGCGAGTCCAGCGGGACACGCGCGAGTTCGACCTGGCCCTGGCCGACTTCCAGATGGCATACCAGCCGATCGTCGATGGCCAGGGTCGTCTGTTGGGCCATGAAGCGCTCATGCGCCCCCGCACCGGCGGACTGACCTCGCCTGCCGCGATGTTGGAACGCGCCGAGCGCCTCGGTCGAATCCCCGAGCTGACCCGCGTCATCCTCCGCAAGGTCGCCCTCGACGCGCATCGCCTCGCCGGGCTCCTCTTCGTGAACCTGCACTTCATGGACCTGATGGAGGACCACCTGGTCGACCCACGGCTCGGGTTGGTCCACATCGCCCACCGCGTCATCCTCGAGGTGACCGAGACCACCGGCGATATGGACCCCGCGCTGGTCAAGGCGCGCCTGGGGGCCCTGCGCCACGCGGGCTACCGACTGGCGATCGACGATCTCGGAGCCGGAGGCTCCACCCTGGCTCGGCTGAACCACATGCGGCCCGAGATCGTGAAGCTCGACAAGACCCTGACCCGCTCGATCCAGTCCTCGGCCAGCGCCCAGCATCTGGTGCGCGCCATCGTTCGCTACTGCGAGCAGGTCGGCAGCTCGGTGGTCGCCGAGGGGGTGGAGACTCCAGCGGAGCAACGGGTGCTGACCGAGCTCGGGTGCCGCTATCTCCAGGGCTACCTCCTGGGCGAGCCGGCCTCGCTCCTTCCCGACGTCCGCGAGGTGGGCTGATGGGTTCGGCGGCCAAGTTCCGGGTCTGGCTCCTCTGCGACCAACCGACGGGCGAGTGGGAGCGTTTTGCGAACGTTCTGCGCATCTCCCGCGCCGAAGTGCAGGTGCGCTCCGGGGTCCGGGAACTCGACCCCGGAGCGCCTCGACTCTTCGATCCCGACCTGGTGATCGCGCGCATCGGTGACCGGGCCATGCGCCACCTCGAGACGATGGACCTCCCCCGGGTCCCGCTGATCGGCGTGTTCCGGCACCAGCTGCACCTCCGCTACACCGCGCTCCTCGATCGCCCGATGGTCCACATCCACGACGAGGCACGGCTCTCGGGCCTCTCGTCCATCGCCCTGGCCCTGGCTGCCCAGAAGCGGCGCCCGGTCCTTCGTCGCCCCCGCGTGGCGCTCCTCGACCCCGATCCCTTCCGGCGGCGAGCCCGCGCGCGCGCCCTGGTCGGAGCGGGGTTCGACGTCGTCTTCGCCGACCAGCCCGAGGAACTCGAGCGGATCTTCGCCGCCGATGGGGGCGCCGCGGCCACCATCCGCAGCGACGACTCTCCGACGGCTCTGTCCCGCGCTGCGGGAGTCGTCTTCGCTGCCCGGCCGGTGGATTGCCTCGACCTCGCTGGGGAACGGACCTTGGCGCAGGCTCACGACCCAGCGCGGCTCCCGGCGGCGGTGCGTACCGGCCTCGACGAAGCGCGAGCCGAACGGCGTCGATGGCCCCGGGTCCCCGCGATCCATCCCGTCCGCTTTCGCATCGACGACCGCACGCCGTGGTCGTACGCCATGACCTCGGACGTCTCGAAGACCGGTGTGCGCCTGCAGACCGCGACGAGCATCGCTCCGGGAACCCCGCTCGAGATGGAGGTCGAGGCCCTCGGACTCCGCGCCCAACTCCTCGGCACGGTGCAGCGACGACTGGGGGCCCCGCACGTCACCACCGGGCTCGGTGTCCGCCTCCAGCCGACGCCGGAGACCCTGACCAGCGTCCTGGCCTTCGCCCGCTGGGTCCACCTCCTCGACCGGCGCTCGAAGGCTCGGACTCGAGACGCTCCGCGACGACTCGCGGGGTGACCCTCAGCCGAGGCCGTCGAGGATCTCGGCGACCGAACGAGCCGGTCCCGGCCCACAGCGAACCCGTAGCCCACGCAGGTGGGCATCGAGGGCCTCGACCCAACGCTCGGTCTCGGCTCGGTCCGGAACCGCGTCGTGGAGCGAGCGGCCGATGTCGGTGAGACCGTGAAAGCCGTAGCCTCCCGAGGTCCCCGCGAGCTGGTGGGCGACTCGACGAACTCCATCCCAATCCTCGGACTGGAGCAACTCTCGAAGGAGGTCGACATCCTGCCGGCGTCGCCCGAGGAACCCCGCGAGCAGGACCTCGATGGCGGGATCTACGTCGACCTCCGCCGGGGGCTCCGCGTCGGCGCCCGGGAGCCCGCGAACGAGCGAGGCCAAGCGGCTGGCGGCTTCGGGCACATCGAGACGGAGGATGGGCACGCCGGCGGACGAGCTCGTGGTGGGCTCGCCGTGCTGGAGGGCGACGACCTCGTGGTTCTCCAGCTCGTCGATGACCGCCGGGAGCGTGGCAGCCTCCCAGAGCACGAGCACCGCGTCGCAGCCGCGGAGGTCGTCCAGGGCCATGTCCGGCTGCTCGTGGAACGTGGCGGCCCCCGCGTGGTCTCCGCAGAGCTGCCGCAGTCGGTCGAGCACCCACCGGTCCCGGTGGTGCGCCAAGAGTCTCGTCCCCATGTTTCCCCTCCCTCCAGATCGTAGGGTCCAAAGGGGTCAGCTACCAACCTCGTGCCCCGGTCCCTTGCGCGAGCCACTCACGCGACGAGCGCCCAGCGCGAGCGAATCTCCTCCCCGGCCCCGACAGGAAGCGAGATCGTCAGTCCGACACGGCGGGTCAACCTGAGACGCGCTTCCGCCAGTCTCACGGGAGTTCGCACCCGAATGCGCTGGCACCGCACGTGCACCGCAGCGCCTCGTGGTCGGCGCCTCTACGTCTCATCGTTCGAATCGCCTCCGAGCGACGGTGGTCGGATCGGAGCCCGACGGTTGGCTCCAGTCCCTGCTCCGGCGCGCGGGGATCGCGCACTGCCAGGCTCCTTCGGTCGCCGAGGCCCGGCGCCTCATCGGCGACGACCGCGCCGACTTTTTACTCGAGTCGGTGCATCGCGAGGCGAACGAGTCCTTCGTGGTCTACGCGCCAGCGGGAATCTCGGACGCCATCCCCATGGGGACCATCTCTCCCGCGATGAACCCGGCCAAGCTGCGAGGACTCGTCGCACACGCCGCCGAGTGGGGCCGCCGCCATCGCGCGGCCGAGCGGGCCGATGCCGCACGGACGAGGCCGCGGATCCGGGTGCGCCAGGAGCGCGAGCTCGACGGCGTCCTCGAGGAGACCCGCGTGGCCTACCAGCCCATCCGAGACCGCACGGGTCGGGTGCTGGGCCACGAGGCGCTGCTGCGAGTTCCCGCGACGACCTCTGTTTCGGCAGGACAGGTGGTCGAGCGGGCCCGAAGTCTGGGTCGCACGGGAGACCTCCTCCGCGACGTGCTGGGCGAAGTGGTTCGAGACGCCCCTCACCTGGAGGGAGCGATCTTCGTGAACCTCTTCTGGGGGGACCTCCATGAGGAGGTGCTGGTGCATGCCGCGAGCCCGGTCCGGTCGCTGGCCGACCGCCTGGTCCTCGAGGTCGAGGTCGTCGCCGCCGGCGTCGAGGCCGGCGTCGAGCGCAACGCGCTGGCGGGCCTCGGCTGCCGCTATCTACAGGGCCCCCTCCTCGGGGAGCCCAGGTTCTGCACTCACGGTGACGTGACCAAGGAGGTGGGGTGATGGGCGAAGCGGGAAGCAAGCGGGTCTGGCTCTTGGTCGACGAGCCCTCGAGCCCCTGGCAGCGACTGGCCAACGTGATGTCGATCTCGCGCACGGAGGTCTTCACCTTCGCGCAGCACGACTCCGGCTCCGATCCAGTCTTCGACCCCGACGTGGTGGTGATGCGCGTGGGCGATCGGAACGCTCGTGGGCTCGCCGCTCTCCGGCGATTGCGCTCGATGCCGCCGATCATCGGTGTCTTCCGGAGTCAGCTCCAGCTCCGCTACACCTCGCTCCTGAACCTCGACCTGGCCCACGTGCACGACGAGGACGAGCTCGCCTCGCTGCCGCCCCTCGCCCTCGCCCTCGCCGGCCTCGGACCGCGACTGCGCTCCGACCGAACCTGCGTAGCCTTGCTCGACCCCGACGCGGCGCGCCGCAACGAACGTGCCCGGGCCCTCGCTGGCGCGGGCTTCCAGGTGGTCTGCGCGGAGGACGCCACGCAGCTCGAGAACACCTTCATCGCCCACGGCGGAGTCGCGGCGACGATCCGGTCGGACTCGGAGCCCGTCGCCCTCTCCCTCGCGGCGGGGGTGGTGATGGCCGCGCGACCGGTGGCGTTCCCGGACCTCGCCGGCGAGCGCACCCTCGGAAGCGGGTGGCACGCCGACCGGCTCCCCGACGCGGTGAGCGACGCGCTGAAGTCGGTCGCCGAGGAGCGCCGCGACTCGGGCCGGGTGACGACCGCCCACCCGATCCGTTTTCGCACGAGCGCGCGGGCGCCCTGGACCTACGCCGTGACCCAGGACGTCTCACGCAACGGCCTCCAGCTCCGTACCGGCGCCAACGTGCCGACGGGGACGCTGGTGCAGCTCGAGATGGAGACCTTCAGTCTCCGGGCCCAGCTCCTGGCGCGAGTCCAGCGTCGACTGGGCCCGGCGCACGTGACCACCGGGCTCGGTCTGCACCTGCACCCCACCCCGAGCACGCTGACCAGCGTGCTCGCCTACGCCCGCTGGGTGGCGGACCTGAGTGCGGCGAACGAGACCCCCACCCGCCCCCTGCGAAAGCTCGCGGGCTGATCGCTCGTCGGACTCGACGCCGCGCACGACCGACGATGGTGCTACGTTGATCGACATGGGCGGAGGGGCAGTGGTCGTCGTGGACGACGACATCGATCATCTCGCGTTGATGAGCCACTGGCTCGAGGCCGCGGGTTACGACGTGGACCCGGTCGACAGCGCGGAGGCGCTGCAGACGGTGCTGGCGACCGCGGTCCCCGACTGCGTATGCCTGGACCTCGACCTCCCCGGGGTCACCGGCATGGAGATGCTCGAGCGCCTCCGCCACTCCCACCCGCAGCTCCCGGTGATCATGGTGACCGCCGAACGCGAGGTCGACGTCGTCGTGCGGGCGATGCAGCAGGGCGCCTACGACTACCTCTCGAAGCCGCTGACCCAGCTCCGGCTGACCACCAGCGTGAAGCGCGCGGTCGAGCGGGCCTCCCTCGACCGGCAGGTCCTCGAGCTCGGTCGCACCGACGCCGACGTCTACGCGCGCATGGTCGGCCGCCACCCTTCGATGCGCGCGCTCTTCCGCGAGATCGAGCGCGTCGCCGCCTCCGACGTGACCGTCTTGGTCCACGGCGAGAGCGGGACCGGCAAGGAGCTCGTGGCTCGAGCGCTGCACGACGAGGGGGCGCGCGCCAAGAAGCCCTTCGTGGCCCTCAACTGCGCGGCCATCCCCGAGAACCTCCAGGAGAGCGAGCTCTTCGGGCACGAGCGTGGCGCCTTCACCGGCGCCGTCGAGCGGCGCACGGGCCGCTTCGAGGAGGCCGACGGGGGCACCCTCTTCCTGGACGAGATCGCCGAGCTCTCCCTCCCCGCTCAGGCGAAGCTCCTGCGGGTCCTGCAGGAGCGCACCTTCTCGCGGGTCGGTGGGGCCAAGTCGATCGCGAGCGACTTCCGGCTCGTGGCCGCGAGCCATCGCAACCTGATGGAGGCGGTGAACGAGGGGCGCTTCCGGGAGGACCTCTTCTTCCGGGTGGCGGTCTTCGAGATCGACGTGCCGCCGCTGCGAGAGCGCGGCGACGACGTGGTCCTCATCGCGCGCCGCTTCCTCGCCGAGTCGGGGCTCGAGCTGGCGCCCGACGCGTTGGAGCTGCTCCGCGGATACCCGTGGCCGGGCAACGTCCGGGAGCTCGAGAACGCGGTGCAGCGCGCGCTGGTCGTGGCCAAGGAGGGGGTCGTCACCGCCGGCGACTTCCCCAGCCGGATCCGCGGGACCACGAGCAGCCGGCAGCGGCCGCTCCGGACGGCGGGGACCATCGAGAGCCTGGAGAAGGTCGCCCTCGGCGATGCCCTCGAGCGCCATGGCGGCGACATCGCCAAGGTGGTGGCCGAGTTGGGGATCAGCCGGTCCACGGTGTACCGAAAGTTGAAGAAATACGGCCTGCGGTAGGGGCGCGCAGGCGTCCAATCGGCGAGCGTCGATGCCCGACCGCCGCGACGCGGTGTCACGGGATCGGGGCCTCGGCACCCCAGGCCGGGGGTCGGGCGACCGCAGAAGCCCAACGATTTCAGCGGGCCCTCGCGAGCGCGAGCCTGGCACAACCATTGCGCAAGGATGGGACGTCATGCTCTCCCCTCCCTCCATCCGAGCGTGGGCCGCATTTCCGGCTGCGCTGCTCGTCGCCTGCTCCGGTGAAATCGCCGCGCCCACCGGAAGCTCCGGGGGCGGCGCGCTCTGCGAGGCGCCCAGCGTCCCCGCGGCGGTGGTCCGGCGGCTCACCCGGGATCAGTTCGACCTGACCATCCGGGACCTCCTCGGCGACACCACCGCCCCGGCGCGGGCGTTCCCGCCCGACGACGACTTCGAGGGCTTCCACGTGGGGGGCGACGTCTCCAGCCTCTACGTCGAGCAGGAGGCCTCCGCGGCCGAGGCCCTCGCCGAGGTCGCCGCCGCGCACGTGGTGGCCGACTCGAGCTGTGACCTCGCGAGCGGCGACTGCGCCGACGCCTGGATCACCGCCTTCGCCCGGCAGGGCTTCCGGCGCGCGGTGACCCCCGAAGACCTGGACCGGCTGCGGACCGTCTTCGACGTCGGCCTCGCCGAGGGCGAGGGGCCGCAGCTCGCGGTGCAGCTCGTCATCCAGACCGTCCTGATGAGCGGCAGCTTCCTCTACCACGACGAGGTCGCCGCCGAGGACGCCGAGGACGGCGACATCGTGCTCGTCCAGGACTACGCCCTGGCCAGCCGGCTCTCGTACTTCCTCTGGGGCTCGATGCCCGACGAGGCGCTCCTGGACGCTGCCGCCGCGGGCGTGCTCCAGACCGAGGAGGGGCTCCTGGCCGAGGCGCGCCGGATGCTCGAGGACGACAAGGCCCGCGAAGGCTTCCGCTCCTTCACCCGCCAGTGGCTCCTGGTCGATCGCATCGACCGCATCGTGAAGGACGAGACGGTCCATCCGGAGTTCACCGCCCAGGTCGCCGCGGACCTCGAGGCCTCGCTCCAGGCCTTCCTGGACGAGGTCTGGGAGACCGGGGACGGCCGCCTGCTCTACACCGCCGACTTCGGCTACGTGAACGCGCGCACCGCGGACCTCTTCGGCGTCGACGGGTCCGAGCTGGGCGAGGAGCTCGAGCGGGTCCCCCTGAACACCGAGCAGCGCTCCGGGCTCCTGACCCACCCCGGGCTCTTGGCCCTCAACGCCAAGGCGAACCAGTCGGATCCCATCCACCGGGCCCTCTTCGTCCGCGAGCGGATGCTCTGCCAGCACCTGCCCTCCCCGCCCGCCGACATCACCGTGGTGGCACCGGACCCGGCGCCCGGGCTCACCACCCGACAGCGCTTCGCGGAGCACTCCAACAACCCGGCCTGCACCGACTGTCACCGGCTCCTGGATCCGCTGGGCTTCGGCTTCGAGCACTACGACGCGGTCGGCGCCTGGCGCGACACCGAGCAGGGCACCGCGGTCGACGCCAGCGGCTTCATGAACGGCACCGACGACATGAACGGCGAGTTCTACGGCGCGGTCGACCTCGCCGGGAAGCTCATCGAGAGTAACCAGGTGCGCAGCTGCATGGCGCGCCAACTCTTCCGCTTCGCGCTCCAGCGCGTCGAGACCCAGGCCGACTCCTGCAGCATGGAGGGCATCGACCGGGTCCACGCCGACGGTTCCCTCGACCTCCGCGAGCTCATGCTCGCCGTCGTCGCCTCCGACGCCTTCCGCTACCAGCAGGTGAGCCGATGAAGAAGATCGACTTCGGGCAGCACACGCCCTCCGACGAAGCCAAGCGCAAGCTCCGCCGCAACCGCATCGGCCGCCGCGCCTTCGCCAAGAGCGTCGGCCTCGGTGCCCTGGCGTTGCCCTTCGTGGCCTCGCTGCGCGGCCGCGCCCAGGACGGCGACGTGCCCAAGCGGCTCCTGGTGATGTTCTCGCCCAACGGCACCATCATCGAGAACTGGCGGCCCACCGGCTCCGAGCGCGACTTCGCGATGAGCACGATCCTGGAACCCCTGGCGCCCTTCAAGGACAAGCTCACGATCCTCGAGGGCCTCGACATGCGCTCGGCGAGCTCGGGACCCGGTGACGGACACCAGAAGGGCATGGGCCACATGCTCACCGGCGCCGACCTGCTCCCCGGCGACACCATGGGCGGCTGCGAGAGCTGCGCCCCGGTGAGCTGGGCCGGCAACGTCTCCATCGACCAGCACATCGCCAACCACATCGGCGCGAGCACCGTCTTCAAGAGCGTCGAGCTGGCCGCGCTGCCGGGTGGCAGCAACGTGTGGACCCGGATGAGCTACCAGGACGCCGGGCAGCCGATCCCCCCCGAGGGTGACCCCTATCGGGCGTTCGAGCGGCTCTTCGCCGATTTGGGCACCGACCCCTTCGGCGCGGAGCGGCGCCAGCGACTGCAGGGCTCGGTCCTCGACGCCGTCGCCGGGGACCTGGGCTCGCTCCAGCGGCGCCTGGGCTCCGAGGACCGCGAGCGGCTCCAGCTCCACCTGGACATCATCCAGGGCCTCGAGCACCGCCTGAACGCGGCGGGCACCGTCGGCGCCGCCTGCGAGGCCCCGGTCCTCGGCGAGCGCATCGACCCCACCCGGGACGAGAACTTCCCCGCCACCGTCGACCTGCAGATGGACGTGATCACCGCGGCCTTCGCCTGCGACCTCACGCGGGTGGGCTCCCTCCAGTGGACCCGCTCGGTGGGCAACATCGCCTTCCCCTGGGCCGGGGTCTCCGACCGCCACCACGACCTCAGCCACGAGGGCGACGGCAACGGCGACGCGATGCAGAAGATCACCGAGATCAACCGGTGGTACGCCGGCAAGATGGCCGAGCTCCTGGCCCGCCTGGACTCGATCCCCGAGCCGGGCGGCACCCTCCTGGACAACACCTTGGTGGTCTGGGTGAACGAGCTGGGCCGCGGCAACAGCCACTCGCGCAACGAGATCCCCATCGTGATGGCCGGCAGCGCCGGCGGCGCCTTCGACACCGGCCGCTACCTCCAGCTCGACCGCTCCCACAACGACTGGATGCGCACCCTGGCCAAGGGCTTCGGGCTCCCCGACGAACCCTTCGGCGACGAGCGCTTCAACGAGGGTGCCCTCGACACGCTCCTGACCTGAGGCGCGCCCCGGGCCGCGGTAACGCGGCTCCGGGCGAGCCCGTCTTCGCGAGGTGACCCCCCTCCTCGCCGCCCAGCTCGCGGTCGTCGTTTTCTGGTCGGCGATCCACCTGGGCGCGGGGCGGCTGCGCTTCCTGGATCACGTCCCGCGGAGCGCCTACCTCTCCGTCGCCGGCGGCGTCTCCGTCGCCTACGTCTTCCTGCACATCCTCCCGGAGCTCCGGGCCGCGGCGCACACCCACCATTGGCCCCACCCGGTGGCCATCGAGGCGTTGGCCCTGTCGGGGCTCATCGTCTTCTACGGCCTCGAGCGGATGGTCACCCGCCGGCAGACTCACGAGCGGGCGGCCTTCTGGCTGCACCTGGCCTCCTTCGCCGTCTACGGGGTCCTCATCGGGCTCTTCCTGGCCCGGGAGCCCCACGAGGACTGGGTCGACGTGCTCCTCGCCGGCTTCGCCCTGGGGCTGCACCTCCTGGCCAACGACTACGGCCTCGCGAAGCGCCATGGCGACTGGTACGCCCAGCGCGGCCGCTACGTCCTCGCCGCCTGCCCGCCCCTGGGCTGGGCCCTGGGCCGCTTCCTGGAGATCCCCGCCCAGCCCCTCGACGGCGGCTTCGCCTTCCTGGCGGGCGGCATCGTGCTGAACACCCTCAAGGAGGAGCTCCCCGAGGAGCGCGAGAGCCGCTTCTCCGCCTTCCTGGTGGGCGCGTTGGCCTACGGCGGGGCGCTGCTCCTCCTCGCGCGCACCTGACCGGCGCGCGTCAGGAGTCGAGCCAGCGAGCCACCAGCTCGTCGAGCTCGCCGGACTCGAAGAGCCCCAACAAGGCGGCGTCCAGCTCGTGGTCCAGCCGGAGCTCGCGACCGAGGGCGAAGCCGTAGCCCAGCGGGTCGTAGCCCTGCTCCACCACGTGGAGCCCGTGGTCGCCCATGGACTGGAGCTGCCACTGCAGGATGGGACGATCGTAGACCACCGCCTCCGCCTCGCCGTCGATCACGGCCTGGACGGCGTCCGCGAGGCTCGGCTCGCGGGCCAGTTCGGCGTCGAAGCGCCGCGCGAAGCTCACGCTGGTGGTCCCGTCCACCACGGCCACCCGCCGGCCGGCGAGGTCCGTGGCTCCCTCGATGCCGCCCGTCGCGAGCTCCGAGACCGTGAGCGCCGTGGCCAGGAACGCGGTGAGCGACGAGACCACCACCAAGGAGACCAGCATCCAGATCCCGATCACCACCCGCCCGGCCGGCGTCTCCGGGACCCGGTCGCCGTAGCCGACGGTGGTCATGGTCACCAGAGCCAGCCAGACCCCGGTCGCGATCCCATGGAGCGGCCGCTGGGAGATCGAGTCGTTGTGCTTCCGCTCGACCGCCCAGGTCACCGCGCCGACGGCGAAGAGCACCAGGAGCAAGAACGCCACTCCGCCGAGGAACCCCTTGCTCACGAAAGGCGCCAGGTGGTCCGCCAGGGTGAGCTCACCGAGGGGGGCGGCGATGGCCAGCTCGCTCTCGTAGTAGGGCTGGGTGAAGGCGACCCGCTCGGCTCGCTCCGAGCTGATGCTCAGCGGACCGACGGCCACGTCGAGCTCGCCGCTCTCCACTCGGTCGATCGCCTCGTCCGGGCTGGCGACCTCCACGAGCTCGTACTCCTGGCCCGTGGACTCCATCATCGCGCGCCAGATGGCGACGCTGATGCCCGAGGGCTCGCCGTCGTCGTCGACGACGAAGGGCGCGCTCCCGGTCACCCCCACCCGCAGCGGACCGGTGACTTCGTCCGCGTCACCGACCGACGGCGAGGCGGTCGGCGCTTGCGAAGCGCCCCCCTCCGCCGGGGGCCCTTCGGCGTCTTGGGCTCTGGTCTCGCCGGCCCCCACGACGCTCATCCAAGCGACGCAGAGAGCTCCGACACGAACGATCCTCATGCTCACGGCGACCGACCCTACCAGGGGATCCGGCGAGGATCTTTGCGCCGGCCGCCGGCGCGCTATGATCCGCCGCCTCGATGGATTTCTGGCGCGACCTCACGACCTACGGCGGGATCGGCATCGTCACGGCCCTGCTCTTGGTGGCCGTGCTGGTCCCGGTGCTCCCGCGCGGCCAGCGCCGGCAGCTGAAGCTCCCGCTGATGCTCCTGGTGACCCACGTGGTGTTCGCGGTGGTGCGCACCACCCTCGAGCCGACGGGACAGACCGACGAGGCGCTCCGGGTGGGCGCGGTGTTCTTCCTGCTCGCGTCGATCGCGCGCACCACCTACCTCTTCCTGCTCAACGTCCTCATCCGCCGCATCTCGGCGGGCCCGCTCCCGCGCATCGTCGGGGACCTGATCCAGGGCATCTTCTACATGATCGCCCTGCTGGTCACGATGCACGCGGCCGGCGTCGAGCCCGGGTCCATCCTGACCACCTCCGCCCTCCTGACGGCGGTCATCGGTCTCAGCCTCCAGGACACCCTGGGCAACCTCTTCGCCGGTCTGGCCATCCAGCTCCAGCAGCCCTTCCGGGTCGGCGACTGGATCCAGTGGGACACCGACGAGCTGCACATCGGCCGGGTCACCGAGATGAACTGGCGCGCGGTCACCGTGGTCACCCTGGAGCACATCGAGGTCACGGTCCCCAACGCGACCCTGGCCAAGAGCGCCCTCAACAACTATTCGGCGCCCGCCAAGGAGGCCCGCCGCCAGGTGGTCGTCTGGGCCCCCGCCGACCGGCCGCCCCGGGAGATCCAGCGCGCGCTGATCCAGGCCCTCGAGGGCGTGAAGGGCGTCCTCACCTCGCCCCGGCCGACCGCGGTCACCTTGGAGTTCAGCGAGCGCGGCGTGAAGTACGGGCTGCGCTATTTCATCCGCGACTTCGAGCGCCGCGACGTGATCGCCGGCGAGGTCCGCGACCGGGTCTGGTACGCCCTGGATCGGCTGGGCGTCCGCATCCCGGCTCCCATGCGCACGGTGCACCTCCACGAGATCACCGAGGCCAAGCTCGAGCACGAGGAGGAGGCCCGGGTCGAGCACCTGGAGCAGGAGCTGCGCTCGGTGGGGTTCCTCGAGGTCCTCCCCCGGGAGGTGCTCCACCAGCTCGCCCTCTCGGTCGCCGAGCGTCGCTACGCGCCGGGCGAGCGGATCATCCGCGAGGGCGACGAGGGCGCCGAGCTCTTCATCGTCGAGCACGGGCGGGTCCGGGTAGAGATCGGGGGTCGTCGCCGCAAGGAGGTCGCCCGGCTGGGGCCGGGGCAGTTCTTCGGCGAGATGTCGCTGATGACCGGTGCCGAGCGGAAGGCCTCGGTCTCCGCCATCGACGAGGTGACGGTGTTGGTCCTGAACCGCAACGCGCTCCGGCCCGTCCTGGCGGAGAACCCCGAGCTCGCCGAGCTGATCAGCGAGGCCCTCGCCGAGCGCCAGCACGAGCTGGAGGAGGCCGACGCGCGGGAGACCCTCACCGAGCTCCCGGAGCGGCAGAGCGGCGTGCTCCTGCAGCGGATCAAGCGCTTCTTCTCCCTGGGCCAAGACGAGTAGCCGGGTGGCGCCGGACCGGTCGCAGGGCTACGCCTTCCCCCGAGGTACCATGAGGAACATCCGCCTTTTCTTCGCCTGCGTCCTGACCCTCTCCGCCAGCCTGGTCGGCTGTGGGGACGAGGGCGACGACCCCATCGACCGTAGCCGCACCGTCCTGGACGACGTCAACGACGTCCAGCGCGACGCGAACTACGCGTACTGCGATTGCACCACCACCCCCGACGAGTGTCGGGCGAACGTGGACGAGCAGCTCGACGTGAGCGAGCTCGAGCAGGCGTGCCGGAACGAAGCATACCGAGCGAACGTGGACACCCTCGGCGCCTACTTCGATTGCGGCATCGCCGCCCTCGAAGACCAGCTCACCTGCTTCGAGGGCGCAATGTGCGACGAGGCCACCTTCGAGACCTGCAGCAACACCGCCGAGACCGCCCTCGACGCCTGCGCAGCCGACCTGACCGAGGACGCCTTCGACCAGTTCCAGGCGGACATCGACGCCTGCGTCGCCGAGGAGATCGTCGGACCAGCCGGGATGTGCCCCGAGGAGACCGCCTCGGGCACCGGTACGATCTTGAACGTCTCCACCGAGCGTCGCGGCAACGACTTCGACCCGTCCTGCTCCGGGCTCGGCGCCGCCGACGTCTCCGTCGAGTGGACCGCGCCCACCTCGGGCCGCTTCCTCTTCTCCACCGAGGGCAGCTCCTTCGACACCGGGCTCGCCGTCTACGACGCCTGCGTCGGGGGCCGAGAGCTCATCTGCAACGACGACGCCGGCGGCGAGAGCTACTCCGAGTTCGTGCTCGAGGTCACCGAGGGCACGACGTACATCATCGTGATCGACGGCTTCGACGCGAACGCCTACGGCGACGCGGTGCTCTCCGTGGAGCCCTTCACCGGATGAGCGAGCCCACGCGCGTCGGCGTGGTCCAGATGACCTCGAACGACGAGGTCGATCGCAACCTGGACATCGCGGAGCGCCTCGTTCGCCGAGGCGCCGCCGCCGGCGCGCAGCTCCTGGTGCTACCGGAGTGCTTCGCCCAGCTCGGTCGCGAGGAGGAGAAGCTGGCCATCGCCGAGCCGCTCCCGGCCGGCGGTCCCATTCTGGCGCGCTGCGCCGGCTGGGCGAAGGACCTGGGCGTCGAGCTGGTCCTCGGCGGCTTCTGGGAGCAGGGGCCCGACGCGGGCCACGCCTACAACGCCTGCGTCCACGTGGACGCGGCGGGCTCGGTCCGCGCGGTGTACCGCAAGATCCACCTCTTCGACGTGGACCTCGCCGACGGGACCCAGCTCCAGGAGTCGGCCACCGTCGCCCCCGGCGACGAGGTGGTGACCACCGAGACCGCCTTCGGCACCCTGGGCCTCAGCGTCTGCTACGACCTGCGCTTCCCCGAGCTCTACCGGCGCCTCACCGACGCCGGCGCGATCGCCCACGCGGTCCCCGCCGCCTTCACGCTCCACACCGGCAAGGACCATTGGCACGTGCTGATGCGCGCCCGGGCCATCGAGACCCAGAGCTACGTGCTCGCCGCGGCGCAGACCGGCCGCCACGTCCGCGCGGACGGAAGCGGCAACCGGGTCTCCTACGGGCACGCGCTCATCGCCGACCCCTGGGGCTGCGTCCTCGCCGAGTGTGGCGAGGGCGATGGCGTCGCGGTCGCCGAGATCGACCCGGCCTACGTGGCGAAGGTCCGGCGCGGGCTCCCCTCGCTCCGGCATCGCCGCCTGAGCTGAAGCGCCGCCCACGCGTCGAGCGAGGAGGCGGCGGCTCGCGACGGCGGTTCCGCTACGCGGCTTCGGCCAGGGGCTCGCCGGCGGCGGCGAAGTACGCCGCGCGCACGTCGAAGGGCCCGCCCCCGATGCTCTCCAGGTGGTCGTAGAGGAAGGCCAGGTAGATCCCGAGCCCCATGAAGTTCCGGTGCAGGGTGTCACCTCGATCCCGGCAAGCCAGGAAGGCCTCGTGGAAAGTCCCCACGAACTCCTTGACCGAGAAGGTCACCGCGCGCTGGTCGCCGGCCCCGAACTGGTTGCGGAAGGTCTTCTCGGCGCAGCGGAGGTTCAGCGAGTCGAGGGCCGCCATGAAACGGTCGTCGTCGTCGCGGTAGAAGCCGGCATACATCTCGCGGAGCGCGGCCTGGAACTCGGGCTCGAAGCGGATGCTCATCTTGCCCGGATCCCAGAGCGTATGGTCGCCCCGAGCGATGAAGCGTTCGCGCCGCACGTCCATCAGCACCGGCCCGCTGTCCAGGACCTGATGGAAGTAGAGCCGCAGGAGAGCCTGACCGCGCGCCTGGGGGTCGGCGACCTGCTGGGGACCGCCCACGCTCCCGATGCGAACGCCGATGCCCGCACGGTCCAGGAGGTCCGCCCGCTCGCTCAGGCAGCGCATGTAGAGCGCGTCGTCGCCGTAGCGGCGCTGGATCTCGCGCCCCTGCCGCCAGAGCTCCCGTGGAGGCAGCACGTCGAAGAACGCCGGGGAGACCATGTCGAGGAGCTGGGAGAACTCGGTGCCCTTCAGGAGTCGCTTGAACATGAGTGGGGCCTAGGGGTGCCCGTCTCGCCCATCCAGGGGAGGCGCACCTGATTTTACTCGTAAAAACCGGGGTCGTGGCGCGTTGCCACGATCGACCCCTCAATTCTCGGGACCCGGCTCGGCGAAGGCCGCGGCGGCCTCTGCGGGGGAGCGCCCGTCTCCGTCCACCAGCGCGTTCAGGGCCCGCATCCGGTCGCCATCGAGCTGGCCGCAGAGCTCCGTGCGGAGGGCCTCCACCACCAGGGGCCGCTCCGAAGCGAAGCCCCGCCGGGCGAGCAGGACCGCGTCGTAGGGCGGGATGACCTGCCGCGGGTCCTCGAGCACCGCCAACCCGCGGGCCGCGAGGCGACCGTCGGTCGAGTAGGCCCCGATGACGTCCACCTCGCCCTGGGCCAGCGCTTGGATCATCAGCGCCGGGTCCATGGCGCGCTCCTCTCGGAAGCGGAGCCCGTAGGTCGAACGAAGCGCGGCCCACTCGGGCCGTTGGAAGAGCTCGTAGTCGCCGCCCACCGCCAGGGTGGGCGCCACCGTGGCCAAGCGATCGATGCGGCCCACCGACTCGTCGCCGCGCATGGCCAGGGCGTAGGTGTTCTCGAAGCCCAGCTCGCAGATCAGCTCCACGTGCCGGTTCTCGGCGAGCCAGGGCCCGAGCTCCGCGCGGATGCGTTCCCGGTTCGCCCGTTCGAGGTCGCGCTCCAACACCGTGGCCCACAGGGTCCCGGAGTAGTCCACGTAGAGATCGAGGGCCCCGTCGGCGAGCGCGTCGAAGGCCACCGTGGAGCCCAGCGAGGCGACCACCTCCGCCTCGGCGTCCGCCCCTTCCACGAGGTCTTCGAGGATGGCGGCGAGGACGTACTGTTCGGTGAAGGTCTTGGCCCCGATGCGCACGGGCGACGCCGTCGCCGGCCGGAGGAGCGGCGCCGCGCTCGCCAACCCGATCCCGGCGATGATCGCCAGGGGCACCAGGGTGAGCGCCCGCCGGCGCTCCCGACCGCCGCGCTCGGCCAGCCGCAGGAGGCCGTCGAGGGTCAGGGCGAGCACCGCCGCCCCCACGCAGCCCATCAGGACCAGGTCGTGGCGGCGAGTCTGCAGCCCCGCGAAGATCAAGTTGCCCAGGCTGGGCGACCCGACGGGCGTCGAGAGGGTCGCCATCCCCACCGTCCACACCGTCGCCGTCCGTAGCCCGGCCATGAGGACCGGGAGCGCCAGGGGTAGCTCGACGCGCACGAGACGCTGACGAGGGTCCATCCCCACGCCGTCGGCGGCGCGGATCACGCGGGGGTCCACTCCTTCGAGGCCGGCCAGCGTGTTCTGCACCAGGGGCAAGAGACCGTAGAGCACCAGCGCGAGGAACGCCGGGAGGGCCCCGATGCTCGGCAGCGCGAGGGCGGCCAAGAGCGGCACCATCACCGCCAGGAGCGCCAGCGCGGGGACGGTCTGGATCACCCCGGTGAGCCCCAGCACGACGCGACCGACCCGCGGTCGCCGATGGGCGAGGACCCCGAGCGGGATCCCCAAGCCGGTCGCGACCACGAGGGCGCCGAGCGCTAGCCGAGCGTGCGCCGCGAAGAGGAGGGGCAGTTCGTTCATGGAGAGCCCCGGAAGCGCTCGGCCGTCGCCCGCCCGACCTCGACGAGCCGGCGCACGGCCTCCGTGGCGGGCCGCGCCACCAGCGCGCTCGGCGAGTCCACCTGCTGCAGGCGGCCTTGGTGGAGCACGGCGACCCGGTCGCCCAGCCGCAGCGCCTCGCCCAGGTCGTGGGTCACGAAGATCCCGGTGAAACTCCCGCGCCGCGCCTCGACCAGTGCCTGGAGTCGGTCGCGCGTCGGCGGGTCGAGGGCCCCGAAGGGCTCGTCGAAGAGGACCACGGGCGGCTCGGCGGCCAGGGCCCGGGCGACGGCGATGCGTTGCCGCTGGCCCCCGCTGAGGGAAGCCGGGTACTCGGCAGCCAGCGCCGGGTCGAGGTCCATGGCCTCCAGGAGCTCCCGGGCTCGCGCGCGCACCCGCGCCGGGGACCAGCCGAGCAGGCGGCAGGTCACCCCGATGTTCTCGCCCACGGTCCAGTGGGGGAAGAGCCCCAGGCCCTGGAAGACGTACCCGATGGTGCGCCGCAGCTCCGGCGCCGGCACCTCGCGCACATCGCGCCCGCCCACGGACACGGTGCCTTCGTCGGCCTCGAGGAGGCGATTCACGAGCTCGAGGGTGGTGGTCTTCCCCGAGCCCGAGCCACCCACCAGCGCGAGCAGCTCGCCCTCCGCGATGCGCAGGTCGAGGTCGGCCACCGCCACCCGTCGACCTCGTCGCTTGGTCACCCCTTCGAAGACGATCACGGGGTCCAGCGTCGCACGAACCCGTCAGCCGTTGCGCAGCTCGGCGATCCAGGCCCGGGCGTCGGCTTCCGACGCGAAGATCTTGCTCGGGTACGGCAGCTCTTTTCGAACCCAGAGATGCGCCGTATGCATCATCCGCACGACCGGCGACTCGTGGATCACCGCCTCGCAGCGCACGATGTCGGGAAAGCGGCGGTTCAAGTCGTCCACCGCCGCCGCCAGGTCCGTGCGGTGAGAGGGTTTGATCTTGGTCACCTCCATACGCCGCATGTCGACGATCGCCCAGTAGGCCATTCCTCGCCGACCCAGCGCCTCGAGACGGGCGACGTAGTTCGGGATCGAGTCCGGCCCGAGGGTCTTCGGATAGGTGATTCGGACTACGGGCCACTCGGCTTCGTCGATCTCGACCTCGTGCTCGCTCACTCATACACCTTTGCAAAACTTTTCCGTCCTGGCTCAATAAAAACGCAAGGCGGTGATGGTCCCGTAGACCGGATCCTCCCGCGGAGGCTGCTCGGTCCGCGTGAGCACGATGGCGGTGGTCACCGCGCCCGCGACGAGGACGCCGCCGATGGCCCAGAGCCACCAGCGCCGCTGTGGTGCGAGGCGAACCTCGTAGCGGCTGGTGGTCCCCGCTTCGACCACCACTTCGCGTTGCCGGGAGCGACCGTCGGCCACCAGGGTCAGCTCGTAGGCGCCCGCCTCGAGCTCCAAGTCCAGTCTGCCCATGGCCTCGCCGGCTCCGGCGAGGGTCAGGTGGCCGCCCTCCGGGGCCTCGACCACCAGGCGGCCCCGCGTGAGGGCGGGACGGAGCTGCAGGGTCGGGCGGAGGTCCCGGGACTCGCCGCGCTCGAGCGCCACCTCCACCTCGAGCGGCCGGTGCCGGGGCGAGGTGACGGCCACGATGTGCTCGCCGGGATCCAGGCGAGCGACCCCCTCCCGGCGCTGGCCGTCCACCCGCACCTCGAGCCCATCGATCGGAGGGAGGCGCAGCCTCAGCGTGGCGACGGAGTCTTCGGCTTCGGCCCGAAGATGCCGGACCTCGCGGCGCTGGGTCCGCGAGAGCGCTCCGAGGCTGCCCTCCAGGAGCGCGTCGAAGCGGCGCACGGCCTCGACGAACTCGCCCGTGCGCGTGAGCGCCACCGCCAGATTGAACGCCGTCGCCGGGTTCGCTTGGAGGGCGAGGGAGCGCCGGTAGAGATCGCGCGCGTCCGCGAAACGGCCGGCGGCGGTGGCGCCGTTCGCCTCCTCGAAGAGCGCCCGCGCGGCGGCCGGATCCGGCGGCGGCTCCTGCGCGGCGGCGGTGGCCGTCAGCGCTCCGACCACGAGGGCGAAGACCGCGCGGGTCACTGCCAATCCCACATGGGCGCGATGGACATCCCGGCGCGGCGCGGGCGAACCCGACGCGCCGGGCGCGCCTCGTCCATCCCGAGGTCCGGCGCGAGGGGCTCGGTGGGCGGCGCAGTCGAATTGGGTGCGGCTGCGCTGGCTTCGGCAGAATTCGGCGGGGTTGCGCTGACTTCGGTTGCGCTGCCTTCGGCGGCACTGGCTTCGGCGGCGCCCTCGTCCACGGGAGGGGCCGGGGCGGCGACGGTCGGCGGTGAGGGCGGCGTGGTCGTCGGCGCCGAGTCGCTCCGGGGCCAGGCGACCGCTGCCCCGACCCCGAGGAGCGTCGCGGCCGCGAGTCCACCCAGCAACCAACGGCCCCGGCGCGCCGGAGCGGCCGCCGGGGCCCGGGCCGCCTCCACGCGCCCGCGCCACGCGCTGCGCTCGTCCGCGAAGTGCTCGGCGAGCACCGCCGCGAGGGGCGGGGCCGGCAGATCGAAGGTGACCTCGGCGAGGATCCGGCGCAGCGTGCTCTCCACCTCGGCTGCGCTCGCCGGCCGGTGCTCGGGGTCCTTGGCGAGGAGCGAGAAGGTCAGCTCCACCAGGGCATCGGGGACGTCGGGGACCTCGTCCCCCAGGTCCGGGGGCGGGTCGTTGAGGATCGCGCGTGCGGAGGCCGGTCCCGCGCTCGCGGGATAGAGGCGCCGGAGCGCGAGCAGCTCGAAGAGGACCACCCCGAAGGAGAAGAGGTCCGAGCGAGGATCCGGGTCTTCGAAGCGAAGCACCTCCGGGGCCATGTAGCCCATCTTGCCCTTGAGCATCCCGGTCTGGGTGCGGGAGGTCCGACCCATCGCCTTGGCGATGCCGAAGTCCGTCAGCCGCGCGTAACCGTCGAAGCCCAGCAGGATGTTCTGGGGGGAGACGTCGCGATGGATCACCGCCAGCGCCTCGCCCGTCGCGTCCACGAGCTCGTGGGCGGCCTGGAGCCCGGCGGCGACCTGCCGGAGGATCTCCAGCGCGGTCCCGAGGGGCATCTCGCGCCCCTCGGCGCGCAGCCGGGCGATGAGCTTGGCCAGCGAGACCCCCTCCACGTAGTCCATGACCAGGTAGGGGCCGCGCTCGTCCTCGCCGACATCGGTCACGCTGACGACGTTCGGGTGCCGGATGCCGCCGGCGATCCGCGCTTCGTCGAGGAACATCGCCCGCACCGCGTCGTCGTCCCGGCTCTCCGGGAGCAGGCGCTTCATGGCGTGGAGGCGCTCGACGGCGCCCTGGCGACGGACCACCAGCGAGACCGTCCCCATCCCCCCGCGGGCGATCTCGAGGACCTCGCGATACTCGGCTGCCGCGTCGTCGAAGAGGGTCACTTGCAGACCCGAGGCTCGCCTCTTTCCCCTTCGACCGCAATCGCCCTGATAAGGTGTACCGGTGCCGAGAGCCGACCGAACGGCCGGAGAAGTGCTCCACGCGGCCACCCTCCGCGGAGAGCTCGACGGCGTCCTCGAACCGGCCGCCGAGCTCCCGCCGGCGTGGGCGGAGCTGATCGCGTGCGAGCACGCCCTGGCCACCGGAGCACCGGAACCGAGCGCCGCCGTCCACGAGCCCGACGCTCCCGGCGCCTGGCTCTTGGCCCTCTTCCGGATCCGCACCCGGGTCACCGGCCTGCGCACCGGTCCCCTCCCCGCGGCGCCCCCGCACCCCATCGCCGGGCCCCTCGCGCACGCGTGGTCGGCGCTGGCGGAGGGCGTCCCCTTCACCGGCGATCTCACCGCCGCGGCCACTCTGGCCCGGCGCGACGAGTGGCCGGCGCTGGCGGTGGAGTGCGCCGCACTGGCCGCGCTGCTCGCGGCCCGGGACGGGGATCCGCGGGCGGCCCTCGTCCATGCTCGGCGGGCGTCCCGGATGGCCCGGACCGAGTCCCTCCCGCAGTCCGAGTACCTCGCGGGCCTGGTGCTCGCGCGCCTACGACGGCTGACCGCCCATCCCCACCTCGCGGGTCGCATCTTGGCCAGCCTCCGGGCGCTGGCGCCGCCCCACTGGGGCCCGTGGATGGAGTGGGAGCTCGTCCTCGCCGGCGGGACCGGACCCACCACGCCCGGCGCGACGGCCCTGGTCCACGCCCGCGAGGCCGCCAGCTCGGCCGACTCCGCCGGGATGCACGCCGCCCTCGCCGCCGCGGCCCAGGCGACCCAGGGCTTCCAGCTCCTCGTCGCCGACGCCCGCGCCGTCGAGGCCATGCTGACCCCCGACGCCGAGACCACTCCCGAAGACGAGCGCCCTTTCGCCGCCTTCGCCGGGGACGCCTACGTGCTCTGCAGCCCCGACGGCCCCGGGCGCCGCATCCGGGCGGTCGCCCTCCCCTTCGTGGACGCCGCCCGCGTCGATGGGGGCGAAGGGCGCGGCAAGCGCATCGCGACCCTCGCCGCCGTCCTGGGCCTCGCGGGCGGCGCGCTGGCCGAGGACGAGTGCTTCGAGCGCGTCTACGGGTTCGCTTACGTCCCCGAGATGCACCGCGGCAGCTTCGACGTGCTCCTCCACCGGGCCCGGGCGGCCCTCGAGGGTCACGCCCGGGTCGAGCGCGAGGGCGACCGCGTCACCATGACGATCGCGCGGCCCTTCGTGGTCCCCGATCCGCGCATGGTCGAGCCCGCCGAGGCCCGGATCCTGCGGGCCATCGCCAGCGGCAACGAGACCGCCCGGGACATCGCCGCGGCCACCGACCTCTCCCTCCGCCAGACCCAGATGCTGCTCAAGAGCCTCGCCGACGAAGGCGAGTGTGCCGCCGAAAAGCGAGGTCGCGCCATGCTCTACCGGGTCGAGGACACCACCTTCAGCGAGCCCACCCGCGCTATCCGGGGGGATCGAAACACACCCGTCGCGGACGATCGATGATCCCCCGGTCGGCCGGGTCGGAGCCGTCGGTGCCCAGCCCCAAGCCGAGGCGCCCCGCGGCCCAGGAGCCGGCGACGCCGGCGCCCCCGTTCGAGCCCCAGCAGTAGAGCTGGTCGTCGCTGCGCACCGCGCAGGTGTAGGGACCGCCCAGCGAGACCCGGAGCCAACGGTCGTCGGCGTCGACCTGGACCCGCGCGGGTCGCAGGACGTCCTGCCGGCCGCCCACGCCGAGCTCGCCGTTGCCGTTCGCCCCCCAGCACCACAGTCCCCCGTCCCGGGCGATGCCGCAGAACTGGGCGTCGCTGGCGGCCAGGCTGGCGAAGCGGACCTCCGTGTCCACGGGCATGGCGTAGGTGACTCGCTCCGGCCCGACGACGCCGAGGATCCCCCCGACGTTGCCGCCCCAACACCAAACGCGGTCCTCGCCGTCGAGGGCGCAGGCCCGGCCGGACCCGGTGGCCACCTGCCGGAACCCTTCGAAGCACTCGCCGTCCTCGGCGCGGACGCACTCGAGGGCCGGCGAGCGGATGGTGGAATCGATCGCCGATAGCCCCCAACACCAGGTGGGCCCCTCGACATCGATGGCGCAGACCGTGCTGCCCCCCACGCTCATCGACTCGTAGGTTCCGGGAACCTCCACCCACTCGTCCGCATCGGCGACGGTGTCCGGTTGGGCGAGCTGATTGGAGTCGTTCGAGCCGGCGCACTGGAGGCGGCCGCTCTCGCGGAGCGCGCACTGGAAGAAGAAGCCCGCCTGGATGTCGGCGATGCTGTCGTCGGTGGGCTCGACCTCTTCGATCAGCGGCTGCACACCCTCCAGCGGCCCCATCGCGAAGCCGCCCGCGGAGGCCCACCCCCAGCAGGTCCGACCGTAGACCGCGCCGGACGCCACCCAGAGCGCGCAGGAGAACTCGCGCGCGAGCGCCATGTCGATGGCGCTGCGGTTCAGCCGGGCGTCCTCGACCTGCCGGGGGCGATCGGTCGAGGACTGGAAAGTCGTCTGGTCGGTGCGCGCGTTGCCCCAGCACCAGAGCGCGGAGCCCGTCCGGGCGCAGGCGTGGTCCCGGCCGGTCCACACCTGCCGGGCGATCTCCCGCGGCTCGCAGACCCCTTCCTGGCAGACGTCGCCCGCGCATCCACACTCGGTCCCGTCGGCCAGGGGCTCGCAGCGGTTCGCCGAGCAACGCTCGCACTCCGAGCAGCGCGCCAGGTGCCGCACTTCGTCGTCGACCTCGCCGCCGTCGGCGAAGCAGGCGCCCACGCAGCGGCCGCCTTGGCAGGTCCGGCCGGCGCCGCAGTCGCCCGCTGCGAGGCAAGCCTCGTCCGCCGTGAAGTGGGCGTGTACGACCCGAGTCTCGCCCGCCTCGTAGCCACCCGCCACGCGCAGGTGCGCCGCGGTGCTCTCCCCCTCCAACAACTCCGCGTGGATCTCCCAGGTGCGGCTCGCGTCTCCGCCGCGCGGCACGAGGAAGAGGTTGGCGATCAGCTCACGGTCCCGGCTCACCGGATCCTCGCGCATGACGACCTGGGCGCCGGCCGCCTCGATGGTCACCCGCAGGCGGTCGGCGTCCGGCGCCAGCGCCAGCGGGGCGTGGACGAAGACCCAGGTCTGGGTGGGCTCGTCGCGACAACCACTGCCCCAGATCAGGACGAGACCGAGCCACGCGAAGACCGAGCGCACCCCGGGATCATGCACCGAGCGCCGGGACTGCCGCCACTCGCCGATTTGCCGCCCTGGGAGACCGCGAGTAGACCTGCCGGGTCATGCGGAAGAACCTGACCCTGCTCGCCCTTCTCGCTGCCTGCAGCAGCACCCCCAGCCACGAGGAGCACGCGGAGACCGAAGCCGCCGAGCACGCGGAAGGCCACGGCGATCACGAGGCTACCGAGGCCCCGCACGCCGAGGGCGAGGACCACGAGGCCCACGCCGCCGCCGCGGCCGAGACCGAGCCCGCGACCCCGGAGGGGCCGTCGAGCTACGGCGAGGAGCTCTCCGATCGCGACCTGGTGGCCCTCTCCACCATCGCCGAGAACCCGGACCAGTACGCGGGCCAGACCGTGAAGACCGAAGGCGAGATCGCCGCGGTCTGCCAGCAGATGGGCTGCTGGATGGAGATGCGGGCCGAGGGCGTGGAGCCCATCCGGGTCCCCATGGCCGGCCACTCGTTCTTCTTGCCCAAGGACGTCAGCGGTCGCCACGCGACCATCGAAGGCGAGGTCGCCGTGCGCGAGCTCTCCGCCGACGAGCGCGAACACCTGGAGAGCGAGGGCGCCCTGGCGACCGCGCAGGCGCTACAGATCAGCGCCACCGGTGTCGTGATCCGCTGATCGGGAGTCTTGCCAAGGACGGCGCTCTCCGGCTACTCAGAGGGCCTTGATCGTCCATCCGAGAACGACCTGGCTGCGCACGCTCCTCATGTTCCGAGGCAGCGCGCTCGTCCGTATCTGGCCGCGCCTCTTCGCGGTGACCCTGGTGGCCTCACTGGTCACCTACCTGCACGAGACCTACGGGCTCCTGCACACCGACCTCACGATCACGCCCTTCTCGCTGATCGGGTTGGCGCTGGGTATCTTCCTCGGCTTCCGGAACAACACCAGCTACGACCGCTTCTGGGAGGGTCGTAAGCTCTGGGGCCGGGTGGTGAACGCGAGCCGCACCCTGACCCGCCAGGTCCTGACCCTGGTCGGTCCGCCCTTCGAGCACCAGCGCCCGGTGGGCGAAGGCGAGTCCGACGAGATCGCCGCGTTCCACCGCGAGAGCGTCTACCGGCTGATCGCCTACGTGCACTCCCTGCGCCTCCACCTGCGCGGACAGGATCGACTGCGCGAGCTCGACCCCTTCCTGGACGACGACGAGATCGCCCAGCTGGTGCCCGAGCACAACCGGCCCATCGCGCTGCTCCACCGGATGGGCGAGCGCTTCCGCGAAGCCTGGGAGAAGGGCTGGGTCCACCCGATCCACGTCGAGGTCCTCGAGCTCTCCCTGACCGAGCTCGCCGGAGTCCAGGGTGGTTGCGAGCGGATCAAGGCCACGCCGATCCCCTTCAGCTACAACATCCTGCTGCACCGGATCGTCTTCGTGTACTGCTTCACCCTGCCCTTCGGCCTGGTGAACACGGTCCACGAGTGGGTCCCCGTGGTCGTCGCGCTGGTGTCCTACGCCTTCTTCGGCCTCGACGCGGTCGGCGACGAGATCGAGGACCCCTTCGGCGAGGACGCCAACGACCTACCCCTCGGCGCGATCACCCGGATGATCGAGATCAACCTCCGGCAGCGCCTCGGTGAGGAAGACCTCCCGGAGTTCGCCCAGCCGGTGAAGCACCTGCTGACCTGACGGGACGCGCCGAGCTCACTCCGGCGCGGGCTCGGGTTCGGGCTCCAGATCGAGCGGGCCCCGATGAGGCTCGGGCTCCGGCTCCGGAGCCGGTCCCGTCGGGCCGGCGGCGGTGTAGCCACAGAGCTGAGCGAGGCGGTTCCGCCGAGTGGTCCACTCCGCGCGGTCCCCGTCGGTCCACTCGGTCGTGTCCGGATGCGCGAAGAGGAACTCGTCGGCCTCGTCGACCGCGGTCTCGATCGAGTTCATCCGAACGTGCGCGTCGGAGCGCACCGCGTCCTCGTCGGATTGCGCCGGGCTGGGCGCGCCGGTGGTCCCCACGGTCGGCGTGGGCCGGATGCACGGACCGGCGCGGTTGGGATCTCGGTCCTGGGGACAGGGCGCCTGCCCACCGACGCCGTCGGTGGGCACGTCGCTGTCGTCCCGCACGTCGGTCGCCTCGCCCACCGCATAGACCGCAGCGGCCACCGCGGTCTGCTCCCGGCGACGGTTCTCGGCGTCGCCGACGTCGCCTTCCATGGCTTGGCGCTGGTCGTCGCACTCGGCGAGGACCACGCGGTAGTCCTGGCGGACGGGGTCGTTGGCGACCCCGGGGGCGTCCCCGGGCGGCGGCTCGAGGTCCGGAGGCGTCACCGGGTGCAAGCCCTCCCGGGGCCCACAGGCCATCAGGAGGAGCGCGAGAACCACCGAGAAGCGAGTGACCATCGATGGGTAACTAAGGCTGGCGCGCCGGGGCGGCCAGCCCCGGCGACGCCTCGGGGTCACTTCCGCTTCTCGAGGAGGCCGAGGATCATGTCCACGGCGTCGTCGAGGCGCACCTGGTCCAGGGCCACGGTGAGATCGACCTTCTCCGGCGCCTCGAACCCGTCGAAGCGGGCGTCCGGACGCCGCTCGCGACAGAGGGCCTCGTCGGTGTTCACGTAGACCATGGTCACCCGCTCGGCGCCGATGCGCTCCCGCAGGTAGGCGCGGTCGGCCTTGGAGTGACTGGGGAAGGCGCAGATGCAGACCAGGTCCGCGTCGGTGCAGGCCTTGGCGGCGCTGACCATCGAGCGCAGGTCCTCGCCGGTGGGATCCACCACCGTCGCGGTCCGGCCGAGGTCGAAGAGCCGCCGCTCCAGCGCGTAGGCCAGGGGCCATCGCCCGCTGCCGGGCAGACCCACGAGCCACACGGTCGAGCCCTTCTGGCCCATCCGCTCGTCGCGCTCCTTGGCGGACACCTGGGTTCGCGGCCGGAGCCCGGAGCCGGCGCGCAGCTCGGCGAGCTGCTCGTCGAGGGATCGCTCCTCCTGCGACTCCGCCTCGCCGATCATGCCCGCGCCGACGGTGGCGTTGGTGAGCGAGTCGATGAGGATGAAGGCGCCGGTGGACCGGTTGGTCGTGTAGGGGTCGTAGTAGAGCGCGCGGTGCGTGCTCAGATCGAGGATCCCGATGTCGTTGAGCTCCAGGTTGGCCGCGTCGACCTCCTCGAGGGTGTCGAGGTCGATCTTCGCCTTCACCGCGTCGATCTGGACGCGGATCTCCTGGGTGGTGTGCTTCAGGATGTAGGTCTTGTCGGGGTCGAGGGCCCGCTCCGACATCCACACCACGTGCGCGGAGAACTTCCGCCCCACGTGGGGCCGCGCCGAGGGGTGGACCAGCATGTCGCCGCGGCTGACGTCGATCTCGTCCTCGAGCCGGATGACGACGCTCTGGGGCGAGCTCGCCTCGTCGAGGGCGCCTTCGTAGGTGTCGATGGAGCGGACCTTGGAGGTCTTGCCCGACGGCAGCGCGAGGATCTCGTCGCCCTGCTTCACCTGGCCGCCGACGATCTGGCCGGCGAAGCCGCGGTAGTTCAGGTTGGGCCGGATCACGTACTGGACCGGGAGGCGGAGCTCGTCTCCCTCCTCGTGATCGACCGGGACCGTTTCCAGGTACTCCAGGACGCTGGGCCCTTCGTACCAACCGGTCTTCTCGCTCTTCTCGACGATGTTCACGCCCTTGAGGGCGCTGACCGGGAAGAATCCGATGCTCTGGAAGGAGAGCCCGCTGGAGAACTCCTCGAAGGTCTTGCGGATCGAGTCGAAGACGCCCTTGTCGTAGCCGACCAGGTCCATCTTGTTCACGCAGACCGCCAGGTGGGGGATCCCCAAGAGGTTGGCGATCATCGCGTGCCGCCGCGACTGCTGGAGCACTCCGAGCCGGGCGTCGATCAGGATCAGCGCCACGTCCGCGGTCGAAGCGCCGGTCACCATGTTCCGCGTGTACTGGGTGTGCCCCGGCGTGTCCGCGATGATGAACTTGCGCTTCGCCGTGGCGAAGTAGCGGTAGGCGACGTCGATGGTGATGCCCTGCTCGCGCTCGGCGGCGAGGCCATCGGTGAAGAGGCTGAAGTCGATCTCCTCACCCTCGATGTTGGTCGCCCGCTTCACGGCCTCGAGCTGGTCCTCGTAGACCATCCCGGTGTCGTGGAGCAGCCGCCCGATCAGGGTCGACTTGCCGTCGTCCACGCTGCCGACCGCCACGAAGCGGAGCAGTTCCTTGTTCCGATAGCGCTCGAGGTAGGCGGAGATGTCCGTCCGCAGGAGCTCGTTCTCGTCCACGTTGCTCGACATCCTAGAAGTATCCCTCGCGCTTCTTCTTCTCCATGGAGGCGCTCTCGTCGAAGTCGATGAGCCGCCCCTGCCGCTCGGAGAACTTGGTCATCAGCATCTCCTGGATGACCTCTTCCACCGTCTCGGCCTCGGACTCGACGGCGCCCGTCAGCGGGTAGCAGCCAAGGGTCCGGAAACGGACCTTCTTCATCTCCGGCTTCTCGCCGGGCTTCAGCGGCAGACGGTCGTCGTCCACCATGATCAGCGTGCCTTCGCGCTCGACCACCGGCCGCTCGGCGGCGAGGTAGAGGGGCACGATGGGGATCTGCTCCACCAGGATGTAGAGCCACACGTCGAGCTCGGTCCAGTTGGAGATCGGGAACGCGCGGACGCTCTCACCCTTGCGGATGCGGCCGTTGTAGAGGTTCCACAGCTCGGGCCGCTGGTTCTTCGGGTCCCACTGGTGGTGCTCGTCGCGGAAGGAGTAGATGCGCTCCTTGGCGCGGCTGCGCTCCTCGTCGCGGCGGGCGCCGCCGAACGCGCAGTCGAACTGGTACTTGGACAGCGCCTGCTTCAGGGCGACCGTCTTCATGATGTCCGTGTACCGCGCGCTCCCGAAGTCGAACGGGTTCACGTCCTGCTCTTTGCCCTCGAGGTTGATGTGCTCGATGAGCTTGAAGCCCACGTCCTTCGCGGTCTGGTCGCGGAAGGAGATCATCTCGCGGAACTTGAACGTCGTGTTGACGTGCATCAGCGGGAAGGGGATCGGACCCGGCGCGAAGGCCTTCTCCGCGAGCCGCAGCATCACGGAGGAGTCCTTGCCGATGCTGTAGAGCATCACCGGTCGATCGAACTCCGCGGCCGCCTCGCGGATGATGTGGATGCTCTCCGCCTCGAGCAGTCGCAGGTGGCTCAGGCGGGCCCCCACGGTGGCTTTGGCGTGGTCGGATAGGGTCATGGGTGCCGGTTCCATAGCCCCGGAAGGTGTCCGTTGCAACGGGGATGCCGAGACGATCCCTGAAGGCCAAGAAGGCCGAATTCCTCGATAAAACCAGGGTTTTCTTAAGATTCTGTGTAGCAGAAAGTCCCACGCCCATGGTTGACGTGGCGAAGATGCGACACAAATTGAGGACAACCACGACGTCGCGGCCCCGGATGTCCCGGACCCGCCGCCCGAGCGTCTGGAGCGAGAATGCAGTCTCTCTCACTGGCCTTCCTGCCCTTCTTCGTCCTCCCCATCCACATCGCCACCACCCCGGCCACGACGACCGCGCCCGTCACCGAGCGCACCGTGGCATCGGCTCCGCGCTCCACACCCCGCGCGTCCGAGCCGACCCCAGCGACCCGCATCGCCCCCGCCGTACCGGTCGGCCATCGCGCCGCCCCGAGCGGCTGTGACGAGGCCGTGGTCCCGAGCTACACCTCGCTCTCGTACGGCACGCCGACGCGCGGTCGTCTGAGCGACGCCCAGTTCCTCGGCGAGTCCGAGTTCGTCCACCACGTGGACGCGCAGAACTGCAACTTCTGGGGCACCGACGAGCTCGTTGGCGTGGTCGGCCGCGTCGCCCGCAAGGTCGCCGCCGAGAACCCCGGCGTGCGCCTCACGGTCGGTGAGCTCTCCCAGGAGGAGGGCGGCGACATCGTGGGTCACAGCTCCCACGAGAACGGCCGCGACGTCGACTTCGGCTTCTACTGGGTCGACGAGGACGGGCTGCCCTACGAGCCCAGCCGCCTCATCAACGTGCGCGCCGACAAGACCGCCGTGGTCGACGGCAAGACCCTCACCTTCGACGTCGCCCGCAACTGGAAGATCATCGAAGCGCTCCTCACCGACGAGGAGGCCGACCTCAACATCGCGCTGATCAACGTGCGCATCCGCCGCTGGCTCCTGGACTACGCTCGCGAGAGCGGCGTGAGCGACGACCTCCGGCACCGGGCCTCCGTGGTCATGCGCGTCCCCAAGCGCGGCGCGCACCCCCACCTGAACCACTTCCACGTGCGCATCTACTGCCCCGAGGACGACGGTCAGTGCCGGGACTTCAACGGCCTCTGGGATTGGGTCGCCGACGCCCGCGCCGAGCGCGCCGAGGCCAGCGATGCCCTCGCCCGCGCCGAGCAGCCCGCCGAGACGCTCGCCCGACGCTGAGAGCGCGAGGGCGGGAGAGAGAGCCGCCC
>DCLA01000118.1:63027-63414 GCA_002320815.1 Myxococcales bacterium UBA1660
CGAGGGCGGGAGAGAGAGCCGCCCGAGCCATGCGTCAAACGAGTCTTTCCGGGTAGTTACGGGAGGCGCGGGACCACAAAGGGACACGGAGAACCCCGAAGGAAGTAGAGGATCCGCGCACAGCGCTGGACACTCCAGCCTCGGGGACCTCGCCCTTGCGGATGCCCTCGACGAGGTGCGCGAGCTGGCCGCCTCGGGGGAGCTCACCGACGCCCAGCGATTCGCCCTCCGGGTGGTCGCGAAGGCCGCCGCGTCGCTCCTCGAGAAGTAGCACGCAACCGGCCGCTCTGGTCCCCGAAGAGGCCCCAGCCCGCCGCACTCCGTCTCGTGAGTGCGGCGGGCGCCTCTACTGACTGAGCCGGTGCTGGACCTGCAGGGCGGCGTCAG